>JAFGBD010000038.1 GCA_016933335.1 Bacteroidales bacterium | reverse complement strand
ATGATTGACAGTAATTGTTTTTTCGAATGCAAATCCTAGTGATGGAAAGGGCTGGCTGATGTTCAGACTGGCGCTGTTACTCAGGGCACTTCCGCAGGCTGTGGTTACAAGGCATGCATAGTTGCCAATATCTGCTTCGTCTGCATTTGAAATGATTAGCTCGGATTCATCTGCACCGGAAATATCACCGCCGTTTGAAAGATTTGTTCCGTTTTTCTGCCATTGCCATGCAGTAGCTCCCGTAACAGTTACAGAAAATTTGGCTTCACTGCCTGAACAGATTGATAAGTTATCAGGTTGATCCGTAAAAACAATATCACAATCCGTATCACCTATACCAAATTCTGTGCCCGAGGCAGAAATTCCGCAGTCGACATTATTACGGTATATGACAGGGTCTGAAGCATCTGCATGATCACCAGGAATGGGATCATCCCATGGCCCGGTAGTTGGCCGGATAATAACCCTTGTTGCCGAATTGATAACATCATCGTCAAATCCATTGGCTGTCAGTGAAATATCATAATCAGAAGATGCAAATCCTCCTCCTGATGTTAGTTTCCAATATCCGTTATCAAATGAGTTTGAAATCGTAACTCCTCCTTCAATAATGGGTGGAACAACCGGTCCGGGATCACTTGCAATGAACTCAGCAGTTACATTGCCATCATTTGTAATGGTAGTAAAATTCAGTACAGCAGGATTATAGGTAGTGCCATTGCCGACAGGAAAAAGATAGTCAGTGCCGGTATAAGTATCGCTGACTGCTCTTTTAAGTTTGCCAATAACATGACCGGAGTACCGGTTCAACCGTGATGGAACAGTATCTGAAAGAAATAAGGTGTCTGTACCGGTATTGATATTTCCGTTATAAAGATTAAGATAATTTTTAACTGTGCAGGAATCGTTAAGGAATACTGAACCGGATGATTTACTGGACGTCATGTTATAGAATTCTTCCCCGCCCGGTTTGGTTATAGTCTGGTCTTCGTCACCGTTAAAAATAACGGTTGCATTGCGTTCATCAAAACTACTGGTTGCAGCGTTGTTCCAATTGCCTCCTAAAGTAATGTCGTAATTATTACTGTTTGCATCCAGGATGGCCGCGTCGGAAATGGTAAGATCATTGCTGACAGTGAGATTTCCTCGCAGGTCTTTATCACCGGAACCGGATAAAGCAAGGTCCCAATAGGCATCCCGGGGGATATATATATCTTGATCAGTACCACCATTATAGGTGAAAGTACTGTTCTCGTAACTGCAATATAATTGCAAATCTGAGTCATATGAAGAACCACTATAATACCAGTATGCGTTTTCATAATTAAAGCACGAAACTTCATTGGATGATGCATTTTGAAAATCACCTCCCTGGTTTATTGTGCCATAATTATAAATATTGAAAATACAACTGTTAAAGTTAAAATCATCATTAACGGTCAGTGAACCGCCGGATTCAACCTTAACAGAATTATTGTTGTCATTTGTGCCGTCCATTCTGATATCATCACCAATGAATACTTCACAATCCTGTTTAATAATTACTTCCGAAAAGTCATTATCAAAAACAATATCATTGCTTATGGTATCAAGTGCAGAAGATTCAAAGATGATAGTATCATAAAGACTGCTATTAGTGAAACGGATGGAATTCGTAATTTTTATGGAAGAATCGCCAGAGAAATATAACAATGAATTTTCACCACTTATATATATATAACCAATATTAAATAAGCTTCCATCGTTGTGAATATAATTACTGGCGTTATCGCTAACAAAAACTAAATAGGCAGCTTGCCCATTTCTGTTCAGAGCACCTCCGTTAACAGTTACACCGCCGGTTGTGATATTGATGTTGGCACTTCCTGCCCATTGCAGAGTACCATTTTGATTTATAGTAATTCCGCTGACTGTATCATTGTGTGAGGCAAGATCTATTTCAACAAGATGATTGATTACTACAGAATCACCACTCTGAGGTACCCTGGCCAGATCCCATGTGGCGGGGACATCCCAGTCTCCGTCTGTTTGCGAGGTAATTGTGGTCTGTGAGAAGGCAATTCCGTTTGAAAACAGAACCACTAAGGCAAAAATGTATCGTATGTATTTCCGGATGCCCAAAGCTTAGTCTGGCTTGTTAACATATTAAATATACTGCTTCTTTTCAGGCTGAAAAAATGAAACCTGTCGGAAATATTTATGCTCCTGTGAACCAGGTTTGCTTTTTATTCAGTGAAAATGCAGTAATTTTAAATACCAGATTACCCTAAAAAACTGTTTTAGTCAATCTGTAAGTATATTACGAAAATACGCATAAAAAGTTTACTTAATCAATTATATATTAACAATTTAATTTAACGCTCTGAAAGCAGATCAAATAAGGATTTTAATAAGTGTATAAGCTACAATTATTGAAGTGATAATCAATAATTTAATTTGAAAGAAAGTTGAAGTAATTTACTGGACTTTAATCTGATAAAGTTCATAATATCGTAGATCAGTTAAAAAGGATATTTTGATATCAGCGGTTTATTTTGTATTTTCACCTAGCGACAAATAGAATAAATCTTTATCATTGAACCAGGTCGTTACAAATATTTTTCATAAACTTCTTTTAACATCAGAAGCAAAGAAGTATAAGTCCGGGAATTTCTATTCTCTGGGGATTATTATTGAATTCAACGGGAGGACAATTCAACTTGCCAGCAGGATAAATGAGTATCTAAAATTGTATAAAAGTGAACTGGAAAGACTGACAGATAAAGAAAAAGAATTATGCGAACTGATTTGTTCGGGCTACTTTTCAGAAGTCCTGTTAGATGACATGATCAGCAATAAAAAATTTCCTGTTTACAATCTGCTGGAAGATGAAAAATATGTTATAAGAAAGGTCATCGGGATGAAGGATAAACAATTCCTGGCGGAGATGACAGCAAGATCGCTTGAAAAAGATTATCAGAAATATACACTGGATATTATCGATGTTTTCGACAGGCATATCAAATCAGCTTACATCAAAGAGATCAGGGAACTATTTCATTATACCGCTGATAAAGCTAAAGAGAAGGAATTGTTCAGACTGGTTGATTTTCTCATCCATTTTATTAACTGGAATAATTCATTCTATGATTTTTATGATACATCTTTTGATATTATTCCCGGTCACATCAGAAAGGTTGAGAACAGGCTGAGTCATGCACTAAGATTAACCATAAAGGCCTATCTTGCATTTCATTCACATATCAATACATTGCGAAGGTTACTTGAGAAACACGAACAGGGAAGAATTTCCACTTTATCCCTCCTTGACTGGCAGACTGATATTAAGAATATCCTTACAAAACAGTTTGTTACGCTTTTCGGGCGCAAAAAATCTGCCGAATATATACAGGCTCTTCAAAAGTTAGTACAACAGGAATTCAAAATATAATTCAACCTCCCTTTAATCTGTCATTCTGAAAATCTATTTCCCGAAGCAGGTTTTTACCAGATATTCAGGTTAAATTTCTTCAGTTGTTTGTCAAGTCCTTTTGCATTGCCTGTGACTTTTTCAAGCAATATCCAGAAATTTTTACCATGGTTTTTATGAATTGTATGTGCCAGCTCATGCAATATCACATAATCTGTTAAGTGTTGCGGAAGTCTCATAAGCTGAACATTCAGATTGATGTTATTGGCTGAGGAACAACTACCCCACCTTGTGCCTGCGTTTTTTATATAAACACGGTTGTATTTGAATCCAAATCTTAATGCCAGCTCCCTGACCCTTCCGGGCAGAAAGGCTTTTGCCTCAATTCTCCATGCTTCGGTAATGGCTTTGCGTATGCATTTTTGTATTCTGGTATCGCTGATATCGGCATAGTAAGGGTAGAAAACATAAATAACCCGGTTTTTAATAATGGTTTTAATGGTTCTTTCAGGATGTTTTAAGAGCTTTAACTGATGTTCTCTGGTCTGAAATGCGGAGTTTTCGTTAAAATGAGTATAATTATTTTCGATATGCTGCATTCTTGAAATGGTCTTTCTGATCCATTCTTTCTTCATATAAACGAATCTTTCTGCTTCCTCATAACTAACAGGTGGCGGGATTAATACCCTGACGCCCTGGAGAGGTCTGACTGTGATTTTCAGGCTTCTGCATCTTGCATTCTTCGTAAGCTTAATGTCACCCACACCATCCAGTGCTAAATATTTTGTCATAAAATATTATAATATAATTCTTTGTTTAGGCTAAATGTATATATTTTTACCAAACTATATACAGGGATTTATTTACAATCTCCTGAGATAAACATATTAATTCATTTCATCATTTAATGAAATCTATCTGGAGGAATGACAATAAGGCATGTTGAAGATATTGTTCATTATTTGTTCCTTCAGACTATTAAACTTAGTATTACGATCTTATTGCTTATCCCGGCTATTATGCCGCGAGCTTGTCCCGATTTATCGGGAAGTTCGGCGAATATAAATTTAATTATCAAATGAAGAAACAAAATAAGATAATCAGGTATTTGTTTACCATCATTCTTACCTGTTTTTTATGCACCGGTTATTCACAAGATAAATGGTCATTAGAAAATTGTATCCGTTACGCGCTTGAAAATAACATACAGGTTAAGCAACAGGAGCTGGATACGCGGATTAAGGAAAACTCACTGTTACAATCAAAGCTGGATTTATTACCATCATTAAATGGAAGTTACGGTCATAGTTATTCCAGCGGTCGTGCTTTGGATCAGACCACTTATGAATTTCAGGAGAACCAGACCATTTCATCCGGTAACCTTAATGCCAATGCATCTGTGTCATTATTCGGGGGACTTCAAAAAATTCAGACCATACGTGAGAACAGGCTGAATCTGATGGCCAGTCTCAAAGATCTTGAAAAATTTAAGAATGATATTTCCCTGAACATCGCAGCAGCATACCTCCAGATTATTCTGAACACGGAATTACTTAATGCAGCCATAAACCAGTTGGATATTACAAATCAGCAAGTTGTAAGGACAGAAAAGCTGGTAGATGCAGGGAGTCTGCCAAAGGCAAATCTGCTGGAAATACAGGCGCAGTCAGCAGCAGAAGAACTTCAGGTAGTTAATGCCCAAAATCAGTTGGATATAGCTTACCTGAACCTGATCCAGCTATTGGAACTTGAATCGGTCACAGATTTTGAGATAGAAATTCCCGTGATAGAAATACCGGAAAATGAGGAAGTTATTGGTAATGTTGATGAAATATTCAATTTGTCCCGGAATATTCTGCCACAGATCAAAAGTGCAGAATACAAATTAAAAAGTGCGGAAGCAGGATTGAATATAGCCAGGGGAAGGCGAAGTCCGCAGATAAGTCTTTCGGGTATTTATTATACCGGTTTTTCAGATGCCCGTCAAAGAATAACCTATAACTATGAATCAACAGTCATTGGACAGACATCAGGTGGTGAAAATGTCACTGCATTAATGCCTGTTCCTGATTATAATAGTTATCCATTTCAGGACCAGCTTTCGGATAATATATACAAAAGCCTTTCTTTGAATATCAGTATGCCGGTTTTTAACGGCTGGTATGTAAACAATGCAATCAGTAATGCAAAAATCCTGATCATGAATCAGCAATATAACCTCCAGTACACTAAAAATCTGCTTTATAAAGAAATACAACAGGCATATGCAGATGCCAGGGCCGCACTGAAAAAATACAAGGCTTCTGAGAAAGCCCTTATAGCAATGGAAGAATCTTTTAGCTATACAAAGCAAAGGTATGAAGTCGGTCTGGTTAACACAGTGGATTATAATGCTGCAAAAAATCAATTGTCTAATACAAGGTCAGATCTGTTACAGTCAAAATATGAATACATATTTAAAATAAAAATCCTTGATTTTTATCAGGGGAAACCAATATCATTAACAATGAATTAAACCGTTTTTTATGAATACAAAAAAGTTACTTCGCTACTTAATAATTGCAGCACTGATATTGATTGTTTTTGCAGTTATTGGTAAAAAAGCAGGATGGTTCGGTAAGGAACTCAACTATGATGTTGCAACAGATTTGGTGCACAAGCGTGATATTACCGAATATATTACTGCCAATGGAAAAATTCAACCTGAAACAGAAGTAAAAATCAACCCGGAAATATCAGGAGAGATTGTTGAGTTGTATATCGAGGATGGTGACGAGGTAAAGGAAGGACAACTCTTGCTCAGAATAAAACCGGATCTGTACATTTCCGCCCGTGATCGCACGGCAGCAGCTGTTGATGCGGCAAAGGCCAATCTGGCCAATGCGAGGGCACAACTGGCCCAGGTAAATGCCCAATATGAACAGGCTCAACTCTCTTATGAAAGAAATAAGAAACTGTGGGAAGAAGGAGCTATTTCTGAGGCTGAATGGGAATCTGCCCTCTCTGCATATAAAATTGCGCAGGCTAATGTTGAATCGGCAAAACAAGGTGTTGCAGGAGCAGAGTTCTCAATAAAGAGCGCAGTCGCCTCATTGAATGAAGCTAATGAAAAACTTACCAAAACATCAATTTATGCTCCGATGTCAGGTACAATTGCGGCTTTATTTGTGGAAAAAGGACAGCGTGTTGCAGGTACCGAACTGATGACAGGAACAGATTTGCTGACCATAGCAGATCTGAATACAATGGAATTGCTTGTTGAGGTAAACGAAAATGATATTGTGCGTGTTTCAGAAGGAGACACTGCTATCATCGAGGTTGACGCTTATCTGGACAGAGAATTCAGGGGCGTTGTTACACAAATTGCAAATTCTGCACAAACGACAGGAATGTCGACTGACCAGGTAACAAATTTTGATGTGAAGATCCTGATATTGAAAGAGTCGTATCAGGAGCTTCTGGACAAAGGTAATCTTAAGCCTTTTCTTCCCGGGATGTCAGCATCAGCTGATATCATGACCGAAAAGAAAAGCGGGGTGCTGTCCCTGCAGATCCAGGCAGTTACAACAAGATCAGACACACTGGATGTTCCTGATTCTGTTGCTACCGAAGAACACACTGACAAACCTAAAGAAATAGTTTACCTGTATGACAATGGGAAAGCAGTTGAGCAGGAAGTAAAATCCGGGATACAGGATAACAATTTCATAGAGATAACAGAAGGATTAAAGGATTCTGTTGAGGTGATTGTTGCTCCTTATGATGTTATTGCCAGGAAACTGGAAGATGGAACCCTGGTTAACAAAGTCAGGGAAGAAGATCTTTACAAGAAAAGAAGGAAACGGTAGAAATATGAAGGAGCCTTGTTAAAAACCGAATCTGCTTGTTTGATAAATCTTGCCGGCGTCTGGTGAAATGGTATTTCAAGGATTGTATTTAGAAGGAACAGTTATAATTTTATGTCATATTTTCTATGCATTGATACTGCTACCCCTGTTTGTTCGGTTGTTTTAACACAAAACAAAAAGGTATTATCCGTAAAGCAAAGCACTGATGAAAAATCTCATGCTTCGTATCTCGGGGTATTTATAAAACAGGTCTTAAATGAGACAGCAATGAGCGTTAATAAGATTGATGCGATTGCCGTAAGTAAAGGACCCGGTTCATACACCGGCCTGAGAATTGGTGTCTCAACAGCAAAAGGATTATGTTATGGAGCTGGTATTCCGCTGATCTCTGTGGAAACATTGCAGGCCATGGCGTATGGTATGTGCCTCAATGCAGCTGACAGCTTCACAAATGATTTTATTGCAGATACAACATTATATTGTCCGATGATTGATGCCCGCAGAATGGAAGTATATACGGCAGTTTATAATTATAAAAATCAATTGGTTAAAGAAACCACTGCGATGATTGTTCAGGAAAACTCATTCAGATCGCTTCTTCATAAAACCCGGATTATCTTCGCCGGGAACGGAGCAAAAAAGTGTGAGCCATTGTTGAAACACAAAAATGCACTGTTCATGGATAAATTCAGTCATTCAGCATCAAACATGGTGGATATTGTCCAGAAGGCATACAGCAAAAGGCAATTTGAGGATCTGGCCTATTTTGAACCCTACTATCTGAAAGACTTTATTGCCACTTCACCAAAACAAAAGATCATTTGAGAATTTGTCTACTCAGTTTATAAATTGTATGAGATTCAATATATTAAAGATTGATTGAAATGATCAGGCATAATTATTGTGTTTAATTTATATAATTTTAATTCTTATTGAATTTTCATGGAACCTTATAAAGACAATAAATGAAGTAACATTAATTTGTTAAATGAGCGGCAATCACATCATAAGGGTAGTGGTATTCGTGATAGCAGGATTTTGTTTCTGTCAGGATACTTACGCACAGTCCTCACCGGAATTGAAAAAACTCAGATCGTATCATTCAGGAGAACAACTGAACTATATTATCCGTTATGGATTTATTCATGGAGGTGAGGCATCCATAAACCTTAAGCTTTTAAATTATGAAGGAAAGGCTTTGTTTCATGCACATGTTTTGGCTCAATCCACAGGTATTGTCGATAAACTTTTCAGTGTTACTGATATATATGAGAGTTATTTTGAGCCGAACACATGTCTTCCGCATAAGGCAATACGGAATATCAAGGAAGGTAATTACAGGTATTACAACGAAGTGTTTTTTAAACATGAAGACAGCACACTGTACAGCCAACGTTCGGATTCAGTCTTTAAAGTTCCGGCAAATATTCTGGATATGGTTTCAACCTTGTATTATATCAGAAATATTGACATGGCGAAACTTAAAAAAGGTGACGCCATAGAGGTGATAACTTTTTTTGGTGATGAGATATTTCCTTTTAAGATAAGATACAGCGGTAAAGAAGAAATCAAAACAAAATTTGGCAGGATGATATGTTTCAGATTTGACCCTGTTGTTGAAGTCGGGAGAATTTTCGAGTCGGAAGACGATATGACGATATGGATCTCTGATGATCAGAATCTTTTGCCTGTGCTTGTAAAATTCGACATGCTTGTTGGTTCGATTAAATTTGAACTGGATGGTTTTACAAATCTGAAGCATGAATTAAATACCGTCAGTAAAAAATAAGACAGGGCATATTTGGTATGATTCGGATACTCAAACTGACAACCATGTTTTCCTTGTTTGTAATTTTAAAGTATCTTTGCATTTTTGATCCATCATTTTTTATACAAAAGATTTTACTAAGAGACATCTATGGCAACAACTGCGGATATTAAAAACGGACTGTATATTGAGTTTAATGACGATATTTTTACTGTTGTTCAGTTTCAGCATGTAAAGCCCGGCAAAGGTGGTGCATTTGTAAGGACCAAACTGAAAAGCCTTACCACCGGGCGGGTTATTGAGAATACATTTTCTGCCGGGCATAAAATTAGCGTCACCAGAGTTGAAAGAAGACCTTATCAGTTTCTTTATAATGATGAATCGGGTTTTACTTTCATGCATAATGAGACCTTTGAACAAATTCTGATTCAACCTGAGATGATCGAAAATCCGGATCTGATGAAAGAAGGCCAGGAGGTTGAAATAGTCTTTCATGCTGACTCTGAAACTGTTCTTTCTGTTGAATTACCTCCGTTTGTTGCCCTTGAGGTAACTTATACCGAACCAGGTGTCAGGGGAGACACATCATCAGGCACAGCGCTTAAACCTGCGACCCTGGAAACAGGTGCAAACGTAATGGTTCCGATATTTATCAATACTGGTGAAAAGATTAAGATTGACACCAGGGACAGGTCTTATTCAGAGCGAATAAAATAGAAACATCTGAAGTCACTTATTAATGGCAAAATCCTCATCAATAAACAGGTTACAGCTCACAACCTTTAAGCTTCAATCTTTATTGAGGATTACAGAAGCAATAAATGAAAATCTTACACAGGAGCAGCTGCTTAGACAATATGAGGAATTATTGACCAAGGATCTGAAAATTGGTAAAGTATTGATCTTTAAATTTGAGGAGACATGGAAATGTATACTCAGATCAGGTGAAGTTGAAGGTAATTATCTGAATCTTGATATTGAAAGGGATTTACTCTGCCTGACCGAAATCACATTTATTACCTCATCACCCATTAAAAATCTGGAAGGATATGATATTGTAATACCGGTTATCAATAAAAACCAGCATATTGCATTTGTTATCATTGGAGATATTGATGAAGAAAGCCCGGGAATAAGCCCGACCATCAAGCATCTGACTTTTATTCAAACACTGTCCAATATCATTATTGTTGCAATTGAAAATATACGTTTATTTAAAGAGCTGTTGCAGCAGGAGGCAATAAAAAAGGAGCTTGAGCTGGCCTCAAAGATGCAAAGCATGCTCATACCAAGCCAGGATATATTACCTAGTGATGAAAGGGTCCATATCAAGGTTTTTTATCATCCTCACCTGGAAGTAGGTGGGGATTATTATGACTATATTGAACTAAGCAAAAATGAAATAGGTTTTTGTATCTCTGATGTTTCCGGAAAAGGTATGTCAGCAGCATTGCTTATGTCTAATTTTCAGGCCAATCTCAGGGCACTTTTTACCCATGAAATTTCATTGCCTGCCCTTATCGAGAGCCTGAATCAGAGAGTGATGCATGCAGCTCACGGGGAGAAATTTATTACACTGTTTATTGCAAAGTTTAATTTTAAGACAAGAGAGCTTGAATATATCAATGCAGGGCATAACCATCCTTTAATGTACCACAAAAACAAGAAGGAGCTTAAGTTTCTCAGCAAAGGATGCGTAGGTATTGGCATGCTTGATGAAATTCCAATGATCAGAAAAGGCTCAGTCACACTTGAAGAGCCTACAAAAATACTTTGCTATACTGACGGATTAACGGATTTTCTGGACGGCAAGGGAGTAACATCCGGAACAGAAGAAATTGAGCATTGCATAAAAAATAATGCAAGCATTGAAGAGAACATAAAGGATATCATTGAAAAACAGGGCATACACGAAGAGAACAAAGCTATTTTTGATGATATCTCAATTCTTGGCGTTGAAATTTTCTGATTTTCCTTGTTCAGCAGTTCGATTATTTCCGGTTAGGAACAAATCCATAGATACAAGTATTGCTGTAAATCCCCAGAAAGTAGCAGATGCTTTGTCTGAATCAAGAAAATTGTTCATGATTCCGTGGACATAATAAGTCACTAAACCAAGAAAGACCGAAGCAGCCAGTATTCTGGTGTTTCGGTCCGGAGCTTTTTGATATACCCTGACACCGGTGATACATGTAAATATGACAATGGCTAAGAAAGTCAGCATTCCAAACAGACCTGACTCAGACAACGGACCTAAGTATTCACTGTGGGCATTACCCCTGTCTGCGGCATTGGTGCTGATTTCTGTTTTTTCTCTTGTGGTTTGGAAAGGAGCATATTGAAACATATAGGTACCCGGCCCCCATCCGAAAAATGGTTTCTCCCTGAACATTCTGACCGCGCAATTCCAGCGGTTGATCCGTTCAAGGTTCGAAGCATCAGAAGTTATATTTGAAATAGACTGAACATGTTCTGCAAGGTCTGAAGAAGATTCCTGACGGTTTTTTTCAATCATCTGAACGATGTCATCTGATTTGCTGACCAGAATTATTGATATAACTATTCCAATGATAAAAAGTATTGAGAACTGTATACGAAGAACTAATATGATCATTACTGCAAGTGCGACAATCAGGCTTACCCAGGCTGCTCTTGTATAAGATAATATAATAGCGATGCACAAGACAAGGAAAATAAAAAAAGTTAAAATTCTGATTATTCCTTTGAATGAATTGTTGAAAACAAACCCGGCTGTTACAGGTATCATCATTGCCAGTATGGCTCCATAGGAGGTGTGATCTGTAAAGAAAGGATTCATCACCGAATGTGCAGCCTGCTGGTCTGACAGGCCAAAAGCAGTGTGTCTTGAAATGGCATAGGCTATTACCAGAAGCAGGGGAATGGTATAACACCATAAATATTTTTTGATATTATCCTGATTTTTAAATACCTGTGCTGCAAAAAAATAATAAGCTACAACGAACCATATACGTGATAGCAGGAATTTAACTGAAACCAGGACCATAGTACTGGTAAATGCGGTAATAAAAATCCAGAACAGATTCAGATATATGAGGAAGGAAACCGGATGCACCAGGATTCTTTTATCCAGTTTTTCACCACTGATCGTTTTGAGTATAAGTATCAAAAGCAATCCTACAAGCAAAGGTTCTGTGGGCAGCCACATATCAAAATCCAGACCACTATGAAATTCTCTCAAAGGTATTGACAGAGGGGTGAGGAAAACGATGACGAGAAGATATGTATCCAGCCTCAGAAATGCAACAAATACTGCAGCCATGACAAACGGGAGGTAATTAAAATAAGGTTTGCCTTTATATACCAGAACAGCATTGATAATGATATAGACAAAAGTGACAATATATATTTTATACCTATCGGAAAGCCTGGTAATATGACTCAGTTTCATTTTTTGGTCTTCTTTCCTTTTCTAATGATATCTATCAGTAAAAGAATAATATATGCCAGTATGAAAGCTGATAAAGTGGATTGCAGTATAATCAGAGATTTTTTCGGGTAACTTTTCTTATCAGCAGGGGTGGCTTCATCAACCACGTATTTATATGTAAGTATTTGTTCTGCATCCACTTTGGCTTCGATATATTTTGATTTCAGAGTGTACAATCTGGCATATTCGGTTTTAAGTATTTCAGTCAGCAGGAAATATGAAGCGCCGTATTTTTCAAGTATTTTGATCTTATCATTAATTGTTTTTGCAGCTTTCTCATTACCTTCAAGAATTGCCTTGTAGTATGCCTGGGTTAATTCCTTTGTCTGATACTCGACATCAAGAATCCCCAATTTTTGTAATGCTCTTACTGAATCCTCCAGTCCACTGATGTATTTCTTTTCATCCAGGTATTCTTTTTCAACAGCCTTTAAACCGGATAACGTTCTTTCTTTGAAGATATCGTTCATTGTTGAATCAACCAATGACGCAATGTCATTTGCAATATCTGCGGCTTTTTGGGGATCCTGATCATATACTTCAATTACAGCTGAGATATATTTTGTTCGTTTGAATCTGATGTTTGACCTGTATTTCTTGTTCATTTCGAACTCTTTATGTTGATGATCAGGTTTAATACCGTAATGGTTATAGAGATCATATTTTTCGATAATGCGGTTTTTGATTGTTTCGGAATTCAGGATTTGCAAAAGCTGATCGCATTGTTCTTCTTCACCAAATTCAAATAATGTCTGCCGGCCGGAATATTGGTTTGTTAAGAGATATTTTGCAGTTGAGGCTGCAGAAACCGGATAAAGGACAACAGTTGATTTATACAACTCGGTTATTCTAAATGAGATAAATGTTGAAATAACGATGGCAACAAGTGAAATAATTATTAACGGAATCCTTTTTTCCCATGCAAACAAAACGATATCAGCAGATGTAAATTTAAAATTGGTGTTATTATCTTTGGCCATGGTTTTATTTTTTTTAAGATCAATCATTTAATGAATACTGTTAAGGGTAGATATAGCAGGCAATTAAATTCAGCAAATTAGTGATTATTTTGGATATTATATTTAAATACTTTTAATGAGGTAATAGTTCTTTTTACCTTTTTGCACCAACATGTATTTATTGTTAAGCAGATTTTTATCCGACACAGTCTTTTCGGTATTATCTATTTTTTCTTTATTGATGCTCAATCCCCCTCCCTGAATAAGCCTCCTGAACTCTCCTTTCGATTCGAATACTGCAGCTTTTTCAACAAGCAGATCCATCAGGGCAACCTGGTTTTTAAAGGTATTATAATTAACTTCATACATAGGGACTCCTTCAAAAATACTTAAAAATGTTAATTCATCGAGTTTTTTGAGTGTTTCGGTAGTGCCTTTGCCAAAAAGAATATCTGAGGCATCTATTGCTGTCTTTAAATCTTCTTTGGAGTGCACGAGGGTGGTGACTTCTTCAGCGACTTTCTTTTGTAAAATTCTGAGATGAGGTGTTTTTTGATGTTCAACAATTAAACTGTCGATTTCTTCCCTGGATAAACAGGTAAAGAACCTGATGTATTTTTCCGCATCCAGATCGGGCACATTAAGCCAGTATTGATATAATTTATAAGGAGACGTTTTTCCGGCATCAAGCCAGATGTTTCCTTCCTCTGATTTACCAAATTTTTTACCGTCTGATCTTTCCACGAGTGGTGCGGTTAGGGCAAATGCCTCGCCGTTTTCCTTGCGGCGGATGAGCTCGGTACCAGTCACTATGTTACCCCACTGGTCAGATCCTCCCATTTGTATTTTACAGTTTTTATTTTTATATAACCAGTAGAAATCATATCCCTGGATTAGCTGATAGGAAAATTCTGTGAATGAAATCCCGGTTTCAAGTCTTTTTCTGACTGAGTCTTTTGCAGTCATGTAATTAACTGTGATATGTTTTCCGGTATCCCTCAGGAAATGGAGAATACCCATTTCTTTAAACCAGTCATAATTATTTACTATTTCTGCTGAATTATGACCACAGTTAAAGTCAAGAAATTTTTCAAGCTGTTTTTTGATACAGGAAAGATTGTATTTTAGCTGGTCTTCGGAAAGAAACTGTCGTTCTTCAGCCCTGCCTGAAGGATCACCTATCATACCGGTTGCTCCTCCTACCAGCGCAATTGGCTTATGGCCGCATCGCTGGAAATGAACCAGTAACATAATGGGAACCAGGTTGCCGATATGAAGTGAGTCAGCTGTTGGATCAAATCCGATATATCCTGTGGTTGCTTCTTTCTGAAGTTGTTCCTCAGTACCGGGCATCAGATCGTGAATCATCTCCCGCCATTTCAGTTCTTCAACAAAATTCATTCTTAAAAATTTCTGCAAAGATAATATTCAAAATGAATTACTGCTACTTATAACGAAAGAACTCGGCATTTTTCATTTGATATGCGCGTATCCGCTAAAATTTCATCTCTTTCGGGAAGATTATTTTTGATCTTGTCATAACCTGATCGCAGGTATGGAAAGATGAATGGGGCAAATGAATGCAATGGTTTATAAAGAACAGATTTATTGGTTTCTGATCTGGGAATAAAAGGGATTTTTTCATCGATGCGTTCAAGTATAACAAGGATTACACTGATAATTAAAGCAGTTTTGAGCAGGTTGAACAATACACCGGCAATACGGTTCGCAAATCCAAGCGCAACTGCTTTAACAAGCTTATCTGTAAGCCGGGCAACAATATGTGTTGCTATAACTATAAGAATAAAAGTAATGGCAAAAGCAATCAGGTTAAGGTTATCAGGATTAATTTCCATTTTATCGTAAAGAATCTCTGCAGTATAACCAGAAAGCTTTATTGCACCGAAGATTCCTAAAATAAGTGCGGCCAATGAAGCAATTGTTATAATAAAGCCTTTGGTAAAACCCTTGTAAGCACTCCACAGAAGAATTATAATCAGGATAATATCAATCCAGCTCATTACGGATGATATAAGTTTAGAGTAGCAATTTATTTTATTGGAGGGTTAAAATAGCAAAAAGTATGTTAGATTTCAGTAAAAGAAATAAACAATCTTTTTTACGATATTAATCGATAAACTCGTTAAAACAATATTTCTTATTTCAATTCTTCAGGTCGCAGCGCATATCAATATGGTTATTCAGAACGAAGCAATTTCAAGAAAATTATAGTACTAACCAGGGCTGCCAGATGCTTTATTTCTATTTTGCATATCTGATAGAACGCATTGAATCAGCCGGGAATCCTGCTTCTATCATTCAATATTTTTGAAGTATTATAAATCGGATTATCTTTGCATCTGTTAAACCAGAACCGGTCTTATTGTCCAGGGAATGATCCCGGCTTATCGGGATTATATATTTTAAATCAAGGTTCTTTAAATAAATATGGCCTCATAGTTCAAGGGATAGAACGGCGGTTTCCTAAACCGTAAATCCAGGTTCGAGTCCTGGTGAGGCTACCAATATATATTGAATATCAATTAAATAGATATTCAATTTTCCTATTTGCACCCAATATTGCACCCATATTATTTAATATTGGTTTGTTGGCTAATCTTATTAAACTAGACTTTTAATACAAATACTTATTAAAGAATTAATAGTTAGTTTTTTGAATTACATATTAAGATATGTGTTTGACTATATATACTCTTCCTCAAACGATGGTAGTTTAAAAAAAAGAAAAAAAATATGTCAGAACTTTATAATTAGATTAAAAATGAGAGTTTATTTGAAATAGTTGAAGCAAAAGTGCTAGAATATATTATAACACTATATCTTTAATACAATAAACAATTCTTACTTGATTTTTTATAATCAAGACTTATTGGAAGAGAAACGGCAGTACTAAATGGGGGATTTTAAGAGTTTTCTAAAAGTTTAAGGAAGATCAAGAGAAATTTAAGTTTTTGTGTTCAAAAACAAATATTGATTCACTGAAAGAAATAATTAGAAATCAATTTATTAAAAGTTTAAAAGTAATTTAATTGGTATATCACCACCTGAGATTTTTAGTTATATTGAACATCATCAAAGTCAAGCAAATGAATATCAACCAAATAATAGGAAAGATGATTTCAGCAAAAAAATAGGGATTCGTGATAAAAATGACAAGTTTCTATAAGACTTTTTAGAAAAATACAATTAAATGCAAGAGACATCCGTATTATTTTCATAATCATAAGAAATTTTGTAACTTACATTCGTTAGGCATAATTATTCATCACATAATGAAAACATTTAAATTTCGCACTAAACTTCTCTGGAAAATTCTCACGCTTTTCTCTTTATTAACAATTTATAATAATAGCAGTGATGCCCAGAGTACCATCCATGTAGGCGGCAGCTTTGATGTTCCAGATATTTGGGATGCGGACACGGTAAAAGTATATGGAAATATTGAAGTGGATACATTAACGATATTAGCCGGGACGGTAGTTAAATTTCAGGGATACTACTCTATTAATAGTAAGCTGAATGCAATGGGGGCTTGTGGAGATACCATTTATTTTACTATGCAAGATACAACCGGTTTCTATAATCCTGATACCACATTGGGTGGCTGGCATGGGATTACAGTTAAATCAAGCAGCCGGATAGATTTTTGTAAAATCCAATACGTAAAATATTCCCATCCTGTTATTGGCTATTTAGGAGCAATAGGAGGTAAAGGTTCTGGTTCCTCTATTTTCATTTTCAATACAGTTATCAAAGATATGCATGCCCATGGTATTTGGGGTTTTACAGAAGGGATTAATGTTTTTAAATGTATTATTGAAAATTTAAAAGGAAGTGGAATAGTTGCAGGAGTTAATGCAGATAGCTGCATTATTAGAAATAATTCTGGCTTTGGCATCTATCCTCATCTTAGTACTAGTAATAATGGTAATTGCAGAGTCACAAATTGTGTGATTGAATCAAACACCAGAGGTATATCCATTAGAGAAAGTAATATTTTTATTATAGGTAATATTATTCAAAATAATTCTGAGTATGGTATATATTCTATTGAAAATGCATTTAAAGAAGGTTTAATTGCGAATAACATAATCAGAAATAATGGGACTGGTATATACATTAATGAATCCAGATTTATTGAAATAATCAACAACCTGATATATAACAACAAAGGAATTGGAATCAGTATTCAATATTATTCTTCTAAAATAATCAACAATACAATAGTAAAAAATTCTTCCTATGGAATCTGGGCGCATAATACAGAAACGTCTGTTATTAACAATATTATCAGAGATAATGGGGAAGAAGGTGATTTACAGATTTTTGGAGGTAATGACAGGGATAGTCTGTTTCATGGTAATATATATAACAGTAACATAACAGATATCTTGTCCATACCTGTTGCAGGAATTATACAAGACAACATTGATGCTGATCCCCAGTTTGTTGATACAACAAATTTTGATTTTCACTTGTCTGATTATTCACCTTGCATAAATGCTGGTAAGTCAGATACTACAGGATTAAGCTTGCCTGCCACTGATCTTGATGGTAATCCAAGAATATTTGACGGAAGAGTTGATATTGGTGCCTATGAATACCAGCAAGATAACTTTCATATATTACAGCAACCTACAAGCCAAACAGTTTGTGAAGGAACTTTAACCACAATTGAAACAGATGCGATTGGAGGAGTTATAGGTTATCAATGGCAAAAGAACAGCATTAATATTCCTTCAGCAAACCAGCGTATCCTTACTTTTGATCCGGTAAATATTAATGATGATGGTTTCTATAACTGTCTGATCATTGCAGATGATAAAACTGTAAGTACAGATACCGTATTGCTCTCTGTTGATATAAGTATTGAAATAGAAAATCAAACCATCTCATTTTCAATTTGTCCTGGAAAAGATACGCTCTTATTTGTCCAAGCTAATAGTGCTGGATTGGTTGATTACAGCTGGTCAAAAAATGGTCAAGTTATACCTGATGCATCAGAATCTGAATTAACTATTCCTCTTCTAGCAATGCATCAGCAGAATGTATACCGATGCACTCTTTCCAATGAATGTGGTTCCATTACTTCACAAGATATTACAGTTACAACGTTAAACATTCCAGATCCACCAATTGTGAATAGCATTGAAATTTGTGAAGGAGATTCTATTCCCAACCTTGTAGCAATAGGAGAAAATATTAAGTGGTATAGCGATGCTGATTTAAAAAATCTGGTTCATTCTGGCAATTCTTACAAAGTAAATGTTTTTCAGCCAGGTATTTATACTTATTATGCCATACAGACTATTTCAAATTGTGAAAGTATGCCATCGGTTGCGACCCTAACAATCAATCAAAGTCTAGTATCATATGAAAATATTACTATTTGTGAAGGAAACAATTATTTAGGTTGGACTGAGTATGGCGAATATGTTCGTACATTGATATCTTCATCTGGATGTGATAGCATAGTAACAACAAATCTTTTTGTTAATCCAAGTTATAATATTAATGAATCCATTGCGATTTGTGAAGGAAGTAATTATTTAGGTTGGACTGAGAGTGGTGTATATGTTCGTAATTTGTTTTCTTCGTCAGGATGTGATAGCATTTTGACTACGAACTTGGTAGTATATCCATCATATTATATTTCAGAATATATTGTTATTTGTGAAGGTGATTCATATAAAGGTTGGAGTGAAACAGGTAAATATACTGATACTTTAACTACCATTAATGGATGTGATAGCACAGTAGCTACTAATCTTGGTGTTAATCCAAATCATTATATTCATGAGAACATTTCCATTTGCGAAGGAGAAAATTATCATAGATGGACTAGATCAGGACAGTATTCCAGAAACTATAATAGTGTTTATGGATGCGATAGCATTATTACAACCAACTTGGTTGTGAATAATTTACCAAACACTCCTAATATTACTCAATTTGGGGACACCTTAATATCTAGTGAAATCTATGGGAATCAATGGTATTATAATAGTAATGAAATAAATGGAGCAACAGATCAAGAATTAGTAATTACTGAATCAGGTGATTACTTTGTGATTGTTACTGATGGTAATGGTTGTATTTCTAATAAATCCAACACTATAAGTGCGGTTTATACTTATTTAAAATCGATTGATGAAAATAAGATCAGGATCCATCCAAATCCAATGAAAGAATACATCACTATTGAAGGATTACCAAATAGTGTTTTTGAAGTTGCTATTTATGATATTTATGGTACTTTACTTATTAGTCAAAATTCAACTCCATTTGTTACAAAAATAGATATTTCTGGGTTGCCCAAAGGAATGTATATAATTGTATTGCAAAATCAAAAATCACAATCAGTTAAAATAATCAAACATTAAGCATCTTTATTAATAGCACAATTTTTCAACAGCTGCATATTGCCAATAGTGCGGATTGTAGAAATGCTTTCAACAACCTATACAAATCTTAACTTATTAATTTTTTCCCAATGTTCCCTCAGTTTTAAAGCATGTTCTTCCGGTGTAACCCTTATATAGCTCAGAAATGCTTTTTCAGTTTTATGACCTGTAATAGCCATAATAGAGATGGCTGGAAATCCTGACTTATATAAATTTGTGGCAAATGATCATCTGGCAGTATGTGAGCTAATTAATTCCCATTTTTCATAGTTTTTGCTTACTGTCACTCCTCCTTTTGTTATTGATTTTGAAACGATTGATTTTAATTCAGCATCTTTTGCAACATCTTTAATGTATTTATTAAACTTCTGATTTGAAATACTGATGGGCAATTTTCTTTCATACTTCTTTAAAATATTTTCTACCAATGGATGAAGCGGTATGATAACCTTTCCTTTTGTTTTGTATTATTTGATTTCAATAATATCAACTTTAATATTCTGAGGCTTTAAAGCAGTAAAATCTGTAAATCTTAATCCTGTCCATGCTGCTACAATGAATAAGTCACTTATCCTATCCAATCTGAGCTTTTTACTAAAATCATGATTATATAGTTTGGTGAGGCTACTTTTGTATTCATAAATAATAGGTTTACCAACCTTTAGTCTGGGGATTTTTTATTGAGGCGTTTGATATTCGTGCTGTTTTGCTGACAATCCTTTAAATTATTGGAATTCTTTACAGATCAAAACCATGGTTTTTTATATCATGATTAATTTATATGCAATGTGGTGTTGACATACTTTAAAAAAAGTGTATATATTTAGATAAAATTGGGCAGAACATAAATCCTATTAATAAGAACAGAATTCAAAGTTCTGTTCGAAAATATAGATTGAGTATAAATATCAGGTTGATAATTAGTGAATTCAACACGGGAAGGAAAGAAAATCTTCCGAATCAATTAACCAAATAAACAAAATTCAAATAAATATACCCATCGCATGAAAATAAAACATAAAAACACCATTCTATTTTGTTTTGCATTATCTTTTCTAATGGTTTTTCAGTCTTGTCAGAAAACACCGGAAGCAATGTTTGAAACAGATGAAACAGATTATCTTGACGGATTGCGTGAATTTCGCGATTTAGAAGTTTATTATCCCGTTAAGTTTATTAATAAATCAATTGATGGATGTAATTATGAGTGGGATTTTGGAGATGGTTATATTAGTACTGAAATTGCTCCTGAACACACATATGAAAATGCCGGTAATTATATCGTTGTATTAACAGCTTTTTCAGAAAATGGAGGCAAGAATTCCGGCTATTCAAAAAATATTTCGGTTACCAGAAGATATTTGACAGGGCTCAGATTCAGTTACAGTTCTCCATACTGGGGCGACACATCCGGATGTTTTGAACCGGGTTGCGATACCTTAAGGGCAAAAATATTTTTTTATCCCGGATCAGCATCCGGCGCGGTATATGAAACTCCTATTATGCCACTGGGAGCATATTCCACCAATTTTGCAGAATTCACTATTAACGAAAATGTGATATTTACCGATGAATCATGGAAGATCAGATTTGTTCATGTACTTGCATCAGGAACGGGTAAACTTATTACGGATTATTCTCTAAATCCTGTTTCTGACTGGACAAACGGAATGGCATCTGATTCAACTTATTTCTATTATATTGGGGTAGCTGATATGGGATTGCATTTATACTTTCAGAAAAAACCTGAATGATAATCTTATATAAAAAAGACTAAAAGGAAAATCAGGTTGCGCTGTTAGCAGCAATAGTTGAATTTAATTGTTTACAGGTTGCTTCATCTTTGCAGCCACTGCATCCTGTGGTTTGAACTCAATTATCAGAGCCTGGATAAAATGCTCCGGTTTGTAAAATTGGGGACATACTTCATTAACAATAATTTAATATTCTGATAACTTCCTTTTAAATTGCGATTTATAGTTTTGTGAAAAAATAGAATAATGAAATCAAATGTGACGCATATCAGTGATGTTCTTGATCAGGATGGATTGATAAATGATTTCAGTTTCAACCAAATTCTAAGAAAGTTTGAATATGAATTGAAGATGATTTCTTACTGTAAAAGAGGTAAGAAATCTAAAAGAACATTCAGTAAATTATCCTATTTGGCAGGTATGTAACACCTGACCCAGTCTACCTCCATGGAAGCAGGGAGCACTGAACCGTTAACATCTTTATACAGGGCAGAACTCAATACCAGATACATCGGTTGCTGAGGCACGCCTTCAGTTGCTGTGGCAATGGTTATTCCGTTTATTTTCCAGGTAAGTCTTTCGGGTGTCCATTCCAGTGCGTAGATGTAAAAATCTTTTGAAAATCTTGATGCACCCAGTTTCGACACTTTTTTTCTGATATTATTCTCGGCAATATTTCCCCAAAAATTACTGACAACCAATTTCTTCTGGATTTTTGCAATATCTATATGGGGTATTATTTGTTCTGAAAGCATCCAGAATGCATGGGTTACCGGATTGTTTTTATGAAACCTGATTTTTGCTTCAAATATCCCGTATTTCTGCCTGAAACTGTTTCCGGTGCTGATCAGTCCGGATGTATAATCAAACTCCCTGGGGAAGAATCCGATTTTCGGATTCCACACCTTGCCTTCTGCTTTCTCTTTTTTAGTGATAATTTTTAATACACTGCCACTTATTTCCAGGTTTTTGCCGTCGGTGAAAAACTGCTTTTCTCCAGCCAGGGAATAACTGTCATGCAGGATGGTTTCTCCCCAGAAATACCTGGTTATCCATTTTTTGCGATCAAGTTTATCTGAATCAAAGTTCTCTTCAAAACTTATTTTCCAGTTCTTAATATCATCGAACTTATCTGAATCTTTAACCTTCAGATACCATTGAATCTTGTCAGATGCATAAAGTTCCTTGTATCTTGTTTCCTGCTGATACTCTTCGGATTGTTCCAGTTTTTTCCCGGGGCTTAATAACATATACTCTTTTGTCTTCCTGAATTTATCGGATTCAATGAAAGATTTGAGCTCTTCATATTCCTCAATTTTCTTTGAACCGTCAAGTTTAAGGTATGACTGATAGTTTTTAGATGCTTTGAATTTGAAATTATCAGTAAATCTTTTTGATTTTTTTAATCCGATATATTCCTGCTCTTTCCGGTACTCTTCTGTATCTCCGAATTTAGCTGATTCTACCTTTTTTCTTTCCTGTTTGAATTCTTCAGAAAGGATATGTTTTTGCAGATCTTCAAATGCTTCTATTTCATCAGACTTGTAAAGCCGGTTAAAATCATTGAAATATGGCAGGTTGATTATTTTAAGATAATTCCTGATCTCTTTTGATTTTTTAAGCTGGTTGTATTCTGTCAGCTTTTTATATTCTCCGGATTGATGAAATTCCTGCTTGTTCAGGTTGCGTTTGGCCTGTTCTACTTTTCCGGATCTGACATATTTCTCAAGATCTATGAATGTTTCCAACCTTTCGGATTCCAGAAGATTCTTATAATCAGAGAATGCTGTATGTTTTACTACCTTAAAGTAATTTTTAATCCAGGATGATTTTTTTTGCTGTTCGTATTGCTGTAAATTCTTGGATAGTTCGGTTTGCTCAAATTTTTGTTTGGGCGAAAGCGCCATATATCTTTTAACAGATTTAAATTCATCAGAATCCAGAAATTTTTCAAGCTTCAGGTATTCTTTAAGCTCCTTGGAAGTTTCAAATTCCTGTAAATCCTTAAGTTGTTGAGAAGATTTGATTTTATAGTAATTTCTGATTTCCGGATCTTTGGAGAGTTTCAGATATTGTTTTTCTTTCCGGTATTCTTCAGTATCACTGTATTTTTGTGACCGGATTTCCTTTTTTCTTTGTGCAAATTCGGTTGAATTGACAATTTTGTCCAACTCGTTAAACTCTTCAAGTTCCTTTGATTTCGAGTAATCCAGAAGTTCATTGTATTCCCTTTCCAAGGCTGCTCTGGTATTTTCAATATCAGCTGTTTTCGGGAACAATCCAAGAAGAACCTTTAAACTTGCCATATGATGTAGCGGTTTGTTTATAAAACTATTTTTCTATGCTTTGTATTGTGTGATGGTTAAAATCTTATTTAAAGATATAAAAAAGACCGTTAAGTTATTATTAATCTTAATACGATATTAACGTATTATATATTACCCAGCGTTGTGGTCAGGCACATACCTATAACAAGGTTATTGATTTTTGCCTGATATCCAAAATCATCCTTCTGGTCTTTCATCCCGGCATAGTACAAGAATGCACAAAAACCGACAGAAAAACCACTGCCAAGTTTGAAATCAATGCCTCCTTTCAGGTTAAAGGCAGCCCCAATCTGTGAATTATAGGCTTCTTCACCGATAAACGAAACCAAGGTGGTACCATAAATTGTTGCGGAGGCATATATCTTTTGCGGAAGCGGGTAAACAGTAAATCCAATCCCGACATCAAACATGGTCAGTGTTCCGTCCATATCATAATCAATATTGTCAAAGGTATAAATGGGGCGGTCCATCACTGTCACTCCAAATGACCCGTGCATGTATGTCTTTGGGAAAATGGTAACACCCAGAATAATATCAATGGGAATTGCCAGTCCGGTAAATGTCAGTTCATCTATCTGGTGCTGTCCGTGTGCAAGTCCCAGTTCAGCACGTGCCAGGAATTTGAAATCACTCCTTTCTGTTGAGGTACGGTCAGACTCAGGGGGAGGAATGACTTTTTGTTGACCGGAAGTATTGAATGAAATACCTATAAAAATTATTATCACAGCCAACAGAAATAATTGTTTGATATGATCCATTTCAAAAATATGATTAGCAAATATTTATCCTAAAAGTAATCAATTCTTTAATAAATGAGAAAAAATTTAAGATCCATTATTCACAAATTTCAGATTTTATCAAGATTGAAGGAGGATTCTGTTCCTGCCATACCGGCTGGTTTATAAACAGGCTTGAATTGAATCATTTATTATTGTATTTTTATATAAAAAACAGGAAGGCCATGATGATAAAAAGAAGATTTATTTTCATACTGATAATTGCCCTGTCTTTTGTTAGTGTTCATTCTCAGTTAAGGCAATATTCCGGAGAAAAACGACATGCGCTGATCATAGGTAACAGCGATTATGCTATTGGAGTTCTTACCAATCCTGTAAATGATGCATATGCAATGGCCATGGCCCTTGAAGAACTAGGGTTTGATGTTAGTCTGAGACTGGAGGTAAAGACAAAAGACGAAATGAAACGCGCCATCCGTGAATTCGGAGACAAATTAAAGCAGGGAGGGGTCGGATTGTTTTATTTTGCAGGTCATGGATTACAGGTTGGCGGATTTAATTTTCTGGTCCCCATTCATGCTCAGATTGATTCAGAGGAAGAGGTTGAGTACGAATCAGTTGATGTTGGTTTCGTGCTGGCACAAATGGAGGCTGCCCAAAACCAGATGAACATTGTTATTCTGGATGCCTGCAGAAATAATCCTTATGCCAGGAGTTTTCGTTCTTCAGTCAGGGGGCTGGCATCAATCAGCGCTCCCACGGGATCTCTGATTGCATACTCTACTGCCCCGGGAGCTACAGCTTCAGATGGAATCGGTAAAAACGGATTGTACACCGGTGAGCTTCTGAAACAGATTCAGCTTGAAGGATTGAAAATAGAAGAGGTATTTAAGAATGTCAGGGCAAACGTTTTGGCAAAAAGCGGAGGCAGACAGGTGCCGTGGGAATCTTCCTCATTGATAGGGGATTTTTATTTTGTAAGCGAAAGCAGCAGCAGTCTGGCAACACCTTTGGCAGAACAGAATCAAAGTCATGGTATTAATGTTGAAAGCAATGCCAGTCGCTCTGAGAAGCAAGTACCACAGCAAAAGGAAACAACCACCTTACTTAACAGTGTAATGGAAGACACTGAATCGCTTTTGTCTCCGGGGACTAACGAAAGCGGGATGGAGATGGATGCAAAATGGAAAAGCAATGGCACTGAGTACTGGTTATATTTCAACGGGAGGGAAATCAGTAAGCAAACCACCAACCGCTGGGCTGAAAACGCCAAAGATCTTGAGGTTTATCATCCTGAATCAAATACAACCTTTATTCTGAGCGATTTTTCATATAACACCGACAACAGGTTACATGAAGCTGAGATAAGATTGAATAACGGTTTCAAAAAAACATTACCGTTATGGAAAGCGAATGCGGATGATGGTTACTGGTTGTTTGTGGACGGGATAGATATCAGCCGTGAAACAACATATGAATGGTCAGATAAGGATTTAAAGGTATATCATAAGGCGACAAAAACATATTATTTACTTAAAGACTATAATAAAAACCTGGATAACACTTTGAGGCCGGCAGAGATTATAAAATAATATTAACCTGAAGAATTCAGTTGTGAACGATATATTAATAGACCTTAAATCCTGAAAAAGTGCCTGTGCCAATCGGACTTGGTGCTGCAAGTCTGTTATAGACCACAAGATTGACAATATCTCCTGTATTCAGATACTTCATAAATGACAACCTGTATGTCATTGTCTCCGTATTGGAGACAAATGTTTCAGCCAGAGAATTATTTATGAATAGATAAATACTCTGTGACTCATTGGCCTCATAGACAAAATAGAAAGAATACAAACCATTAAGAATTGCAGTAAAATTGCCGTTTTCAGAATTATATGGTGTTCCGGCATTGGTTTTTACATCATCAAATTTAAGCATATAATACTCTCCTCCTGATGCTGTGTATGCAGTTGTTCTAATTGCATAAAAATAAACACTCTGCGGGTTTCTGAGTTCCGAAATATTAACCGCATTTCCGTTTGTGATCCTGATGGAATCAGTCTCAAGAATTAGTTGCTGTTGATCGGTATTATCCTTAAATCTTGATAAATTGATGGTATTACCCCCGGAGATTCCAATACTGTCTCCCTTGTTAATAAGGGTCTGATTATCTGTATTGTCAAGGTATGGTGCCAGGTTGATGTCATTGGCATCAGGATTATTGGTGATTTTCAGGATGTTTTTGTCAATCAGCAGATCCTGTAATTCATTTTTTGGATCAAAATCGCATCTGACAGATGATTGAATGCTGCCATCATTGTTTATAAGAAGGAGAAGTGTATCAGTTTGTGAAAAATTCTGTCTTTCATTCGTCGGGTCAGTATCATTATCGAGGATACCACCGGAACCTCCATTAGCCGCAAAGTTGGCATAAATTGCATAGGGCACTGAAAATAACTGATTTTTTCCTGTTGGTAAAAAGCCGAATGCATCATCCGGGAAATCCAGTTCTACTTCAAGATAGTGAGCAGAAGAACCCCATGCTATATCTTTGAAATGATCTACACTTCCTTCAACACGTGTACCCTGGCCAACGATTATTGTAAAAAGCCCGAACCTGTTTGTTGTAACCGAATGAAGTTCTCTCCATTCGAAAGGACCACTCATTCCGGGATAAATCGATACACGTACTGCGATATCCACATTTCTCATCTCCTGACCATTATAATCACGCGCAATAGCCTGATAATTAAATCCTTGCGGAGCACCATTTTGATTCTGTGCAAAAGAAACCGCTCCTGGGATGGTGATAATGAAGAACAGCAAAATATGAGATAAAACTTTCATGAGATGTAAATTACTTTTTCAAAGTTTAATAATTTTTTCAACAATTTCCATTTCCTCATTGTCCGAATAAACATGGACAAAATAAACACCTTGTGAAAAACTGCTAAAGTCAAAAAATTCTGCCTGACCACTATAAATATCATATACTCTTTTTCGTGATATCATTTTTCCAAGCATATCTCTGATATCTATTGTGAAATCATCGACATCTTTCACATAAAATTCTACGGTGATCATTGTTTTAACAGGATTTGGATAAATGATAATGGTTATTTTGTAATCTTCAAAAGGCAATTCTGAGGGTGAAGGCTGCTGAAAACCTTGTGTGAGAAAAAATGTCATGGTGTCGGTAACTGTTAAAACCACAGGTTCACCAAGTGTTGCCTGAACCAGCTGAAAATTGTTGTCATACTGACTCCCCAGCGGAGAAACAACCCAGCGGGCTATAGACTGGCAATAAGTATCTCCTGCCAAAAAAACAGCAATGATGCTAATAAATATCCACCCTCTCCGGTTAAGTTGGTTATTAACCCGCGAATCCATAATCATTGAGACAATATGTAAGAGATATCTCAAAATAAGCTCATATAATAAATAAAAAGAAATAATCTTATTAACATGGTATCTGTCAGGATCACATGAATGGCAATTATACGCAATTTATTTTATACCAGTTACATAATAAAAGGATATTGTTATCTGTATAAAGCTATCTGATAAGCATACTGGCATTATCAATAACAGCCATTGAACCCTTATGGTTAGCCAGTATTTTGCGAATCTGACCGGCATTTGTTTTTTTTACTCCCATCAATTGGCATATTTCTTCATCCATTTTTGTCATCATATGAATTTGAATTCTCTCGGATTTTGCCTTCATTGCCAGTGCTGTACCTCCATTGCCTTCATATTTCTGAGATAACTTTTCAAACATTTGATTCCAGCCTGTTTCTCTGAATAAAGGCAGGAAAGTATCTGTACCAATACCATCGCGGCATTCCGCCAGAATAACAAGCACACCGCTGTCACTGACAAATGCAGCGGCATGGTGTACCGATTTATGAGCCTGGATGAAATTTATATCTTTCGGATATCCTCCGCCTGATGCAATCACCAAGTCAAACTGCCGGTCTGATTGACTTTTGAAGAAATGATCATGAAGTTGGCATGCCCTTCTGAAATCATCATAGTTCTTTCCAAACAAAAACTGGCAAACCTTACCCTTGCTGTTTAAAATTCCGTGTATTGACAATCTTTCAGGTAACAAATCATTGATCTCTCTCAGATCTTCTGCAACCGGATTATTGGTGAGCTTTCCGGGCTGGCAGCCTTCTTCCAGCTTTTTATCGCGAAGATTCAAAAACAGGCTGTGATTATGGTAAATGGCATTTTTTTCACCCAGTCCGGGAAAAAGAAGCTTTCTTCCTCCGCCGAATCCTGCAAAATAATGATGCGAAATGGCCCCAAATGTAATCAGCATTGTGGAATCAAGGATGTCCTTTCGAATCATTACCGGTGTTCCGCGCTTTGTTTTACCCAGATTTTTAAACAAGGACATATCATTACAATCATGATGAACAAACCTGTATTTTTTATAGATATTTCCATAACTGCTGATACTTTCCTCTTCTTTTTGCCTGGGGTGTGTTCCATAGGCGATATATAAAGTGATGCTATCAGGTTTGGCACCATCATCTTCCAGAACTTCCAACAGCCATGGCAGGTAAAGAGGATAATCGCATAATCGTGTCTTATCTGATATTACAATGCCGATGTTTGAGTAATCCTTTGAACCGGAATCCAGATACTCTTTTACAGATGATTTGAAATCTTTCTCCGAGATATTGAATACAGGTTCGCGGATTTTCAGAAAGGTGGTATCTTCTTTTAACGGAAATGACAGTACCTCGTTACCATAGCGTAATTCAAAATCCATCATTTTTAGTCATATTAAGGCAGTTAAAAATAATTAATTGCTTTAAGATTGCAGAAAAAAACACAGGTAATTTAAGTAATAGTAATGTCAGAAGCATTCATCGGATGATTCATTCCATCTCACTGTTTCAATATAAAGATAAAATCCCCTCCTTCATCTCCCGCACTCTGGATAGTGCCATACTGGGGAGTGGTCTCACTGTTGTTCATTACTGCAGGTTTGATGGTGGTGAATAGCTGTTCTGAGGTGAGAAATCTGTCCTTGTTTTGCTCAAGCTGTTTGATTAAATATTTCATAAATACACTTTCGTCAGGCACTTCGTTAAGGGTTCCGCTGGTCATTGCCTTCCGGCTGGGCATGTTATAAAGTCTGGTTACACCAGGTGAGGCATCTGAAAAAGGGCTCCTGGTTTTCAGGATACCACCGCTGAAACAGGCATCAGAGATTAAAAGTACATGCTTTGCCCTGATTCCTCCGACATAGTCTCTGATGGTACTGTTAGCAAACCAGTTTGCAGGATTTGATTTCTTCGAATCCGATGGCAGCCAGTACCCCACCTCAAGATTCTTATCCCAGTATCCATGTCCGGCAAAATAGATTAATAAATTATCATCCCTTGTAATCGTTTTACTCAGATTATCAAAGGCAACGATCATTTCTTCCCTTGTCGGATTTTGAAGCCATTTGATATTTTTCAATGTAAATAAATATTTCCCGGTAAGTACCTCTTTCAGTTTCAGGCCATCTTTCATGGGTTGTTCCAGATCTGTAATTTCCGGATCTTCATATTCGCTGACAGAGATAAGAAGTGCATAATAATTAACATTTGAAAAATCCTCAGCAGTCTCTTCCTGTTTATCAGGGACAGTTCTCTCGACATAAATTATCTTTTCCGAGGCAACCAGCTGCCTGTCACGGGCAATGATCCTGATCAGATTGATATCCAGGGCCAGCGGAATATTCACCGTGAATTCCCCGTCGAGTTTCAACGGTATCTCTTTATTGTTGATACTTAAATCATACACACCGCCATCATCGGTTACTTTACCTGTCAGGGTAATCTCTTTTTCAGGGATTTTATATGCATTACCGACCGATGTGGCGTAATTCATCTTCAGCGGTTCTTTAATGAAAATATCAGGAGGTTCATTTATATTTAATTGCCTGAGTTCTGAGATCTTCAGATAATCAACCAGTATGGATGAATTTTCACTCACCTGAAACCCGATGAAATTACCGAAAAAGGGCTTGAATGGCATTGTATATACCAGCTGTTCGTTGATAAAAAAGTAATAATTTGTGTTTAATTTCCTAATTGTCAGCTTATTAAAATGACTTTTCCTTAGGAAATCAGAAACCGATGGTTCAAGGTAATCAAAGAATTCACCCGAGTATTTGTCGATGGTGACATAATTATTGCCACTGATCAGGAAATCGTACTGGTTATTTAAATCATCAGATTTACCCCATTGCAGTCCGAAAAATCTGAGTGAATCACCTTCGACAAATCTGATGGAAGTTTCAATTTCAAAATCTTTGTTTGGTTCTATTTCAAAATTGATGAGGTCTTCTTTGGCATTATCATCAAAGGACCGGAAATGAAGGTGTCCATCTGCAATTTTTTCCAGCCAGTCATCTTCAGCTTCTCCAAGTCCCCACTTATAACGGTTGTCATCAAAGTCATCAAAGAATAAGGCTGTTTTTTCTTCGGATGAGATACTGTGATAGACGTTCGGATCCCATACGGTCTGCCCGTTCACCTGCAAAAAGCCGCAGGTAAAAACCAGAATTACTATTGATATCTTATCTGGTAATTTCATTGCTTCATCAAAGATAAACACTTTTTAAGGAAAAGATTATGAACAGATTAACCTAAATGGAGTTTTTTTTATAATTTAGATTTTTTATTCGATCAAAGTACTTTTTCTATTGACCAACCTTACTCCTTAATACAACGTTAGGTATGAAAAAATCAGTTGTTTTCAGCCTGTTGTTTCTACCCAGTCTGCTAATAGCTCAGACAACAGGCACATTAACAGATCCACGGGACGGCAGGACTTACCAGACAGTGAAAATCGGCGACCAATGGTGGATGGCCGAAAACCTTAATTACGGTACAAGGATTAATTCAACAACGACTGTTTCTGACAATGGTGTGGTTGAGAAATACTGTTACAATAACAGTGAGAGTAATTGCCTTACATATGGGGCTTTATATCCCTGGAATGAGATGATGAATTACTCAACCATTGAATCAGCGCAAGGCATTTGTCCGGCCGGCTGGCATTTACCGTCGGACCAGGAATGGAAGGAAATGGAGTTGGTGCTGGGCATGTCACAGGTCCAGGCAGACTTACTTTATGAATGGAGGGGAACAACTGAAGGAACAAAATTGAAGTCGGGAGGCAGTTCAGGATTTGAAGGTCTGCTGGCAGGATACATTTCTTACTATCCGACTTTTGAAGATTTGGGTTCGTACGGTTTTTTCTGGTCATCGAGCGGTGATGACAGCGGGAATGGTTATATAAGAATGCTTAACAGCGGACAGTCAAAAGTACAACGCACTTTGTACCGGAAGACAGATGGGATTTCAGTGAGATGTGTAAGGGAAGTGATTGAGTCGAACTTTACTCAAATGAACTGGAATCTGAATAATCCTTTGGGACATCTTTCATCGGTTGACTATGACAACGATGGTGATTATGATTTTTTGGTTACAGCAACAGAGGAAGCTATGTGGGATGGATATGAAAATTGGGGGACAAGGCTCTATGAAAATACCGGCAATTTCAATCTAAGTGTTGTACCGGGTATTGATGTTACCTATAATTCATTAGCTGACTGGGGAGATTATGATAATGATGGGGATCTGGATCTGATTATAACCGGTGTATCTGATTATGAGTTTTTTATGGGATTTGAAGCAGGGAATCCATCAACAACAATATACCGTAACGATGGAAGTAATGTCTTTACAAAAGTTAAAACAAATATTGAAAATGTCTGTAACGGTGCGGTAAAATGGTGCGATCTGGATAATGATGGTGATCTGGATGTGATTATTTCTGGCAGTCTTGAATTCCAGATGTTTGTGCCAATGACATTCATATATAAAAATGAAGGTATTAATGCATTTATTGAAGTTGATATGAATATTACAGGATTGGCTGATGGAATGATAGCAATTAATGATTATGACAAAGATCTGGATTCTGATATATTATTGATAGGGAGCTCTCATAACGGAGAGAAGGCTGTTATTTTAAGAAATGAAGGGGATTTAAATTTTACCGAATCTGTTTATGACATGGAGATCAGCAGATATTCACCGAATCCATGGATGGATTATGATGGTGACGGTGACTTGGATATCTTGTCAGGAGGACATATATACAGAAATAACGGAGATGATATATATACCGATTTTTTTTCTTTTCAGGGATCAGAATGTGCCTGGGGAGATTATGATAATGATGGGGATCTGGATGTTGTTTCATGGAATATTTACCAAAATGAAAACAATAGCTCATTTAATGCAGTCGAAGATGATATAAATCCTTCATATTTTGGATCTCAGTTTGTTGACATTGACTTTGATGGAGACTTAGATATTGTTGATAACAATAACTATTTTATAAATAATATCATCTCATCAAATAATCCCCCTTCAGTGCCAACAAATTTACAATCCAAAGTATATTACAATAAAATAGAATTAAAATGGGACAAATCAACTGATGGACTGCACTCATCTGATAATATTACCTATAATCTTCAGATTGGCATATCAACTAATAAAAATTCACTTGTTTCCTCCAATTCTCATGATAATGGCAGGCGGAAAATTGTCAATTACGGGAATGTTTATTCCGACACAGCATGGACAATACATAACCTTGATGGAGGCTGGTATTACTGGAAAGTGCAGGCAATTGATAACAGTAATTTCGCATCAGCTTTTTCAGGCGAAGCTAGTTTATTTTTCAGATCTGATTTTTTTTCAATAGGATCATTGAATTTCCAGGGCTTGGAAGAACTTTATTCTCCCGGCTGGTATGATTTTGACAGGGATGATGATTATGATTACAGGTTAAATAAATATTATTATGTGAATAATGGTAAAGGAAGTTTTACTGAAGTCTATGATCCTGATTATAATGTTCAATGGGGATTCAGGCACAATCATGGCCTTGACCTGGATAACGACGGGGACGATGACGATATTAGAATACTTGAAGGTAACATATACATATTTATTAATGAAAATGGGAATTATGATGATAGTCTGAATCTGGGGATTTCAACTTCTCATTATTCATGGACAGATTTTGATAATGATTATGATCTTGATATATTGACTGACAATGTTATACTGATCAATCAGGGTGAACTTAACTTCGTATCTTCTTTCAATAATGTCTTATACGGCGATATAAATGATTTCAATAATGATGGTTACCCGGATATTTTACACAATGAAAATTTATATGTCAACAATATTACGTCATTTCAGCTGATACGGACATCAATCGGAACCGGTACGGGATTATACGTTGATTATATCAATTCAGATTTTGACAACGATGGAGATATTGATGTATTCCATAATAATTCAGGCAACTTTTATTTGTTTGATAATGATGGAGAAGGAAATTTTTATAATGAAAAATATCATGCTCATAGAGAAAATAATGGTTTTTCAATTGACAATAAAGCTGTAGATTATAATAATGACGGTGACGTTGAATTTGGCGGATTCTATATTGATCCTGATTATGGTTATCATATACCATTATTTATTAATAACTGTAACTATGAAAATAATCCGCCGCAAACTCCGACAAACTTAAATACAACGGAAAAAGGGGATGAGGTACTTTTTAACTGGGACAGTGCAATAGATGATATATCACCCTCCCAATGCCTAACATACAACTTAAGGATTGGAACGAGCCCGGGGGGAGATGAAATAATGTCGGCGCTTTCAAACACATCAGGATTCTTAACAGTACCCAAAAAAGGCAATGTTCAATTCAATACAGGCTGGAAAATAAAAAATCTGCAGCCAGATACATATTATTGGAGTGTGCAGGCAATCGATCAAACTGAACTTGGAGGTCCCTGGGCAACAGAACAGATTTTAGAACTTGGAAGTTTATTTGTTGATTTTATTTATGATACAGCTTGCTTAGGAAATATTACTAGGTTTATTGATCAAAGTGAACCACGAGTGGGTACAATTTCTGCCTGGTTTTGGGATTTCGGAGACGGAACATTCTCTACAGTCAGAAATCCGGTTCACCAATTCTCGAGAGGTGGTACACATATTGTAAAGCTTAAAGTAACCGCGGGCCAGGATGTTGACAGTATTATCAAGCCGGTCTGTGTAAAACATAAGCCATTTGCCGACTTCACGGTTAATATTGTCTGCGAGGGTACCAGAACCACATTCACGAATAAGTCAAATACGGATAGTATAACAGTTGCCAGCTGGCTTTGGAATTTTGGGGACGGTGATTTTTCTGATGTCCGGGAAGATATTCAGCATTCTTATCTTTTGCCCGGTAACTATGAAGCAAGGCTTGAAATTGACGCAACCAACGGTTGCACTGATTCTGTTATAAAACAGGTTATTGTTGCTGAAATGCCAAACAAAGCTGTTGGCCTCGATTACGGTTACCCGGTCTTCTGCAAAGGCGATAGCGCACAGCTGAGTGCGGAACATAATGACAATTATAACTACCAATGGAAACTTAACGATTTCAATATCACCGGTGCCACAACAAGCCAGCTGAAGATTAAAAATACCGGTGATTATTCTGTTGCCATTACCAATCCTGTTGGTAATTGTGCTGTTGAATCAGAGAAAAAGACCATCACGGTTATTCCCACTCCTGATCCGCCGGCAGTAAGCGTATCAACCCTGCCTGCTATCATCTGCTCTGGAGACAGCATCCTTTTATCTTCCACCTACAATTCAAATTATCAGTATCAGTGGAGGCTGAACGGAGGCACCATTGGCACCGATACAAATTTCTATTGCGCAAAGTCCGAAGGGAATTATACATTGGAAGTATCTGTAGGAGACGGATGTAAATCCGACCCGTCAGCAGAGATCTTTGTGGAAGTCTTAAGTCTGCCTGAAAAACCTGCGATAGAGGTTAGCGGAGCGACCGGTTTTTGCGAGGGAGACAGCGTCGTTCTGAGTGTTGTTGAGAACCAGGGATATACATACAGGTGGAAATCGGATTACGGGTACATATCAGGTATGACAGGATCAAAATATACAGCAAAAGAAACTGGCAATTTTGCTATAGAAATTACGGGGAATAATGGCTGTAAAATCCTGTCCAATCCCGTTAAAGTCATTTCATCAACCGCACCTGATCCGCCGGCAATTGTAGCAGAAGGTGCTGTAAGTTTTTGCCTGGGTGATAGTGTGGAGTTATCCACAGAATACAATACAGATTATACATATCAGTGGAAATACAATGATGGTAATGTCGGAGGGAAAACAAACAGGCTTTATGCACGCCTGGAGGGTGCATATAAACTTGAGATTGAAGTTGCAGGGGTTGGCGAATGTTCCCGTGCTGTTTCAAACATTATCAATGTTACCACTCTGGATAATCCTGAAAAACCTTCGATTAACCTAGATGGTCCGGCACAAATCTGCAGCGGTAACTCTGTAGAACTGAGTGTTCCGTCAGCCGGTGAGCATACTTATCAATGGAAATTCAACGGCAATGATCTTACAAATGCAACGGCAAGTGAATACCTGGCTGTCTCATCCGGGGAATATTCAATAAGAATAACCAATATCCATGGATGTTCTGCAGAATCAAACCCGGTTCAAATAGTTGTTTCCGATCCTCCACCTATCAGTCAGATAACTTCTTTATCAGATACTGTTATCTGCCAGGGAGAGACAGTATCACTTGAGGTTCCCGATAATCCTCAATATACCTATCAGTGGAAACTTAACGGGATACCTGTACACAATGCAACAGGCGCAACTTACAATGCAACAAGGGAAGGATTATATACAGTTGAAATTGCCAATTACAATTGCGGGGTAACAACAAACACAAAAGAGATCATATTTAAGGCCGGTTTACCGAAACCTTCCATACAGGCTTACGGACCAAATGCCTGGTATTTTGTTTGTAATATCGATAATGCGCTGGTTTACAGATGGTACTATAATGATAATCTTGTTGAAGAAAATGATAAAAGCATATATTTTGCCGGCACACAAACCGGAGAATACTATGTTGAGGTAAATGACGGCGGTGAATGTTTCGTGCCATCCGAGAAGATTACCATTCCTGTTGTGACAACCGGTATCGGTCATCTTCAAGCAGAGCACAAGCTATATCTTTACCCGAATCCGTCTCCGGGTAGCATCCGGATACTGTATTCCGATCATTATACAGGGGAAATCATGATCAGGATCAGTAATATTGAAGGCAGGGTTCTGGATAATATTGAATTATATAAAGATCATGCTGATTTTTCTGAAGAAATAAATCTGACAGGACTCAGTGCAGGATTGTATATACTGGAATTTCATACAAATCAATACACATTGAAAGAGAGATTATTAATCATGAAATAATCAAATCATCTGAAATTGTTAAAGAATGGTATCATATTATTTTCATTATTGATTGCCGCGCATGTCTCAGGCCAGTCATTTACTGAAGTTGCAACCAGTATTCAGGACAATGCTTCTTCTTCCATTTCATGGGGAGATTATGACAATGATAACGATCTGGATATTCTTATAAGCGGTAGCAGTTATACTAAAATATACAGAAATAATGGCAACGGCATCTTTTCAGACATCAATGCAGATTTTCAACCTCTGATCGGTGCTGCATCCGATTGGGGCGATTACGACAATGATGGCGATCTTGACCTGGTTCTCGCAGGCAAACCCAATGATGATACCTCAATATCTTTTATTTACAGGAATGATAATAATACATTCACTGACATCCAGGCTGAATTGCCGGGATTTGGAAAGGGGAGCGCGGAATGGGGGGATTTTGACAATGACGGCGATCTTGACCTGTTAATGTGTGGTGAGGATGAAAGACTGGACGCATTGACAAAGATATATATTAATAAAGGTAATAATGAGTTTACACCAGCTGAACTGTGGTTGCCTGGAGTCAGCCGTGGTTCTGCTTCGTGGGGGGATTTCGATAATGATCATGATCTGGATATCCTGATCTGTGGCAGGGATATCAGCAGTAATTCCATTGCTGCCATATACATAAATGATGGTGATCAGTTTACAGATATTAAGGCAGGTATTAAGCCAGTCCAGGAGAGTACAGGTATCTGGTGTGATTATGATTCGGACGGAGATCCGGATATTTTTATCAGTGGAAGTGGTCACTCTATTGTATATGAAAACACAAATAATCTTTTTGTTGATATCAATGCAGATATCTTCGGCCTGAATTATGCAAAAGCCAGCTGGGGTGATTTTGATCAGAACGGATTACCGGATCTGCTTATTGCAGGATCATATGCAGGAGGTAAGGTTACAGCAATATTCAGATACAATTACGGTAAAGGTTTTACACTTTATGATTCATCTTTTATCCGAATAACATCCGGCGATGTAAAATGCGCCGACTATGACAATGACAATGATCTTGATCTGGTGCTGACAGGATATACCGATCCAAGGGATAGAACAGCAGGGCAGTACCGGAATAATATTGCTTTTGCGAATACCGCTCCTGAAATACCAGCCAAACTGACTGCAAAAACAGAAGGTAACTCTGTTATCCTTAGCTGGTGCAGGTCTTCGGATTCAAAAACCCCTTCAAGAGGGATCTCATACAACATAAGAATTGGTACCACAGCCGGAGGCATTGATGTTGTTTCTCCCATGTCAAATTTATCAACGGGGAAAAGAAGAATCGTATCATCCGGTAATGCATCTTCCGACACATCATGGATTATCAAAAACCTTCCTGAGGGCAAGTATTTCTGGAGTGTGCAGGCCATTGATAATGGATACCTGGCTTCACCCTTTGCTTCTGAGGAATTATTCACTATCCCGGTTCCGTTCACCAGTATGCGCGAAAGTGTCGATTCGGTTTTCCGGGGTTCGGTTGCCTGGGGGGATTATGATAATGACCGGGATTTCGATCTGGCAATTACCGGGGTATATGAATGGAGCGTGGTCGGAGGCCAGCCAAAACACATAAAATCCATAGCCAGGGTTTACAGGAATGATTTAAAATCACATTTTACTGAGGTCCTGAACTTTCAAGGGGGATTGTATCACAGCAATGCCAGATGGGGAGATTATGATAATGATGGTGATTTAGATCTGCTAATGACAGGTGAACAATTAAAGATGGATGAACAGCAGGACACGACCATAGCAATGATCTATCAGAATAACGGGAATGATGTTTTCACAAAGCTAAAAACAGATTTAGAGCCTGTTTACATGGGAACAGCCCAATGGGTTGATCTTGATAATGACGGGGATCTTGATATCCTGCTTTCAGGAGGAAATCATGATTGCGGCTCTCTGACAAAAATCTACCGTAACGACCGCAATAATTACTTTACAGAGATCGATCCGGGCATTTATCATTGCGCCGGAAGCCAAACGGTTTGTTTTGACGCTGATAACGACGGAGATTACGATATGATGCATTTATGTAACTCAATCCGCTATTACCTCAATAAAGGTAATTTTCTGTTTGAGGAAGCAGAAATAAACCTGCCGGATGCATCTTTTGGTCTTATTTCATACGGGGATTATGATAATGACAGGGACCTGGACCTGCTGCTGGCTGGCAAGGAAGATTTTGTTTATTCCAGGCTGTTTGACAATAAGAAAGGAATTTTTAATGAAACGGAGAACAACATCAGAGGTGTGATGGATGGCTCAGCCTGTTTTGGGGATTATGATGTCGACGGCGATCTGGATTTCCTGCTGACCGGTCAGAGTGGCAGATACATTTCAATGATCTATTTGAACAATGGCGATAAGAATACCTTTACCGAATCTGATTACGGACTTGAAGGAATACATCTGGGTGATGCACAGTGGGGGGATTATGACAATGACGGAGACCTGGATATTGCTCTCAACGGATTTGGTGACCACGGAATTAAGACTAAAATCTACAGGAACAACGGCAACTGGCATAATGCCCCACCCAAAATTCCGGATAACCCGGATCACGAGATCAAAGGATTTGATGTGATACTGAAATGGGATCATTGCACCGATGGTGACGGGAAGGGCGGAGTCACCTATAATGTCCGGGTTGATACCATACCGGGAGGAGGCAGTCTGACTGCTGCAATGTCAGATATGGACGATGGTTACAGGTTGCTGCCCGCACCGGGTAATGCCGGGGTAAATAACTTCTATATTATCAGAAACCTGCCCTTCAATAAATATTACTGGAGTGTGCAGGCTGTTGACAATACTTACAAAGGAGGATCATGGTCTGGGGAGTCAAGTTTTGAACTTGGTAATGTGTTCGTTGATTTTGAGTCTGATACAGCCTGTCTAGGAAGTCCGACAACTTTTACCGATCTCAGCCAGTCACGTGAAGGGCCGATATTATCCTGGCACTGGGACTTTAGCGATGGCGGGACATCTGATATTCGTGAGCCAGAATATTATTTTTCACAGGCAGGCGAGATCAATGTTACACTTACCATCGTTCTCTCAACAGGTAGTTATTATATATCAAAAAAAGTGGTTGTTAAACCTAAACCAAACGCACAGTTTTCTTATGAGCCTGTGTCTGAGGGAGGTGAGGTCATGTCATTTGAGAACAAAACAGATACATTTGATATCAGTATTACAGAATGGGAATGGGATTTTGGTGACAGCACGAATTATTTTGGCAAAAATCCGCCTCAGCATGGTTATCTTACTTCAGATAATTATACGGTAAAATTATCGGTTACCGGTTCTAATGGTTGTTCTGATATGCAGACCGAAGAAATAGAGGTTTGTCTCGGAATGCTTAAAAAACCAGAACTCAGGGCTTATGGTCCAAATATATGGTACCTGGTTTGCAGCAACGATACTGCCAATTATTACAAATGGTACTATAATGATAATCAGCTCTTTAATGCTAATTCCCACATATATGTTGCCGGTCATGACATGGGTGAATACCAGGTAGCCATCAGCAGTGATAACAGGTGTTATGTATCATCAGACAGGATTTTGATTCCGGTTACCGGCAGTTGCCTTCCGGAAAAGGACCGTATAACCGGCATATTTCCAAATCCGAATGATGGCCGGTTTCACATAAGAAATCTGAGGACCGGGGATCACAGATACTATTATAAGATGATTGACATGAACGGAGTAGAGATCTCAGATGGCAGTCTTTGGAGTGATAATGATTCTGACATCCGGTTTGATTACCGTTATTTAGCTAATGGATTATACTTTCTGGAAATTTATGACCATGATTCCAGAATATACCTGTGGAAATTTTTCATCAATAAATAGTGAAATGAAAAAATTATCTAAAAAACTGGCATTTTTGATCTTTCTGATCATTGGTATCATTACGGTCGGCGCCCAGGATTTTTCTGCCCGCGATAAAATGATCATCTATTCCGAATGCCTGGATCTTCTTGATGAATATCAGCGACTGGTTAATGGTCTTTCAGAATCCGGGGGTAAGGGATTTGAGCAGACAGTCAGCACCGGTGAAAGCCTCATCGAATTATTCATCAACAGAAAGGTGCTGATATACAATGATCTTGATCCTCAGCACCAGCTAAGCGAGTACTATGAACTTGAGACTTATACATCAAATATGGTGATGTGGTACCCCGACGGGATGCAAATACAGATGGATCTGAAAAATGCAAAAACCGGTGATATCAGAATGCATGATGAGGGTTTGTATTCAACTGACATCATGGTTAATAAAAGAATCCAGGGTAATTACCTGAACAAATCTTTCAACAGCAATACAGAAGAATTGATTTTCCGCATTGCATTTATCGGGAAAAATAAAAAATTTGATGAATATAAAATTGTCGGGATCAGGGAAAGCAAATCTGCCGGTTTCATTGATGATAACAAAGCCTTATATAAGCTTAAAAGCATTGAACTTACTGAAAATGATAAAGAAAAGATACTGAACGGCATCAAACAGGTACTGAATGATTATCAGAGATCTTTGTTGATGCTTGGAGATCCCAATGAACCGGATGATGAAAAAGATTTTTATAAAGATGCATTTCTGAGGCTATTCCCTGATGAACAGGTCAGAATTTTTAACGATATTGAAGAGAATCCCCAGAGGTCTATCATCACTGTCAGAGAATACCTGGACAATTACCTGGGTCATTATCCGGAAGGGATCAGGAACCTGGCCATTAATATCGATTCTGCTGAGTTTGGTGATATCATACCGGTAAACGATGACCAGTTTTTCAGTTATGTCTATGCTGACAAGTTTTTTTCGGGTAAATTCCAGGGCAAAAATATTTTTAGATTATCCACGAACCTTGTATTTAAAATTATACTGGACAAAAGCAATAATATGTTTACCAATTTCAAAATTGAAAGTATTGACCGTGGCGGGCTGGATTTTTACCAATCTGAAGAAGCAACGGAACAGGCAGTAATTCCTGGAAATACGATATTAACCGTCAACCGCAGGGGATTTCATTTTTCACCCTTTGTCACTGCAGGATATTCTGAAATCGTGAACAAAAACCTGAATGCACTCAGCCTCGAGAAAGATTACCATCAATGGGGAATTTCATATTCTTTTGCTTTTTCCGGAGGAGTTAATGTGGATTATTTTCCCTGGAATAAACTTGGAATAGGAACAGGTCTGGAATACAACCGATATTCAGCTGTTTATTCACTTGACGGGAGGTTTGAGGATAAAGAGCTGTACTATGATGTAAATGCTGATCCTTATTATAAGCGTTTTGATTCTGAAATGGATTCCATTGTTACCATGTCTTATCTGAATATACCATTACAGTTGACTTATTTCACTAATAAACCGGACAGAAAAGGATTTTATATTAAAAGCGGGATCAGGTTTTCACTGTTTCTGGATGGTAATTATGAATATCGTGGCACACAGTCTTTTTGGGGATATTATCCGAATCATGATGAACCGGCAGATTCGCTTTTAATACCTGAACTGGGTTTTTATGACAAAGCAGATCATGAAGGGGGCAGTAAGGCAAAAAAAATCAGTATATCTGCAAGATTCTCGGTTGGTCTTAATATCCCGACAGGTTACTTCTCAGCCATTTATTTCGGACCGGTTTTAGACCTTGGGATTTCCAGTATTTCTGCAAACGACGGAAATTATTATGATATATTTGGGAGGGAGCATCAACAGTTACCTACACATATCAATTATCTGGGGTGGGAAATAGGGATGAGGTTTTACTGAGACGGAATTATTTGATATGACCTGAGAAGCTAATGAATTTCAGTTAATTTAGCAGGATGAAACGTCTATAAACTTAACAAAATAATCTAATAGTGTATCCCGATTTATCGGGAAGTGAAGTAAATAAGTGTTTATAATTTATTCTTTTAAAACAAAATTACAAAGCATGAAGCATACTTTTTTGGCAGTCGGATTAATCATTTTTATCAGTACTAACCTGTTACCTCAACAGCCGGCATCAAAAATTGCCCGCAGCTCAAAGACAGCTAAAATTACTGACGAGATCAATATCAGTGAAGGTGATGTGGGTATTTTTAAGGAAACGACCGAAAAAAAGGTAGCAGAATTCCAACAACACATTGTCATTATTGCTGACAAGGATCAGCCTCAGGAAAAGCGCAACCTGGCCGAGCGCGAGGCATTGAAACTGTTTTATAAAGGGGCTTTGATGGAAGTTTCTTTTTTAACCGAAGAAGGTGAGGCCGAAATCAGAACCCGTACCATGGAAAATTACCTGTTCCGTCTTAAGACCCTTCCCTATACAAGGGTGGTAATTAAGTATTATGATATCGCTTATATCACTGATTTCATAAAGGGGCCTGACAGCAGGTATTATGCTGTTGCAACAATATTTCAGGAGTTTACAGGATTTGTCGGAGATAACATCGCCTATACCGATGTAACCCAGAAAGAAATTGAGATAGTTGTGGAGCAGGTGGAAGATAAATTTTACAACGAAAAAAGATGGAAAATTTTTCTGGGTAATATTAAAGCCACAGAAACCAAATCAGAGCTGGTATCATCTTTATAACAATTATTCATTTGTACAGGGTTATATTAAAATATACAGTGATACTCGTTGCATGCATGCTGATCGGATTCTGCAATATTTATGCACAACAGGATAAATATTCGGTTGGAAACCTGCCAAGAAACTACCTGATTAAAGTGAAGCAGCTCAGTGAGTTCATCGACCGTTTTAATTTTCAGAAAGACTTCCTGAACCAGGATATCGGACCGGAGTTTGAATCAGTCATCACACGTAATGAATATATCAGGCTGCTTTTTGATGATGAGGATAAACGGCTGGATCCAGGGGTCGAAGACAAATCCTATCAGAATCTTATTGAAAGTTTTATTTATAAGGTTTGTACAGATACTTTTTATATCGACCCATTATCAGAACAAATCTATGCCGAGCTTACCTGCCAGGTTAGTATAAACGGTAAAAACAAAGAACTTGATCTGCTTTTAAAACGTGAAACTGATAATGGATTGAAGTGGGCTGTTATTTCTGTATATCCGGACCTTAAAAGTGAGCCGGGATTCAATACGGATAAACAGGAGGATAAAAACCTTAAGGATTCACCAGGAAGTTATATCCCGCCACTTAGCAACGAAACTAACTTTATTGATCTGAAAATCCTTTTGAATGATCATGAAAACCTGAATCATTTATCTTCAAGAGATTATGTTGAAGAAAATGTGCTGGGTTTTTATAACATGATCAGGAGAGGGGCATTGAAATACCAGCATGTTAAATCTTTACATTATTATCTGCTTGATATTCCGGATTGGATGATGGTTGTTGATAATTTTAAAAGGAATACTGATAATTCAGGTTGGCTTATTTCCAATCTTGCATCAAAAGATCATATCCACAGCTATTTCAAAGAAAAATATGATTATTCTCCGGCAGGATCCTCTGATAAGTATAGATAATACGAAGTGACTGCAAATTTGTCAGAGTGCTTTGTCCGATCCTTTTCTTATTTCAACTGCAAATGCTCCGATTAACATCAGGATCAATAGTACTGATCCTGCCAGGGAAATTTTTTCTCCTGTGTAATAGCTTTTCGGGTGAAACTTAAATTCAATGGTATGACTACCTGCAGGTATGCGCATGGCTCTCAGCAGATAATCTGCCCTGAAATATGGTGCGTGATTTCCATCGATGAAAGCCTTCCAGCCTTTATCATAATATATTTCAGAAAAAACTGCCAGTTGTTCATTTGAACTCTTTGACAGATAGGTAAGATGATTGGGCAGGTATGTGGCAAGGAAAATATCAGCAGTACTGTCGCTGAGCGGTTCAAATCCCTTTACCCTGTCCTCAAATCGTTTATCCAGCAGCGCTTCATTAGCAGGATTAAATTCAGAAAGTGCTGCGATTTCTTCATCTGCATTTTCCACAAGCCGGTACCCATTTACAAACCAGGCACTGCCAAGTTCATGCTTGTTAACAAGGGGCGGAGCTTCAGGATTATAAATCACATATCTGGTATTCAGCATATTCAGGGCATTGAACTTATTCATGATACTGTCAATTGCACCGGATGAAAAGTTATTTCTGAGACCATTATAAAGCTTTGTTATTTCATTTATAATGTGATAATCAATGAGCTCCTGGTAGCGTTTCATTTTAGCTCCGTGATATCCGCCGATAGAATGATGGAAATAGGAAGTAGTGCCATCCTGAAAAGGACTGACTGCAAGATTCAGTACCCTGTATCCGGGTTCCTTGTCTTTCAGGATAAGCAGATCTGCGGTTGATGGAGAAAACTGGCTTTTATCCTCCTTCTTGCTGACAAAATTATCGCTGCTGACATACCTTTTATCAACCGGCCACATATCAATAAGAAACAATAAAACCAAACCTCCTGTAAGGAAATTCACCTTTACTTTTTTATTGATGAACAGATAGATCAAGCCCGCTGTTAACAGGACAAAAATCAGTGAACGGAGTGCATCCGTCCTCACCAGGCTTTTCCGGTCCTCAACGAATGCATCTACAAGTATGCCCTGTCCCTGTTGAATCAATTGCTGATCAAACGGAGATTCAAGACCGAATATTCCGGGAAATAAAATAAGAAACAATGCTATACCACCCGTGATATACAATGCATATTTCAGGTATTTTAACAGTTCTTTTTTACTGATATCGCTGACAATGATTTCCCTGATGGCCAGAATTCCCAGCAGCGGCAAGGCAAACTCGGCAATGACAATCGTCATGGATACTGATCTGAATTTGTTGTATCCGGGGAAATAGTCGAGCATAAAATTAGTAAGGTCAGGGAGATGCCTGCCCCAGGAAAGCACAATTGATATGATAGTTGCCGTCAGGAGCCACCACTTTATTTTTCCCCTGATAACAAACAGTCCGAAGATAAACAAAAAACAAACCACCGCGCCGGCGTATACAGGGACGGTATGTGGCTGATCACCCCAATAGGAAGGCAGCCTTGGCAGCATTTGCTTTGCGTAGGAAGTACCTCCTTCAGTCCTTCTTAATAAATCATAACTCCTGGAGTTAGTCCCAAAGGCAGCCGGGGCACCTTTGATATTAGGGATAAACAGGCTAAGGGATTCATCAATACCGATGCTCCACTGCGTGGCATAATCTTTATCCAGTCCTGTGGTTTTGTTGTCTGCGTCTGCTGTCAGTTCCGATTTTCCACGCATGGAATATTTCCCGTATTCGTAAGTTGTCCAAAGCGCACCAAAGTGGCTTGAGACAGCCAGTAATGCTGCAATAAACAATACAGACAAAGCTTTGAAGAAAACCGGCATCTGATGATTCCTGATGGCAGCGACCAGTTCAAATATTCCAAAAAAAATGATGATTAACAGGGTATAGTACGTTATTTGCAAATGATTGATGAGCAACTGCAAAGCAAGAAACAGACCCGTGATTGCACTGCCAAGAAAAATTCTTCCCCTGAAAGCGGTATATACACCTGCAATGACAGGGGGCAAATATCCAATGGCCCAGACTTTGGATATATGACCTGCTGCAATGATGGCAAAGAAATATGAAGAAAAGGCATATGCAATGGCACCTGCGAAGCTCAGCCAGGGTCTGATGCCGAATAGTAACAGGCAGATATAAAAACCCAGCATATACAAAAAGAGATATGCAATAGGGGCGGAACCTTTAAGGGTAAACAATGCATGAAAATATTTAATCAGATTGCTCTTATATACAACAGAAATAAGATAGGCAGGCATACCTCCGAACATGCTGTTGGTCCATAAAGGTTCTTTATTAAACTTTTCACGGTAATCGGTTATTTCTTTAACTGATCCTTTAAACTGAGTCATGTCATTCTGATAGAGTTTTTTACCCTCCAGAACATCCGGCATAAAATAAGCAACAGATATTAATACAAAAAGTATAATATGAAGTAGATAGGGAGCTAATCTGGATAGAGGATTTATTTTCATATATAAATTATTGGTTGCGTAAAGATAAATTTTATTTTGATACATGGAAAACAGGACTTTTCAAGATAAATGTTTTTTAATCATTATATTATATCCTAATAAGCAGAAATAAATTATATAGTTGAAAAATCGGATTATCAGCAGATTGAAATAACTAAGTAATAAGCAAAAGTGCATTGTTTGATTAATGGAATATTTCAGGATGCAGCTTCCTATATAAAAAAACTATCTAACTTTGCATACCTGATACAAATATGGGCAGAAAAATTGATTTCATCATACAGCAAATGAGAGCTTTATTGTCTCCGAATCAGATTTCATATGTATTTTTTCTTAACTTAATCTTTTAGGTCGATGCCAAAATCAGATAGAAATTCATTTTTTTAATGATTGTTTATTGTTTAAATAAGATGATTGACCAGCGCCAAATTGAGTTTAGTTTATAAGGCATGAGTTTTTATGAACCAATTACTTAATTTGTGTTTAATAATATTCAGAATTGAATGTCTGTCAGTTAAACGACTGAAATTATTCTTATATTAGCCAATCCATGCAAAGGATGTAAGATAGAAAAACATACAGAAAACAAAAAAACCTTCATTAAGATCTATGGAAAAAATTCTGGTAACCGGTGCAGCAGGTTTTATCGGAAGTCACCTGGTTGAGGATTTGGTTAAGATAGGAAATTCTGTTAAAGCTTTTGTGCATTATAATTCATCCAACTACTGGAGTAATCTTGAGCTGCTGCCCCCTAAAATCTTTAAGGAACTGGAAATTCACAGTGGTGATATCCGTGATTATGATTCGGTTTCAAAAGCAATGTCAGGTTGCAGCACTGTTTTTCATCTGGCCGCATTGATTGGAATACCTTATTCATATGTTTCTCCGCTGGCTTATATACAGACTAATGTTATTGGCACTTACAACATTCTTGAAGCAGCCCGCATTCAGAATAGCGAAAACATACTGGTTACTTCAACCAGTGAAACCTATGGAACTGCCCAGTACGTTCCCATTGATGAGGAGCATCCAAAAGTAGGACAGTCACCTTATTCTGCAACAAAAATTGCTGCCGACCAGATAGCTACAAGTTATTATTTATCATTTGGTCTTCCGGTTAAAATTGTCAGACCCTTTAATACATACGGTCCACGGCAATCTGCTCGTGCCATAATACCAACAATAATATCCCAACTTCTTGATCCTGTTACCAAATTTGTTCATCTAGGCAATTTATATCCTACACGTGACCTGACATATGTCAAGGATACCGTCAAAGGTTTTCTGTCCATTGCTGCAAGTGACAAATGCAACGGACAGGCAACCAACATTGGTATGGCAAAGGAAATATCCATGGAAGACCTTGTCCAAAAAATTAAACAACTTACAGGCATAGACAAGCCTATTAAAACTGACGCCAAACGTGCCAGAAAGAATACAAGTGAAGTGGAACGGCTGTGTTCCAGCAATGAAAAGCTGATCAGACTAACCAGCTGGCAACCAGATTATAACCTGGAATCAGGACTCCGGGAAACTATTTTGTTTTTCAGAGACCGTTTAGATTCATATAAGTCACAGCTTTATAACATATAAATATGCAGTTAATCATGCTGACCGGCAGTAAGAAAGCCTGTTTGCAAATTTTTACAATACTAAATTATACGTTTTATTATGAAATGTCAAAGTATTAGAATAGAAATCATTTTAAAAGTAATCCTTGGCATTCATGTTTAAGTAAGGTTCATATATACTTGGAATTGTGGAAGACTTCGATAAAATAATTCATTTCATTCGTAATCTTTACAACAAACCACAAGGTTTAATTCCATTGCATGCTCCGGTTTTCAAAGGAAAAGAAAAAGAATACCTCATGGAATGTATTGATACGACTTTTGTAAGCTCAGTAGGCATTTTTGTAGACCGCTTTGAGGATATGGTTGCAGAATACACCGGTGCTAAAAAAGCTGTGGTGTGTGTAAACGGCACAAATGCTCTTCATTTAGCTTTAATGTTGGTTGGTGTTGAAAGAAATACAGAGGTCATTACTCAGACTATGACCTTTATTGCTACTGCTAATGCAATAGCTTATTGTGGAGCACAGCCTGTTTTTCTGGACGTGGATAAAGATACCATAGGGTTATCACCTAACGCTCTGAAAAATTGGCTATACGAAAATGTTAAGGTTAAAGCGACAGCCAGTAACAGGAACATTTCATCTATAGCCCTGCCTTTTAATAAAAAAACAGGTCGATTAATCTCCGCTTGCGTCCCGATGCACACTTTCGGTCATCCGGTTCTCATTAATGAGATTGTTGAGATTTGCAGCCAATATAATATCCCTGTTATTGAAGATGCGGCTGAAAGCCTGGGTAGTTTTTATAAGGGATTGCATACAGGAACAATTGGTAAAATAGGTGTATTGAGTTTTAATGGAAACAAAATACTAACGACTGGGGGAGGTGGTATGTTACTTTTTAAGGATGAAGAATTGGGTAAAAAAGCAAAACACCTAACAACGCAGGCTAAAACTGCTCATCCTTGGGAATTCATACATGACCAGATTGGTTATAATTATAGATTACCTAATGTTAATGCTGCAATTGGCTGTGCACAACTGGAATATTTCGATAAAACATTAGCCAATAAACGAGAAACGGCAAGTTATTATAAAGCTTTTTTCGCAAATACTAATATTGATTTCTTTATGGAACCAAAAGACTGTAAGTCCAATTATTGGCTGAATACTATTATTCTTAAAGATAAAGAAACACGGGATCAATTCCTGGATTATACGAATAAAAGAGGTGTGATGACTCGACCTGCCTGGCATCCTATGCATAAATTGAAAATGTTCAGGAAGTGTCAAACTGATGGGTTGGAAAATTCACAATGGTTTGAGGAAAGGATAGTAAATATTCCAAGTAGTGTTAGATTATAAAAACAGGAAGTTACTAGATGTCACAATTCAGATGATTCTATATTTATTATTTTCGCTTTTTTGGGTATAAAAAAACCATACGCTATAATAATGAATAAAAAAAAGAAAAAAATAATTCTTATAGGAGGTGGAGGCCATTGTTCTTCTGTAATTGATGTTATTGAACAGCAGTCTGTATATGAAATTGCAGGCATAGTAGGTCTAAAAAAAGAAATCGGACAACAGAATATGGGTTATAAAATAATTGCAAGCGATGATAATATTCCTTATCTGACAAAGCATTATAATAACTATCTTATTACCTTGGGACAACTTCAATCTGCTGAAAAGAGAATCAAATTATATACATTGTTAAAAGGTTATAATATAAATTTTCCGGTCATAATATCACCTATGGCTTATGTTTCGAAACATTCAGCAATTGGTCCTGGATCTGTAGTTATGCATTTTGCACAAATAAACGCAAATGCCATTATAGGATGTAATTGTATTATTAACTCAAAAGCACTTATCGAACACGATGCCGTTATTGAAGATCATTGCCATATTTCAACTGCTGCCATTATAAATGGCGGTGTTATTGTTGGCAGAGAGAGTTTCATCGGAAGCGGGACTGTTACAAAACAATATATAAAAATTTTACCTAATAGCTTTATTAAAGCGAACAGTACAATAGCAGGAGCAGAATTATGATAAAAAATATGAGTGAAAAATTCAGACAAAGAGATATTCAACCTGATAAGAGCCTTATTTCAGCCCTTAAACAAATGGATGCTTTGGACGCAAAGCTATTGATTCTGGTTGATAATGAGAAATATGTTGGTTTAATTAGTGCAGGTGATATTCAACGGGCTGTTATTAATAATACGCCTTTGGAAACTCCAGTTATTAATGTTATTCGAAAAAAAAATCGTGTTGCAAAGCCAGAAGCCTCTTTTGACTCAATCCGTAATATGATGATGGAGTATCGAATGGAATTATGTCCGGTTGTTAACGAAAACAATGAAATATTGGATATCTATTTCTGGGAAGATATCTTTAAGGGCATTAATCCCAAACCCAAAGAACAGTTTAACCTTCCTGTTGTAGTTATGGCCGGGGGTGTAGGTTCACGTTTAAAACCGTTAACAAACGTTTTGCCAAAAGCATTAGTTCCTATTGGAGAAAAAACCATGCTTGAGGAAATATTTGAACGTTTTGTAAACTATGGTTGCAAGGATTTTTACATAACTCTGAACTACAAAGCTAAATTGATTGAATACTATATCAGGAATCTAAATTTGAATCATCATATTGAGTTTTTTAATGAGGAGAAACCTTTAGGAACAGCTGGCAGTCTTTATCTCATGAAAGGAAAAATAAATAAAACATTTTTTGTTAGTAATTGTGACATAATAATAGAACAGGATTATTCTGAGATTTTGAACTATCACCATGAAAACAAAAATGAAATTACAATTGTGGCAGCTTTGAAGAATTATTTCATACCATACGGTACCATTGAAACCGGCAAAAATGGAAAATTGCTGGGATTAAAGGAAAAGCCTGAAATTACTTTAAAAATCAATAGTGGAATGTATATTCTGGAACCACATTTGTTGGATCTTATACCTGAGAATTCTTTTTTTCATATTACTCAATTGATTAATGATATTAAGATAAGAAATGGGAAGATAGGGGCCTTTCCTGTTTCGGAAAAATCCTGGAAGGATATTGGAGATTGGGATGAATATTATAAAAACCTCGCCGTAAAATGAAAAGGATTTTAATAATCTCTGAATTCAATATGATAAAGAGGTTTGTTCTTCCAGTAGTTCAAAGATTAAAAGAGGAAGCTGAAGTATTACAGTTTGATTGTTTTATGACTAAGAAGCTATTACCGGAAAATAATATTGAGCTAAAGGCCATTTTTAATAATGTTTATTTCAATAAATATCCGTCAGGAGTTTTTAGCAGGTTACCAGGAATAAGATTTCTTCAATATATTATGGGATTACGAATAACAGGAAGGGAACTTCCCTGTTATGATGTGGCTCATATAAACTTTCACCATTATTTTTATGCGTTTTTTACAAAGATTATAAGAAAGAAAACAAAGAAATTATGCGTTACTTTTTATGGGAGCGATTTTAACAATGTAGCATGGTATCGGCACATATGCAACAGAAAAACCATTGCCTTAACTGACCAGCTATTTGCAACAAATCCTACCATGCTTGATATGATTATTGAAAAATATAACCTGATCAATTCAGATAAAAGAACTGGTATCCTGATGCCATTAATGAAAACCTTTATATCCTTTGGAGATTTCTTACTGAAGCATAATAAACATCAATCCCGAAATGAGTGGAGTACATATCAAAAGTTAATCACATGCGGTTATAACGCTGATTCAATATCAAGGCATGAAGAAATTATAAAAGTACTGATAGAAAATAAAAAGCTGCTCAAGGATTGTTTTATTGTTTTCCCTATGACTTATGGCCAAAAGGTAAGTGCCAGACGCACAAAAGTAAAATCACTTTTAAAGAACAGTGATTTGCATTACTTGGTAATAGAGGATTACCTTAAGATTGAAAAAATAATGGCTTTGCGTTTAGCTACCGATATTTTTATCCATATTCAGAGCAGGGATCAAATGTCAAGTTCAATGCTTGAACATCTTGCGGCAGGCAGTGTGGTTATTACTGGTAAATGGCTACCTTATGATTCATTAGAAAGGTTGGGAATATATTTAATTCGTATAAATAAAATTGATGATCTAAAAGAAGCGTTATTTAAGGTAATACTGGATCTTGAAAAACATTTGGAATTGTGTAAAAAGAACAGGGAGATTATCTTAAATCTGATGAGTTGGGAAAATATCAAATATTCATGGTATGAAGCCTATAGTCTGCAGTAAAAAGTTTTTATAATTTAAGATGCCTGGAATTCTTGGAATATTATCAGAAAAAAATGATACAACTTTGTTTAATGCCATGCAAAAAAGCATGGATCACCTTTCTTATTCAATTTATACTTATAAAAAAGAAGGAATATATCTTGCGAATATTTGTGCGGATCAGAAACATCGTCATCCCCGACCTATTGTGATATCCGGTGAAAAATATGTGTTGGCTTTTTATGGAGAGATATTTTCGAACAACCTGGAATTAAAACCTGAAAATTGCAGCGACGGGGAGTATTTAGTTACACTTTTCGCCAGGTATGGATTGGATGTGTTGAAAACTTTAAACGGACAGTATTCAGCCTGTCTGTTTGATAATGAAAAAAAGACGGCGTGGGTGATTGTGGACCGTTATGGTACAATGCCTGTTTATTATGCCTGGAGTGCAGGCCGGTTATTATTTGCCTCTGAAATGAAAGCATTGATTCCTGGCCTTTACAAGAAAGAAATCAATTATCATAGTATTGCCGATTTGTTCAGCTTTGGACATCTTTTCGGCAACAAAAGCATGTTCCGTGAGGTGAATCTGGTTTCTCCAGGATCTTATATTGAGTATACATATAAAGGTATCCGTGAAACAAAATATTGGGATTTCCCTTATCATGAAGAAGCTTATGCACCGGGCAGGATCAGTAAAAAGGAAAACAAACGTTTACAGGAAGAACTTTATAATATCATGATGAAGGCTGTAAAGCGAATGAACCAAGAGCCAGATGAACTATTATTTCCTTTAAGCGGGGGACTTGATTCAAGGTATGCAGTTGCAATGTATCATAAATCAGGGCTTCAAAATATGACAGCCTTTACAATGGGGCCGGAAATTAGCGAAGATCAGATGTACGCCAAAGAAGTTGCAGCGCATCTGGGTATTGACCATTATCCTTTTGATATAACACCTGTCAAAACATGGGAAAATGCCAGGAATTTTGCTTTGCTTTCGGATGGAATGTCAATTATTTATGGTCCACTACAGAATTATAAGCCCGTGCAGTTTTTTTACGGGAAAAAAAGCATTATAATCTCATACCAGATGTGTGATGCACTTTTTGGAAGTACACTTTGGAGAAGGAAAATCAAGGCCTTGAAAAACAGTTCCGGGCACAACAAGGAAACCGACAGTATATTACTCGATATTTTTACAGCATACGATCAGAAAAGGATTAAAACATTATTCAGAAAGGATTTCTTTAAGAATATTGAAGGGACATATAAACTTGCAACATCAGTTTATCTTAGAAAGGATTATCATCCTTTACACTGTTATTTTTTGTTGTTGATGAATGAACATGTACGTAGAGGAACATTGGGAGGAAATCTGGTAAACAATATGTATTATCAGACAAGAATGCCTTCCTTTGATAATGATGTTTTCACGTTCGGATGGAATTTACCTATCCATTACCGTGAACACCAGTATCTTTACAGGATGACATTTGCACGATATTTCCCTGAATTGGCAGCTATTAAAAGAGAAGGATACAACTTTAAAATAGGAGCATCAATGTTCAGATACAGGTGCAAAGTTTTTGAAAATAAATTGGCCTCTTTGGCCAGAAGTGGTAGGCTGGGTTACCTGGCGATGCTCTATAAACCATGGAACCGGCCGTACTATGTTGATTACAGGAAATGGTTCAGAAATGAATTGAAAAAGAATATCCTGGATTTCTTTACTGTGGATGACTGGAAGTCATCTGAAATAATAAACAAAGAACAGGCTATCAGAATGTTTCATCAGCACCTTGAAGGACACGATGATTTTTCGGGATTGTTATGGCAATTGATAAACCTGGAGTATTTTTACAGGAATTATATGGATCAATAAAAAATGATCAATAGTATTAGGCAAGTTGCAAAGCATTCGGCGGTATATGGTTTAGGGAATATTTCAATAAAAATCATCGGACTGGTTTTAATTCCGCTTTACACCAATCCTGTCTATTTTTCAGTTAATGATTTTGGGGCAATATCACTACTGGATGTCACCATTGAGTTTTTAATTGCACTAACCGGCTTTTCATTGTATCAGGCTTTTACACGATGGTACTGGGATAAGGAATTTATTAACAAACAGAAGAGCATCTTTTTTACATCACTGTCTTTTATATTGTTCTCATTATTCTGTTTCGGAATGCCGTTTTATTTGTTATGCGATCAATTGGCGTTACTGCTGTTTAATGACTCAGGTTTCACTTATGTTCTTAAGATTTTGTATATCTCGGTATCGCTTCAGACAATTTCATTTGGAATATTTACGCTTATGAAGCTGCAATCCAAATCCATCCTGTATTCATTAACGCAAATATTGAAATTATTTATCACACTGGGTGTTACTATTTATTTTATTGTCCATCTTAAAAGAGGGATTAAAGGGATCTATGAAGCTCAGATTATAGGTCATATTCCTTATTTCCTTTTTCTTGTAAAGTATATATTCAAAAACATACAGTTTCATCTGGAGTTTAAGATTCTCAGAGAAATGCTTAAATTCTGCCTGCCATTGGTGTTGGGTTCGTTATCTGCAACAGTATTAACTATATTCGACCGTTTCAGCCTTAATTATCTTGCCACGCTTGATGATGTCGGAATATATTCCCTGGGATACAGAATTGCAAATACCATCAGAATAATATTTGTAACATCTGTTCAACTGGCAGTTGCACCGATAATTTTTAAAAAAATGTATGATCCCGACAATAAAAGATTCTATTCGAAGCTTATGACTTATCAGGGATTTCTGGTTGCTTATTTTGTATTGTTTATTTCGATATTCGGATTTGAAATCATCAAGGTCTTTACTTCAAATGATGAATATCTTGCGGCAGTATTTATTATTCCTGTTATCGGTATTTCTGTATTTTTTGGGATGCTGAAAGATACATCCTTTATCGGATTACAGATTGTTAAGAAAACAACCATTATTGGCATATCTTTGTTTATCGTAACGGCATTAAATATGGGGCTTAATATACTATTGATTCCTCACCTTAAAATCCACGGGGCCTCTTTATCAGCCCTTATCTCTCAGATTGCTCTTTTTATTATCATTTTCATTTCATCCCAGAAACATTATCATATTCCTTATGAGCTTAAGAAGATGATAATTGTTATTATTATTGTAGCGGTAATGTCGGGTCTGTCTTTATTAATCAATGACAAAACATTGTTAGCCAGACTAATGATAAAGGTATTAGCCTTAATCTCATTTCCGTTCCTGTTATATTTATTTGGTTTTTTTGAGGACATTGAGGTTCAAAGAATAAAAGAAGCCTTTAAAAAATGGAAGAATCCAGGCAAATGGATTGAGAATATTACAAACAGAAATAGCGGAAGTTAAATTTTTAATTATGGAATTTTTTTGATTCTGATTCAATATTAATATTGCATTGAATGTTTCAAAAAGGAGATCCATCTGTTCTGATCATTAATTATTACTGGCCACCGGCCGGAGGCCCCGCAGTACAGCGATGGGTGGATATACTCAATTGTTGGGCGGATACAGGAGTTACATGTCATGTGGTAACAGTTGACCAGGATCTGGCTACTTACCAGGTAACCGATCAGTCATTGATCGATGAAATTAATCCCCGGATAAAAACATACCGTACAAATACTTCAGAGCTTTATTTTTTATATAACAGATATGTGGGACAGGTACCGGCCAATGCATTTGTGGATGAGCAAAAACCTTCATTCATTAAAAAAATTGCCCGCTTCATCCGTGGTAATATTTTTATACCTGATCCGAGGAGGGGATGGAATAGATTTGCATATCAAAAGGCAAGAGAAGTTATTCAAAACAACGTAATAAAAATTATCATAACAGCAGGTCCGCCGCATTCAACTCACCTGATTGGATTAAAACTCAAGAAAAAATTAAAGATCAGATGGATTGCTGATTTTCATGATTACTGGACAGATATATTTTATTTGAAGGATTTTTACCGGACAATTCCGGCAAAATGGTTAGATAAATGCTATGAGAAGAAAGTGTTATACTCTGCCGATCTGGTTTTATCTCATTGTCAGTATGCCAGAACCCTGTATTTAGAGAAGCTGAAAAATCAGGCAGAGAAGAAAGTTGTTGTACATACATTGGGCTATAACGGCCGGCTTTTCAGTTCAGATCAAAGGGCTGAAAGGCAAAATAGTTTTATCATTACCTATACCGGTATGATGCCGGAAAACTACGAACCTGAGATTGTTTTTAGTGTCATCAAGAGAATTGTACAGGCCTATCCTGAATTACCAATAAAAATGAGGTTTATTGGATTATTCTCACAAAGCATAAGACATATTGTTAAAAGTTACGGATTAGAAAAACATTTTGAAGAAACCGGGTATGTTGAACACAGGGAAATCCCGTCATACCTGTACACTTCGACCGTATTACTGCTCATTAATCCAAATGTTAAAGATAACAGGATGATTGTGCCCGGGAAGATATACGAATACCTGGCAGTGAGAAAACCTGTTATTTCCATATCAGATAAGTATAGTGAGAACGCTCGTCTGATCGGACTGTGCGAAGCCGGAAGAAACTTTGAAAGAAACGATGCTGATGAATTGTTCAGTTACCTGGAAGAACTGATTGATAAATGGAAAGCTGAAGGGAATGCTGACCTGAGACATTCAAACAATAACTACCTTCAGTTTTCAAGAGATCATGAAGCCCGTATATTACTTGACAGGATCAGGGGAATGATGAATTCTTAAGCTTATCAAGGATAAGGGATCTCTTTGAACAGATTATTTGCATAAAAGCCGGACCATTCATGAACCTGCATTGATCAGATATTGAATGATTTTGGATGCGGCATTTCCCTCACCAAAGTAATTTGTCTGTTTCTCCGGAGTTTTTGCGTTCACTTTTTCCAGAATATCGGCAATATTATCCCCGACCGTATAGTTCCAGCCATCAATCAGTGTCTCAATCCATTCTGTTTCATTTCTGAGAGTGATGCATGGCTTTTTCATAAAGAATGCTTCTTTTTGCAGTCCGCCTGAATCGGTGAGAACTTTTTCACAATGTTTTAATAGAAGAAGCAGATCAATATATCCTGTTGGTTCAATGATTTTTACATTATCCGGAACCGGTATCCCGGTAAGCGATTTTTTTGTACGGGGATGTAAAGGTAGTATCAATGTACACTGAATCATTGAAAATGCTTTAAAAATGTTCCTGAGCCGGTCTGTATTGTCGGTATTTTCCGGCCGGTGGATGGTAGCCAGGTAAAAAGGCTGGTCCGGTTTTTTCCGGTTGTTTTTATTTTCTTTTTCCAGCAGGGTTTCATAATATTTAAGGGAATCAAACATAATATCTCCGGTAAGAACTGCCTTTTTACCCAAACCTTCATGCCTGAGAATATTCATGGCATTGAGTGTCGGAGCAAAGAGCAGATCGGAAATATGGTCGGTTACGATCCTGTTGATCTCTTCCGGCATCGCACGGTTATAACTTCTCAATCCTGCTTCGATATGAGCAACTTTAATGGTTAGTTTTGCAGCTGCCAGGGCACCGGCAATGGTTGAGTTGGTATCACCAATAACCAGTGTCCAATCCGGTTTTTCCTTCAGCAATACACTTTCTATCCTTTCGATCATCAATGCAGTCTGTTTACCATGTGTCTCTGAACCGACCTCAAGATTGTACCGTGGTGAAGGAATTTTCAGTTCGTTAAAAAAAATATCTGACATATACGTATCATAGTGCTGGCCTGTATGCACATAGATTTCAGTGATCCCGGGATGGTTTTTTAATTCTCTTGAAAATGCAGCAGCTTTAATAAACTGTGGCCGGGCCCCGACAATTGTAACAATCTTCATAGGTAATGAGTTTATCCGGTTTACTTTCGATGCAAATTTATTTAAAGTATCCGGTGTTATGCTAAAAACTTTTATATGCATCCAGTAAGGGCTGAACAGAATTTTCCCAGTGATGCTTTTTTTCAATATGCATTTTACCTGTTTGTCCGATCTTTTTGTACATACCTGATTTTATCAAAGCAATTGTTTTATTTTTAAAATCTTCGGGAGAATCATGTGTATATATTATTCCGATATTCCATTCCCTGATAAGTCTTTCCAGTGAGTTGCAGTTTGTACATATGATAGGTTTATTAAAATATGCATACTGGTAGATTTTATTCGGGGAGGAACAATCGGTTTGTTCCGACTTAAGATGAGGAATAACTGCAATGTCAGATTTGGCTAACAGTATGGCTATTTCATTGATGGGTTTCCAGCCAAATAATTCAACATGATTGTGCAAACCATGTTTTTGAATTAATTTACGGATTGCTTTTTCATAGCTCCCCTTGCCGACAATCCAAAGACGCAGGTTCGGGATTTCAGATACCAGCATGGCCAAACCCTCAATAACAATTTGCAATCCTCTGTATATATTGATACCTCCGGCATAGAAAAGGGTTATATGTTCAGGGGAAGGTTTTTCTGCAGGCATTTTGAATTCCTTTAATAACGGAGTGTTTTCAACAATAATTATCTTGTTTTCGTCAGTTCCCAGTTTAACGATCCGGTTTTTCATCTCATCAATTACGGTAATCATCAGATCAGGTTTCCGGATATATTTCTTTTCGTAATTGCGCCATTGTTTATTTGAATGAAGAATTCTTCCCAGAGGTTTTTTGATGTGCGTGGTTGTTTCCAGTGAAGCCGGGTAGTTCTCATGAAGGTCGAGGACAAACCTGATATTATATTTCTTTTTCAGTCTCTCGCCAATTTTTGCCAGAGGCAGATCATGTATGTGTACCACATCAAAAGAGTGCTTTTGATATAATTGAACAAGAAAACCATACCAGAAATTAAAGTAGAACGGAAATTTAAGTGCTCCAACACTTGATTTATAAATGAATCTGGAGATGGTCTTCTTAATGATTCTGATACCTTTATACCATTGTTCGGAGGTCTCTTTTTCAAAGGTATAGCAGGCAATGGTAACATGGTGACCATCATTTATAAGTGAAATGGCTTCTTTTTCTACCCTGTCGTCCGGGGGGAAATCTGATTCCAGCACCATTAATATTTTCATTGTCCTACTTTATATTTGTAAATGAAGGAAAGCAAATAAAGTAAATTAATGGCACAAGAAAAAACCAAATGCAGTTTTTTAAACATCTGGTTTTAAAGTCAAAAATCCGGAGATGATTCGTATGTTTTTTCGCTTATTCCCGGCTGATTTGAAAAAAGTGCCTTTCATGTTTCCGGGCAATCAATCTTACATTTTTATATACTTCTAATATAGTCCGTAAGCCGGCCAAGCAGGTAATCGCAAAGAAATTTTCCGGATATGATAAGAATTGCAATTATTCTTTAATCATCGTCTCAGATACCAGTTCTTTTCTCTTTTTATCAACAACACTAATGATGTAGGAACCTGATGGGATATTATTCATATTCAGGATGGTATAGTCACTATTCAGTTCATCTTTCCTGACAACTTTTCCATCCATTGTATATAGAATGGCAATTGTATTTCTAAGGTTACCATTTAAGGAGGCAATTGTAACAGTTTTTTCAACAGGATTAGGGTATATGGTAATGCTGTTGGTCAACGACTCAGATTTAAGGGTTGGATATTGTATCTCTCCCGGACAATCAATAACTGCAAAAACCAGGCTCCCGGAATTGTCAAGAGTGCCTCTCCAGCAATTACCATCAGGTGATTTCATGATGATTCCCCTGTTAATATCACTAATGAAGATATCTCCATCAGCGATTTCAACTTTTGCACCGGGCTCATCAGTACCGATTCCAATGTTTCCGTCATTATAGTATAGATTGCTGTCAGATAAATTCCAGTAATTGTCGCCGGAACCATAAGCAGCAGTTGCCTGGATGGTTCCGTCAGGAAACTTGATGCCTTCAGAAGTTGAATGAATCATTCCGGTTACTTCAAGCTTTGATAAAGGAATATCAGT
>JAFGBD010000037.1 GCA_016933335.1 Bacteroidales bacterium | reverse complement strand
TTGATTATTACCCGGCATTATCGACGACAAAGAGATATAAACGGCGCTTATTTAAAGGAATTTTCTAATGTGTCAAAGTAGAATTAAAAATATCATGTTTTGTTTTAGGCCTTTGATCCTCTAGCCATTTAAAATCCCTCAGCTTCGATTCTGTTTCCGTAAGCTCATCCAGGGGATAAAGCGTCGCATTCGGACTTGGTTCTGACTTGATAGACTGTACCTCCCCTTCTGCCCAGAGAATTAAGATATTCGAACTTTCAGATTTGTTGACACCAATCATCTCATTATCATCAACAATATAGTAGATAGATTCACCATTACCTGAAACATCTATTTTATATAATTCATTTTCATTAAAGTAACATATCATATCTCTTCCCTTTATCTGGTTGAAGAGATCGGAATTTGCCATGTTCACGATAAAGGCGTTCTGCTGAAGGTGCATCTCATCAACTCTCTTGTTTATGGTTGTAATCTCAATGTATTCCGCAGTTAACTGGTTGCCTTCGGACCAAAGCACAGGTTCATGATAAAGCCTGATTACCGAATCTGTATAAGAGTATGTCATTGAATCGCATTTGCCCTGAAGATCTGATTTATAAAGCATGACCTTAAAATATGCCCTGATCAGTTTTGAACCTGTGGTATCGAGCTCAGATCTTAATGTATCTGCATGTACATAGATGGAATCATCATCAGTGATTTGAATAAAAACGGCGCTATCAGTTAAAAGAGAGTTTTCTGTTTTTTCATAGTAATCAGCAAAATTACCTTTCAAAATTACATTTTGTTCCCGGTCAAACAATTCAACCCTGCTGTATGCCCTGCCAAAACCATTGTCACGTTCATAATACAGACTATCGCCCTTCACTGTTTGCTTACTGTTCTGCATCATGGCATTCTTTTTCAACAGGGAAATATTTTTCTCCATATCGTACCAGCCTTTTTCACAGTAAATATCATTGCTGTCACTGATTATGCGTGTAGGGCCGAGCATATAAGCCATGTTTGTTTCGGTATTGTATTCCAGTGTATCGGAATATATGGTATAGTCCGGATTGATGATTACCACGCTGTCCTTAAAAAAATACATATGTTTCCGTGAGTAATAATAACCCATCCTGCTTCTTAACCTGTTCTCTCCCCTTATGATATTTGCCCAGTTGGTATAATAACCGATATTGTTTTTCATGTCAAAATCAAGGACAGTGGTGGTAAGCTGATTGTTATTGTCCTCCAGTTTTACAGCTTTTCCGGTAACCTGTGCAAATCTTGAGTTTCCGTCATACTTTAGGAAATCCCCATACAGATGCAGTGTATCCCCCTGGTTAATGTATATGTTATTATATGCATCAAGTGCATTCTTGTCCGGATAGTAGTATGCACTGTCACAATACATTTGTGCACCCTCGTGTGTAAAAATGACATTATCCCACAATCTGAACGCTCCTTCAGCAATATTTTTATCATATTCCACATTCTCCGCATCGTATTGGATCTCTCTTGTGGATTGTGCCTTAATAAAATGCGTATTGAAAAATACAAAAACGATGACCATCAGAAACCTGGCGGTTCCAATCTTTTCCGGTGGAATACTTATAGCCGTCAGACAGAGCATATCAAGGTTATTTCACCCATCCATCCATTGCAAAGTCGCAATTCCTGAACTTATCACCGATCTTGATGTAGGTCGTTCTGATCTTGTCTGAAATCCATTGCATAAAGATCTCATTTTCCTTGCTTGCGGCAGCCAGTTGCTTGAAAAGATTGTAATCATCCTTTAAATTTGCCACATGCGGGTTTGAACGGGATTTCAGCTTCACAACCTTAAAGATGACTTTACCTTTGTCATCAACAGACTCATATGAATCAGAAATCTCCCCGACAGATAGTTTATTTATTACAATATAATCTCTGGTATCAAACTGATCAAGTTCAAACCTGGCATTACCTGTCTGCGGATTGATCATCTGTCCCCCATTCAGTCTTGTATCCTTGTCGCCCGAGAAAAACATTGCAGCTGTCTCGAATTTCATGGAATCGAGACGTATTAAGGTAATAATACTGTCCAGGCGTTCCTGGGTTTTTCTTTTCTCCTCTGCTGAGATCTTTGGCTTCATCAGGATATGACGGGTATGAATCCTGTCTCCTGCCCTGTCCAGTAACTGAATGATATGATATCCAAATGCCGTCTCAACGATGCGTGAAACCTGTCCGATCTTCAGTCCGGCAGCAGCTTTTGCATATTCAGGATCAACCTCGCTTTTGAACGAATAACCGATATCTCCCCCCCTTGCGGCAGATCCCGGATCCTCTGAATACAACACAGCAAGGGTTGCAAAACTCTCACCATTGATAATCCTTTGTCTGAGACCAAGAAGTCTTTCTCTTACCTCCAGCACCGCTTCAGCACTGGATTCCGGATATAATACAATCTGGCTGACCTCGACCTGGGCATTGATATAAGGAATGCTGTCTGCAGGCATACTTCTGTAAAATGCCCTGATTTCAGATGGAGTGATTTTAAGATCTTTGGCAATCTCCGAACGCATACTTTCGGTCAATAGCTGTTCACGAACAGCATCCCTGTTGTCTTCCTTAATTTCAAGGATTGTTTTGTTAAAATATTCTTCCAGCTTTTCTTCTGAGCCAATCTGGCTGATGAAATACTGCATCCGCTTATCAAGCGATAACTCAACCTGAAGATCGGTAACTTCAATACTATCAACCTGTGCCTGGTTGACCATCAGTTTTTGGGTCAGAAGACCTTCGAGGAGGTTGCACCTCAGATCCGGGTCGGGATCGCTACCCTGGGCCAGAAGCTGGTAATACTCTCTTTCGATATCTGAATAAAGTATTTTCTTATCTCCGACAGTAGCCACAATCTCATCCACTATCTTTGACTGGCTGCTTAACCTGATAAATATAAAAGGAAGCAAAAAGAACAAGCAGTATCTTTGCATGACAATGACTAATAAATTGTAAAATATCCCCTGTTCAGTGCGTCATTATAAATATTTGACTCAAGGCGGTTTACAAGTTGAATTTTTCTTTTATTCATGATGATTGTACGGATATCCTGCATCACGTAATTCAAGGGAGCTACAGTACCCAGCAACCTGTAATCCTTAATATCAAGAAAGTAATAATATGTTGAATCCTTCACTTCATAATACTTCCTGTATTTCAGAAAACTCCCCGGCCTGTCAATTTTTACAGGAAGGTTCTTTTCTATTTCCGAAAAATCCACCCAGTCGTCATTGAAATAGTTGTAGTCTTCAGCATATTGAAAAGCATAAGCTTCCAGCTTTTTCAAATCATCATCCTTTTCAGACCTGTACCATCTTCTCAGGCTCCAGAGATCGGGGGCATCTCTTGGCACCTTTAAATAGACAGCCTTTACGATATTCTCATTCAAAACAAAGTTGGCAGGATTGTCGGTATAATATTTCTCAACCTCTTCCATGCTGATAATCGTATCCAGTTTTTGTTTGATCAGACTTTGTTCGTACTTGAAAATAAGCAGGGAAGTCCTGTAATTTTCAAGTTGTTTATCCACATTCTTTTCTTCATCGGTCAGGTTCATTTCAGCTCTTCGAAGCAGCAGCTGTTTTCTGATCCATTTATCGATATAATCGTTGGCAAGGATCGAGCTGTCAGAATGGGATATATTAGCCGGAATAATATCTTTAAGATTACCTGGATACAAGTATTTATCAAAAACCCTGGCCAGAGGTTCTTCTTTAACTACCTCTTTTCTGTTGCAACTTAAAGGGATTCCTGCTATCATCAAAATAAGAATGAAGCGAATCATTTTTTTGATTTAATATTAATTATGATATTATCTGAACATACCGGGTGTTTTTGTGGCAAAAAAACCCATGAATACCGGATGCCCTGAATATTCAGGAAGAAGCGGATATTCAATATGTATCTTAATGATGATCGTAACAGATAATTTATCTTATTGTGCTAATTTATCCAGTACCTCCTGATGAACTTCAATCTCGTATTTATCCCGCAATGACCTGATCCATTCTTTTTCAAGATATGTCTGATAATCAGCCGTGATCAGGCCTTTTGCTTCATTCAGCTTTTTAGGCTCCGGTGGCAGAATATCATTGACCTGGATAATCGTGATCTTATCATTCTTTTCCTGTTTAAGCGAGTAACCTTTCTTCCATAAGACCTCCTTATTCAAAGAATCATCATCCTTCTCAAACTTTTTATCTTCGATCTGAACACATTTGATGGTGTCGCTGCCACAGATTAAAATTTGTGCTTTCGAAGCTGAAAAAGGTTTCTTCGACCTTTTCCTGGCTACCGAGGTTACCTTCTTCAAAAGATTTTCATCTTCGAAGGTATAGGTTGAAAGACTGATTCTTTCTCCCCACAAATAATCATTTTTGTTGTTTTCATAGAAAGCCTTCAACCCGGCAGTATCTTTTACTGCCTTGCTCCAGACCATATCATCCGTCAGATTAAAAAGAAGGATGCCGTCATGGTATTCCTCCATCAGGTTCTTAAATTCGGGATGTTTGACTTCCAGCATACCCTTCTCATATTCCATCGCCTTTTCTTTGATGAAATCTTCGAGTCTTGCATTTACCAGTTCATCAAAGGTATAGCCTTTGTTGTATTTTTTCTTTTCCGAGATGAAACGGGCAAACTCTTTCTGTGTATATTCACGGTCACCAAAAGAAATAACAGGATTGATCAGATCATTTGCAAGCGAAGTGTCCCATGTTCCATCATATACCGATTCATCCAGAATATCGATCACTGGCTGAAGATTTCCACTGTATTGCCTGAAGTTATTCTCGTTTTTTATCCGCTCAGTCATTAATTCTTCGTTTTGTCTGATCCTGGTATCTCTTGAAAGTTTCCTTTCAAGCTCAGGCTTCAGCTCTTCAAATGTTTCCAGAGGTTGCTTTCCCAACAGCATGAAAATATGAAATCCGTAATCGGCAGCCAGAGGTTTGGTATAGTCTCCGCTGTCTTTAAGACTGAAGATCTCCATCTCCAGTGGATCAGGTATAATGCCTGATCTGATCCATTTCAGATCGCCTCCTGCTGATGCCGTGTTCCTGTCATCAGAATATTCAGCTGCCAGATCGGCAAAATCTGCCCCGTTTTTCAATTTCTCATAACATTCATTTATTTTCTTTTCTCCTTCTTTCCTCGCCTCAGGTTCATCCTTGCCGGCATAAACAAGGATATGGGCTATCCTGACCTTTCCGAGAGACTCACGCTTATCATTAACCCTGATAATATGATATCCATACCTTGTGCGCAAAGGCATTGATATTTTTCCGATTTCTGTGTTATATGCGATGTTTTCAAACGGATAGATCATCTGAAAGGCACTGAACCATCCGAGATGACCTCCATTTATTTTGGCTGACGGATCATCCGAAGTAGCCTTTGCCACCCCGGAAAATGATTCACCTTTAAGAATTCTCTTTCGTATGTCCATGATCTTTTGATAAGCCTTCACGGTATCCGAAGGTGATGCATCCTGGTCCAGTCTTATCAGAATGTGACTTGCATTTACTTCTTGCAGGGTCCGGTCATAAGCTTCCTTCAGTAGTCTTTCTGAATATTCTTTGTCTTCAAAATATGGCTTTGCAAGCTGTTCGCGATAGCCGGCCAGCTCGTTGATAAATGATTTAACGGTATCGTAACCCATATTCTCTGCCTCAATAACCTTCAGCTTGAAATTAATGAAAAGCTCAAGATACTCTTCGACAGACTTGTTGTCATAAACGGCAGATGAATTGTTCTTCTGATAGATTCTTTCGAATTCTCCTCTTGTAATCTCACGATCTCCAATGGTAAGAATAATCTCATCTTCCTGTCCCGGTAATCTGAAAAATAAAGACAATGATAAAACAAACAATGAAAAAATGTGTCTATTCATGGTATCAAAGATTTATAGTTTTAGTTAGTAATTCCTCTGCTGTAGTTTGGCGCTTCGCGCGTGATGGTAATATCATGCGGATGACTTTCATGAAGACCCGAATTGGTGATCCTGACAAACTTTGCTTCCCACAGACTTTCGATATTCTTTGCACCGCAATACCCCATACCTGCCCTTAATCCTCCTATTAACTGGAATATCACTTCTGACAATAATCCTTTATAGGGAACCTGTGCAACAATACCTTCAGGGACAAGTTTCCCGATATCTTCCTCAGGATCCTGAAAATAACGGTCACCCGATCCTTTCTGCATGGCCTCAATCGATCCCATTCCCCGGTATGACTTATATTTACGTCCGTTGTATATGATGGTCTCTCCCGGCGATTCCTCTACTCCGGCAAACAATGATCCGGCCATAACTGAATTGGCTCCTGCAGCCAGCGCTTTGGTAATATCACCCGAATAGCGGATGCCTCCATCCGCGATGACAGGGATGTTCTTTCCCTTTAATGCCTGTGCAACATCAAAGATGGCGGAAAGCTGTGGTACCCCGATACCCGCTATAACCCTGGTGGTGCAGATTGAACCAGGGCCGATTCCTACCTTTACAGCGTCCACCCCGGCACTGCAAAGATCCCTGGCAGCCTCACCGGTTGCTATGTTTCCTGCTATGATATCTATATCCGGATAGACTTTCTTAACCCGTTTAAGCAAATCTGTCATTTCCTTTGTATGTCCATGGGCCGTATCAATGACAATGGCATCAACATCGGATTTTACCAGGGCTTCAATCCTTTCAACAGAATTCATTCTTGAACCGACAGCAGCTGCCACCCTTAATCTGCCCATATGATCCTTGCAGGCAAAAGGCCTGTCTTTTGCCTTGGTTATGTCTTTGTATGTAATTAACCCTATCAGTTTTTGATTTTCATCAACAACCGGCAGTTTTTCAATTTTATGTTGCTGTAAAATATCAGCGGCTTCTTCGAGGTTAACCTCCACGTTGGTTGAAATAAGATTTTCGTGAGTCATTACTTCACTGATGGGTTTATCCAGCCTTGATTCGAACCTGAGATCCCTGTTTGTAACGATACCGATTAACCTGTGATGACCGTCCACAACCGGTATACCTCCTATTTTGAATTCCCTCATCAGGTTCAGTGCATCGGCAACGGTAAGATCTTTCCTGATCGTGATGGGATCATAGATCATGCCGTTCTCAGCCCGTTTAACTGTCTTTACCTGTTTAGCCTGATCTTCAATGCTCATATTCTTATGAATCACCCCGATGCCACCTTCCCTTGCGATGGCAATAGCCAGGGTCGCCTCGGTTACGGTATCCATGGCAGCTGATACAATTGGGGTGTTTAGCATGATATTCCTGGAAAACCTGGTGGTCAGGTCAACTTTCTTAGGCAGTATTTCCGAATAAGCAGGAACCAGCAAAACATCATCAAATGTCAGGCCTTCTGATATTATCCTATCTGATGTAAATGACATGGTTGACAGTGGTTTTATTTTTAAATGTTGCGAAAATACAAAAATTTGACTGAATAATGCTTTATATTTAACATTTATTGGGAAGTGATATTGCCCAATGATACATTGATCTGACATCTGTTTTCCGGCAGCTCTGTGCCGGTTTGTTATGATAAGAATTACATGGAAAATCTGATAACCTTCATCAATCAATATACCAGGCTTGATAAGAACGCTGAAAAGGCTTTACAAGAGCTGGTCGAATTTGAATCATACAATAAAAATCACTTTGAAATCATATCAATAACTGCTGCTGACGGCAAATACCCAGTCGAAAACTGGTGAATACTGTTATGGGTATGGCGGGCTAACACTTATATAAAACAGGTATATACACTCAATCCGGTATCTTATATAATCAGTATTTTTACTGTTTTACATGATGTCCGGGTGGCTACCTGATTTCAGACTGATACTGGTATAATCTTTGAATGCATTGTTGTTAAATTTCTTTTCCGCGGTATATTCATTCTTCCTTATTGGACTCCTGAATCCCGAAAAACCAGTCCAAACTATTGAATTCCTGATGTACCGGGTACTCAGCCAAACCATACTTCCTCTTGAAAAAATTTACTTTCGGGGAGCTCACACGTTAAACCGGAACCTGTTTATCTCTCATTTTGAAGAAATGAAAATATTTCAATGAAGGTTTCATTCATCAAAAAATCTGTTAATCTTTTCATCAAACCAATATATATATTAATAAAAAAGAAATCCCTCTATGAAACCAATGATTCATATCGCCGTACACCATATAAATATTGCAGATTTAATCAGAATTACATAGGATTTTATTAACTTAATAAAAGAATTTTTTTGTTAATAACTTTTTTTGTGCAAGAGTATTAATAAAATTAATTTAACAAGCCGAATAATCTGATTTACAGATAAATTTGACAGATAATATTTCAGAAATGAGAGGGAGGCTGCGTGCAAAATACATCCTGATTATACTGATAATTGCCTTATCCCAAAACTTCAGATCATTTGCCGTAACGTGGTATACCCTTGTTTCCGGTAACTGGGACAGCGCTTCCATCTGGACGCTTGATCCTGCAGGCATGCTGGTCAACAATCCTGATAATTATACACCGACCACTTCACCTACTGCCGCTACTGATAATGTTGTTATACTATCGGGAAGATATGTTACTGTCAGCACCAGTGCAAAAACAAATAACATTCTTACCGTTACCGGCAGCCTTGATTTTACCACAACCACGGGTCACACGTTCAGCGAGATAAGGGGAAGCGGAAGCATTTGTCTTGCAGAAGATAACTTCCCGGCAGGTACCGCCACGCATTTTATAACTGAAGGACAGGGGGAAGGAACAGTTGTTTATTACGGTACGGGAGATACACTAACCACGGCACGAACATTTTATCATGTTGAGATTGATATGGACAATGCCACAGATACCCTTGTACTTAGAGCAGACTATACCATCAACGGCAATCTTACCATCACCAAAGGAGCATTACAGATAAATGACGCCACAACCACTGCATTAAGTCTTACTGTTAAGGGAACAACACTTATAGAGGCTGCTACCAGCTTCATCGTTGGCAGCGGAAATGTCATTCATAACGTTACATTCGAAGGAGATGTTACAAATAACGGAACAATCGATTTTGCCAATGATGCCCAATACAATTGTGCTGCCAGCGGGGCTGTTAAGGTCACCTTCAGCGGCGCATCCAATAATACCCTTACCTGCAATGGTACTACTGATTTTTATCGCATGTTTGTGGACAAAGGCAGCGATGAAAGTAATATCTTGTCTGTTCTTTCAACAAACACATCATATTTTAACTTATTTGGTCCGGTATCGGGCTCAACGTGTGTTGATCCGGCAGATGGCACCGGTGGGTGGGAGCGCCTGGCACTGGTTATTTATAACGGAACATTAAAACTGGGATCAAATATTGATATAACCCGGCTTGGTGAATACCGGACCGGAACCGGCGCTGTGGAGCCATATGAATTCCATATCCCATACGGTGCAAGGCTTTGGATAAACGGGGCTGATGTGGCAACAAGCAATTCAGGAGGCGACTGGTGCGGTATTACTATTTCAGGAACATTGCAGGTATCGGCAGGTACATTTACAAATCCTTCAAATACTGGCGGAATTGCTTATCTCAGCGATGCCGGAAATCCCGCAAAACTTGTAATTACCGGTGGTTCAATATATACAACCCATCTCAGACAGGCTGTTTCTTCAGAAAGATTCAGCTACATCCAGAGCGGAGGCAGTCTGTACATCAATGCATTATCCAACTGCCGTGATTCCTGTGCGGTTTTTGCATTGCCGGAGGCAGATCATGTGTTCGAAATTTCAGGCGGACTGATCCGGATTCAGTCAGTAAATGAAACTTCCACCAATGGCATCCATGTGCTTTGCGATGAGGGCAATTATAATGTCAGCGGAGGTACATTTGAAATTTTGCTTCCAACGCTTGACGCGTCAGGTCAGCCTGAATTTGGGATCAGTACGACCGTCCCATTGTACAACCTTACATTAACAGAATCTGCCAATCCGAATTCACAAACCTTTGTCCTGCAAAACGACTTAACGATATTAAACGATCTGACCATCGGCGCGAATACCGAACTTGATGCAGACGGTTACGATCTGTCTGTTGGCGGCGATTTTATATTCGAAGACGGTGCAACCTATACCCATGGCAATAATACCACAAGATTTACCGGTGCATCAAACTCGGAAATACTGGTCGGGAATACTTCAGCAACTGCCCCCCTTCAGTTTTATAATTTTGAAATTGCCAAGGATCAGTACAGCAATCCTGAACTTTTCTGGGACGTTGAGCTGGCCAGTCCAGGACGCACCGCCGGCACTGTCCCGTTAAGGGTAACCAATACCATGCTGCTCACAAGGGGCAGCTTCAGTACCAGCACATTTGATATGCAGATGTATGGCGACACCCTGGAAATCACAGACGGAACAATTACAAATGATACGGATGGTAAAATCACACTGACAGGAAGCGCTACACAGCATACACTGAAAGGGGCTTATGCAGCCACCGGACAAAGTTTCGGACATGTCGACCTGAATAATACAAACGGGGTTATACTGCTGAGCGACTGCAAGGTGACCGACATAACCCTTTCTGCAGCAAATACCCTCTTTGACCTGGACATTTACAACCTTGAAGTGACCAATTCCATTAATGGCTGGAGTTCAACGGAATATTTTGCCACTGCCGGAAACGGGTCAGACGGCGGCCTGACCCTTCACTTTACAATTACCGGTAACTATTCCGGTGAACAGCTGCTGGAAACATATCCGGTAGGTTCACCGGCTGGCTACTCACCGGCCGAGATATATATCGACGGATATGATTTTGGTGCAACATCCATCAGTGGTTCGGTACGGATAGCTCCTGCAAATTCGATGCATACAGGCGCACCGGCAGGTGCGCTGGCATATTACTGGGTATCCGAACAGACAGGTTTTGGGTCTGTACCTGCGGGAGAAGTGATCTACCGTTTCTATCCTCCGTCAGGAATCAGTAAAGCTGCAAATCACCGTGACCATGCTTTAATAGGCAGTGACTGGTACCAGACCGATTACTTAAACAACGTTAACCTGCTTCAGTTCAGACATGCCAGCCACGGTATTGTCGACGGGGAATTCACAAGCGGAAATCCCGGCCAGTTCAATAACAGGAGGACTCTGTACAGCAGGCAGTCAGGAGACTGGCACTCACGCTTTACATGGTCAACAGATCCGCACGGAGGGCCCCAGGGTCCGCTCAATCCAGGAGCAGGAAGCACCCCCCGGGCAACCGACATTTGTGTCGTGGGTATGGGTCACAGGATTAATGCCACATCAGCAGGATTTACCATCGGCAGGCTGGAATTCAGTCATGATACCGCTGTATCTACCGATTTTGAGGATATCCCCAGGGTTCAGATAAATGGTAACTATACCTTTGCATTCGGGAAGGTGGTTGGTACCGGAATGTTCACCCAGTGGATCGGAACAACAGGTAATCCGACAGTAACAGGTGATTTCGGCGATTTTGCTAATGAGAAGTACAGCTGGTACCTGTTTGTTGCTGAAAACAATAACGTAACAATGCCCACTTCTTATTCGGTTTTCCCTAACCTTGCAACAGAGGTGAATACATTTGGCTGGCACCTGACTTTTTCACAGGACATACATGTGAATTATAATTTAAATCCCAGGGGTAATTCGATTCTGGTATTGAACAACGGTGCAACGGGAGATATTTATGTTGCGGGTGACTGTTATATAGGCGACTGGATGCATGGTAAAATTCAATTTCCCTCAACAGGCAGCGAAAGGACGCTGACCATCATGGGCAACCTGGATTTCACACAGGAAGCTGCCGGAACCACTGCCTCCAACTACCGCGAGATCTTTGTCGATAATACCACTCCGTCAGGACTGGAACACAACCTGACTGTCGGAGGAAATATCATACAGGGAGCCGGTATCCTGGATCTTTACAATTCAGGTGCAGGTGCAAACAATGTCATTTTAAACCTTATCGGGGACAATGATGGCACGTTTACACGAACGGGCACAGAAGTAACAGATCTGTACAGGATTGAGCTCAACAAAACCGTTGGAAAATATTTCCTTTTTGATGATGATTTTACTCTGGGCGGACCAACTGACAGTTATCCCAAAGCCCTGGAACTGATTAACGGCGACCTGCAGATCGCTGATGGCGATGTTGACCTTACCCTGTCAAGCGGAGGCGCAGATTTCAGAATTCCTTCCACAGCAAGCCTGTCAATTGAAGGCGAAGCCGGAGACAGTGCCTATATCAGAATATCAGGCAGCAATACCGGATTGTATCTTGACGGGACACTTACTGTTTCTGATAACGGAAATGCTTATTTTAACGGGGGCACAAACAATTATATCTATTATTCAGCATCAGGAAATGCACAAATTGATATATACCAGGGTGCATTGCGGGTGGGCTCACAGATCAGACGTTCGCTTTATACCGAACAGGGCGTTCTGAAGTTCCACCAGCTGGATGACAACAGCACAGTTATTCTGGGAGAAAACGATGCCCCGGAGGGTTCTCGGGGCATACTGGAGATATTAAATTCAGGGAGTGAATTTACACAGGCTGATAATACCAGCATCACCATTGTGCGCCAGCAGACGAGCCCCACACTGGCATCTTTATACCTTGATCCCGGTTCGATTGAAATCGGCTCAGGTGCCGGATTTGTATTCGGAAACGCATCAACCCCTGCATCACAGATCATGGGAATATACTCATCCGCTGATTTGCAGAACATCACACTGGACAATACAAGCGGGAATGATCCCACTGTTGAGCAGTGGACCGGTCCCCTTACAATTAACGAAAATCTTACAATCCAGTCTGGTACAACATTTGATGCAAACGGATTTGATCTGACCATCAACGGCGATTTAACAAATTCCGGCACGTTTGTTCCGGATGGAAATACGACCTTTTTCAGCGGTACTGCCGATCAGACCATCACCGGCTCAACCACCTTCTACAACCTTACCAGAACATCTTCTGCAGGTCTGGCGCTTGATGCCGGAACAACAGATATCACCGTCACCAACGACCTGGATGTTCAGGGAGATACCCTCACAGACAATTCAAACGACATATTTGTGCAGGGTAACTGCAATTTTGACGGGATACATATATACGGCGGCTCGGGAGACGGAATCACATTCAACGGAAGCCTGGAACAGCAGCTGACAGGAACAGGTACTTTTGGAAAAATAACCATTGATAATCCAAATGATGTTGTAGTCCCGCTGGGATATAATTTATCAATCTCCGATGCACTCAACTTACAGTCCGGTGTTTTTAATATAGGAAAGAACCTGCTTTCACTTTCACTGGATGCCGTTATCGAGGGTGCCCCGTTTTCAGCTTCCAATATGATACAGACCAACATTTCGTTTACGGATTACGGGGTCAAAAAAACATTTCCGGCAGGAGCATCAACTTTTGTATATCCTATAGGCTCTGAAGATAAATATACCCCTGTTACCATGACCATTACAGCCAATGGTAACAGCACGGGCAGCATTACAGTTAAGGCTGCAGATGAGATGCATCCCAGTATCCAGGAGGACAGTGAATCTCCTGACCCCGAGATCACAGATGCTGACAATGTTCTTCAGTATCACTGGGTACTGAGGTCCAGCGGCATTTCAGGATTTTCTGCCACCGTAAACATGAAATATGATCCTGCTGACGTGATGGTCACCGCACCTTATGATGTTTATGATTATATCACTGCCAGGCTTCTGAATGATGGTACCGGCAACTGGAATAAATACGATGACGTGGATAAGTTTGATGAGACCAATGAGATCCTGATTTTTAACTTTGCAGGTGTTGATGATGACGGAATTAGCGGTGATTACACAGCAGGTGTAGACGGAAGCACCTTTAACGGTGCGATACCCGACCTGGTCCCCAGTTACCAGACAAACAGTTCGGGAAACTGGACTACCGGAACCATCTGGACTCCCAATGTCAGCGGTGGACCCAGGGGCGCTATTACCATCATTAATTCAGGCCACACAGTAACATCAACCAACAATGGTATTCTGAATTATACAACTGAAATAAACGGCTCTGTTTTACTGAACAATACTTATGCACACCGGTTTGGTGAAGTAACCGGGACGGGAAGGATTTATTCGGAAAGGGACGGCATCCCTGCCGGTTTCTACGACGACTTTTTCTCAGCAACGGGAGGAACGCTTGAGTACGGAGGCACCGGCGATTATTTCATTCTTGGTGGTCTAAGTGAGATAAATAACCTGATACTCAGCGGAACAGGAGAACGCAAATTTTCAGGTGATAACATTCTGCTCAATGGTGACCTTGAAATAGACGGAGGAAGCACACTCGACGTTATATGTTATAATGACAGGGAAATTGAAATCAAAGGCGATCTAACCAGGACTGGAGGAAGCTTTGATGCTGCTGTCGGTTCTGCAGCATCTGTTGTATTTTCTTCGAATGTTACCCAGACCATATCAGGTGATTTCACCGGCTCCAGCATGTTGAATATCCTGGAGGTCGACAATGTCAACGGCGTTTCCTTATCAGGGAATGTCTTTGTTGATACAGAGCTGAAACTGACCAACGGTGCAATTACAACAGGTTCGGATACATTAACACTGGGCTTGTCGGCTACTGTTACCCCGTCATCAGGAACATCTTCCTGCTATGTGAACGGAGAGCTTACAAAAGTACTGACAGCAAGCAACGATTTTATTTATCCGGTCGGTAAGAGCGGGCATCTCGGGACAATGGAACTGATAGGAGTTGCTGGTTTTGCCGGTTCAGGAAACTGGCCAGCTGAGTACTATTTCAGCAGTCCGACCGACTATGACAGCGTAACATCCCCTGTCAGTTATGTGAGTCATGTGGAATACTGGTCTGTTCAGGGACCGGCAGGTGGGAGTTCAGATCTGAAGATCATCCTTGACGGTTCAAGTGATGTTGCCAACGCCATTGACGACCTGGCCGACCTGCGCTTTGTCGCATGGAATGGCACGCACTGGATTCAGGTCGGAGGAACCCCGACAGTTACAGGCACTGCAACCTCGGGAACGATCACTACCGGTTCGGCTATTGATTTTGACACATACCAGTATATCACCCTGGGATCCATCCAGTCAATAACACTGGCCACTGCATCAATTGTCAGTGGTGATGCGACCATCTGTAACGGATTCAGTACCGATATCATTGTTTCTCTTACAGGTACTCCGGATTGGGACTATACATACACTGATGGTATAACACCGGTAAACCGGACTGGTATAACCACAACTTCTGACACCATCACGGTCAGTCCGTCTTCCACAACCACATACACCCTGACAGCCGTTAGTGATGACAACGGAGACGGGATCCTTGTCGGAGACACCAGTGTTGTTATAACTGTTAATACTGCTCCCACTATCACTTTTACAAACAATACCACCGGTGATACAATATGTGATGGTGATTCGGTAATTTTCACTGCCGGAGGCGGAACCAATTATGATTTCCATGTCAATAGCATTTCTGAGCAAAGCGGGGCAACCACCACATATACTACTTCTGCATTGGCCGATCAGGATGAAGTGTTTGTAGTGGTGACAGGCAGCAACGGATGCCGGGATACCAGTTCCACAACAACCATAACCGTCTTGAGCCTGCCGGCAGGTACTTTAAACAATGATGACGCTGATAACACCATCTGTTACGGTGATACGGTAATATTTACAGCCACAGACGGAGTCAATTATCGTTTTATGGTGGACGGATCAACAGTCCAGGACGGAAGCACTGCAACCTATGAAACATGGTCGCTTACCGACGGTGATATTGTCACGGTTGAAGTGACAAATGCACTGGGATGTTCCACAACATATGCAGGCATTACAATGACTGTTCATTCATTACCTGCCGTGGACCTGGGTGCTGATTTCATCCTCTGTGTCGACTCATCAGCTATTCTTGATGCCGGTGCAGGCATGACCGGTTATGCATGGAGCACAACCGAAACAACACAGACGATCTCAGTTTCTGCAGCTGCAGAATACAGCGTAACAGTCACCGATATCAATGGTTGCATTAACAGCGATACGGTCGAGGTTGAAATCAACCCGATGACCATTGACAGGGTCATTACCAATGCCACCTGCAACGGATATGCTGACGGGGCAATAGATATCACGGTAACAGGAGGGAATACACCAATTGCAGGATACCTATGGAGCAACAGTGAGACCACTGAGGATATTACCGGCCTCACGGCAGGCAGTTATACTGTTACTGTGACCGATGCACAGGGCTGCCCGCTTGACAGCACATTTACGGTCGCCGAACCGGCAGCTGTGGTACCGTCGCTTTCGGGATCGGATACCATATGCCAGGAAACCATTGTGGTTTATTCCACTGATGCAGGTATGAGTGATTATGTCTGGGTGATTACCGATGTTGATCTTCCGACGGCAGCCCATACTGTCACTGCCGGGGGCGGGGCATCGGATAATACCATCACAGTGCAATGGGACGGATATGAGGGACACAGGGTGAGTGTGAATTATACAGATGGATCGGGTTGCACGGCCGCATCGCCAACCGAGCTTGAAATCTGGGTAAATAAACTGCCTGAGACCGGGCCGGAGTATCATTTGCCGAATATGCCCTAGCATAAAACCATTTTTATGAATGTAGAACATTGATATAAATTATAAACACATTGCTCAAAAAAACGAAACTTAAAACTTAAATAAACGGTACAAACAAAACAAAAGTCGCAATGCCAGATCTTATGCGACAACACGAGGAGACCGGGAATAATATAAAAGGAATAAAACATTATAAATAAATAAAAATATAATTTAAAGCGCTGTATTTTAATATATTAATTAATAAAATCTAAAATCTGAATTGCTATTGTTTAACTTAAATTTTTTGATTATGAAGAGAGGTAATTTACTTAGAACTGTGGCAAGCGTTGCGATAGCGATGTTTGTAGCCTTTGGCGCATTTGGCCAGCAGAGGGATGCAAATCTTTCTGTGACCAATGCTGTTAACGACACAATCTCAATTGAGTCGGAGATTCCTTATCATGTTACGCCTGATGCTTACTTCAACCCGAATTACAACGGAGGTGGCGGCTGGGTTGTATCTTCTGCATTTTTATGGAGTTTTGACGGAGCTGTTTTAACAGGAGCGTCAAATCCTGGTTCAATTCCGACTTTTGCTGATCCGCTGGGTGTCAGCACACAGGCTGATACTTTGATCAACCCTGATATCAGCTTTGACGGGACCATTGGCGATTATGTGCTTGCAGCACGTGAAAGCAGCAGGGCAGGTTGTGCAGGAACCATACAGTTGCTGAATATCCATACTGTGGATACGCCTTCGGTAAGGATTCCTGTCGGATATGCCGATGTCGACCAGTGCGGGACCTATGCTCATGGCGGTCCTGTGCAGGTGACCATCGCAGGCGGAAAAGACACCTACTGGCTTGACTGGACACTGGTTGTCGACTCACTGACTGCAGATGCTTCATCGTCTCTGGGCCAGATACCTGCCCTGAATATCACCGAGACAAACCAGGTGCATGCCGCCAGCGGGGATGTGGATATTGATGCAGCCACAACATTTGTATCGGTAGATAATAAGGTTACAAGGTATACTTATACCATGGGTGGTGTGAACGACAGGATTTCACGTAAATCCGACTATATTCCCGTTACCAGGGATGCTACCCAGGCATCATGGACCGAATATGGCGGAGCTGACCTGGTATGGATTGTCATCATACGTCCTGCTCCTGTTACCGGACCGATCTATCACCTGCCTAACCTGTAATATTGTTTGACTGATTGTTGTGTCCAATTCCATTGGCTACAAAATTCAACATAATTACCCTTATCATCATGGCATTGATCCCTGTTGCCGTGCACGGGCAAACATTGCCTTATGCCTGTGCAGGCAGCAGGGAAGCCTATGGGGTAGACGGTTTTAAAAACTCTCTGTTTATCTGGACAATAGAAGGGGGTGAGATTGTTGAAGACTACAACAACATAATTGTAGTTGAATGGGACTGGAATGTCGGGACCCACCGGCTCGAAGTGGTTGAAATAACCGAATCAGCATGTATTGGCACACCGGTTACGGCCTTTCTGGAAGTCAATGCACCTCAGCTTGATATCGGTGGTAACGAACTTGAAATTTGTGAAAATGATGTTATTATCGTCGACCCCGATGCAAGTTATATGACTCCGTTATCTTATGAGTGGCAGGATGGAAGTTCCGGTAATACTTATACAACCGGCAACGAAGGACTTGTGTGGGTAAGGGCAACAGGTACCGACGGTTGTTATAACCACGACTCTGCCACCATCATTGTCAACCCCCTGCCCATTATTGACCTGGGAAGGGATACCGCTTTGTGCGGTACGGCAACCATCGATCTGGATGCAGGATTCTTTGCCTATTATGACTGGTCAACCAATGAAATTATCAATCCCATTACGGTTGGGGCTACCAGTCAGCTTGCAGATACCATCTCGGTTGAAGTAACAGATTTTAAAGGATGCAAAGGTTCGGATACCATCGTGATTTATATATGCGAAGTGGATAGATTATTTGCAGACATCCCGAATACCATTATCGTTGGCCACGGCAGTCCGAATGAAAAATGGGTACTGGAACATATTGGATATTTCCCGGGAGCCGTCGTGGAGATTTTCGACAGGTGGGGCAGGCTGATCTACCATGTTGAAGATCCTGATCCTTTTGCCGTATGGGATGGCAGGTCACAGACAGGCAAAGAAATGCCCATGGATTCGTACTATTATGTCATTGATTTGAAATACAGGAACTCAGAACCGCTTGTCGGAACCATTAATGTTATTAAATAAACGACATTAACAGTGTGGACTGAAGGATCTGACCAAAATAAGAAGGTCTCAAAACATTCTATAAGTAATCAGGCATGGCAGACACTAAATATTAAAAAACGAAACTCAAACACTTGACAGCTTATCATATAAATACCAGAGGAATTAAACTGCTTTGCTGGTTCGTTTTGTTTATGATTCTTTATATGGCCAAAACCAGGGCCCAGCAGTTACCAGTATACAGCCAGTATATGCTGAACGGATTTTTACTGAATCCTGCAGTTGCCGGGCATGAAGGATATACGGCCATAAACATTACCGGACGCGAACAGTGGCTGGGACTGAAAGATGCTCCGTCAACCTATGCTTTAAGCGCACAGACAAGGCTGCTAAAAAACAGCTTTATCTCAAGAGGTGCTTCAATCAAGAGGAGAAGGAGGATCATGTCAAGAAGCGGCAGGGTTGGAATGGGGCTTTACGTGTTCAGCGACTGGAACGGGGCATTTAACCGTACAGGGGTCCAGTATACGTACAGTTACCACATCACATTGAGAAAATCGTTGCTTTCTTTCGGAGCTTCCCTCACCGGCTACCAGTTCAGGATCGACGACGAGAAAATAAGGCTTTACACCGAAGATCAGTTTTATTATGACATGCAAAAGTCAGCCCTGATTCCCGATGCAAACTTCGGTGTATATTATTCCGACAGGAATATTTATGCAGGCTTGTCAGCACTGCAGTTATTTGAAAACACTTTTAAACTGGCAGACAAAGGAGGAGCAGATTTTAAAATGATAAGGCACTACTTTGCCATGTTTGGCTACCGGTTTATGGTTTCAGATATGGTTTTTCTTGAACCCTCATTTCTGCTTAAGACAACCGAAAAGTTTGTTTCCCAGCTCGATGTGAATACAAAAGTTTACATCAGGGAGGATTACTGGGCGGGATTATCCTACCGGACCGGTGGCAGTTACAGTCTGAGTGAAGAATCCCTCAGGGGAGGAGGTGCATCATTCATCATCATGGGAGGTGCCCGCTTCGATAAGTTTTATTTCGGTTATGCATTTGACTATAACCTGAGCGCCATCTCTAAATACAGTATCGGTTCTCATGAGCTGATGCTTGGTGTCAGGTTTGGTGACAATGCAAGAAGATACCGCTGGCTGAACAGGTACTGATTTTTCCTGCTCAAAACAGCTTTTTACATTCAGGTTTTTACCATTCAAAACAGCTTTTTACACTCAGGTCTGATTTTCCCTATTCAAAATAGCTTTTTACATTCAGGTAAGAAACCTTATGCCAGAAATAGGTCCTGCTGTAAAAGGCGGTAATTTTGTTTTTATTGTTAACATCATAGAAGGTCGAGAGATCAGTGTCATTTTTATATTCATAGATCCGTTTCCTGAGTATATTCTTTCCTTTAAGCACTGTTTTTTCAGATATGATTTTATTTCTTTGGTTATATTCATATACCACACTGTACTTTTTATTGGATGCGGTATTGCATCCGTCTGAAACCCTTATCTTCTTCAGAAGGCTGGCTGTATCTGTAAAGGTGTATATGTGTTTTTGTTTACAAGGGCCCGGATCATACCTGTAAACTGTTTTGGATGCAGGATCCAGGCTCTTCTTTTTATAGGAATAGACCTGTCTTTCCACCGGTTTTTCCTGATTATCAAAGGCCCTCACTTCGTTAAGCCTTTTCAGGTCATCATAATAGAAATATTTAGTCTCTGAGACAGCAACAGTATCGCCCACCGGTTTATATATCTTTATAACAGAAGTATCACCATTCTCATTGTATACTATTTGTGACAAATCAATGGGTTTCCTGTTGATTGTCTGCATCTCTTTGAATGTCATCCTGTCCAGGCTGTCATAAAAATAAGCGATAATATTCTTCTCAAGTGCTGTTTCACTGTCATAATTGATTTCAAACAACAGTTTGGTACCTTTAACATTATATGTTTTCTGATTAACAATTGTTTTTTTTCCTGACAGCGAATCAGAAAGAATTTCATGCTGATAAGTGTTATCAACGAATATGCTGATCTGGGATGATAATTTGCTGCTGTTTAGCAGGCAGATTATGAACAAAACTGATATCTGGCGCATAATGGTTTATTTTGGCTGGGTACAGTACATAGTTACATAGTCATCAGCCTGCCTGAACCCCATGCTTTTTGCCATATTGAAATCATGACAGCCATCTGCCCGGCGGTTAAGGTTCACATAAGCAATTCCCCTGTTCAGGTATGCTTCGGCATTGGCAGAATCAAGCTCAATGCATTTGCTGAAATCTTCGGCAGCATTTATATGGTTTTTTAATATGGCATAAGATACCCCCCGGTGAAAATAAGCCTCCCCAAATTGCTTATCAAGTTCAATGGCTTTGGTGAAAAAATTCAAAGATCCTTGATAATCCTGCAAATAAGCCTGTATAATACCCCCGAGATTGTGATATTTTGGATTGCTCTTATCAAGGCTGATGGCTTGCAGGATATCTTCTTTTGCTTTATGAAGATTATTTGATTTCAACAATGAAACCGAACGGGAATAGAGCATCTCGCCCCTGTTATAATTTCTGTTGATGCAGACAGTAAAGTCTTTAACAGCTTTCTCGTTTTGTTTCAGTCTTGCATAACACAGCCCCCTCTGGTAATAAGCATCAATTAACGAGTCGTTATTTAACAGGGCCCGTGAAAAATCCTGCACGGCGCCTTCATTATCGCCAAGGTTAATTTTAAAGAATCCTCTCTTATAAAGCGCATCTGTATTACCCGGATCAGCTTCAATGATTTTATCATAATCGCTGATGGCGCCCATATAATCAGCAAGTGCAGTCCTGGCTTCAATGCTTTTATAATAAGCATCCATGTTCTCATTATCAATCAGAACAGATTTTTTATAGTCTTCAATCGAACCTAACAGGTCGCCTGTAAAAGCCCTGGCTATACCGCGCTGGTAATAAGCTTCGGCATAAAGCGTATCTGTGTCAATTGACCGTGTCAGGCTGGCAATCGAGCGGGTATAATCCTCTGTTTTCATGAAAACCAGTCCTTTGAAGTAATGAGCTTCAGCCAGCAGTCTGTCTTTTGAAAGGGATAAATCCAGGTTTTCAAGGGCAGTTGAAAAATCATCGGTATAATAGAATACTTTACCCAGGTTGAGATAAGCAAAAGCAGATCTCCTGTTCCACCAGACAGCCTTTTTCAGATTTCTGAAGGCTGCCGGATAGTCTTTCTGCTCAATAGACCGGATACCCTGTTGAAGGAACTGTTCACTTATTTTATTTTTTGCCGTAAAAAAAACTGCAATTAAAACAAGAATAATGATGAACCCGATCAGAATAAACCTTTTAGCTTGTTCAGTCATGAGTTTTAGATATTTACCTGTTATTGAAAAATGCTTTGTACGATATCATCATTTAATATTACAAAAAAAAATCAAATCAGAGTAATTATATTTGTCAAGGTTCAATAAATTGACTGAACGGATGAACTTGCTTCGTAATGATTTATCAGATTTACCTGTTTTTTTTATTGTGGGCCGCGGACGTTGCGGATCAACTTTGCTGCGTTCCTGCTTTGATGCCCACCCCAATGTTACCATACCACCTGAATCAAGGTTCGTTCAATATCTTTATTACAGGTACCATCAAATTAAGAAATGGACTCCCGAACTGGCCCTGAGAGCCATTTCAGATATTAATAAAAGCTTTGAACCCCTGTTACTGGATCACAGAAGGGTATTTGAACTGGTGAAAAAATACCACAACAACCTGTCATTTCCAGCTGTATGCAAAATCATATATCTATCAGCATCAACAGCTGCAGGAGATAAAGGGATACATTGCATCGGGGACAAGAATCCCCGTTACACATTTTATATCCGTCAGCTGAAAAATATTTTTCCAGATGCAAGGTTCATTCACCTGGTACGTGATTACAGGGCCAACGCCCTTGCCGTCACACGGGCTGCAAAAAATATCGGTGAAACAAAATCTGTTCCGATAGCCCTGTCACGCTGGAAATATTACAACAGGACCATTGACAAAATAAAAAGGAGCTGCCCTCACCGGTTTTATACGCTGCGATACGAAGATCTCGTAAAAGAACCTGATAATACACTCAGAAAGTTGTGCGAATTTGTGGGAGTGAAATTCAGTGCAGCCATGCTGAATTACGATACCAGGCTGAAAAATTACTATCATGACCCTGCATTCAGTAAATTGCACCAGAGTCTCAAAACCCCTTTTGACAAGGCAAAAATTTCGGAATGGCAGGAAAAATTAAGCCGTCATGATATCAAGGTCTGTGAAATCCTGGCCGGAAATTATGGCCAGAGATTTGGCTATCAGACTACCCGGAAAGTAACTTTCGCCATGAAAGCCCTTTACAGAATTATATATGCTCCGCTGATCCGGACAGGAAAAATACGGTTCATGCTAAAAAACATTTTTTATAATTGCCCTGTATTCATGCGTCTGTTTTACAATTTCATACAAAGAAAAAAATGAAAAAATGCCTTCCTAACCATACTAAGGTCCTGCTGGTAATAGCATCTCCACTGATTATTACTCTTATACTGTTTCCTTATATTTCCAGGGAATTAGGATCAGCCAAAGAGATCCATAAACAATGGATCGATTCATTGATCTCATTGCAGGACGTTGCTGCTTCCAGGGGTGAATTTCCGGTTTCAGCATTGCTGATTTATAAAGATTCAATCATCGGATCAGGATACAATACCTTCAGAAAGCTGAACGATCCTCTGGGACATGCTGAAGTGAACGCCTTAAGAAATGCTTTTGAAAAATACAATTATCACCAGTTCAGGAGACTGAACCGTGACAGTCTTATTATGCTCACTTCCTATGAGCCATGCATGATGTGCAAGGGTATCATATGCCACCATGAAATCAGGCACATATTCTACCTGAAACCGAAACCGCTCAGAAAAAAGATAGATTACTGTTTCAGGAATCTGCGATATTATTTCAAGATAAGAAAAATAAGGGCAGAATGAAAAGCCATAAACTGGTTCCGTTAACTTGGTTTATGGATTGTAAAAGTCAGAGAGTGCCATTTAATAGATATCCTTTTCTCCTTTAATTTTTTTTCTGACTGTATGAACAAATCTGCCGTATATATTCCTTTTCACAAGGTCTTTCTCACATTGCCGGCACAGGATATCAGCATCCGGATCCTGCAGGTCTGCAAAAATCCTTTGAAAAGGTTCACCTGAGTACAGGTCATTGTATTTATCGGTCATCAGGTTCCCAAGAATATGCCGTAATGACCAGTCCATATGACACAACGCCACATCACCGTTGGGTAACAGGATATTGTGGTGAAAATCCTGGCATTCATGCAGAACCCTGCCTTTATTGACAGGTTTGTATGATTCATTTATCCTGACATTTCCTGCCCTGTTATTTACATTAACGTAAGTTATACGAGCCTTTGCATCACTCAGCAGCCGGCTGATTTCCGGGTGAACCCGGATATCCGGATCAGTGGTATGGAATTTCCAGGCAAGGTTCCGGATCCTGAGCTTAACCAGCAGTGACGCAACTTCCAGGTATTTATCATCAGGATTGATCCTTGTCAGTCCTTTATTATCAGGAAGATGAACTACAAATTTGATGAAGGGGATATCCTTCAGCAATTCGATATCGCCCCGATTTACACCGACAAGGGTTGTATTGACCCGAAGTGCATGCCCCTTCTGATGGGCATGCAAAATCATCTGTGTGCAAACGGGATTCATCCATGGCTCACAGAATCCCGAAAAAGAAATGCAAATACTTTCGGGGACAGAATGAATGCACTTTTTAAAGTCCTCCAGACTCATACTGGTTACAGCGGATCGTTTCCGGTATGCTTCAATAAAGGATTTCTGTGGACAGTACTGACACCGGTTCCTGCATCCTGCATGAGTAGTGACAGCAAGACTTGATTTTAATATGTGTTTCCTGAAAATACTCATGCTGCTTAATTAAGAAAGAAGGATTTCTGTTATTCTGTTTACCTGGCTGACTGCTTTCATTTTCAGATCAGGAATCATCCTGTTGATTTTATCTGTCAGCATTTTATGATTATTCTGAATATAATTCACTTTATCAATAACTTTTTCTGTGAACATACCCGGATCTTCGAACAGTTGTTTTGAAGATTCAATTACAAGTTCCTGGCATTGCAGTGCCTGCCCTGTCACCCCGTGATATTTGACCGAAAAACCGATGGATAATGCCGGTGATCCCATCTGAAAAGCGGAGATGGATGCGTGCATGCGCGATGAAATGGCAAAATAACAGTTGCCCAGTATCCGGCGAAGCTCCCCGGGTAACAATTCTTCGCTGATAATTACAAGATCGTCTGAACGCTCCACATGATCCCTGATACCGGAAATAATCATTCTGTCATCCTCGGGACGTGTGACATGGGGTAATAAAACAATCTTTTTACCTGTTGCCGGCCCTGAGCGCAACAATGCTTTGACCAGCTCTATCCAGCAGCGGACATATGTTTCCTGATCATCTGTATAAAGTTTAAAAAAACCACCCGGGACAATACAGATATATCTCCCCTGGATCAGTCCATAGTTCCTTAACGGAGCACTGGCAAACTGACCGGGAATGTCAGCAAATGCAAGATCAGCAGATTCAAAAAGCCGCTCTTTGCTGAATTTCAGTTTATTAAGTAGATAATCAACGGTCATCGTATCGCGGCAGAAAATGGTTGTTCCGGCAAGACACCATGCAGCCAGCTTCCTGCGCATTCCCTTAAACGGACCAATGGTCTGCCCGGCAAGCAGTGTTTTGAATCCTTTAGAATATATCCTGATTCGTATCAGATCGGTAATAATCATCCATTTTTTATAGTATTCGCTGATATCATCTCCTCCAAGGATAACAACAGCTGATATTCCCAGCCTTTTCATATAGCGCGGATGAATGAATAATTTGGCAAACAGGCGGGCCAGCTTTGCTGTAATCTGTCCATTATCCGGTGAGGTTATTTTAAGGGGCAGTGATCTTATCTGAATCTTACCGGAGATATGATTGTTCAACGCGGCCAGCAACCGCTGCTCGTTCTCTTTTCCGTCCAGTTCGATCCATGCAACCATTGCAGCATCATCAGGGAGGTTCCTGTCAATGTAATAAACCAGGTTGATGAGCATTGCAAATGAGCCGTTATTATATGTATTATGAGCATGGAGGATTGCAATATTCCGTTCTGATCTTTCCATTCTGTTTAATCCCTGGTTTGAAAATAGATGCCTCTTTTTTTGAAAAATCTCTTTGCAAGCTTTATGCGACGTGCAATTTCATGATCTGTTACTTTTGGCGTGATGGCATATGAATCCGAACCCTCTGCATCATAATATTTAATTATATGCACCCGGTCGAAATATACCTTATCATACACATGCAGGGTTTTCATGAAATCTTCCCCTGTCTCGGTCGGAAAACCGACAATGATGTTGGTAGCCAGTCTTATCTCCGGCAGTACTTTCCGGAATTCCTTTAAAGTATCAATCACCTCTTCGATGGTATGCTGGCGTCTCATCAGTTTCAGCACCCTGTTGCTTCCGGACTGGAAACAGCATATCAGCTCCCTGATCTTACCTGAACTGGCCATTTCAATAAACTCATTCTTATACCTGATAATAAATTTCGGGTGCAGGTGTTTGATCACCCAGTTTACCTGGTAGTCTTTATCTGCCTTGTTAAGCTGTTGGATGAGATGAGGCAGGGTGATGCCCAGGTCAAGGCCATAGGAACCAACATCATCACCAATGAACTCAAAATTTCTCTTTCCTGCTTCAAGAAGCTTACTGTATTCATTTACGATTTCGCCGGCCGGCCGGCTGATGCATGGTCCCACCACTCTTCTCTCAGCACAGAAAGAACAGAGGTTCGGACATCCCTTGCTGACCCAGATAAATGTTGTGTTATAATCCTCTTTCTTGTTATGATGAAGGTAACCGTATAATTTGTCTGCTATTTTTAATGGTGAAAGCATCAGATTGAGGCGCTGCTTAATGAATACACCGGGACTGATGTCCTTATATATGTTTCCCGGGGATAAAGGAAAGTTGTCTGGAGGTATCTCCTTATATGGAACCTTAATATCCGGAAAAAACAGATCGATGTCATCCATATCTTTAACAGGTAATGCTTTCCCCTTCCAGAAAGCATTGAATTCTGTCGGCGCGGTCTCCATCAGGCAACCCAGCACAATAATTTCACCTTTGTACCTGCCAAGCTTTCTGATGATATCAAATGATTCGTCAATGCGGACTTTATTAAGGGCACTGGCAAAAAATACCAGGTAATCCGCATCACCGGGAAAGCCGGTGATTTCATAACCGTTCGCCAGAAGGTAATTCTTCAGCCGCTGTGCATCAAGCAGTCTGCGGTTGCAACCGTTGCATGAAATATAGACTTTTTTTTGAACAGCAGCCGTCATGATACAATTTTCAGGATAGACAGTCCATCAATCAAACTTTCGTCAAATGTAACCAAAATGTTTATCGTTTATTCTCCGGATATTAATTATGAATTCCTGGTCGGGGCAAATTTACATTAATTTTTACGGGTAATTTCATATGAGCCGATCCCGCAATATTTCCGTATGTCACAAACAACTCTTCAGTGACCTCCATACCTTCAGGAAATCACTTTTTCTGTAAACAAATATCTCTTTGATTGTGACCGAGTATGTTCGTGAATAAATGAACACCAGTATGAATGAACCTGTAAAATAACTGATATCGGTAGCAATGGCAGCGCCTATACCTCCGTATAAAGGAATCAGATAAAGGTTCATTAAGACATTTACAAGAAGAGACGGAAGCAATGCATAAATCGTAAGCTGGGGTTTTCCTGTACCCACAAACTGGCTGTTCATTATCTTAAGCACCGTAAAGAAAAGGATGCCCGGTAGTATGGTACGTATAACCGGAATGGAAGGAATGAATTTTTCTCCGAAAAGAAAAGTAACCAGCCATGGAGCTATGAGATATAGTACAATGGCAGCAAGGAATACGATCATAAGGGATATCCTGAGTGTCTGGCATAATTGTCCGGTAACAACTGCCTGGTCTTTTGCGTTCGCCGATTCCGCCATCAGAACCAGTCCCGCTGCAATTGGCAGCTGCCAGATGGTCTCTGCCACATTTGCCCCCAGTGAGTAATACCCCACTTCTGCTATTTCTGACAGTCGCTTCAAAATCAGAATGTCGATCCGGTAATTCAGCCGGATGATCATAAAAGCCAGCGCATAGACAATGCCATATTTCAAAAGTGACTGAATCACATGAACCGGGAAAGGAGCAAGATGAATACCCTGATCAAGCGGCCTTACTGATCTGAATACCGCAACAACGGTTAAAAGATTTGCAATGATAATAGCAAGAATCGCGCCCTGAACACGCATTCTGAAATAACCTACCATGACCAGCACGCCCAACAGATGGATGATTTTCGGCAACCACTGTAGACGGTTGAAATATCTGATTCTGCCGTGGGAGAGACTGTACCCTGAAAGATAAGAAATAATGAACTCAAATGGATTTAATAAACAAACCACAATAATAATTGCGACCGGGTACCTGTCGTTACTGAGATAAAAGAAAAAACCAGCAAGCATAAGGACAGACAGTGTAACTGATAACAGAAAAACATAAAAAGCCGCGCCGATGATCTGCGCCTGGTCATATCCCTTTTTCCCAAGGTGTATCAGCAGGGATGAACGCATGCCAAGGTGGGTGAAGCTGTATACTATTCCAGCCAGGGCCAGATATGTATTAAGCTTCCCAAGCACCTGCGGACCGAGCAACCGGGGCAAAACAATGCCCGTGATGGTTACCACCCCTATGGAGAATATATTGGTTGAGAAAATGCTGAAAATATTTTTTATGCTGAATTGGCTTTTCAATGCTGGTTAGTTTTCAATACTGGTTAGTTTTCAATGATCTCAATAAATCTCCTGGTAATCATATCGTAATTATGCGTTTCTTCAATTTTCTGACGTGCCTGCTTACCAAGTTTCTCACGGAGGTCTGTATTCTGAAGCAGCAAGCGGGCATATCTGATAAATTCATTTTTATCAGAAGCATATAAAACAGCCTCACCTCCGACTTTTTTAACCTCCTCAACAGGAGTAGCTATAACAGCCTTTGAGGCACCCCAGTATTCAAAAAGCTTTATGGGACAGGTTGAATTGTTCAGCCTGGTTTTTTTCAGGGGTAATACCCCGAATAGTGAGTTACGTAATAACTGAGGTACTGAATGCTGTTCAATGTAACCGTGAACAAAAATATTGCCCTCCTTTTTTGAACGCTCCTCCAGCAGGCGGAAAAGCGTGCCCTGGCCGTAAATGTTCAGGGTTATTTCAGGTAAATCCCTGAAAACGCTTAACAGGAGGTCAAAGTCGTACCAGTCCCTCAGGCTTCCGATAAAGTTCACCGCTTTTTCATCCCCGGTAGTTTTTTTGATGTGCCTTAGTTTATCCAGTATGAATGGTGAAATACCGTTGGAGATCAGAAAGGTGTTCTGGTGTCTTTTTGAACGAAAATATTTAAACTGGTTATGACTGGTGGAAGTCACCGCATATGCATACCGGGCAATCAACGGCTTTATGATGTGCTTGTAGAACCTGCCGGCAGGAGTCGGATCAGCCAGCTCCCAGTCGTCAGTTACATCAAAGACGAACCTGATACCCTTCATCCTGCAATACAGGCAGGTGAATAACGCCATCAGGTGATTGCTGCTTATCACTGCATCCGGCCTGAGCTTTCTTACCGTTTTGCAGTTCAGGTAATTCTCCCGGATAAACAGTATAAATGACTTTCCCAGCCTGCTCGAACGATCAATCACCTTCATACCATCAGGTATGCCGCGTTCATTGACACGGGTAAAGCGGGTTGCTGTCTCACAACCTTTATAGCGGACAGGATTCAGGTAAATGCACCTGTAACCCTTTCGCGCCAGTGCTGCCGGTAACTCCTGATCGCGATAAGGATAATAATTCCAGTGAACAGGAGGAATGAACAGTATGGTTTTATTCTTTGTCAAACAACCTGTGTTTTAAATGAATGATCTCACGGGATAAAATGAACCTGCGTTCCCTGATGAGCGGTTTTAACGCATAAGGTAATCTGTCATAAATGTGCCTGTTGACCTCATTCATGTAAAAAAGCAATTTTACCGGAAGCATCATGCAACTGAACCTGATCCCGAAGTGCCGGAACACTGGCTGGTATCCGTATCCTTGTCCTGTTTTGCCTGCAATGAAGTCGGCTTTCCTTACAAGCTTTTGCGGCAATTCGCCTTGCCACTTGTCAATATTGTCAGTTGAAATATTACCGGCAAGGGAGGGTTGCCAGCTGTTAATAAAACCGGAGGCATAGCTGTTTTTCACTGTTTTCTCGCGTTTCTGAGGTTCCAGCATTTCCGCTCTGTAAGGAATCTCCAGAAAAGCACATATTTTCATCAGATGAATTGCAGGATCATTTACAAAATCCTCATACCTGATCAAAAGAAACCTGCCAGGATACCTGGAAGCCAGGTTGCTGATCTGACGGGCAGATTTTGTCCATTGCATAAGGATCACCGAAGCGCTGGGTGAAAAGACATCATGTTTCAGCATGGAGGCGAGGTTTGCCCTGTAATCACGCACCAGGTGAATAAATTTTGCATCAGGAAATACCTTGATGATTTTTCTGGCATACAGCGAATTGACAGGGGACTTATCACCCATAACCAGTATTTCTTCTTTCTGATGAACAGACCGGTAACCATAATATACTGTTTTAAGCATGTCTTTAAATGAAAAATTCTTTCCGTTCAGGGCATGCAAATTCTTCCTGATGTCATTGACATTCAGTTTCCACTGCTCCCGGATGATTCTGGACTTCAGAAGGTCTTTTATAAAACGGCCTGCGGCTTGTTCTGTAAGTTTCGAATGTCTTGACTGATATTTCATACATAAATGAATCATGTTACTGTTTTCAAGCGGTATGATCACATTCGGATGCACATCCAGTAACGAACGCAGCAGGGTTGTTCCTGAACGGGGCCTGCCCAGGATGAAAAAAAACGGGATTTCATGAATGTTATTTGTATGCTTCTCAGAAGACATGTCCTATCTTTTGGCAATCGTTATATCAATATAAAACCGGAGCAATTTTTTATAAAAACTATAGAACGAATATGCCTGTGCATCATTGATATTGTTTCTGATAATGACCTGCATCTCTTCTCTGCCCGCTTCTGAAATACTCCGAATATGAAATGCCATCTGACCGGCTGATCCTGGCTGCATCAGCCATCCGTTCCGGCCATGCTTTATCACTTCATTCAGTCCGGGTACATCCGATGCCAGTACAGGAATACCACATGCCATTGCTTCCACGGCAACCATTCCCATTGGTTCATATAATGAGGGAATCACCAGCAAATTCAACTGCCTGTAAAACCCTTCCATATCCTGTATAAATCCTGCATATTCTATGTTCATTAACCGGTTTTTTCGAAGCATCCGTATTAGTTTCTTCTTTTCACGACCTGTTCCGGCCATGAAAAATCCCAGTCTGTTATCCGGTTTGAGTTTGCCTGCAGCCTGCACAAATTCCCTCCATCCCTTGCGCTTTTCGATACGTCCTGCAAATCCGATGTTAAAATGAGGCCAGCCTGGAAGTTCTTTCATCTTAAACCGGTTCAGATCAACAAAATTGTAAATAGTGCTTATCTTTTCTGATCTGATCCCGGTACTTTCGGATAATTTCTTTCTGGTTGCCTCTGAACAGGCAATGAATCCGTCTGCCTTTTTTTTCATGACCCTGAGCAGGATGGCATAGATACGTGATTCAAAAATATCACCCTGCTCATGGATGATATAAGTGATGCCCGGAAAGAAAAACCGCTTAAGCAGGTAACCACAGACAATGGATCGTGGTAATTGACAGTGCAGGAGATCAATGTTATTTTTCCTGATGAATCTTATGAGAAATATCAGCGGCAGCGGTGAATATTTGCTTTTGCTCCCGAGACAGGTCGCATTCCGATGATCTATGCGTGTCACGGGCTTCTTTCTCCGTAATGCGACAGCAAAAATATCCATCATGCCCGGATTGTTATCAAAGATGCCCCTGATAACGGTTTGCGCCCCTCCGAGCGAATAGTTGTCAATCAGGTATAATATCCTCATTTTTGCAGTAAAACATCAATTTTTTTTATGACTTTCTCCCAGCTGATTTCATGTCTTTGCTTTTCAAGAACATCCTGAGGAATTTTTTTCCGGGGCAGAAAATGATTCCTGTAAAAGGCTTCGATCACCTTTGCCAGTGCCGGAGAATCCCGGTAAGGGTATGTTTCGCCATTGACTCCTGCAATGATTTGTTCCCCGGTACCGCTGACCGGTGTGGTGACAATATAAAGACCCGTGGCCATGGCTTCGAGGATAGCAAGAGACATACCCTCGTCGAGTGAGCAGACTACGAGCAGATCAGATTGCCGGTAGCAGGTACGGATTTCATCTTTGGATACCCAGCCTGCAAATCTCACCTTTTCTGCATAACCTTTCTGCCTGACATATTGCATCATCTTTTTTTTCAACGGACCATCACCAATGATCTCAAGCCTGAACGGCACCTCTGATTCTTCAAGGAGGGCCAGGGCTTTTAAAAGGATGAAAGGATCCTTTTGCCTGGTAAGTCGTCCGGTAAACAAAAGTGTCAGGGTATCTTTTTCCCTGTCTGCATAAGACGGGGTAAAGAAATCCGTGTCGCAGCCATTGGGGATCACCAGGCATTTATGCTGATGCCGGGCACCTACCAGATTTTTTACCTGACTCATTCTCATATCAGTAAGACTGACGATCTGTTTTGCCTGCCTGCATATATACCTGATGGGTAAATACAGGATCATATGGTAGAATAACAGTTCCTTCGGATTGAACCAGGGGATATCCTGTCCGTGAGAAACAACGATATACGGCAGCTTTTTCCTTATCTTCAGACTGACTGCAGGTATTCCCCCGGGGATGGCAAAATGTGCCATCACCAGATCGGGTTTCAGTTTGTTCAGATTTCTGCTGACGTACTTAATAGTGCGGAATGCCCATGATAACATCGCTGCAGGATTGGAACGGTATATTTTTCTGCGTCTCGAATGCAGCCTGATAATGGTCAGGTTATCTTTATTTTCAATATCTTCTTCGCCTTTAAACCATGTTGTGACAACAGTAACTGCATAACCAAGCCTTGCAAGTCCTTCTGCATGATATTGGGCGCAAACACCTGCGCCTCCGCCCAGGGGTGGATATTCATAATTCAGAATCAGGAGTCTCAAAGCAGGCAGAAATTTAATGAATGATATTATGTTATATTAACTTTCTTTTGCACGATATAAAGTTCCCGGCCCTTTACCTCATGGTATATACGGCCGATGTATTCACCCAGGATCCAGATAAGGATGAACAGGAATCCGATAAAAATAAAGATCACATCCACTAGTATCTTATAAAGATGGTAATAAACATCATTGACAAGGATATCAGCAATCATATAAACCAGGAAACCCAGTCCGATAAATATACTCAGAATTCCAAGGAAGAAACCGATCCGCAAAGGAAGGCGTGAAAAACTGAAAAAACCGTCCATTGCGAGCTGGATCAGTTTTATGAATGAATAACCGGTTTTCCCGTTATCTCTGTCGGGCCTTGTATAATCAACAAAAGCATGCGGGTAGCCCAGCCATGAAATCATTCCCCTGAGGTAACGTGTCCGTTCACGCATGGCTGTCAGTTTTGTATGCACTTCTTTATCAATCAGCCGGAAATCGCCCACATTTTTTGGTCCTGAAGCCACCATAAAAAGATTCAGAAGATAGTAGAAGAGCATTGAAAGCCATCGTTTAATGATATTATCATTCCTGTAGTTTACACGTCTTGCATATACCACAGAATTACCCTCTTTCCATTTTTCTATCAGTTCAGGTATCAGTTCAGGGGGATCCTGTAAATCGCCGTCAAGAGTAATGACAGCATCACCTGCTGCATGATCCAGTCCGGCCATCAGTGCAGCCTGGTGACCGAAATTTCTCGTCAGGGTAATGATCTTAACATCAGCTGACTTTTTTGCGAGCTCTTCAAGCAGGTTTTGTGTATGATCCATACTGCCGTCATTGACAAAGATGATCTCCCGGTTGTACTGTATCCTGTTCAGCACCCCTGTAAGCCTTTCATACAAATGCATCACATTCTTTTCTTCATTCAGCAGCGGAATAACAATACTCAATTCAGTCATCTGTTAAAGTTTATTATCTTTAGCACTCACTAAAATACTATTAATTGCGTATTTAGAAAAATGAATTTTCAGTCAGCTTTCAGGAATGCCGGTGTATTAAAATGGTTGCAAAGCAACTGCCTGCTGACAGGGCTTGTTGTGATTCTGACTTTTGCGGCTTATTCCTCAGCCATCAACAATGATTTCACCAACTGGGATGATAATGTTTATATTCTCAACAATAAACACATCAGGGATTTCTCATGGGAATCGGTAAATCACATTGTTACCAAAAGAACCGGACTGGGAGGAACCAAACTTACCCTGTTATCCTTTATGATCGATTACAGGTTATGGAAACTGAATCCTGTTCCCTATCATATTGAAAACATTATCTGGCATATCATCAATGCCCTGTTATTATTTTTCCTGATCCTGCGTCTTACTTCAAACAGGAATATTGCATTTGTGGTGGCCATATTGTTTGCCCTGCACCCCATGCATATTGAATCTGTTGCATGGGTTTCGGAACGTAAGGACGTCTTATACACTTTTTTTCTGTTTCTGTGCCTGCATGCTTACCTGTATTATATCAACACACGGAAAGTTATATACAGAATTTTCAACTGGTTGGCGTTCACTCTCCTGTTCTATCTTTCCTACCATTCGAAGTTTTCGGCAGTTACCATTCCTTTTCTTTTGTTTCTGATTGATTTTTATCTGAAACGAAAATGGTCATGGGTACTGATTGCCGAAAAGTTACCTGTTATCGCGTTTGCCGGCTGGGAAGTTTTCAGGATTGTTTTTGGTCCGCATGCCAATATGGCCAGAATCGGAAAATCAGTTGTCAAGGTGCTGCACCCAACAGATAAATTCAACTTTTTTGACAAGCTGCTGCTGGCTGCATATGCTCTTATGTTTTACCTGATCCGGTTTATATTCCCTGTTCACTTATCTGCCATAATCCCCTACCCTGAAAAGACCGGAGGAAGCTTTCCGCTGATTTACACTGTTGCTTTTATTGCCGCCATCATACTTATTGTTGCTGCTGTTCTCTTTTTGATAAGGATGAAAAAAAACAGGCATGATTTTATTTTCGGTTTGTTATTCTTTCTGCTGACCATATCCGTATTTCTTCACTTTATTTCGATAAAGGGTGTGGTAGTTGTTGCTGACAGGTATACCTATGTCCCATATGCGGGATTGGGCTTTATCGTTGGCATATTGCTCGAAAGAACCATCCCGGATAAATACAGAACGCACGGATGGATAGGATTTGCTGTTTTCATCCTCTTACTGGGATCAGCAACATGGACAAGAAACAAGGTCTGGGAAAACAGTATTACCCTGTTTTCAGATGTTTTAAGGAAAAATCCGGATGTCAGCATAGCACTCAATAACAGGGGAAATGCATACAATGACAAAGGCGAATATCAACTGGCCATTAAAGATTTTGACAGGGGTATCAGGCTGTCACCACGCCTGAAACATCTTTACAATAACAGGGCTCTGGCATGGTTCAAACTTGACAGCTCAAAACGGGCCATCGAAGATTTAGATAAAGCCATAGAACTTGATCCTGGCTATCTGGATGCTTATTTGAACAAAGGAAATATCCTTTTTGAATTGAAAAACACTGAAGGTGCAATTGAAAGTTATTCCCGGGCCATCAGCCTTGCCCCGCGAAGGGCAGTGATATATCTTCTCAGGGCAGATGTGTATAGGTCGATGCATAACAACGAAATGGCAATACGTGATTATAACAATGCCATCAGGGTATATCCCCGAAAGATCGATGCCTGGTTTTCACGCGGTATGACCTATCTTGAAGAAAAGAATTATGATGCAGCTATAAAAGATTTTGAAAAGGTAAAGGAACTGGATCCGGATATTGCAGAAGCCTATAACGAGATCGGGAATATTCTTAACAAAAAAGGAGATTACCATGGTGCATTTGAACAGCTGACAAAAGCCATTGAACTGAATTCACACTATGCCGAGGCTTATAATAACAGGGGCATTACCTGTTTTTATATGAATAATCAGGACCAGGCTTTAAAAGATTTTGATCAGGCCATTGCATTTGATTCAGCTTTTGCCAAAGCTTACGCGAACCGCGGAAACTACTGGGTATTTCAGAACGATTCTTCCAAAGCGCTGGCTGACTATGAAAAGGCACTGAGCCTGAACCCGGATGATCATCTCACATTGATGAACAGGGGAAACCATCTTTATTCCATGGGGAAAAAACCTGATGCCTGCAGAGACTGGAACAGGGCATTGAAACTGGGCTTTACGCCTGCCGCGGAACTCATCGAAAGCAAATGTAAATAAATTACCTGCAGCCGGGCTGGTTACATACCGGAAGATTTCATACATGTTACCATATACAGCGATGGATTATTTACAATTATTAATCCTGAACATTGAATAATATTCCTGTTGACAAGTTTTTAGCTGATCCTGTAAAAATTAATAAAAAATAGATTTGTTTAGTAATCCAAAATCGTATACATTTGTTATATACACTAATAAACATTCTCATGACCGCAAAACTTCTTACCACAACAGCCATCATTTTCGCATCCTGCAGTCTGATGGCACAGCCTTCCATCACCATCGAATACGAATGCGAAACAGCGACGCTTACCAGAAGTGATCCTCCCGAGGATATCATTTATTACTGGCAGGGTGCAGCCGATGGCACATCACAGGATAACAGCAATAAAACATTTCTTGCTACCTCATCAGGCAGCTATTTTTTGCGTGCGTTTCTTGCCTCCTCACAGGGAACCACATTGGTTGGTTCATGGCTGAGTTCAACTTTTGCAACCAATGTAAGACTGAATCAGCATCCCGGCGCACCACCTGTGCCGGTCTATGGTGAAGGATCGCTATCTCTTCCCTCTCCACCGGCAAATGTAACCTACTTCTGGCAGGGAACCTCCTGCGGAGACGATGATTCAAATTCAGATGCCACCTATCCGGTAAGTGCCAGTGGTGAATATTTTGCCAGGGCATTTAACAATTTATACAATTGCTGGTCGCTGGATTGCAGCTCTGCCCTGGTATCGATCAGTGACGTTGAAGATGCCATAAATACAACAGGCGGGATATCTCTGGCTCCGACACCTGCAACTGATCAGGTCATACTTTATCTGTCAGAGGATTTTAAGAATGTCGACGTATTCCTTTACGATATTAACGGTAAGATGGTCCTTTCCAAAACTGATGTCGCTTCGAACCAGCTGATCGATATCTCAGCATTGGGCCAGGGCACCTATATTGTAAAATTCAGGAACGAAGGTACTGACTATCACCAGAAACTGATGATCAGTAAATAACTATCAGTTAAAATATATAAGAGGCTGCCTTAAAAAGTAAAAGCAGCCTCTTTTTTGTTGATTTTGTCCGTACCACCCTTACAAGAGCACTTTCAAATATTAATTCTCCGGAGGATAAATTGACTTTTGATACATCTTTTTTTTCATCCCCCTGAAGCTCGCTATAGCACTGTAATCCATTTCATCTTTTCATTTCAGTCTATCCTATTGGTACCTGGTTGCATCAATATGCAAGTCCCGGCTGCTTTCATGCAATTCACCCTGAATTATCCGCCTTTTACCGATATCTGTTTTAGCATGAACCAACAGGGTGTAATTTTGGTCTGTCATAATAAAGTCAGGGGCATTCAGTAATATTTTGTTTTTTACCAATAAAATACCGGCAGATTGATTAATTACGGATAATGAACAAAATGATGTTTGAGATGTTTGTTAAAAAAACATAAAAACCCTGTAAACTGAATTAGTTTTGTTATTTTTGTCGCCTGTTTTTTTCTATGGATACAAAGGAAAGGATCATATTGAAATCGGTTGAACTGTTTAAGAAAGCAGGTATCCGTCAGGTTACAATGGACCAGATTGCAGCGGCACTGGGAATGTCAAAGCGAACCATCTATGAAATGTTCAAAGATAAGGATGAGTTATTATGGCAGTGTCTTTTGTTCATGGACAGGCAGAATGAGGATGAAATGGAGGCTATCATTTCGCAGTCTTCCAATGCCATTGAAGCACTTTACCTGATCGGACAACACGGGGAAAAGAAAAAAGCAGACATCAATCCGTTGTTCTTTGACGATTTCGAGAAGCTTTATCCGGAGATGCGGAGTTATTTTGTCAAACGCAACCAGCCGGGTAATGAATCAATCACATATGCAATACTGAAAAGGGGCATAAAAGAAGGAATATTCAGGAAAGAACTGAATCTTGCCGTCGTAGACGTTTTCATACATGAAATGATGCAAACATGCCATAAAACAGGCATATTCCCTGATAACACAAATACAAGGGTAATCATAGATAATATCATTATTCCTTACTTCAGGGGTATCTCAACAAAGAAAGGTCTTGAATTGATCGAAAAACACTTCCCTTTTGAACAGATGTATAAATAAAGGAATAAAGAAATAAACAGTATGCCATGAGATTAAAAACAAACCTGATGATATTATTGGCAGTCCTGGCTCTTGTCAGGACGAACGGACAGGATAAACTGTCATTTAGCCTTGGTGATGCCATACAGCATGCAATTGAATACAATAAAACTGTAAAAAATGCCGGACTGGCCATCGATGAATCCAGGAAAATATACAACGAAACCCTCTCGGCAGGATTGCCCCAGGCAAATGTCACACTGGACTATTCAAATTTCCTGGGTGCAGAGATAGAACTCAGTTTTGCAGAAGGCATGCCGGCACAAAAAATCCCTTTCAATCCCACAAGTAACCTCAATTTAACCGTTTCACAGCTGATTTTTAACGGAGCTTATATTATTGGTCTGCAATCAGCCAGGCTCTATAAAGAACTTACCGAAACCAGCTATCACAAAACCGAACAGAACATCAGGGAACAGGTCACCAAATCATATTACAATGCCCTGGTTTCGGATCTGTCTATAGGCATTCTCTTAAAGAATCTGGATAACACAAAAGCGATTTTCGAAAAGACCAAAGCAATGGTGTCTGCCGGCATGGCTGAAAAACTCGATACCGATCAGTTTGAGGTTCAGCTTACTTCGCTCGGGAATGCCCTGAAGTCCGCAGAACGGCAGAAAGAATTATCATACAACCTGTTGCGTTTTCAGCTGGGAGTTCCTGTTGATACACCGGTGGAGCTGACAGATTCGATCAATGGTTTAATGGAAGCATTCGGATACGAATTGCTGATGGGATCTGATTTTTCACTTCGTGACAATGTAGATTTCCAGTTGATGCTGACCCAGGAAAAACTTTCTGCTTCCCAGGTTACAATGCAAAAAATGAATTACCTGCCAACCATCACCGGCTTTTACAGTTATACCAATAAAATATTAAAGCCTGAATTTGACATCCAGCCAAAAAATGTGGTCGGATTAAACCTGAGTATCCCTATCTTTTCAAGCGGACAGCGCAATGCACAGCTCAGCCAGGCACGCATCCAATATGAGACAACGCTGAATAACAAGGAACTGCTGACAGATCAGCTGCTGCTGCAGGTTAAGCAGGCAAGGTTTAACCTTGCCACTGAAATGGAACAACATGAAAACCGGAAGAAAAATGTGGATGTAGCATACCGTATATACAAAAATTACCAGCTGAAATATGAGCAGGGTGTCGCATCCAGCCTTGACCTGACCATATCCAATAACAATTACCTCCAGGCCGAAACAGAATACCTGATGTCCATCATCAGTCTTATAAACGCCAAAGTGGAGCTTAAAAAACTAATGAATATATTATGAGAATAGCGGCAGGTAAAATTAAAACTGCGTCTGGCCTGCCGGCTTGCCGGCAAGTAACAGGAAGACCTCTTACCATTGAAACAGATTTAAAAAATATACAGATGAAATTAGCAAACATTTTAACGGCAGGGCTTTTAACAGCAATCATAATGACTGGCTGCTCCCAAAGGAGTGATCAGCAAAATCCCGCAGCAAACGATTCAACATCAGACAGCGTAAAGGTTGAAAAAGTAAAAATCATGAAACTGCAGCCACAGACAATATCCAAGGACATTGAATACACCTCAACGCTGAAAGCATATGAAGAAGTGCACCTTGTACCTTCGACTCCGGGAAGAATTGATAAGATATTTGCAGAGGTGGGTGACAGATTTTCACAGGGTGATCTGCTGGTGCAGATGGATCAGACCCAGCTCCGGCAGGCAATGCTTCAACTGCAAAATCTGGAAACAGATTATAAAAGGATGGATACCCTTCAGAAAGTCGGAAGTATAACCCAGCAGCAGTTCGACCAGGTAAAGACCCAGTATGAGGTAGCCAGAACAAATGTTGAATTCCTTAAGGAGAATACAAGACTCAAAGCACCTTTTAATGGCATAGTTTCAGGCAGGTATTTTGAAAACGGAGAGATGTATTCGGCAGTGCCCAACACCTCTGCCGGTAAGGCAGCCATTCTCTCCATCGTACAGATCAATCCTTTGAAAGCTTTTGTTGACATACCTGAAACCTATTTCCCCCTGATATCTTCAGGGATGAAAGCAGTTGTTACCAGTGATATTTATCCCGGTGAGCAATACACCGGATATCTCATCAGAAAATATCCTGTCATCGATCCCATGTCGCATTCATTCACCGTCGAATTTAAGGTCAATAATCCAGGGAACAGGTTGCGCCCGGGAATGTTCTGCAGGGTGAACCTGGAACTTGGAGAGGTGAAAGCACTGGTCGTTCCGGCAATGTCAGTCCTTAAAATGCAGGGGACCAACGAACGTTATGTTTTTATTGAAAAAGATGGAACGGCCAGAAGAATTTCAGTCTCAACAGGTAAGCGCTTTGATGACCTGATCGAGATCATATCCGCCGAACTGGATGAAGGCGATCACCTGGTTGTAACGGGTCAGGCGCGTCTGTTAGAAGGTGTTCCCGTGGAAGTTGTGACTAAATAACATGGTAAATTCAGATTATATTAATATGTAAAGCATAAGGCAATGAGCATTTATAAAAGCGCAGTCAATAACCCGATTACCACCCTTATGATCTTCACGGCGGTGATAGTTATGGGAATTTATTCTCTGGTTCAGATTCCCATCGATCTTTACCCTGAGATTGATGCCCCGTTTATGAGTGTCATGACAACCTATGCAGGGGCTAATGCGGCTGATATTGAGACCAACATCACCAAACCTGTTGAGGATGCCATGAACTCAGTCGACAAACTCAAAGAGGTGTCTTCCATATCGTATGATAACCTGTCGGTTGTGTTCCTTGAGTTTGAATGGGAGGCAAACCTCGATGAGATAATGAACGATGTCAGAACGATGCTGGACGGAGTATACAGCAATATGCCCGAGGGTGTTGACAGGCCTGTTGTTTTCAAATTCAGCACCAGCATGATGCCTATTCTCTTCTTTGCAATCACAGCGAATGAGAGCTATCCCGGACTTGAAAAAATCATTGATGAAAAAATCGTCACTCCGCTGAACAGGGTAGACGGCATCGGATCAATCTTCACTGTCGGATCGCCCGGAAGAAAGATATATGTCAATATTGATCCCAGGCAGCTGGATGCCTATAACATCACGCTCGAGCAGATCGGGAGCATCATCGGTGCCGAAAACCTGAATATGCCATCGGGAAATGTTAAAATGGGTAAAACCGATTACCAGTTACGTGTTCAGGGCGAGTTTACCGAAAGCGATCAGCTGAAAAAGCTGGTTGTCGGCAATTCCGGAGGCAAACCCATCTATCTTAAAGATGTTGCCGAAGTGAACGACACGATCAAAGACAAGACCATGGATGAAAGAATCAATAGTGAGGTGGGTATGCGAATGCTGGTTATGAAGCAGTCGGGCGCCAATACAGTCAGCATCGCAAGAGATGTCAACAAACAACTGAAGAAGCTGGTGAAAACACTGCCTCCGGATATTCAGATAGAGCCAATCATGGATACTTCTGATTTCATCCGCGGCTCGATTAAAAACCTGTCGCAGACACTGATGTGGGCATTGCTGTTTGTTGTTATTGTTGTGCTTGTTTTTCTCGGACGATGGCGTGCAACCTTTATCATCGCACTGACCATCCCGATTTCTCTCATCGTTTCTTTCATATACCTTTATATTTCGGGCAGCTCCCTCAATGTGATCTCACTGTCTTCATTATCCATTGCCATCGGTATGGTTGTCGACGACGCCATTGTTGTCCTTGAAAACATTACCAAACATATCGAGAGGGGAAGCACACCCCGTGAAGCTGCCATCTATGCCACAAACGAAGTATGGCTTGCAGTCATCATAACAACCCTTGTGATTGTGGCGGTGTTTTTCCCGCTTACACTTGTAGGTGGTTTGACAGGTGTAATGTTCAAACAGCTGGGCTGGATTGTAACCATTACTGTCAGTACATCAACGCTGGCGGCCATTTCATTAACCCCGATGCTCGCCTCCAAACTTCTGAGGCTGAGACCTAAGAAAGAAAATATTGCAAAATTCGGATACAACAACATCATCGGAAAAGCACTTGATAAGGTGGATGACTTCTATGAAAAATCAATCCGCTGGGCGCTTTTTCACAAGAAAGTGGTCATGCTGCTCGCGCTGTTTGTGTTTATCGGCTCCATTTTCCTTGCAGTAAAATTTGTGAAAACCGATTACATGCCGATGACGGATGAAAGCAGTCTGAACGCTGCCATTGAACTGGAAACAGGCCTCAGGGTAGAAGAAACTGCGAAAATTGCCAGAAGGATTGAAGGCATCATTGAAGAGCGTTATCCTGAAATCACCCTGATCTCCGCTTCATCAGGAGCCGATGATGAAGGTAGTTTCTCCTCCATGTTCAGCGCCACCGGATCAAACCGAATTAACATCATGGCCAGGCTGGTATCAATAGAAGAGAGATCGCGTTCTGTCTTTGAAATAGCTGACGATTTCAGGGATCAGCTGGATCAGTTTGCTGAAATTGTGAACTACAATGTTTCCACATCCGGCGGTATGGGCGGCGGTGATAATACGGTGGATGTGGAAATATATGGTTACGACTTTGATGTAACCAACAAACTTGCCAATGACATCAAACTCCGGGTGAGTAATATCAATGGAGCCAGGGATGTGATGATCAGCAGGGAAAAAGAGAAGCCTGAACTGCAGGTTGTCCTTGACCGCGAAAAGCTGGCTCTGCACGGACTGACCAGTGCCACGGTTTCGGCATACATCCGCAACCGTGTCAGCGGACTTATTGCCTCACAATACCGTGAAGAAGGTGACGAATATGATATCATTCTCAGGCTGAAAGAGTACTACCGGAATTCCATTACCGACCTGGAGGCGATCAGTATCATGACCCCAATGGGTAATAAAATCAAATTAAAGGAACTTGGAGAGGTGAAAGAATACTGGTCACCTCCGAATATCGAACACAAAAGGCGTCAGCGCATCGTAACAGTGTCAGCCAAGCCTGTAGGTGTTTCGCTTGGAGAGCTCGCCAGCCAGATAAGGACAGAAATCGAGGATATTGAGACACCACCGGAGGTTTTCATCAGTGTAGGAGGAGCCTACGAAGATCAGGTGGAAGGATTTCTCGATCTTTCATTGTTGCTGGTATTGAGCCTTGTCCTTGTATTCATCGTCATGGCTTCACAGTTTGAGTCGTTTGCCATGCCATTTGTTATTATGTTCTCAATACCATTTGCATTTACCGGCGTCATTCTGGCCCTGTTCATCACCAATACCACACTGAGTCTGATCGCAGGTCTGGGTGCAGTGCTGCTGGTTGGTATCGTGGTTAAAAACGGTATTGTACTGGTAGACTACATCAACCTGATGCGCGACCGCGGATATGAACTCTATGAAGCAATTGCCCTGTCGGGGCATTCACGGCTTCGTCCTGTACTGATGACTGCTTTCACAACCATACTGGCTATGGTACCACTGGCACTTAGTACAGGCGAAGGATCGGAAATATGGACACCCATGGGTATTACCGTTATCGGCGGACTGGTATTTTCAACCATCGTCACCATGATCATCGTACCTGTGATGTATGCCGTTTTTGCCCGCCGGGGTGAACGTGATAAGAAACAGAAGGTACGAAAGAGGTTTGTGTTCATGGATCAGTAAGTCTGAAACAAATTGGATATAACAAAAATATTATAAATATGAAGGCTGTATTTATTGTTTTTAACCAGACCAACACCGAACGTGTCGAATATATGTTCGACCGGCTCGGAATAAGGGGATTTACCTGGTGGGAAAATGTCCAGGGCAGAGGCACTGAAACAGGGGAACCGCGCCAGGGTACACATACATGGCCGGAGATGAATTCGGCAGCGCTCACTGTCATACCTGATGAAAAGGTTGACACGCTGCTTGAAAAAGTGCAAAAACTCGATGATATACACAAAGAGGTAGGAGTAAGGGCGTTTGTCTGGGATATCATTAAAACGGCATAGCTGAATCATTGCCATACTGTGCTGAATATCATGTATTAAGAACGGTTTCTCTGCATCCTGAGGCAGAAAAGATCAAGGATCGTTGTTAAATAATCCTTACTTTTAAAGTTTATTTATAACCTCTAATATTATCATGTCATGAAATATCTTGAGCTAGTTTATTACAACAACACCGTGCTGGATTACCTGATTGCAACAGGTTTATTTGTTGCTCTTATCATTGCTTTAAGATTCATAAGGAAAATCGTATTGTGGCGTCTGAAGAAATGGTCGAAAAAGACAAAAACAACCATTGATGACTTCATCGTCAATACCGTTGAACGGGCTGTTCTGCCCCTGCTTAATTTCGGGGCTTTTTACCTGGCTGTAACAACACTGGATCTGACTGACAAGGTGGAAAAACTGCTTCATGGCCTGTCGGTGGTTGTTATTACTTTTTTCGCGTTACGCCTGGTTATTGCATCCATTAAATATGCCATCGAGGTCAGGATGACGAAATATGATGACACTGAGGCGAAGCTCAAGCAGATCAAGGGCATTATGGTTATCATCAAAATTGTTGTTTGGATACTGGGTATTGTATTCCTGATGGATAATTTTGATTATGATGTGACAGCTTTCATTACCGGTCTGGGTATCGGCGGAATCGCGATAGCCCTTGCTGCCCAGAACATTCTCGGCGACCTGTTCAACTATTTTGTTATTTTCTTTGACAAGCCTTTCGAAGTCGGAGACTTTATCATTGTGGATGATAAGCTGGGAACCGTTGAATCCATTGGCATTAAAACTTCCCGTATCCGCAGTCTGTCAGGTGAAGAACTGGTCTTTGCAAACAGCGATCTCTCCGCTTCACGCATACACAATTATAAACGTATGGCAAGGCGCAGGGTGCTTTTTACACTCGGTGTCACTTATCAGACCAGCCTTGAAAACCTGCGTGTCATACCCGAAATCATTAAAAATATTGTTACCTCCACGGAAAATACAGAGTTCGATCGGGCTCATTTCAGTAAATACGGGGATTTCAGCCTGAACTTCGAAATTGTCTATTTTGTGCTAAGCACCGAATACAATGTATACATGGATATTCAGCAGTCCATTAATCTTAGAATCTTTGAGGAATTTGCAAAAAGAGGGATTGAATTTGCCTATCCCACACAAACACTGTTTCTTGAAAAATAACATTATCCGGCTTTGAAATCTTTTTCCAGATCCGGATTTGAAGTTTTATTTTCGGCCCTTCCGGAAAAAACCAGTCCCCAGAAATGAAAACAGAAAAAAAACCTGCCGGATACCGCAAAAACGTCATACTGTTGCTGGTTATTCTTACTTCGGTGGTTAATCCTTTTCTCGGGGCTGCAGTCAATATTGCCATACCTAGTATTGCCACAGAGTTTGGTATGAATGCAGTAAGTACAGGCTGGATAGCCATGGCATTTTTACTGTCATCTGCCGTCTTTCTGGTTCCGTTTGGCAAAGCTGCCGATATTGTGGGACGAAAAAAGATCTTTCTTTATGGTAACCTGATCGTGGCCCTGTCATCTCTTCTTTGTGCACTTTCATCATCGGGCGCCATGCTCATTGCCTCAAGGGTGATACAGGGAATGGGCAGTGCCATGATGTTCGGTACAGGCATGGCAATCATCACTTCGGCCTTTCCTGTCAGTGAACGTGGCAAAGCCATCGGATACACCGTATCAGCAGTATACCTGGGTTTATCCGTTGCCCCCTTCCTGGGCGGATTGCTCACCGAGTATTTAGGGTGGAGAAGTCTCTTCATCATTACCATACCTTTCGGGCTAACTGTTGCCCTGGTTACGATTTTGGCTGTTAAAACAGAGTGGGCCGAAGCCAGGGGGGAAAAATTTGATTATGGCGGTTCGGTGGTTTATATGGTTGCAATTGCCGTCTTAATGTACGGATTCTCCATATTACCTGACAGGTCCGGGATTATTCTCACAATCCCCGGGGCTGCCGGGATAATGATCTTTATATTCATTGAGCTCAGAGCAGCCTACCCGGTTATGAATATTCACCTTTTTAAAAACAACCGTGTCTTTGCCTTTTCCAACCTGGCAGCACTGATCAATTACGCTGCAACATTTGCCATTAGTTTTGTTCTTAGTCTTTACCTCCAGTACGTCAAGGGATCATCTCCAAAAGAAGCCGGGGTAATACTGATAACACAGCCCCTGGTCATGATGGTGGTCGCTTCCTTTTCAGGAAGGATGTCAGACAGGTACGATCCCCGTATCCTGTCCTCTCTCGGAATGGCTATCATAACGGGAGGGCTGGTCTTTCTTTCTTTTCTGAATGATGCCACGACAAACGGATATATCATTTCCAGCCTGGTAATCCTCGGTACCGGATTCGGATTGTTTTCATCGCCCAACACCAATTCCATCATGAGCTCAGTAGAAAAAAAGTTCCTTGGTGTGGCTTCCGCAACGGTAGGTACAATGCGTCTGACCGGTCAGATGGTAAGCATGGGTATAGCCACCATGGTTTTCAATGTACTGATCGGTAATGCCAAAATTACCGCAGCAAACCATCAACTATTTATTCAGAGCACAAAAATCATTTTTATTCTGTTCAGTATCCTGTGTTTCCTGGGAGTATTTGCGTCACTTGCAAGAGGAAAACATAAGGTTAATAATGGCTAGTGTAAATCTGTACAATCGGCCGCGGTCATAGACAGAATCTTTTCACGGCACTCTCTTCACCTTTTAATTCCGAATATTTTATATATCAGAGAAATATTTTTTAATTTTAAAGCGCAGAATGCTTAAAATGGTAAACAGAACACACTTTTATACCACGGCTGGCTGGATAACTGAACCTGCAAATATACAGCTCAGACTAAAATTACCAGGCGGGTAATAATATTGATCCCAACATAAGACTTGCATTATGGTTACATTTGTTGTTTCTATCATAGCCCTGTTTCTGGGTTATTTCATTTATGGCAGAATCGTTGAAAAGATATTCGGTACTGATAAGAATCGTCCGACACCGGCCTACACCATGCAGGACGGGATGGATTATGTGCCCCTGCCCTGGGGCAAGATATTTCTGATACAGTTTCTCAACATTGCCGGACTGGGGCCCATATTCGGTGCTGTAGCAGGTGCCATGTGGGGTCCGTCGGCTTTTCTTTGGATAGTGTTTGGCTGTATTTTTGGCGGCGCCGTTCACGATTTCTTTTCAGGAATGATCTCAGTTCGTTTAAACGGACTCAGTATCCCGGAGATCATTGGAAAATATCTCGGCGGAGGAATGAAACAATTCACACGCGGATTCACGGTCATACTAATGGTGCTTGTCGGGGCTGTTTTTATCATGGGACCTGCATCCATTCTGGCTGGCATAACCAATCAGCATCCGGGACTGGCATTTTGGGTAATCGTGGTGTTCTTCTATTATATGATGGCTACCATGTTGCCGATTGACAAGCTCATAGGGCGCATATACCCCATATTTGGTTTTGCACTGCTCTTTATGGCGGCAGGTATTACCATTGGTTTGCTGGCAGAAGGATACAGGATTCCTGAAATATCATTGTCAGGTCTTCATAATATGCATTCGGAACCAGGTAAGTTCCCGCTTTTCCCGATGATGTTTATCAGCATTGCTTGTGGTGCCATATCCGGCTTTCATTCAACCCAGTCGCCCATGATGGCCCGGTGTATAAAAAATGAAGGACTTGGCCGCAGGGTCTTCTATGGTGCCATGATTTCTGAGGGAATTGTTGCATTGATATGGGCTGCTGCTGCCATGGCATTTTTTGGAGGTGTACGTGAACTGAATGGTGTGATGAACAGTCATCAGGGTAATGCCGCCTGGGTAGTGAATGAAATTTCAAATACCCTGCTGGGCAAACTGGGAGGAGTGCTTGCACTATTGGGTGTAGTAGCCGCTCCTATAACATCCGGCGATACTGCTTTCAGAAGTGCCAGGCTCATCGTGGCCGATTTTTTGAATGTTAAACAGAAAAAAGTAATGAACCGGCTAAAGATCAGCCTGCCTTTATTCGCAATTGGTTTTTTATTAACTCAAGTTGATTTCAGCATTATCTGGAGATACTTTGCCTGGAGTAACCAGACACTTGCAACCATTGTATTATGGACAATTACAGTCTATCTGGTAAAAGAGAACAAGTTTTACTGGATCACCTTTCTGCCGGCCATATTTATGACTGTAGTAATCACATCATATATTTGTGTTGCCCCTGAAGGATTGCATTTATCGATTACTTTAGGATATATTATCGGGATTGTCTGTGCTCTGGCCCTGGCTGTAATGTTCCAGGTATATGCTTACAGGAGGAATGCAGTAAATACCGGACAGTGCGCCTGAGTATTTATTGCGGTTTTAAAATCCGGGTTTCTCAAAAAAATAAGCAGATTAAACCGGATTTTTTATAAAAAATTGTATATTTCGTCCACCTAAAAAACGAACCCTGATGCCTGTGACCATCAAAGAAGTATCGAAAAAAGGTGAATTAAGAGATTTTATCTTTCTCCCTGAGAAAATCCACAAGAATCATAAAAACTGGATTCCACCCCTTTATATTGACGAACGGGACTTTTACAATCCAAAAAAAAACCGTTCGTTTTCCAATTGCGACAGCGCGCTTGCTCTGGCATACAGAGATAAAGAAGTGGTTGGCAGGATTATGGGTATTATCAGCCACAAGTACAATGAAGTCCATCAGACCAAAACGGCACGTTTTTTTAATATTGAATGTTATGATGATCCTGAGGTTGCCTCTGCCCTTATAAAATTTATCGAAGACTGGGCAGCCGGAATGGGAATGACAAAGCTGGTCGGACCGCTCGGATTCTCGGATAAAGATCCGCAGGGCATGCTGATTGAGGGTTTTGATCAGCCAATTGTCATTGCCACCAACTGCAATTATGAATACATGGTCAGGCTTCTTGAAAACAACGGATTCTCAAAGGAGGTTGACCTGGTTGTTTATAAAACGGCAATACCGGAAAAAATCCCCCCCATTTACGAGGAAATCAAAAACAGGACACTTCAGCGTAACAACATTCACCTGGTCGAATTTACGACAAAGAAAGCCTTGCGGCCTTATATCAAACCGGTTTTCCGCCTGATAAACGAAACCTATAAAAACATTTATGGTTTTTCGGAAATCGAAGCCGGAGAGATGGATTATCTGGCAGGCAGGTATATGCCGGTCATCAATCCAAGATATGTCAAGATTGTAACATCAGGAGAAGGAGAACTGGTGGCTTTTGTTCTTGCCATACCCGATATCGCGGAGGGTATCAGGCTGGCAAAGGGCAGACTGTTCCCGACCGGGCTTATAAAAATTATTATGACCAGCAGGAAGACCAGGATGCTTGTGACGCTTCTGGGCGCTGTGAAGGATGAATACAGGAATTCGGGTATTGATGCATTAATGGGAGTGCGGATACTTCAGGAAGCACAGGCTCAGGGAATGGAGATCATCGACAGCCATCTTATTCTCGAGCATAATGTTAAAACACGTGCTGAATTTGAAAGGATCGGAGGTAAGGTTTATAAAAGATACAGGATATTTCAGAAGGATCTGGCCCAACCCAAACCGGCCGTTAACCATTATCAATGACCCGGATAAGTAAATTCCGGAATAAATGATCATAGCCTGCCATTTTGAATAATCCTTATCTGTCTCTCTTACAATTTTTAATGATAGAATATTACCCTCATAACAGCATTGATAAAGAGAAATGGGATGACTGCATAGCCCATTCAGCAAATGAGTTCATTTACGCCTATTCATGGTACCTCGACAGGGTTATCCCCGGATGGGATGCGATCATCCTTGATGACTACCGGGCTGTCATGCCGGTTACCCGGGCTGTTAAATTTGGAATTAAATATATTTATCCGCCATTGTTCACACAGCAGCTCGGCATTTTTTCTCCGGAACTGCCTTCTGAAGAACTGGCGCATGAATTTTTAAGCCTCATCCTCTCAAAATATAAATATGCCCGGATTCAGCTAAATGAATTTAATACGGTTAAGGAGGGAAATGCCTATCATGTCCGGCAAAATAACAATCATGAGATCGATCTTTCCTTTTCGTATGAAGAATTATTTGAAAGGTTTAACAGGAACTGTAAAAGGAATATAAAAAAAGCTGAAAACTGCGGGCTGGAAATCCGTTCTGATTTATCCGCCGTAACATTTGTTGAATTTGTAAGATCGAACCTTGAAGACCGGATGAAACAGATGAAAAGAGAAGACTATCAAAGGCTGGCCAATCTGACCGGTCATCTCCTGGACAGAGCATCAGGTGAATTATACGGCTGCTATTCGTCTGAAGGTGTTCTGTGCGGAACAGCCTTGTTTCTGATAACAGAAAACCGGTGCATTTTTTCAGTGTGTGCATCTTCTTTTTACGGTAAACAATGCCAGGCAATGTACCTGCTGGTTAACAATCAAATCAGAAAATATGCCGGCAGCAAAAAAATATTTGATTTTTCAGGTTCCAATTTACCGGGAATTGCATATTTTAACAGCACATTTGGTTCTGAAATACGACATTATCCTGTTGTTATTATTAACCAACTGCCATGGCCGCTGAGATTATTTAAAAAACAGGTTTAAACCAAACCGGGTTGAAAAAAATTCTTTATCACCAGTATTTTTTATTTCCGGATATCATACCGGTTAGAGCCTATCAGAGACTCACCGGTATGAAACTGCCGGCACCTTTTTACCATGCAGTCAGTGACCGTCCCCTGCCCCATCTTGATTGCCTTTACAGGGTAAGATCATCAAAAGAATTTGAGACAGATCTGGATATGCTGCTGAAAGATTTCCGGCCCGTTGACCTGCAAACCATGATAAAAGCTGTAAAAGAAAAAGTACCTTTTCGTGAACCCTCTTTTTTCCTGTCTTTTGACGACGGACTGAGGGAATTTTCCGAGATTGCCGCACCTGTCCTCCTCAGAAAGGGTATTCCTGCCACATGTTTTCTGAATTCTGCTTTCATCGATAACAAGGATATGTTTTACAGGTATAAGGTTTGCCTGATAATCAAAGAGATCAATAAAAAATCAAAAGAACTGCTTCCCATGGTTACTGAATGGCTGGCTGGCAAAAAGATTCGGACACCATCTTACATGCATTTTCTTTTGAACATGGATTATCACCAGAAACTTCTTGCAGACGAACTGGCAAACCTGATTCACCTGGATTTTAAAGATTACCTGTATGAGCAAAAACCTTATCTTACCACAGAACAGATAGAAAACCTGATAAAGAAAGGATTTACATTCGGCTCACACAGTATTGATCACCCCAGATTCTCCTACATCCCGATGGAAGAACAGATAAGGCAGGCAGTTGAAAGTACATCCGCAATAACCGAAAGATTTCATCTGCCATACAGGGTTTTCTCCTTTCCTTTCACCGATTACGGCATACAGCATGACCTGTTTGAGAAAATCAACTCAGCTGCTCATTTCGATCTGACCTTCGGTTGTGCAGGAATGAAAAATGACAGTTTTCCCAATCATTTACAGCGGATCCCTGCAGAAGAATATGAATTGAATATCAGAAAAAGAATCAGGCATGATTATTTTTATTATATTTTGAAATCATTTGTCAATAAAAACAAGATCATCAGGAACCAATGATTAAGATCAGAGACATTACCATTGCAGGACTTCAGGATTTCATTGATTCGGCTGAATATCAACAAATGCCAGTAATACCCGTCAGCCGGCACAGGGCAATATCCCATATCCGTAATCCGATGGCAGCCCTTGATGACAAAATACTGTTCCTGGCATACGATGAAGACCGTTTTGTCGGATACCTGGGAGCAGTTCCGGATGAGCTTCAGACAGCAGACCTGCGGTTAAAGGTTGCATGGCTTAGCTGCATGTGGGTGGATTCCTCGCAGAGAGGCAAAGGCATTGCTCCCATGCTCCTGAAACATGCCCATGAAGCATGGAATGGACATCTTCTGATCACCAATTATATACCTGTGGCAAAAAGAGCCTATGATAAAACAGGATTATTTACCGGATTCAAATCTCTGCCGGGTATCCGGGGTTACCTGCGGTTTAATCTGGCAGGAATACTGACTGCCAAAAAGCCCGGATTAAAAAAAATCGGCCGGCTGCTCAAAGCGACAGACCGGATTCTTAACATACCGAATGAAATCAGGCTGCTCAGATGGTACCCGAAAACAGACCTGAAGCAGGTTGTCTTTGAGTATGTGCATGACATTGATGATGAATCCATGGAGTTTATCAGAAAAAAGAGCTTACAGCATTTTTGCCCGAAAAGCAGGGAATCACTTCAGTGGCTGATCCGGTTTCCCTGGATACTGAATGCTCCCTTTAAGGATCATAACAGCCGCAGATACGCTTTTTCTGCATGTATCAAAGATTTCAACCAGCAATATATCAAGGTATATGATGCTTCTTATCATCTCATTGCTTTTATGGTTCTTACTTACCGCGAAGCACATCTCAAGACACCCTATGTGTTTTGCAATGAGGCGGACGCAAAACCGGTGATGAAAATAATCTACGCACATGCACTGAGATCCGGCACCAGAACCATCAGCACCTATCATCCTTTCCTGCGGGCAGCTGTTTTATCGTCAAAGAATCCGTTTATCCTGACCAGGAAAATGGATTATAAAGTACTGATCAGTAAAGATCTGTTAAATAAACTGGGTGAGACCGGGGAATTCATTTTCCAGGAAGGAGACGGCGACGCAGCTTTTGTCTGAAAAGTTATGTCTGTATCAAATATTATCATAGATCTTAACACTGTTTTTATTATTTAAAATAAGCCAGAAAAAGTTGATTTCAGTATTGAATATGATGCTTCTGGCTGGTAAAATTAACAATGAACATCCACAGGCAATGAATACCGGTAAACTATTACCCTTAATAATCAGTCTGACTTTATTAAGCAGCTGCACGCATTACTATTATGCCCCGAACATGCATAATGTACCATTGTTCCAGCAGAAAGAAGAGTTTCACCTGGATCTGTCAGGGAGCCTCGGAAATGAGTTCACCGGATTTGAAGTCCAGGCAGCTTTTTCGCTTACCGATAATATCGGTATAATGGCCAATGGCTTTGTTGTTGACAGGGAACGCGACCTCTATCCTGATGAATATGGCCGGGGGCATCTCATCGAAGGAGGGGCAGGAGCTTTTGTACCATTACACACCAATATTGTTTTTGAAACCTATTTTGGAGTAGGACTGGGCAAGGTTGAAAACGGATATGATACCGGTATCACTTCAAAACTGAATCTTAACAGATATTTCTTTCAACCTTCTTTGGGTTATACTTCTGATTTGATAGACATTGCCGTGTCATTAAGATTGAGCGGTCTCAGGTACAATGACATTCGCCTCACGGGAACACTTGAACAGGAAGACCAGGATCAGATCCGGTGTATCAGTAAAAATCCGTTCTCAGTACTTGTTGAACCTGCCATAACATTAAGGGGGGGATGGGAACATGTTAAATTTCAGCTGCAGTTAGGATTTTCCGGAAATGAAACGAATCGCGATCTCCTTCAGGAACATATAAATCTTAATTTTGGCCTGTACTTCATCATTTCCGATAAATACCGGAACAAAAAAAGTTATTCGGCTCCTGAATAAACCCCGTGTATTATATAATCAGATACTGGCATACAGAAAAATCTTTTATCATGATAATTCACTGAAGCAAAGCCTTTGGCCGATTGTGAATATTCCGGTTTGGCAGTATTTAAATAAGGGTTACGGTGTGTTGTTGAATTTATCCTGCTGTGAAAATCATCCTGATTCCGTTAAATTGTTTTTTAAAAAAATTACTTTTGCTTTCTGAAAAGCAGAACCATATTCATTCATAACGGCGCTGAGCATCTAATCGGGAAAATATAGATGGAAAACATCAGGAGAAACCGGTCTTTTTTGAACAATATATCCAAAGATGATATTAAAAACCTGCCCCTGCAGCAATTTCCAGGCAGGATACTGCTCATTGATGATGATTCCCAGCTTGGCTTTCTGAATCATAAACTTGCAAATAAAAGGCTCCTGGGATTTGACACAGAAACACGCCCCTCTTTCAGGAAAGGTAAAAAACATAAGGTATCGCTCTTGCAGCTGGCAACTGCCGATGAAGCATACCTCATCAGGCTGAACAGGGTTGGTCTTCCCGAACCGGTCATCACCCTGTTTGAAAACGCAAACATTAAAAAGATCGGCCTGGCGATCAGGGATGATATAAACAGCCTGATGCAGCTCAATCCTTTTCAGCCTGAAGGATTTATTGATCTTCAGCAATATGTGAAGAGGTTTGATATTCTTGACAACGGACTTAGAAAACTTGCTGCCAATATCCTCGGATTCAGAATTTCCAAAAAGCAGCAGACATCGAACTGGGAAAAGGAAGTCCTTGAAGATGAACAACTGATTTACGCAGCAACCGATTCCTGGATCTGTTATCAAATCTATGTTACCCTGGAGAAACAAGCCCTGTGATCAAAGGTATTGATCATCCCATTGCCTGAATGACTTCATCCGGAGCCTGTACCAGTTCAACCAGAACACCTTCCGAACAAAGGGGAAACTCTTCATTTCCTTTTGGATGAATGAAACAAACGTCGTGTCCCCCGGCACCTTTCCTGATACCTCCGGGCGTAAACCGTACTCCCTGACCGGTAAGCCATTCGACAGCTGCCCGCAGGTCATCAATCCATAAACCGATATGGTTCAGCCTTGGCTCATGTACTGCCGGTTTTTTATGCACATCAACAGGTTGCATGATATCTATCTCTATTGCATAAGGGCCGCTGCCAATACGCAGGATATCCTCATCGACATTCTCCTTTTCACTTTGAAAAGTCCCGGTGATGGTCAGCCCGAGTATTTCTATCCAGAACTTCTGCAGCTTCGATTTGTCTTCATTGCCAATGGCTATTTGCTGTACACCCAGTACTTTAAAGGGACGCATATTTTTTATTGATTTGATGGTTGAGTAATTAAGTGTATTTATTTTTTAATCAGGAGATTTGCTGAAATAATGACATGCCTGTTAAACTACCCTTCTTTATGACCATGGCAGGTTTGCATCTTTAACCAATGCCCTGATCTTTGTTATTCATCCTTCTCACGCAAATCTAGTAAATTCCGGCAAAAAAAGGGTTGATCCTCCGGATCCAAACCTGTCAGATGATCAAAAAAGATGCGGACTTCTGATCTTATCAGGGAAAAAAGGCCTTTAAAAGGTTATAATGGATAATCCCTGAAAAATGCCTATTTTTGGCAACTCTGAAACAACCGGTTATATGAAAAGAATTATACCCGTATTGCTCAATATGTTTCCGCGTCCTCTTCTTATCAGGTTAAGCTATATCTTCATGCGTTTCAGCTGCCTGTTCCTGAAAGGAGACAATGTGGAATGTCCTGTTTGTGGGGGCCGGTTCAGAAAATTTCTACCCTACGGTTATAAAAACGTCCGTGAAAATGTATTATGCCCGAAATGTCTCTCACTGGAGAGACACAGGTTAATGTGGCTTTACCTTAAAGAAAAGACCTGTTTCTTTCATAAGAATATCAAAGTACTGCATGTTGCCCCTGAACAATGTTTCTTTAGAAAGTTCAGAAAACAAAAAAACCTGGAATACATCACGGCTGATCTTGAATCCCCGCTTGCCGGCATTAAAATGGACATCCAGTCTGTACCTCTGGATGACAATGAATTTGATGTTATCATTTGTAACCATGTTCTGGAACATGTTAAAGACGACCGGAAAGCCCTTGGTGAAATACTCAGAATACTTAAACCAGGCGGATTTGCCATTCTTCAGGTGCCTGTGGATATGAACATGCCTGTCACTTACGAAGACGGTACCATAACCGATCCGAAAGAAAGGGAAAAACATTTCAGGCAAAAAGACCATTTACGGCTTTACGGAGCAGATTACCCTGACAGAATAAAAGCTGCAGGCTTTACAACCATTGAAAATAATTACCTTGATGAGATTGACACGGTAAAGAAAGCAAGATACCGCCTGCCTGAAAATGAATATATGCTTGCTTTCTATAAGCCCGGATAATCTGAAGACCGGTTTGCTTCTTCAACGCGGGATGTCATTTTATCCGGTTAACGGATTTATCTGCCTGTACCGGCAGGAATAAAAAAAAGCTGCATCACAGGTTCCCGGGCACTTTTAGATTATTTTTAAAAGATTTTGTTGATATTTTAAATATTTATTATATATCTTTGTCGTTCCATTCATAAAAACATGAGAAATATCATGGTATTACTCGTCGTCATTTTGGTAGTCGTTCTCGGATTATCCGGGTGAGGATGGAGTATGCATTGATTGAGATATAAGCCATTCTTACCAGACAGAATGGCTTTTTTGATTTATTTGCAGGAATATGAATACTGAATATCATTCACGGAATAACAGCAGGACAAGGTTAACCGCACTGAACCCCGGGTCTTCCGGAAACGAAGTGATTAATTTGGCGAATGAAATGAGCGGTCTCTTTGCCTGTCCCGATAAATCAGGACAGGCTCCCGGCAAGTAAGCCGGGACAGGTTATGAGACAAAAAAACAAGACAAATATATACGGATGAAAATAAAATTGCGCAGCACAACAACCACTGAAGGCCGGAAAATGGCCGGCGCCAGAAGTCTCTGGCGTGCAACCGGCATGACAGAAGAACAGATTGGAAAACCAATCATTGCCATTGTCAATTCATTTACACAATTCGTACCCGGCCATACCCACCTGCATGATATCGGACAGAAGATTAAATCCATGATAGAGAAAGAGGGATTCTATGCTCCTGAATTCAACACCATTGCCATTGACGATGGAATTGCCATGGGACATGACGGGATGTTGTACTCACTTCCCTCGCGTGAACTGATCGCAGACAGTGTCGAGTACATGTGCAATGCGCATAAAGTGGATGCCATGATCTGCATCAGCAATTGCGACAAAATCACTCCCGGTATGATGATGGCAGCCATGAGACTGAATATTCCTTCTGTATTTGTTTCAGGCGGACCAATGGAGGCAGGGATCCTGAAATCAAAAAAATATGATCTGATTGATGCGATGGTGATGGCAGCTGATGATAGTATTGCTGAAGATGAAATCGAGGATATTGAAAAAATTGCCTGCCCTACCTGTGGTTCATGTTCAGGGATGTTTACAGCCAACTCGATGAACTGCCTTAATGAGGCAATCGGACTGGCATTGCCGGGAAGCGGTACCATTGTGGCAACACATAAAAACAGATTAAGGCTTTTTGAGAAAGCAGCCCGGCAGATTGTTATAAATACAAAAAAATACTATGAAGAGGGCGATGAATCGGTTCTGCCTCTTTCGATCGCCACTAAAGCAGCATTCAACAATGCCATGGCACTGGACATTGCCATGGGAGGGTCTACAAATACAGTGTTACATATACTGGCTGTTGCCAGGGAGGCAGGAGTTGACTTTACCATGAAAGATATTGATTCTTTGTCAAGAAAAATTCCTGTTCTGTGCAAAGTGGCACCCAGCTCACATTTTCATGTTGAAGATGTTAACCGTGCAGGCGGAATACCGGGGATCATGGGAGAGCTGGACAGGGCCGGTTTACTTGACGCATCTGTCAGAAGAGTTGATCTGCTAACGCTCGGGGAAGCACTTGACAGATTTGATATCATGAGAGACACTGTAACGGAGGAGGCAAAAGATCTATATAAAAGTGCTCCGGCCGGAATCAAAAACCTGAAGCTGGGAAGCCAGGGTGTGATGTATGATCAACCTGACACAGACAGGCAAACTGGCTGCATCAGGGATATAGCGCATTGTTACTTTAAAGATGGCGGGCTCGCCGTTTTATACGGCAATATCGCTCTGAATGGCTGTGTGGTTAAAACAGCAGGGGTTGATCCTTCCATTTTCAGGTTTAAAGGTCCTGCCAGGGTATTCGAATCTCAGGAAGATGCCTGCGACGGGATCCTGCAGGGAAAAGTAAAAAAAGGTGATGTGGTTGTTATCAGGTATGAAGGTCCGAAAGGAGGCCCCGGCATGCAGGAAATGCTTTATCCTACTTCATACATCAAATCAAAGGGACTTGGCAAAGAATGTGCATTGATAACCGACGGTCGCTTCTCAGGCGGCACTTCAGGTCTGTCAATCGGCCATATATCACCGGAAGCTGCGGCAGGCGGAGCTATAGCGCTTTTAAAGGACGGCGATATGATAGAAATTGACATTCCTGAACGAAAAATAAATGTGCTCCTCCCGGAGGAGCAACTGGAACAAAGACGTAAAAAAGAGGAATCAATGGGTAAAAAAAGCTTTATGCCCGGAAAACGGGTCAGACCTGTTTCAAATGCACTGAGAGCTTATGCCAGAATGGTTACATCAGCCGATACCGGTGCGATCAGAATAGCAGAATAAAGATTATCATCACACAAACGCTTAAAATTATGAAAGAACAAACCGCAACAATAGATATTCCAAAAAAGACGAAAGTTACCGGATCGGAGGCTGTTATGCTTTCCTTTATTGCAGAAGGTGTGGATACGATTTTTGGTTATCCCGGAGGGGCTATCATGCCCATCTATGATGCCCTTATGAATTACAGTGATAAGATCAACCATATACTCACAAGGCATGAACAGGGTGCTGTGCATGCTGCCGACGGCTATGCCAGGGTTACAGGTAAAGTAGGTGTTTGTATGGCCACATCAGGTCCGGGAGCCACAAATCTGATTACGGGAATTTCCAATGCACTTCTCGATTCAACACCGCTTGTCTGCATTACAGGCCAGGTTGCCGCACCACTTTTGGGAACAGATGCTTTCCAGGAAACCGATATGGTCGGTATCTCAATGCCTGTTACCAAGTGGAACTACCTCATCACAAAAACCGAAGATATTCCATGGGCAATTGCCCAGGCATTCTACATTGCAAAATCAGGAAGGCCCGGCCCTGTGCTTCTTGATATAACAAAAGATGCCCAGTTTGGAGAGATGGAATTCGAATACAAAAGATGCCTCCACATCCGAAGCTACGATCCAAAACCAAAACCGGATATCAGCATGATTGAGCGTGCAGCACAGCTGATCAACCAGGCCCGGAAACCTTTTGTCCTTTTCGGGCAGGGAGTTGTACTGGGGAATGCCGAGGAGGAATTCAGAAAATTCATAGAAAAATCAGGAATTCCCGCTGCATGGACAATCCTGGGAGTCGCTGCATTACCTACCGATCATCCCCTGAATATGGGTATGCTGGGCATGCATGGCAGATATGCCACCAACATCAAAACAAACGAATGTGATTTGCTGATTGCCATGGGAATGAGGTTTGATGACAGGGTAACAGGAGATCTGAAACGTTATGCCAGACAGGCAAAGGTTATCCATTTTGAAATAGACCCTGCAGAGGTGGAAAAAAACGTTAAAGTAGATGTAGCTGTCATTGGAGACCTGAAAGACACGCTGCCTCTCATCACAAAAAAAATCAAAAGCAGGGATCACACTTCATGGATCAGCGGATTTAAAGATCTTGACAGGATAGAATATGAAAAGGTTGTCAAACGTGATTTTTATCCTGAAAAAGAAGGAATTACCATGGCTGAAGTGATCCGGAGAATCAATGAACAGACTAACGGAGATGTGGTCTGGGTTACCGATGTCGGACAACACCAGATGTTTGCTTCGAGGTATTGCAAAATCACACAGCCGCGCAGTTTTATAACCTCCGGTGGCCTTGGCACAATGGGATTCGGCCTTCCTGCCGCACATGGCGTAAAAATCGGGGCGCCTGACAGACAGGTTATCCTGTTTGTTGGAGACGGCGGACTTCAAATGACAATCCAGGAGCTTGGTACCATCAATCAAACCCAGGCTGCGGTTAAGATTGTCCTGATGAACAACAGGTACCTCGGTATGGTTCGCCAGTGGCAGCAGCTTTTCTTTGAAAAAAGATATTCTGAGACATACCTGAAAAATCCTGATTTCATTAAAGTTGCAGAAGGATTCGGAATCAAGGGGAAAAAAGTATTGCAGCGGCCGGAGCTTGATGATGCCATCAGTGAAATGCTCAAATATAATGGCCCTTTTTTGCTTGAAGTATCCATTGAAAAAGAAGACAACGTTTTTCCCATGGTACCGGCCGGAGCTTCTGTATCTGATGTTATTCTGGGAGAGCATGAAAAAAAGTCACATTAATAAACCACAAAAAAATGAACAGCAACCATCATAAACAAACATATACAATCACGGCTTTCTCGGAAAACCATATTGGCCTGCTGAACCGGATAACGATTATTTTTACACGCAGACAGGTAAATATTGAGAGCCTGACGGTTTCAGCATCAGCCATAGAAGGACTTCATAAATTTACCATCGTCGTGTTTGAAACCGAAGAAAAGGTCAAGAAGGTGGTATCCCAGACTGAAAAAATGGTGGAGGTAATGAAGGCCTTTTATCATACCGATGATGAGATCATCCAGCAGGAAATCGCACTTTACAAGGTGCCAACGGAAGAATTATTGGACAGTACCAACATTGAACAGATTGTCAGGCAATATAATGCGCGTATTCTGGAGGTAACAAAAGAATATACCGTCATTGAAAAGACTGGTCATAAAGAAGAAACACAGCGCCTGTTTGATGAGCTGAAACCATACGGTGTAAAGCAATTCACCCGGTCAGGAAGGATCGCAATTACCAAACAAAGCCAGGAACTGCTGACAAACTATCTCAGTGAAATGGACAAAAGAGAAAAAGAAATAATGAATAATAACTATTGAACATCTAATAAACAACTAATTAAATTATGGCAAAAATAAATTTTGGCGGAGTTGAAGAAAATGTCGTTACCCGCGATGAGTTTCCACTTTCAAGAGCCCGGGAAGTTTTAAAAAACGAGGTTATCGCAGTTATCGGATACGGTGTGCAGGGACCTGCACAGGCAATGAATATGAAAGATAATGGCATCAATGTCATTGTTGGCCAGTCTCCTGATTTTAAAGCTGACTGGGACAGAGCAGTAAAAGACGGCTGGGTTCCCGGAAAAACACTGTTCTCTATTGAGGAAGCCGCAACAAAGGGCACCATCGTGCAATACCTTGTATCGGATGCAGCACAGAGGGCTGTGTGGCCTGTTCTTAAAAAATGTCTGAATGAAGGAGATGCCCTCTATTTTTCACACGGCTTCTCGATCACGTATAAAGAACAGACAGGAGTTGTTCCTCCGGCAAATATTGACGTGATCCTGGTTGCACCAAAAGGCTCTGGCACAAGTGTCAGACGCAACTTTCTGGCTGGTGCCGGAATCAATTCAAGCTATGCCGTATTTCAGGATTTTACAGGCCGTGCCGAGGAACGTGCCCTTGCAACAGGCATTGCCATCGGCTCAGGATATTTATTCCCCACTACATTTGAAAATGAGGTATTCAGTGATCTCACAGGCGAACGGGGTGTGCTTATGGGAGCCCTGGCCGGAATCATGGATGCACAGTATGAGGTTCTGAGGGCAAATGGTCACAGCCCAAGTGAAGCTTTCAACGAAACGGTCGAGGAACTGACACAAAGCCTGATAAGGCTTGTGGATGAAAACGGCATGGACTGGATGTATGCAAACTGCAGTGCGACGGCACAGCGAGGTGCACTTGACTGGAGACCGAAATTCAAAGCAGCAACCCTGCCTGTCTTCAAAGAACTCTATCAGAAAGTGAAATCGGGAGAAGAAACAAAACGTGTTCTTGAATCAACCGGAAAATCAAATTACAAGGATTTGCTGAACGCAGAACTCAAAGAGATGAGAGAATCAGAATTCTGGCAGGCAGGAGTCCAGGTACGTAAATTAAGACCTTCCACATAAATTCTGCTCAAAGCCGCCCTGAATACAAAGGCGGCTTTTTATCAACAAATCATTTATATCTTCCAGCTGGTTTCATACATTTGCAGATATCCATTAAATACCCAGTATCTTGGCCCTGAAAGATATGCCCGTTGAGAAGAAGAAAGTCCGGCTGAGTGTCATCTTCCCGGCTTTCTTCGTTGCATTATTATGGCTTGTAAAAGTAATTGAGGTCATTGACAACAGCAGCCTTGGATTTTATGGTGTTTACCCGAGAAGCATCAAAGGGATGGCGGGAATCATACTGTCACCTTTGATACATGGCAATATCAATCATCTCCTGGATAACTCAATCCCCCTGTTTTTCCTTGGCTGGGCTGTATTTTACTTTTATAACAAGGTTTCTTACCGCGTTTTCTTTATCATCTATTTCTTTTCAGGGCTGGCCGTATGGATATTTGCCAGACCTTCATATCATATCGGCGCGAGTGGACTGATTTATGGTCTCGGTGCTTTTCTGTTCTTCAGCGGTATTATCCGCCAAAACATCAATTTGCTGGCAATATCACTCCTGGTGGCATTCCTCTATGGCAGTATGGTATGGGGTATCTTCCCTGTCCGCCAGGGTATTTCCTGGGAATCGCACCTGGCAGGTGGAACGGCAGGATTTTTGTTGTCAATCCTTTATCGCAGGATTGGGCCGAAACCTACCATTCATGTCTGGAATGAAGAGGATGAGGAGGATGAAGAAGAATACTGGATTGAAAATGAACAGGAACCGACAGAGGATAATAACAATGAAGTAAAAAATCGTGATAAATGAATGAACCCGTGACAAGTTGTCGGGGTACCATCTCAATGCCCTGTGATTCTGAAATCCGGGTCTCCCGGATAAATCAAATGTATACCCTTGCAAAACAACAATGGAATTATCGAAATATTTATTTAAATTTGAATAACCACGAAGATATAAATAAATATCAGGGATTTGAATTTTTAACTTAATAACAAATAAGTATGTGTGTAAATTACAATAACATAAGATCCGGTCATGTTTTTTCATTCAGCATCAGTTTAATATACATGTTCTTATTATTACTGATTATACCTGGCAGCATTCATTCGCAGAATATTTTTGATGAAAAGCAAAAGGAAATGATTATTAAGCATCATATCTTTTCGATGACTACCTGGGATTATAATTATGTAAATGGAAAACCGTCCAGGAACGGAGTCAAAACATCATATAATAAATATGACCCATCAGGAAATGTTATTGAACTAATCACATACAAACTCAAGGATACGGCAGCTTATGAAACCTTTAAATATAACCCGGAGGGTAAAAGAACGGATTATCTTAAAAGGAAAGGTGTTAAGATAGCCTATCAGAAAACCTCAAAATATAACGATGACGGATTGTTAATACAGGAGAGCGGATTCGACGGTGCTTCAGATTTTCAAAATAATTATGAATACAATAATGAGGGGAAACTGGAAATGATCACCTATCACCTGGATGACAGGATTAATGAAAAAAGAGTCTTTGAGCACGAGGGAGACATAACAAAGATAACCGTATACAATCATGCAGACAATATCATATCATATCTGACATTGAGATATGACAGTAATGGAAATGTCGTTGAAGAGGTTGTATACAATGCAGATAATTTACCGGTTGAGAAGAAATTATACGTATATAACAATGATGGTTATGTAATCAGTGAAGTTAAATACCGGGGAGATAGTTTTTATTATAAACTTACTTACCTGTACAACTCAAAAGGGGAACTTACCAATATTGATGAAGAGAATCCAAATGAAGGACGCTATCTGAAAAAACAATTTTTCTACGATGAGAATGCAAATCTTACTGAGATGAGATGGCGAAGAAACGCAGACGAAGATTTCTCGGTAAGAACATACCTGTATGACGAAGATAATATCTGTTCCCAATACGAGACTTATTATCCCGTTACAAAGTTCAGGATTCTGACCAAGCTTAACTATGATTATTTTTAATTTATCCTGGAACAAACCTTATAAACATGCAGAAAATCGTCCTTATTACCGGAGCAACTTCCGGTATGGGAAAAGCAATGGCTGAATCGCTCGCTGAAAATGGTTATCAGGTTTTTGCCACAGGAAGAAATATCCCGAACGAATCCGGTCATCAAAATTTGTTTTACAGATACCTGGATGTTAAAAACAACGACTCTGTCAAAGGAGCTGTATCAGGTATCATGGAACAGTTTCATCATATTGATATACTGATTAACAGTGCCGGCTTCGGACTGGCAGGTCCGCTTGAAGAGACACCCTTTGAAGAAATATATAACCTGTTTGAAACGAATTATTTCGGCACAATAAGAGTCATCAGACATGTCATTCCGGTTATGCGAAAACAGGGTGACGGACTTATTGTCAATATGAGTTCAATCGGAGGAAGGATTGGCCTGCCCTTTCAGGGTATATATTCATCAAGCAAATTTGCAATTGAATGCCTGACAGAAGCCCTTCGCATCGAGCTTAAACCTTTCGGTATCAAAGTATGCATGATTGAACCGGGCGACTATCATACCGGTGCCATTCATAACCGCCATAACATCATACCAACGAAAGATTCACCATATCAGAAAAGGCTGAAAAACTATTTTGACCTGCTGGATAAAAATATTACAAAAGGAGGCAATCCTGAAGTGCTGGGTAAACTGATTTTAAAAATTGTAACATCCGCAAAACCCAGATTATGTTATAAATCGGGAAGATTCACTGAAAGGATTACACCATTCGCCAGAAATTTTCTTCCATACAGCATTTTCGGGTGGTTTCTCGCCAGGTTTTATAAAATTAACAATTGACCTGTTATTTAATCTTGATTTATAAAACAGTTATGCTTATAAAAATACATCCTGTAACACCAAGCGAACGCCTGATTATTAAAACGGCAGATATCCTGAAGAATGAAGGGACCGCTGTGTTTCCGACTGACACGGTATACGGACTGGGCTGTGATAGTACCAAACCAAAAGCGATCGAAAAGGTAGCAAAAATTAAAGGTGTCAGAATAGAAAAGGCCAATTTTTCATTTATATTTCACGATCTGAGCCACTTATCCGATTATACCAAACCCATCAGTAATACGGTTTTTAAGCTGATGAAACATTACCTTCCGGGTCCTTTCACCTTCATACTGGAAGCAAATTCCAATATCCCGAAATTATTCAGAAGCAAAAAGAAGACCATAGGAATAAGAATACCCGATAACAATATCATCAGAGAAATTGTCAAAAAACTGGGAAATCCTGTCCTTACCACATCCATCCACGATGAAGACGAGATTCTGGATTACACAACTGATCCTGAATTGATTTACGAGCATTACATGAACCAGGTAGATATCGTGATTGACGGGGGATATGGCCATAATCAGCCTTCAACTGTTATCGACTGTTCAGGTGATGAACCTGTTTTAATCAGACAGGGCCTGGGAGTGCTGGATTAATCGTAATGTTTTCACCCTGTTATTCCTTCCAGAAATTAGGCGTCAGAAGGATCAGGACTGTAAAAAGTTCCAGTCTGCCAATCAGCATTAAGAACGACAGGAACCACTTGCCAATAATCGGGAAATGGGCATAATTACATGAAGGTCCAACCTGTCCGATTCCCGGTCCGATATTGCCCAGAGTAGCAGCAACCGCTCCAAACGAAGTATCCAGATCATATCCCAGAAAGGAAATTATGATCACGCTTACCAATACAATCAGGATATATAAGAATGTAAAGGCAAGCACGTTTGTTACAATCTGCTGAGAAACCGCCTGGGTATTAAGTCTAACGGGAATGACAGCATTTGGATGTATCAGCCTTTTTAATTCCATAAAGCTGTTTTTCAAGATGAGCACTATTCTGATGATCTTAATACTGCCGCCCGTCGATCCTGCTGAACCGCCAAAAAACATCAGTGCAAACAAAATCACAGATCCCACCGGGATCCATTTAAGGTAATCGGTGGTCGTATATCCTGTTGTTGTCATGATGGAAACAACCTGGAATAACGAATCACGGAATGATTTTTCAACCGGCTGTGCCACAGTAAGAGCAAGAATCAGAGTTATGATGACACTGAAAACAGCAATGAACGAAAGATAAAACCGGAACTCCTCATTTCCAAATACAGGTTTGAATTTCAGGTGTATTGCGAAATAAGACAGGGTGAAATTGGTGCCTGCGACTATCATAAAAAATGTGACGACATAATGGATAAAAGGCGAAGTATAAAACCCGATGCTGGCATTCTTTGTTGAAAATCCCCCGGTTGCCAGCGTTGTGAATGAGTGGCAGACAGAATCGAAAATATCCATGCCTCCGGCTGTCAGCAATGTTATTTCTGCAACGGTAAAAATGAAATAGATGGCCCACAACCGCTTGGCCGTTTCTTTGATCCTGGGGTGAATCTTATCGGGAGCAGGCCCGGGCACCTCTGCAATAAAAAGCTGCATGCCTCCTATACCGAGTACCGGAAGGATCACCAGCGACAAGACTATAATGCCCATACCTCCCAGCCACTGGGTCAGGCTTCGCCAGAAATGCAGGCCATGCGAGAGCGTCTCCACATCGGTAAGTACTGATGCACCGGTGGTGGTAAATCCCGACATGGTCTCAAAAAATGCATCCGTATAAGAAGGGATCGCACCTGTAAGGTAAAATGGCATGGTCCCAAAAAAAGAGAATAAGATCCATCCGAAACTCACAATAAGGTATCCTTCTCTTTTACCGACGCTTTTGATGGATTTTTTAAAAAAAAGATAAAGCAGGGCTCCTGTAGACAAGGTTATTGCAGATGAGATCAGTAATTGCAGACTGTCCCCTTCCTGATATAATATGGAAACAGGAACAGACAAGAACATAAATAATCCCTCAATCAGCAAAAGTATTCCAAGAATGAAGCCTACTACCCTGTAATTAATCATGAATAACTAATTGAAGAATTTACCGACCTTATTGATAGCAGAAGGCAAAGCAAAAACCACTACCCTGTCACCAGGTTGTACAATGGTATAGCCATTTGCAATAAAACTGTTGTTTTGCCTGATAATACCACCAATTATTGAGTCTTTTGGAAATCCCATTTGATTAAGAGGGGCTTTAACTATTTTCGAATCCGGTTTTGCAATATACTCCATTACCTCAGCTTCTGTACCGGTCAGGCATTTGACAGAAGAAACAGATTCACTTGTTGTGAACCGGAAGATCCGGCTTGCAGTAATGATCTTCTTATTAATGATGGTATCAATACCCATGTTCTCAGCAAGAGCTATATAGTCTATGTTTTCTACCTCGGCAATGGTCTTCTTTACGCCCAGCCTGTTTGCCAGAACGCTGGATAAAATGTTTGTTTCCGAATCACCTGTAACCGCGATAAAGGCATCCATGTTTTTCAATCCTTCTTCAATAAGCAGGTTCATATCTCTCCCGTCGCCATTGATTACCAGTGTATTGTTGAGATAATTGGAGAGCCTGTAACTCTTTTCACGGTCAAGTTCGATCAGTTTTACATTATGATGATTCCCGATTTCCTTTGCAGTTAACATTCCTATCCGGCTTCCGCCAAGTATCATGATGTTATTGATGTCGATCTGTTCCTTTCCCGAGTATTCCATCAAATCTCTGATCCCTTCCTGGTTGCTGATCACATAAATGATATCATTTGCAAGAAAAAAGTCGTCACCCCTGGGGATAATTGTCTTTCCGCTTCTGGTAATGGCAACTGCCCTGTAATCCTGATTCTTTAGCTTTTTTGCTGTCTCAAGAAGCGTTTTGTTGATGATTGGTGCATCTTCTTCCAGCTTTATGGCAAAAAGAGTCAGCTTCCCTCCATCAAAACTAACCAAATCAGTGCTTCCGGTCTGTTCAAGTAATCCAACCACCTCGCGTGATGCTATTTTTTCAGGATAAATCATGTAATCAACTCCCAGACTTGTAAAATAATCAACATATTTGGGAAAGAGGTATTCCTGATTGTCAATTCTGGCAATTGTTTTTTTCGCCCCCAGCTTTTTCCCGAGTATCGATGTTGTGATATTGGTTTCTTCCGATGTGGCAACCGCAATCAGCAAATCAACCCGTCTGATATCACAGTCAATCAGTAAGCTGATTGAAGTGGATGAGCCTGACCGTGTCATAACATCCAGGCTTGCCGAAAGCTGCTTTAGTTTTTCCTCATCAGGGTCTATCAGGATGATATCATGTTTTTCCTGACTTAACATTTTTGCCAGGTGAGATCCCACCTCGCCAGCTCCTGCAATGATTATCCGCATATTTGCCTCTGATAAAAAAATCAATGACAAAATAAGTCATAATCTAACGAATAATCTAGGACTTTCGGTACTTTTTTTGTTGATTTTACATCCGGTTTTCATTTCAAATGCCTTATGCTCAGCAACCGAATGAACAGTAATTTCATCCGTGTGATCCATATTCAACCATTTTTTCCTGTAATAGTATCTGTTCGAAGAATCCAGAATAACCTTTTTAAACAGAAACCTGGTTTTGAGCTGTTCTAAAGTGACATCTGCATTTTGAGAAAGGATGATACAGTCAAGTTTTAGCTTTTCGGCTGATCTCCTTTGAAAAACGCTGAGATCTTTCAGTAGTATCCCCCTGAAACTGACCGTCTCAAAAATAATATTGACACCGGCATGTTCGATAGATAATCCTGCATGGGAATCAGTATCAGGCAGTTCAGAGATGCTGCTGACATGCGAGATTTTTCCTATTCCCCTTTTCAGGAGGTAATTCTTAACATGGAATGAGTCATCACATACGGGAAAACCAGGTATGTCTGACAGAAAAACAATTTCTCTCCCGCTGACCAATCCAACCAGCGAATGACTGCTGATATCGAAAACCACTAACCTTTCCTGTGTTTCAGTCTTATATCTGAAAACAGTCCCATAAACAGACATCATAAGAATTACAATTAATGAACATATCAATGCTTTCTTATTTCGTTTTAATATGTATATGGTAACCGATATCACAAAAGCATAGCATAATATTGTTTCATAAAGTGAAATGTTGATATTATCAATCAATGAATATGGCAAACCATGAATCTGACAGGTCAATCCGTTTAACAGTCTTAGAAAGAAGTTTAAAATCTTTCCGGTAAACAGATAAGGCAGATGGACCAAAAAGACTGAAATCTGAAGAACTGCCGCATAAAGAATCAGTCCTGTCAGCAAAATGACAAAGAGATTTGTAAGCCAGAAATACACCGGAAAATAATGAAAATAGTATATGGTCAGAGGAGCTGTTATGAGCTGTGCTGCAACCGAAACAGTAAATAACTGCCAGATCCTGTCAATGATCGGATTCCTGAAATATACCAGCCTGTATATTTTAGGCTGAAAAAATACAACTCCGGTTACCGCCAGATATGATAATTGAAAACCAACATCAAACAGCTGATACGGATCTGCCAGCAACAGGCAAAATGCCGAAAGGCAAATGGTGTTATAGATGTCAGGGGGCTTTTTCAGGCTTCTGCCTGCCTGTATGACCGAAAACATAAATACAGCCCTGACAACGGATGGCCTCATCCCCGTGAGAAAGGCGAAGAACCAAAGGAACAAAACAATCACCACCAGTCTTATATACCTGCCGTATCTGAATTTTCGCGCAAATGATAAAATCACATTTAATATCAGAAAGACAATACCCACATGCAGGCCTGAAACTGCAAGAACATGCATGGCACCTGAAACCGCAAAGGATCTCTCGATCTCTGCCGGAAGGCTCTCTCTGATTCCCAGGGTCAGGGCAGACAGTACTGCCAGCTCATCGTTGCCAATGCCCGATTCTTTATATATACCGGTTATCTTGTGTCTCAGTTCTGATAAATATGTCCTTAATCCCTTTCCCGTCCCGACTTTTTGCCAGCAGTCACCGGACAAATAAGTTGTAAGCACAAATCCACGTCTCTGCATCCATCTTTTGTAATTGAATTCATATGGATTCCGGGGTTCCCCTATTTCATTCAAAACAGCACAAACCCTCAGTACATCTCCTGTCTGCAGCTCCTCTGTCATGCGGGATTTACTGAAATATGCCACTGCTTTGATTCTTCCGGTCATAATGGTATCTCCATGGATTTTTTTGACCAGGATTGTGGTACGGACAGTCTTCCTCTGCCGGATCAGATCTCCTTTTACGACTGCCTCAAAGGTCAGTCTCCTTCCTGACAGCTGCCTTGCAGTTTCATTCTTTGCATCATGTAAATTCACTGTCATAAGTCCTGTTAAGAACAGGAATGAACTGATCACAATACCGAAAACCCACCTTAACCTGTAACTCCGGTTGAACTCATGTGTCAAGAAAGCAACAGTAGTCAGAATTAATAATATAAAACCGGTTAAATAAATATCCGGATGGCAGTAAATACCTGCAATAATGCCCGAAACCAAGGAAATAAGCAGCCTGGTAAACGGATGAGACCGCAGTTGCCTGTAAAATTGCATTTAACCTGTTTTAATGATATCAGGAGCTTAAATATATAAAAAAAGCCGGGTTTGACAGTATGATTAAATGCTAAAACAGTTGAAATTAATTAAAAATATACAGAAGAAAGGGATATGACAATAAATCGTCTGACTCAAAATAATTGCAATGACGGAAATTCTAACAGTAAGATGTTTTTAAAGATTAATTGATAACTTTGTCATTCTTTTATCATAGAACATATATACGATTCAATAATCATTAAAACAAGAAAAATGGCTGACTTAAAGACGAAATACCTTGGAATGGAACTGAAAAATCCGGTTATACTTGGGGCCAGTAACCTCGTGACAAATATTGACAATATTAAAAAGGCAGAGCAGGCCGGAATCAGTGCAGTGGTCTATAAATCCCTGTTTGAAGAACAGATTCAGCTTGAAACTGCGCAGCTGGATGATGCGCTGGATGAATATTCTGAAAGGCATGCGGAGATGATCAGTTTATTTCCAAATCTGCAGCATGCCGGTCCGGAAGAACATCTGTTAAACCTCAGAAAGGTTAAGGAAAGTGTCGGCATTCCTGTCATTGCCAGTATAAATGCGATTTTTAAGGAAACATGGATTGAGTATTCCAGGCTGATTGAACAGACCGGTGTGGATGCCATTGAGCTGAATTTCTATGCTGTACCAAGGGATATGCAAATGGGCGGAAGTGAAATTAACGAAAATCAGATGGATATTTTAAAAGCTGTCAGATCAGTAGTGAAGCTTCCGGTTAGTGTCAAACTAAGCCCTTTCTATGCAAATCCGTTAAATATCATCGGAAAAATGGATCAAGCAGGGGTTGACGGTTTTGTTCTCTTTAACAGACTGTTCCAGCCAGACATCGATATTGAAAAAGAAGAGCATTACACACCTTACGGTATCAGCCATCCTGAAGATAACAGGCTGGCACTGCGTTTTGCAGGTTTGCTGTACGGAACAATCAGGGCAAATATTTGCAGTAACACAGGTATCTTCACAGGTGGTGATGTGATCAGGATGATTCTGGCAGGTGCTGATTGTGTCCAGGTTGTCAGTACCGTTTACAAGAATAAAGCAGATTATATAGCAACCATGATCGCTGACATTCAAAAATGGATGGATAAAAAAGGCTACCGGCAAATCACCGATTTCAAAGGAAAATTATCCAATAAGAATATCAATGATCCGTTCGTATACAAGCGTGCACAATACATTGATCTGCTGATAAAATCGGATGAGATTTTCAAAAAATATCCTGCGAAATAATACAGGAAAAACCGGATTGACAATCCGGTTTTTTTATGATAAAACGTCTATAAAGTTTATTAACTGATGAAGATCTGATTTCGCAGATATTGTTAACGTGGTTCGGATTAAACGTCCATTCAGTATTCACCCAGCTTTCTGGCTCCGTCCCCGATATCAGCAGTGTAGAAGTCTGCTTTTAAACCGGTTCTGGTATGGTAATTTCTGCCTACTTTGTCAATAAATTCATCGATAGCGCTCTCCGCAACGAGGCTAACCGTGCATCCCCCAAATCCGGCACCCGTCATCCTTGATCCGATCACACCCTCAACTTTTCTGGCTTCTTCAACCAGGGTATCAAGTTCAATGCCTGTAACCTCATAATCATCACGGAGTGAGTCATGGGAGCCATTCATCAGCACTCCGAATTTTTTCAGGTTGCCCGATTTAAGCGCGCTGACAGCATCCTTTGTGCGCTGGATTTCAGTAATGACATGCCTGGCCCTTTTCAGGATATTCTCCTTTGTGATGGTGTCTTTTAATCCTTTAAATTCATCAAAAGACAGTTCTCCGAGATTCTGTATTCTTTTTTTGCTGCTGATATATTCCACTGCCTTTTCACATTCGCCCCTGCGTTCATTATATTTTGAGTCAGCCAGTCCCCTTCGCTTATTGGTATTGGAAATAACCAGCCTATAACCATTCATCACCACCGGAACAAGTTCATATTCCAGGGTGTCACAGTTCAGGAAAATTGCCGAATCTTTCTTTCCCATTGCTGAGGCAAACTGGTCCATGATACCACAATTCACCCCAACAAAAAGATTCTCGGCGCGCTGACCCAGTTTTGCCAGCTCAACCCTGTTTAATCCTGCTTCATATAATTCATTGATTGCTATGGCAGTGACAACCTCAATGGATGCTGACGAAGACAAACCGGCTCCGTTTGGAACATTGCCTGAAAAAAGCAATTCCATGCCTGTAAGTCTTATTCCCAGCTTTATAAATTCATTCAATACCCCCATCGGGTAATTAATCCAGTGATCATTCTGTTTTTGTTTGATATCCGTTAGCCTGATGACTGCCGTAAAATCAAAATTGGCAGAAGCAAATTTAATCTGATGATCATTTGTTTTCCTGATAAATAAACAGGTACCGTAACTCAAGGCACACGGAAAAACGTAACCTCCGTTATAATCGGTATGTTCACCAATTAAATTCACTCGGCCAGGTGAAAAATAGCCAAATATCTTTTCTGGTTTCCTGCCATAAAGCTTTATAAATTGCCCTTTAAGCTGTTCAAGATTCATATAAAATACGCGGTTTGTTTATGATTGAAAAAACAAATGTATCCAAAAATATCGTTGAATATAATAAAAATTCATTTAATTGATCCCGGAGCCTGTCCCGGCCTCTTTCAGGTATCATGCAGGCAGTTACTCAAAGCAATGGATTAATACCCCTGATTGGGGCACGGTCACGGATTTTTCAGGCAGACTTCATCCGACAGGTCTGATCAGTATATTATTTTTCATTGTTGTTTGAAAAAAAATAATCAAATTTAAAAGCAGAATAAACATATCACCCAATATGAAAAATCCTGTCGCCATAAGATTGTTCCTGCTGATGGTTTCAGCAGTTTTATCCCAGACCGTTCATAAAATATCAGCCCAGGTATCATCCAACGGTTATCAGTTTGAAATAATTAAAAAACTGGCAGCCACACCGGTTAAGAACCAGTCCAGATCAAGTACATGCTGGAGTTTTTCCACACTGTCATTCATTGAATCTGAATTACTCCGTACCGGTAAGGGTGAGACTGATCTTTCGGAAATGTTTGTTGTGCGTCAGGTTTATATGGAAAAGGCTGCCAAATATGTCCTTATGCACGGAAAGATGAACTTCAGCGGTGGAAGTGAAGCCAATGACGTAACCAGGATTATAAAAAGGACGGGGATCGTACCTGAAGATGTGTATCCGGGCATGAAAGCTGACGAAAAAATGCATATCCACGGAGAGATGGATGAAGTATTGAAAGCTTGTGTGGATGCAGTTATAAGGAACAAGGATGGTGAATTGAGCCCGGTATGGTTTGATGGTTTCTGTAAATTGCTGGATGCATATCTTGGTGAAGTACCGGATACTTTTGCCTGTTCTGATAAAGAATATACCCCGGCTTCTTTTGCAGAAGAGCTCGGTTTGAACATGAACGATTATATCATACTGACATCTTTTACACATCACCCTTTTTATTCAGATTTCATCATTGAACTACCTGATAACTGGTCGTGGGGTAAGGTGTACAATCTGCCACTGGATGAGCTGGTCCAGGTAATTGATTCTTCCATCATGAACGGGTATACGGTGCAATGGGCAACTGATAACACTGAAAACGGCTTTTCATTTAAAAGCGGAGTAGCCATCAATCCGGTGAACGATATTGAAGGATATTCCGATATATCTGATAACAGTAATCCTGCTCCCGGTAAAGAAGATGTTGTTCCCGCAGCCCTGAATCATCCGGGAAGAGAAAAACAGGTGAATGAAACAATCAGGCAGGAGGAATTTGAAAATTATAGCACAACGGATGATCATGGAATGCACATAACAGGCATCGCCCGTGACCAGACCGGTAAGAAATTCTATTATGTAAAGAACTCCTGGGGTACCGGTAATCCGTATCACGGTTACATGTATGTTTCCGAATCTTACCTCAGGTTCAAGACCATAACAATCATGGTTAACAAACATGCCCTGCCGGAACATATTTCTATGAAAATCAATTTGATAAAAAAATAATACATGACCGGAATGGAATGCAAGAAATCAAGAAACACCGACTTTTGTAACTGTTCTTACCCCTGCAGCAGGAAAGGCATCTGTTGCGATTGCCTTCAATATCACCGCCAGATGGGTGAACTGCCTGCCTGTTATTTTCCCGACGATTACGAAAAAAGCTACGACCGGAGCATCGAAGGTTTTATATCACTCTATCAGAAAAGAGGTTCATGGTTCTGACATCATCACTCTGCAATCTGTGGCTGGTGTTGAAAACTTTCTTTTTAAAAAACATGCCCGGAAGCTATTTTTATAAATATCCGGAACTAACTGTAACCCGGATTGCATAAAAACAGTAAATACATAAATAAATCTTTCAGAATATCAAAGAGCTGATGGTATGAAAAATATTCTTCTGCGGATATTTATTTATTTCTCCGGGATGTTACTGCTTGGTGCCTTTATTCGGTTCACACCGGGAGAAAGTCATCAGACCGGTGAATATTCATTCAGGATTGCGAAAATTGATCCGCCATTTTTAAGATCAATGGAGGAAGAATGGGTGGACTCCGTATTTAATTCACTGACAGAAGAAGAGCGCATTGCTCAGCTGTTCATGATAGATGTTTATCCCAGGCATGGTGAAAGTCACTTTCGTGAAATTGAAACGCTGATTCACAAGTACAATATCGGCGGTATTATTTTATTTCAGGGTGCCCCGGCTCAAACCGCCCGGCTAACCAACCGTCTTCAGAGAATTGCCAGAACACCTCTTCTAACTGCCATGGATGCAGAATGGGGCCTTAACATGCGGACAGACAGTACTGTCAAATATCCCAAGCAGATGATGCTCGGAGCCATACAGGATGACAGGTTGCTTTTCGATATGGGCTATCATATTGCCGGACAGCTGAAAAGAATGGGTATTTATGTAAACTTTGCACCGGTCGCGGATGTAAATAATAATCCCGGCAATCCTGTTATCAATATCCGTTCATTTGGTGAAGACAGGTCTGATGTTGCAAAAAAAAGCATCCTGTATATGGCAGGAATGCAGGAAAATAACGTACTGGCCGTTGCAAAGCATTTCCCGGGCCACGGAGATACCGATACCGATTCGCATGTTTCCCTGCCTGTCATCAGTCATGACAGACACCGTCTCGACAGCATCGAGCTCTTCCCATTCAAGCAGCTGATTAACAGCGGGGCCGGTGGCATAATGATGGCGCACCTGAATGTACCCGCGCTGGATGATCAAAAAAATCTCCCTACTTCTCTTTCATCGCATATTGTAGACAGCATTCTTAAAAAAGAGATGCATTTCATGGGTATTGTCTTTACAGATGCCATGAATATGGGCGCTGTTTCTGAACATTATAGACCCTCTGACGCCAATCTTAAGGCCATCATGGCGGGAATTGACATGTTACTGATGCCTGATGAAATTTCAAAAACAATCTCATTGATTAAGAGAGAGATACGCAGAGGTAACATCAGCCATGAAGAATTATGCAAAAGATGCAAGAAAATCCTTGCGGCTAAGTACTGGGCCGGCCTTAATAATTATGAACCTGTCAGTCTGAATAATCTGACAGCTGAGCTGAACAGCCCGGAGTATTTTTTGCACCGGCAGAAACTTGTGGAAGCCTCTTTAACCCTGCTGGAAAATAAAAATGAACTGATCCCTCTTAAAAGACTTGACACGCTCAGGGTAGCATCGGTTACCATCGGAGGAAACAGCAATAATGAATTTCATGAGACGCTTGAGAAATATATACCTGTAAAAAGCTACCATTTACCATATGCTGCCGGGGAAAATGATATTAAGGAAATCATGGCCAGTCTGGAAGGTTTTAATCTGATCATGGTAAGTATTCAGGGTACTGATATGAGGGCCGGAAAAAAATATGGCATTCCGCATTTTGCAACTGATTTTGTTGACAGTATTGTTCAAACCGGTAATGTTATCCTCAATCTGTCTGCCAATCCGTATTCTTTGTCATATTTCAGAAATCTGAAACGAACTTCAGGGCTTATTTTATCATACGAAGACAATGAACTTACCCGCAGTCTTTCGGCCCAATTGATTTTCGGCGTCATACCTGCCAAAGGTCTTCTGCCTGTTACTGCCAGTAAAGAATACCCTGTAAGAAGCGGTATCATGTCCGGGACTGTCAGAAGGCTGAAGTATTCAACTCCTGCCGAAGCCGGAATTGACGAGGATTATCTTGGAAAGATCGATTCAATTGCCCTGAACGCCATTGCGATGCAGTCCACCCCCGGTTGCCAGATACTGGCAGCCAGAAAGGGGATTGTATTTTATCAAAAATCTTTCGGGTACCATACCTATCACCGTGAAAAACCCGTGCAAAACACAGATTTGTATGATCTGGCCTCCATAACCAAAATAGCAGCAACAATGCCTGCTGTTATGAAGTTAAAAGAACAGCATCTCCTGGATATTGATAAAAAAATATCAGCATATCTGACATATCTTGATACAACCAATAAAAAAGACATCACTATCAAGGACATCCTGCTTCATCAGTCACGGCTTAAAGCATGGATTCCTTTTTATATTAAGACACTGGAACCTCTATACCCCGGACAGAATTTTGCAAGCTACAGGTTTTCTGAAAGTTATCCTATTAAAATATCAAACAATTACTATGTCAATAAGCATTTGAAATACATCGATAATTATTACAGCGATCATTTTTCTGACGGATTTCCCGTCAAGGTGGCAGAGGGCCTTTACATGAACAAAACACTGCTGGATACGATATGGTCAGACATTGCCCTGTCAGAACTTAACGGTAATGAAGGATACAGATACAGTGACCTTGGGTTTTATGTGCTTTATAAAATCATTGAAGACCTGTTAAACAAGAGATTTGAGGATTATCTCGATTCAGCATTCTATCGTACCATGGGAGCATGGTCGTTATGCTTCAATCCTTTAAACCGTTTTGACAAAACCACCATCACCCCCACCGAAAATGACCTGGTATTTCGCAGGCAGCTTATCCACGGATATGTGCACGATATGGGTGCAGCCATGCTGGGCGGTGTTTGCGGACATGCAGGTTTGTTTTCGAATGCAAATGACCTTGCAAAAATAATGCAGATGTTACTATCAGGAGGAGAATATGGCGGTATCAGGTATCTTGACAAGGAGACCATCGAATACTTTACCAGATGTCCTGACTGTAAAAACGGGAATCGAAGGGGCCTGGGATTTGATAAACCCGAACCTGATTCAACAAAGAACGGTCCTTCCAGCAGGCTGGCTTCTTTAAAGAGCTTTGGGCATACCGGATTTACCGGAACAATGGCCTGGGTTGATCCTGAACAGGAACTGATCTATGTATTTCTTTCAAACAGGATTTATCCTGAGATAACAAACAGCAGGCTGGTGGATTATGATGTCCGGACCAAGATACAGGATGTGATTTATGCCGCCATAAAAGATGAGTGATTGTGGTCTCAGTTTTTTATAACTTTAATCTGATAATCCACATCAACTTTGCCCTTGCTGATATCTTTCAGTTTTCCTTTCAGCAGCTTTTTTCTGAGCGGTGATAACAAATCAATGAACAATATACCTTCAAGATGGTCATATTCGTGCTGAATGACCCTTGCCTTAACCCCTTCATATTCCTCATCGTGAAAATCCCAGTTTTCATCAAAGTACTGAATCCTTATCTTTGATTTCCTTTCAACATCTTCCCTGATTTTCGGAAGACTCAGGCACCCTTCGTTAAAGTTCCACATTTCACCATCTCTGCCAATTATTTCAGGATTAATGAAAGTCTTTTTAAAATCCTGTAAAGCAGGATCATTTTTATCCAGCTCAGCGGTGTCTATAACGAAAATCCTGACTGATTTCCCGATTTGGGGCGCAGCAAGACCAACACCGTCTGATTTGTACATTGTTTCCCACAGATCAGCAATGAACTTTTTAAGGCCGGGTTCCTCTTTGTTAACCTCACCGGCTTTTCTTCTTAATACCGGAGATCCGTAAACTACAATCGGGTATACCATGGCTCAGATAAATTTTAATACCTTCAATACGACACTTTTCTCTATTTGCTGACCTTCCTGTATTCCAGATATCCCTGCAATATCAATGCTGCACTTATCTGATCAACCAGTTCTTTGTTCTGTCTTTGTTTTTTTTTCAAACCTCCGTCAATCATACTGCGAAAAGCAATTTTAGAGGTAAACCTTTCATCCATCAAAGATATCTTCTTTTCAGGGTAAAGCTGTACCAGCTTTTCAACAAATGGTCTGATGTATTTAACACTTTCAGAGGGCTGATTGTTCATTTTTTTGGGATATCCGACCACAATCTCGCTGACATTTTCCTCAGAAAAATAAGACTTCAGAAAATCAAATATCTGATGAGAAGGAACCGTTTTCAGACCAGATGCAATGATCTTCATCGGATCAGTAACTGCAATACCAATTCGCTTTGTACCATAATCGATTGCCAGTATTCTATCCACTTGTAAACCGGGATTAATCCTGCAAAATTAATAAAAAAAGCGGCAAAATGCCGCTCCAGAATACCTGGTTATTAAGGCTGACCCGAGTAATCCTGGGAAGCCAGCCGCTTATAACTGTTGTATCGCCACTTTGCATCTTCCTCAGCGGCCGCAAACAGGTCTGCAGCCTCTTTAGGGAATGCCTTTTTCAGTGAGGTATAACGTATTTCACCGGCAAGGAATTCCTGGAATTTTGACCAGTCCGGTTCTTTTGAATCCAGTTCAAAAGGATTCTTTCCCTCTTTTTCAAGAAGGGGATTATATCTGTATAAGTGCCAGTATCCAGCCTCAACAGCCTTTTTCATCTCTTCCTGTGATTTATCCATACCGCTTCTCAGTCCGTGATTGATACAGGGTGAATAAGCGATGATGATCGATGGCCCGGGATAGGCTTCGGCCTCACGCAATGCTTTCAGGTATTGGTTCTGGCTGGCTCCCATTGCCACCTGGGCAACATATATGTAACCGTATGTCATCAGCATTGCACCCAGGTCTTTTTTTCTGATTTTCTTGCCGGAAGCTGCAAACTTTGCCACGGCACCCGTAGGTGTCGATTTTGAAGACTGTCCCCCGGTGTTTGAATAAACCTCTGTGTCGAGTACCAGAATATTAAAGTCCTCACCTGAGGCAAGCACATGGTCAAGTCCCCCAAAACCTATGTCGTAAGCCCAGCCGTCACCACCAAATACCCATACTGATTTTTTAATAAGATATTGTTCCAGATCCAGGATCTTTTTTGCAACAGGGTCCTTTTCTTTTTGAAGCTGTTTCACCACTTTGGCCGATGCAGCTTTAGATAGACCGGCATTCTCTTTTCCGTCAATCCATTCCCGGAAGGCAGTTTTTGTTTCGCCTGATATATTGTCATTATTGGTAATGGCATCCCTCATGACAGCATCAATCCGCTCACGCAGTTTTTTAACGCCAAGTGCAAGTCCAAAACCGTATTCGGCATTGTCTTCGAAAAGTGAATTTGCCCAGGCCGGACCTTTACCTTCGCTGTTGGTACAGTAAGGTGTTGACGGTGCCGAGCCCCCGTATATCGAAGAACAGCCAGTCGCATTTGCCACTATCATTCTGTCACCATACAGTTGGGTTATCAGCTTGATATAAGGAGTTTCACCGCAGCCGGGACAGGCTCCCGAATATTCAAAAAGGGGCTGGGCAAACTGGCTGTTCTTGACCGATTTTTCTATATCGATATTCTCGGTTTTATAGTTTACTTTTTCGGAAATATATTCCCATCTTTTGACTTCATCCATTTGTGATTCAAGTGGTTTCATCTCAAGTGATTTGATCTTTGAAGGACATATATTTACACAAACCCCGCAACCGGTACAATCAAGAACACTAACCTGCAGCCTGTATTTCAAACCCTCATAGTCTTTACCTTTTGTTTCAAGTGCCAATGTCCCTTCAGGGGCATTCTTAAGTTCTTCCTCAGTCATTAAAAATGGCCTTATACATGCATGGGGACAAACAAAGGCACACTGGTTACACTGGATGCAGTTTTCAGGTATCCATTCAGGCACATTGATTGCAACCCCACGCTTTTCGTAAGCAGTGGTACCTGACGGGAATGTTCCGTCTTCACGGCCCAGAAATGCACTGACCTTCAGATCGTCACCCTTCAGCAGGTTGATGGGTTCAACAACTTTCCTTACAAATTCAGGGACATTTACCCTGGTTTCTTTTTTTGGTTTTACTTCAATTTTGGCCCATTCCGGCGGGATCTCCACTTTCTCAACTTCTTCACATCCCCTGTCTACCGCAGCATGGTTCATCCTGACGATATCTTCACCTTTGCGGCCAAAGGTTTTGACGATTGCTTTTTTCATTTCAGAAATGGCTTCCTCATGCGGAATCACATCGGCAATCTTGAAAAATGCCGATTGCATGATGGTATTGGTCCGGCTCCCCAGTCCGATTTCCTTTGCAATTTTTGTTGCGTTTATGATATAAAACTGAATGTCGTTCCCGGCCATATATTTCTTTATGTTGTCGGGAAGTTTTTGCTTTGTTTCTTCAGCATCCCAGATACTGTTCAAAAGAAATGTGCCACCTTTCTTAAGGCCTTTCAGCATATCATATTTTTCAAGATAGGCCGGAACATGACATGCAACAAAATCAGGTGTGTTCACCAGGTACGGCGACTTGATCGGTTTTTCTCCGAAACGCAGATGTGAAACTGTGGTACCGCCTGATTTCTTGGAATCATAGGCAAAATATGCCTGTGCATACTTATCGGTGTTATCTCCTATAATTTTAATCGAGTTTTTATTTGAGCCAACAGTACCATCCCCGCCTATACCATAAAATTTACCTTCAAAAGTGCCTTTCCCCGATATTTTAATTTCAGGCTTCAAAGGAAGGGAAGTATAGGTTACATCATCGTCGATACCAAGTGTAAACCGGTTCTTTGGCTCGGCAAGTTCGAGATTTTCATAGACAGTCATGATCTGTACCGGTGTTGTGTCTTTAGAGCTCAGTCCGTACCTTCCTCCGACAATTAACGGGGGATTCTTTTTCTCATAGAATGTGTTGCGTACATCGAGATACAAAGGCTCTCCTTCTGCCCCGGGCTCTTTTGTCCTGTCAAGCACTGCAATGCGTTTGACGGATCCGGGCAGAACCTTTAACAGATATTTTGATGAGAAGGGACGGTACAGATGAACAATGATCATCCCGACCTTCTTGCCCTGTGCATTCAGATAGTCAATTACCTCACGGGTGGTGTCAGTAACAGAACCCATGGCCATGATGATATTTTCAGCATCCGGTGCACCATAATATACAAATGGATGATATTCCCTGCCGGTCAATTTGTATATTTCCTTCATATATTCCTCCACCAGGTCAGGTACAGGCTCATAAAACCTGTTGATCGCTTCTCTTGTTTGAAAATAGATATCAGGGTTCTGGGCAGTTCCTCTTGTTACCGGATGTTCCGGATTCAATGCCCTGTTTCTGAATTCCTGCAACGCTTTAAAATCCATAAGCTTTGCCATATCTTCAGTTGCCGGAATCTCAACCTTCTGGATCTCGCTTGAAGTCCGGAATCCGTCAAAGAAATGCAAAAACGGTATCCTTGATTTAATGGCCGTTAGATGCGCAACCGCTGCAATATCCATAATCTCCTGTACACTGCCTGACGCCAGCATGGCAAAGCCGGTATGACGAGTACTCATTACATCGCTGTGATCACCAAATATAGACAACGCCTGTGCAGCAAGGCTTCGTGCAGATACATGGAAAACTCCCGGCAAAAGCTCACCTGATATTTTATACATATTGGGAATCATGAGCAATAAACCCTGAGAGGCAGTAAATGTTGATGCAAGAGCACCTGACTGAAGGACACCATGCAGAGCACCTGAAGCACCTCCTTCAGATTGCAGCTCAACAACCTTGACGATCTCACCGAACATGTTTTTCCTGCCAACTGCAGACCATTCATCTATATATTCTGCCATTGTAGATGATGGAGTAATAGGATAAATAGCAGCAACCTCGCTGAACATATATGCAATATGAGAGGCAGCATAATTTCCGTCACACGTAATATGATTTTTCTTTGCCATTTTAATATGCTTATAATTAATCTTTTATAAAAGTCTGAAAAATAAAAAGTACAAAATTATAAAAAAGAGTTGTTTTTTGTGCTGTTTAATATCATAATAGGATAATTCATTTTCATTACAAATAATTACAAGTATTGTACATACTTGAGCATGTAATAAAGTTTTTCAGAAAAAAAGAGGGTAAAACCTGCCCGGATTAATGGATTACTCACCGTTCATTGATATCAGGAATTCTTCATTGGATTCAGTCTTTACTATCCTGTCTCTTAAGAATTCCATAGCTTCAACACTATTCATATCGGTCAGGTATTTTCTGAGAATCCAGATTTTATTGAGGAAATTTTTATCAAGCAGCAGGTCTTCACGGCGGGTGCTTGAAGCAGTAATATCTACTGCAGGATAGACTCTTCTGTTTGAAAGCTTTCTGTCAAGCTGAAGTTCCATATTGCCTGTACCCTTGAATTCTTCAAAAATGACATCATCCATCTTGGAACCTGTTTCTGTTAATGCTGTTGCAATGATGGTCAGTGAGCCACCGTTTTCAATGTTTCTTGCTGCACCAAAAAAACGTTTGGGTTTATGAAGTGCATTTGAATCAACGCCGCCGGACAATACCTTGCCTGAAGCCGGGGCAATTGTGTTATAAGCCCTGGCCAGCCTGGTAATTGAATCAAGAAGTATGACCACATCATGACCACATTCAACAAGTCTTTTGGCTTTTTCAAGTACGATATTGGATACCCTTACATGACGTTCAGCAGGTTCATCAAAGGTGGATGAAATTACTTCCGCCTTAACATTGCGTGCCATTTCCGTAACCTCTTCAGGACGTTCGTCAATCAGCAGTATGATCAGGTATGCCTCCGGATGATTGGCTGCAATTGCATTTGCAATATCCTGTAAAAGGATGGTTTTTCCTGTTTTGGGCTGTGCCACGATCAGCCCCCGCTGACCTTTGCCTATCGGGGAAAACATGTCCACAATCCTGACACTCAGATTGCCCTTGTAATCAGGTCCGATGAGTGTGTATTTTTCATTCGGGAACAAAGGTGTCAGATAATCAAACGGCACACGGTCCCTGATAAAGTCGGGATTTCTTCCATTGATTTCCTCCACCTTGATAAGCGGGAAATATTTCTCACCTTCCTTAGGCGGCCTGATCGTACCCTCAACCATATCGCCGGTCTTTAACCCGAAGAGCTTTATCTGTGACTGGCTTACATAAATATCATCAGGAGAATTGAGATAATTGTAATCAGAAGACCTTAAAAAACCATATCCATCAGGCATGATTTCCAACACTCCCGAAGCACTGATGATACCATCAAATTCATATGCTCTCTCATTACTCATTCTTTCAGGGTGTGGCCGTTGCTTTCCGCTTTCATAATGTTTTTCAAAAGAATCAGCAACAGGCGTTGCTTCAGCCGGGGATTCTGTTTCAACATTTGACGGAATGGGCTCATAGTTAACCGATTCATCATTTTCGATGTCGGAAAAACCATTATCGGTTAACAGTTCAGGTAATTTCTCCTTATTATTTTTATGTTGATTATCAACCTCTTCTATTGTTTTGTGCAACAGCTCTTCCTTGTTATCTCTTCTGAAATGTCTTTTCCTTCTCTTTTTTTCAGGGCTTGCACCAGCGGTGTCAAATGTATCGGAGGAAGTCACCTTTTCTATTTTAGGCTTTGGTTTGAATTTTTTATCCGTTTTCTTGCCATCAGTTGCGTCAATTGCTTGCTGATCAAGAATTTTATATACCAGATCTTGTTTTCTTAAAGATTCGAACTTTTTAATATTCAATTGCTTGGCAATATCTCTAAGCTCAGTAACGAGCTTTTTGTTAAGTTCTAAAATATCGTACATAATAAAAGAAAATTGTTCATAAAAGGATGAAATGCCGCTGTTGTGTTTCTTATCTCATCTTTGTACCGGGAAATATCGAAACCTCTATCAAGGAATTTGCCACTAATGCGTTTGGAATTCTTGTACAGGAAAATCTGTACAATAATAAGGATTTAGTGAGAATTACACAAATAAAAATACAATTTATTTTTATATCAGGGGATTTATCAAAAAAATTTATAATTTTATCCTCTGCTTTACAGAATAATTATGGGTTTGCAGAAAGGGAGCTGGTAGTTGAAATTCATCGTTAGAGGGTATTGTCTGAGAATAATTGGATTATAATATGATTATAATAATACCTTAACATTTACATAAACCCGTTCTCAAAAATAATTAACATTCCCTTTCTTATGAGACAGCTCAAGATTATCAAACAGGTTACCAACCGCGAAACACCTTCTCTGGATAAATACCTTCATGAGATTGGGAAAGTTGACCTGATATCGGCGGAAGAGGAAGTCGATCTGGCAAGACAAATCAAGCTTGGTGATGATACTGCCCTGGAAAGATTGATCAAATCCAATCTACGGTTTGTTGTTTCTGTATCGAAGCAATACCAGAATCAGGGATTATGCCTGTCTGATCTGATTAATGAAGGTAACCTGGGCCTGATAAAGGCAGCACAAAGATTTGACGAAACCAGAGGATTTAAATTCATATCCTATGCAGTATGGTGGATAAGACAATCTATTTTACAGGCTTTGGCTGAGCAGGCGCGCATTGTAAGGTTACCGCTTAACAAAATTGGTTCGATCAATAAGATCAACAAGACATTTGCTGAACTTGAACAGAAATTTGAAAGGGAACCATCCATCCAGGAAATGGCAGAAGCCATGGAAATGGCCCCTGATGATCTTAAAGAATCGCTGAAAAGTGCAGGGCGCCATGTTTCCATGGATGCCCCGTTACAGCAGGATGAAGAGGGAACCCTTTACGATATCCTGCTTGGCAATCAGAGTCCAAGTCCTGATAAAGGTTTATTAACCGAATCGTTAAGAAAAGAAATTGAAAGGGCATTATCAACACTTACCTATCGTGAAGCAAATATCATCAGGCTTTATTTCGGATTGAACGGCAAACACCAGCATACACTTGAAGAAATCGGAGAAGAGTTTAACCTTACCCGCGAGAGAGTCAGGCAGATCAAAGAAAAAGCCATTAAAAGACTGAAAAATGCCACCAGGTGTAAAATCCTGAAAACCTATCTTGGCTGAATAATCTCTTATAATCTGTGATCCAGGGGAAATTAAGATTTAAATTTCCTCTTTTTTTGTGAATGAAAGTTATATTTTTGACAAAAAACAAAACATGAAAAGACTTATTGCACCTTCTTTACTGGCATGCGATTTTGGAAATTTGCAAAAAGATATTTGCATGGTTAACGAAAGTGAAGCAGATTATATTCACTGTGACATTATGGATGGTGTGTTTGTGCCGAACATCTCATTCGGATTCCCGGTGCTTGAATATGTTAAAAAGTATGCTGAAAAACCACTTGATGTCCACCTGATGATTGTCAATCCGGAAAACTATCTTCAACGTTACAAAGAAGCCGGTGCAGATATTCTTACAGTTCACTGGGAGGCATGTACCCATCTTCACAGGGTGATAGAAGAGATTAAAAACCTGGGTATGAAAGCCGGGATATCACTGAATCCGCATACTCCTGTTGACCTGCTCACTGACATATTACAGGATATTGATCTTGTCCTGATCATGTCGGTCAATCCCGGATACGGAGGACAGAAATATATCGAACGTTCCTATTCCAAGATTAGCCGTTTAAGGCAGATGTGCAATGAAGCAAAACCGGATGTGCTTATTGAAGTAGATGGTGGTGTAGACCTTACCAATGCAGGAAAATTATTCAATGCAGGGGTAAATATTCTGGTTGCCGGCACAACGGTATTCCGGGCTGATAATCCAAAAAAGATGATCAGCGACCTGAAAAAGGCAACTTAAGCTGAAGCTTTTTCCCGGTCTGTAAAGACGATACAACTCCGGTTGATCATATTATCCGGCAAACTGTCGATAATATGGCTGCAGAAATCTTTATTCTATGGTCTCTTCTCTCAGTGCATTAGCCAGTTCACCAATTTGTCTGATTTTGACGAGGGCTTTATCAATAATTCTCCTGGCTTTTGCAGATTCAGGATCCAGTTCTTCATGGATATCCAGCACAAAAGTGCTGTAAATAATATCAATCTCCCTTAATTTCCTGACGTACAATCCTATCACCTCGTCATCCGGATAATTTGATAACATTTCCAGAAGGTTTTTCAATGAATATTTCTGTTCTGCATACCGTTCTATAATATCTATATCCTTACTTTCAAGGGCTACATTTGAAGCAATGTATATCGCTTCAATCCATCCTCCCAGTATGATTTGTGCTGAAGCACTGTACTGTTCATTCTTTTTCAGATATGAATCTGTTGTCATGTAGACTTCATTGGCAATTTCTATCAGTGAATCTTTGTTATTGATGTTCCTGTCGAATCTTTTGGCCGTGTTTATAAAATAATCCGATGGAATTCCAAGCTCTTCTGAGAGTCTTTGCATAGCGCTGAAATACCGGCCTGCCATTTCAAACTGTTCAAAAATTCTGCAATAACTTAAGTCGACTGCATATACTCCAAGGTTAAGGGCTTTCTTTGAGGCTGTAATATAGTCGGCTGCCTTTTCGGATCTGTTAAGCAAATCCTGGTCAAAAACAGCATGCACAGATTCAAATAAAGATTCCATCTCAACAGTGAGATACATATTGTAAAAGATAGGCAATCCTTCACCAATCGTATCAAAGCCGGGAATTACCTCCTTATTTTCATCCAGCTGTATTGTTTCATAATCAATGACATCAGTGCCTTTATGTTCAGCTTGCTTACAGGATGAAAAAATAATAAGAACAGCAAATACAACCTTCAGGTAAATCTCAAATCGTTTCATAATTTAATGTTTTTCGGAAAATCCGTTTCATTACGGGGCTTAAAACTAGAAATTATTTTGATTTTTTCCAATTGTTAAATCTTCGGGGTGAATATTTAATGTCCGGAACAGCATTGTTTTTATACATATTCAACAGTCTCCTGCCTGTTCATAATCCTGATTACAGGTCGGGTTTCCTGTTTCTCAATATTAATATTTAACCTGGTTTTTAATGTATTACCATAAATTCATAGAGACGGAAACTTTATATTGTAAAGGGATATGATTTAATTCATTGATCCGCAATCTCAAATTAATAATTTTTCTATTTTTACCCATTCTTGGATTCATTAATAAGCATCCTGCAATGAAAATTCATAAACAATTTTTTGGAAATACCGGCGATGGAAGGCAGGCTGATCTGATAACCATTGAAAACGATTCTGGTGTGAAATGCCAGATTACCAATTTTGGTGGGATAGTGACATCATGGATTGTGCCCGATAAAAGCGGAAAACCCCTTGATATAGTTCTTGGCTGGGATAATCTCGAGGATTTTATTGCTGATACCTCTTATCTTGGCGCAATCATCGGAAGATATGGCAACCGTATTGCAAAAGGTATCTTTTCACTGAATGACAAAGACTATCAACTGGCCGTCAATCAACCTCCCAACCATCTGCATGGTGGTAATATCGGTTTTAACAAGGTTTTATGGGATTATTCGATCATTGACACACCTGTGCAGACGGGTTTAAAACTTAAATACCTGAGCCATGATATGGAAGAAGGATATCCGGGCAATCTCAATGTCGAGGTCATTTATTCCCTGAACAACGAGGGTGAGTTTAAAATAGAATATAAAGCGACCACCGATAAAACCACACACGTAAATTTAACCAACCATACTTATTTTAACCTTAATGGCTGCAGGGGGAATATCCTGAAACACCGGCTGAAAATATTTGCAGATCAGTACACACCGGCTGACGAAACACTTATTCCCACCGGTGAACTGGCAACAGTAAAGGGCACAGACCTTGATTTTACGGAAATGACTGAAATAGGCAGCAGGATTAAAAACATGAAAACAGGTGGTTATGATCATAATTATGTACTGAATAAAAAACCGGGAGTTCTCGAAAAAATTGCAGAAGTATCTGAACCTGTTTCGGGTCTGAAAATGGATGTATTTACAACCGAGCCAGGTGTACAGCTATATTCAGCAATTCATTTTGATGGAAGCATAGCAGGTAAAGGAAATATCAGGTATAAAAAGTACTATGGATTTTGTCTTGAGACCCAGCACTTTCCGGATAGTCCGAATAAACCCCGGTTTCCATCCACCATATTAAATCCATGGGAGACCTATTCACAAACAACCATTTATAAAGTGTCGGCAAAAAAAGATTAAGAAATGACTGAAAGGCACTTGAAATAAAAATTATTCATTGATGAGACTTTTATCAGGAATCTTACCTGTATTTTTATTATTCGGTTTTTTGCATATCAGGCATTTAGTCAGTCAGCAGGCCGTTATTCAGAACCTGAATAACAGGGATATCCAGACGGAATATTCAAAAGACAGCTATGATGTCAGGTTTTATAAAATCGATTTAAATGTTTCTGATACGAGCATATACATTTCCGGCTCTGTCCTTATTAAGGCTGAGGTGGTCGTGCAGCAGGTCAATCGCCTGAGTTTTGATCTTGTCAGCAATTACCTGGTTGATTCGGTTCTGGTAAACAGCATTTCTTCCCAATTCCGGCATAATTCAGACATCCTCAGCATTGAACTGCCGGATGTGTTTATTATGGGGCAGATTGCAGATATTTTAGTCTATTATCATGGCAAAGCCTATGATTCAGGTGAGGAGAAAGGCATTTACAACAGAAAAGCCGATCCTTTCGGAAATTATACCTATACGCTGACCGAACCTTTATCAGCAAAGTATTTTTATCCGTGCAAGCAGATATTAACAGACAAAGCAGACAGTTCATACGTATTCATTACAACTGACTCAACCCTGAAAGCAGGATCCAACGGAATACTGGAGCAAACCGTAAAACTGCCTGACGGAAAATCAAGATACGAATGGAAATCACGTCATCCCATAGCTTACTATTTGATATCAATGGCTGTAGGAAAATATGTCGATTACAGCTTTTATGTTTATGATGCATTGCATGATGATTCGATCCTGGTCGTAAATTATATTTATCCTGAGCCCTGCCTGACAGAAAATAAAAGCAGAATTGATGAGACAGGTAATTTTCTGCTGCTCTTCAGTGAAATATACGGGCCCTATCCATACGCAGATGAAAAATACGGACACTGTCTGGTGCCCCTTGGCGGTGGTATGGAGCACCAGACGATGACTACCCTGGGTAATTTTTCCTATTTGCTTGTTGCCCATGAGCTGGCACATCAATGGTTTGGTGACTATGTAACCTGTTCAGCATGGCAGGACATATGGATCAACGAAGGATTTGCAAGTTATTCAGAGTACCTGGCTCTCGAAAATCTTGATTCAAAAGAAAGTGCAATGGCCTGGATGGAAAATGCACATAACTATGTAAAAAACATAAAAACGGGAAGCATATATCTGCCTGCAGAAGATACGCTGAACGTAAAGCGTATATTTGACTATGTCCTCTCATATAAAAAAGGTGCAGCCATCATTCATATGATGCGCCATGAACTGGGGAATGACAAAGAGTTCTTCAGAATTTTAAGGGATTTTTTATCCACCTACAGAAACGGTAATGCCAGTGGCGAAGATTTCAAAAACTTCCTGCAACTGCAGACAGGTATAGATTTTACTGATTTCTTTAATCAGTGGTATTATGGTGAAGGTTTTCCATACTATACATTCTCATGGTTAACCAGAAACGATACGCTTATTATTCACTCTCTGCAGGAAACAAGCTCAGAAACAACTCCTTTGTTTAATACTTTAATGCCTTTTGAAGTCCTGTTTTCCAACGGAAATGATACAACGATCTCATTCAGGCAACTTAATAATTTTCAGATATTCGAAAAGCATCTGCCCGGTATAATCTCTGACGTGAGATTTGATCCGGACAAATGGCTGCTGTCTGAAGTTATCAAGTTTGGCCATATCGCAGAAGATAAGAATCCCGGAAATATATATACCATATTTCCTAATCCGGTAAAAGACGAGCTTATACTATTGTTTGATGAAGAGCCGGGGGATTATACTATCCGTATTGTGGATCTTTCAGGAAAAATTATACACTCGGCTGCCGGTACCAACCAGTATGAAGTTATCAATTTCAAGCCATACCGCAAAGGTCCGTATATCCTCTTAATAGATATTAACGATCATCTTTATGCCTCCAAAATCATTAAGTATTAGAACGGTCAGGGAATGCCCTGTTTCTGATAATAACTGTCCAGCCTTTTAATGAATGAATTTTGATTGTAATCATTGATCCCGGCAATGATCCCGATCATTTTTGATGTTCTTGCTTTTTTTTCTGATTCTGTAAGTTCTGAGGAGTTCTTAAATACCACTGCATCAATCTGGTAACCTTCCGGAACAAGTGTCATGACCGCTGCAGCATCAAATTCATCAAAAATAACAACTGATGGGAGTTTACTTGCAGAATAATTTTTTACTGCCCTTAATACAGCACTGCGGATATAATTAATCTGGACTTCACCAAGGAAATTGCTGCCCATCATCAGTTTGACAAGATCGATCTTGGCTGCCCTGTTCTTTTCTCCTTTTTCAGCCAGTTTCCGGTAATCTCTTTCACTTGTATTAAGCATCAGTTCAATAAAAGTCTCCGGTATACTTGTAAGATCTCCGAGTTCATTGCGCTCTGTCCTCAGTTTGTATTCCTTTGCAGCTTCTTTCTGACGAACAGGTGTATAATATTTCCATTTCCTGGTCCTGAGGTATGAATCTGTAAAAGGTTTCGGCTTCCATTTGGTGCGGATCCGCTGCATTAACGGAGCGGTCAATGAAAGCTGGCCTGTTTCCAGCGCATAAAGCAGGCAATTGGTAAAGTGAACCCAACCTCCTCCCACAGCCTCATGTAATGCGCTCCATAAAGTTTTATAACCGGATGCTTTACCCAGGCTGTCGCCATGATATCTTACACCGTTGATATATTCAGGACCAAGATTTACCGGATAATAGACATAATCAGTTTCAAAGCCGGTTTCGTGTTTCGGGATGTGAAATAATTGTCTGACGTCATAATTATAACCCGAATCGTTTGTCATTTTAAGAAATATCTGATAATCGAGTTCCCATCTGATCTCAGAAATTCCGAAAGCTCCCGGTATGTTTTGTGCAATCAGATAACCGGGCAACATCAGATAAATTAAAAGAATCATAACAAATTGTTTCATCAGCTGATCATTTATTGGGTCGTTTCATAGCATGACCGGTTTTCAGTAACATTTAAAAAGCCGCTCATGCGGCTTTAATCTTATACATCAATATTGGCATACTTGGCGTGAGATTCTATAAATTCACGCCTGGGCGGAACATCATCACCCATCAGCATGGAAAAGATCCTGTCTGCTTCTGCTGCACTTTCGATGGTAACCTGTCTGAGGGTTCTGGTCTCCGGATTCATTGTCGTGTCCCATAGCTGCTCCGCATTCATTTCTCCGAGACCCTTGTACCTCTGTATATGTACCGAACCGTCCTTTCCTTTTCCAAATTCCTCAACCGCAGCTTGTCTTTCTTCCTCAGACCAGCAGTAACGTTCCTGTTTGGCTTTCTTTACCAGATAAAGAGGTGGTGTGGCTATGTACAGAAAACCATTTTTTATCAGTTCTTCCATATGCCTGTAAAAAAAAGTCATGATCAATGTTGTAATGTGACTGCCATCCACATCGGCATCTGTCATAATAATGACTTTATGATAGCGCAGACCTTCCAGGTTGAGTGCTTTGCTGTCATCTTCCGTACCAACCGATACACCCAGGGCTGTAAAAATATTTTTGATCTCTTCATTATCAAATATTTTGTGAGGCATGGCCTTTTCAACGTTCAATATTTTTCCCCTGAGCGGCAGAATTGCCTGAAATCTGCGGTCTCTGCCCTGTTTAGCCGTACCTCCGGCCGAATCACCCTCAACAAGAAATATCTCGGTTGTAACAGGATCTCTGTCGGCACAGTCAGCTAATTTTCCGGGGAGTCCCGAACCTGAAAGGACATTCTTTCTCTGAACCAGTTCCCTGGCCTTTCTTGCTGCATGGCGGGCCTGGGCTGCAAGTATCACTTTATTGACAATGGTCCGGGCATCCTTCGGATTTTCTTCAAGATGGTTGCCCAGCAAGGTACTAACGGCCATATCAACCGATCCCATCACATCGGAATTTCCAAGCTTGGTTTTTGTTTGTCCTTCAAACTGAGGTTCAGCCACCTTTACTGAAATAACAGCTGTCAGCCCCTCCCTGAAATCGTCTCCGTTGATATCAAATTTTAATTTCGACAGCAAGCCGGACTTTTCAGCATAGTTTTTAAGGGTTCTTGTTAAACCCCTTCGGAATCCGGCAAGATGGGTACCACCTTCAATGGTGTTGATGTTGTTGACATAGGAATGGATATTTTCACTGAAAGATGTGTTATACTGCAGTGCGATTTCAACAGGAATCTCATTTTTTACGGTTTCGATATAAATGATGTTGTCAGTAAGTTTTTCCCTGGTGGCATCCAGCAACCTGACAAATTCCTTTAATCCTTCTTCAGAGTAAAACTTTTCTGATCTGTAACCATTTCCGTTCCCGTTTTCTTCGATCTCTCTTTTATCAGTGATAGTCAGTGTAATACCTTTATTCAGAAACGCAAGCTCACGCAGGCGTGACGAAAGAATTTCGAAGTTGTAATCGGTTGTGGAAAAGATGGTATTATCGGCTTTGAATGTCACAATGGTTCCCGTATTCTCCGAGTTACCCATTTCCTTTACAGGATAAAGAGGTTTTCCGCGCTCATACTCCTGTTTATATACTTTTCCATCCCTGTAAACAACAACTTCCAGGTAAGATGAAAGGGCGTTCACGCATGAAACGCCAACACCATGAAGTCCTCCGGATACTTTATACGAATCCTTATTAAATTTGCCACCGGCATGAAGAACAGTCATAACAACTTCCAGTGCTGATCTTTTCTCTTTCTCGTGGTAGTCTGTCGGTATTCCCCTGCCATCGTCCTGTACTGTCACCGAACCATCTTCGTTGATAATCACATCAATTGTTCTGCAAAAACCGGCAAGAGCTTCATCTATGGAATTATCAATCACTTCATAAACCAAATGATGCAGACCTTTTGTGGCAGTGTCACCAATATACATGGCAGGTCTTTTCCGCACCGCTTCGAGTCCTTCCAATACCTGGATACTCTCAGCAGAGTATTTTCCGTTATTCTTGTTCAGCTTTTCATTCAATTTACCTGTATTCATTATCTGTCAACTTGTATTAAATACCAAAAAACTCATACTGCTTTAAAACCAATTCTTATTGAAGGAGGAGGTGTGCTTGATGTATTCAGTCATCTGTAACCTTAGTGAAATTGTCTTTTCAAAGCATTACAAAGATAGTAAATCCCGGTCAAATAAATTGACAAAAAACCTCTAATAATCAAGGAATTATCAACAAACAATCAACAAATTAAATGGTTTAGTGACAAGGATTTAGTAAAAGCAAAAATACAACTATTCCGGATGAAACGTTCATTAAAATTTTATTCAGAAATTTCACAAAAGGGAATGAATAAAATTTTATTTATAAGTTACACAAGACCAATTAAATATTAATAATTCATTCTTGTGAAAATCATACGTATCTAAAATAAAAGTATCTTCACTTTAAAACCTTCATTTCCAGATAAAACATACAATGGATAGAATAAGACACATGATGTCCGGATTTAATGGATAATCGCATTAAGCAATATTGCAGCCGGTATTCTACAGCTTATAAGTAAAACCTAAAATGAAGTTTATTTTCCTGGCCGGGTACTGGTTCCACAGATCATACTTTGAAGAGGTCAGATTGTATATATCTGCAAAGACCGAAAAAACCTTTGAATACCTGTATTCCAGTCCAAGATTCAGATCGAAGACAGGATCGAGCCTGATTGCATTATCCATGATATCATATGGTTTTGCATATCTGATTCCGATAAGGTTTATATTGATATCGGCATAAATCTTTTTCTTCAGATTGTACCTTGTCTGAAAAACAAACTCATAATCGGGATTATGCCAGGCTTTTGCCTCAGTGCTCATGGTAGTTCCAAACAGGTTCCCTTTCAGGATCAGTTCCAAATTTTCCAGGGGATTATAAAAAACCTCCCCGGAATATTTGAGTAACTCCACATCATCACTGATAACCTTAAAACGATTCTGGTATTTGCCTGCAGAATCATTTACAAACAAGGGCGTGTTGTTAATGATGTTGTAGGAAACTTTCAGGTTAAATCCCGACTTTGAGCTGAACAGTCCTGTTATGCCTGCATAAACAAAAAGCCTGTTGGTAATTTCAGAAGATGAAGCCGGCATAATATAAGGGTTTTCTTCTGAGAGTCGTTCATAGGTGACAAGATTTGCATGACCGTCAATACCGACATAAGGAACCAGCATTCTTTCCACCACGCTGAACTTCAAATTAGCCCTGGGATAGAAGAAGGTGTTTTTTTGATTGCCAGCGGAAAAAAACACCCTGCCGCCAACCTCGAATTCATAATCGGCATTTTTTTTCGAAAAGTAAGGACTCACGCTGACAAGCGTTGTAGCTGCTGAATCAATTGACTTGCTGGTATGGTTCAGCCTGAAACCAAGGTCAACTCCCAGCAGTTTTTCTCCATACCTTTTATTCAAAGCTGTTCCAAGAAGCAGCAGATTTTCAAAATGGTTGAACTTGTCATTGAAATTACTGTAATTGAAAACCAGATCATAATTAAGGTGGGAAGAATCGGTGTAAGTAGAATAATAACGAACCTCAATCCCTGCTCTTACATAATTCTGCTTTATTTCTTTTCCTTTTATATCAGGCAAGGTATCCGGAAAAAGAAGGGTATTGTAACCATAGTAATGCATGCCGTCAGATCTGAACCTGAAACTTCCTGAAAGGTCTGCATGAGGATAAAACTTCTTTCCGTATATTTCAGCCTGATTCACAGAATAACCTGCAGGTACCTTGTCATCATTGTCAAGAGTTATCTTCGACCCTGATGACCGGTGCCTGAAATATGCTCCGATCGATCTGTCTTTGGCTCTCAGGGAATTAATGTTATATTCGGCAACAGGCGTAAAATAGTTGCCAATGCCCAGTTTAATATAACTGTTATATAGTCTTTCGAGCGGAGTGCCTATCATTTTTGCCGCATTGATCGGTTTAAGCACAAACGGGGCGTTAATTTTCAAAGGCAGTATGGAATAATCAAAAGTCGGTGATACTGCAGCCGAATCCTCAATTCTCGGCAGGGGACTGATCTTATATGCGTCTGATAATGCCGGTTCATAGGGTTTGACCACAACAACATCACGACTGATCTGCTGTGCAGATAAATGTCCGGAGCTGACCAGGATAGCCGTGACTGCGGTGAAGAGAAGTATATTTTCATCTCCTTTTTTGAAAAAATGAAAATTTTTTAATGGACGTCTCATTGTCTCTTTTTTAGTTCAGATTCATATTTACTGACCGATGTTTATCTCAAGGTCTTCCTGATCGACCACTTTTTCGTCCGACTGCTGCAATTCCACATATTTCCTGTGCCTGTCGCGTGCCAGGATCAATATGCCGTCATCAGAACTGCCATAGTAATCAATGATACTCTGAAGTGTCTGTATCGCCTGAAAATAATCACCCTGCAAGGCAAAAATATCTGCCCAGAGTATGAAGCTCATTGCCATCCAGTACTGGTGAGGAGTTGTTTTACCGGCAAAATCGGCAATGATCTTGTCTGCCTCTTTGATGTCTTCTCTTTTGAAATAGATTTCTGCCATACGGTATTTCGATTCTGCTCCTTCCGGACTGGTGACTTCAACAGCTACCTTCCGGAACTCTTCAAGTGCGAGCATCAGCCTTTCATTGGCATATAAAGATTTTGCCAGCTTGAACCTTGCTTCACGTTCCATTGCCTCAGGAAGCTTTTCAGTCTCCAGAACAGTTTTTGCTGCATCGATGCATCCCGAAAAGTCTTCCAGGAAATAACTGCATCTCATCTGCCCGACCCTTGCTTCCAGCAGGTTCCCGCGTGTTTCCGTCAATTCCGCAAGACTTTTATAATAATTCAACGCATTCACCCAGTTCTCACGCATAAAAGAAATACGGGCAGCACCGAGCAGAGCCTGCTCGGTAAAGATATTCTTCGGCTTGCTGATAATAAAATCGAATGAGGCCAGTGCCTCGTCATACTTCTCCTGCTGGTAATTGCAATCACCCTTATAAAAATGTGCATTCAGGATAAAACTTCCGTCAGGATGATTCTCTATATATCTTTTAAAGCTCTGTGAAGATCTTTCACAATCACCGGCCATATACTGATTCTCAGCTGAAATATAACTCAATGAATCCTGTTCGTGAGTACTCACCTGAGCAAAACTGCCAAGATTGCGGGCATATTCAAAATAACCGTCCACATTGTTCTGGTCAACATACACGTTTTTCAGACCATTCAGTGCACCCCTGGCCTCGTCAGTCCCCGGATAATCCTGTATTACACGTTTATAAACATTCATGGCTTCCTGCGGGCGGCCGGTATTATAATAGATCACACCCAGATTGACCAGAGCCCCTGAAACATAACTGCTGTTCGGCCACGAATCGATAATCCGCCTGTAACTTTCGACAGCCTTATCAGGCTGGTTGATGGCAACATGGCTTTCCCCGGTTTCATAAAGTGCATCATCCAGATAATTTGAGGCAGGGTAAGAGCTGATCAGTTTATTCAGAACACTGATTTTTTGTTCTTCCCTGTTAAGCACTCCAAGTGAAAGACCTTTCTGAAACAGCGCATAGTCAACATCAGTAGAACCATTCTCAATGCTCCGGTCATAAAAATCGATGGCGGCATAATAATCTTTTCTTACAAAAAAACAATCACCTGTACGGTTCAAAGCATCTCCCACAGTTTTCACCTTTGCCTGGTTCATCTGTGTGACAAATTTCCTGAACCAGCCGGACGCTTCCTGGTATTTCTGCTGCTGAAAAAAGGAATATCCGACACCATAAAGTGCCAGGGGATATTCATTCAGATGATAAACACCGGGTTCTTCAATAAATGCCATGTAATTTGCAATGGCATCACTGTAATCCCCAAGTCTGTAGTATGCTTCTGCCTTCCAGAACATTGACAGGGATTTCAGCCTGTTATCATAAATCCCGTTTGAGACGGAACTGTTAAGCAGGGAAATGGCTTCCTGGTATTTCAGATTATTGATGAACTCCAGTGCCCTGAAATATGCAATTTTCTGGTAAGCTTTTTTCATTTCAGGTGTTTTATTCCTGATCTTCTCCAGTGAGCTCAGTGCCATCCTGTAATTCTTTGTTGTCATATAGGCCATAACCAGGTAGTTATAAGCTTCGTCGGTGCGTTTTGACAACGGGTATTTGTCAATATACTGGTTTAAAGCCTGAACAGCCTCATTGAATGGTGAATACGAGAGTTCATATGTCACAAGTGCATAATTGAACAATGCATCCTCCTGTATATTTTCGTCGAAATCCAGCTTTGAAGCCGAAGAAAACGCCATACGTGCATCGTGTTTACGGCCGAGCTTCAGGTAACAGTCTGCAAGATGATAAAGTGCATTCTGGCACAACAGGGAATTACCGGATGACAATTTGCCGAACATATCCGCTGCTTCTTCGTACCTCCTTGATTTATAATACGCATAAGCTGTCTGATATTTGTCCTCCCTGGTAACATATTCTGCCTTTTCCATGTATTTCTCAAGGTATGGAATGGCTTCGGTATATTTTTCCAGCTGAATAAACGATTCACCTATGATCCGTGCCACTTCAGCCATGCGTTTTTCAGTAACCTGGTCCATGAAGCCGCCAGCAAACTCAACCACTTTATCATATCTCTGCTGAAGAAAATAGATGTGTGTGATATAGTAAGGAACAATCGCCCCGAAAGTCGGGTCTTTTAAAAGCGTTAAAAATCCGTTGAGTGCGGTCTGATAGTTTTTCTGGGAGTAATTGATGTGAGAATAATAGTACATGGCTGGTGGCGTGTACCTGGTATGCAGATCCTTGATCTCGAAAAACGATACCCTTGCATTCTCCGGATCATCCCTCATGAAATAACAGTAACCTTTGTTAAAAAAATATTCAGCCCGCTCTTCTTTTGTCAGTTTATTCTTATCAACCGTATGATAATATTCAAGAGCTTTTTTGTATTTCTTAACAGCATTGAAATAATTGCCAAGCTGAAACTTTGCATTATTGATATGCAGGTGACCGGGATATTTCCCGATGTATTGGTTGGTGAGAAACTCTGCATCATCATGAAAAAGCCTGATTGCACACATGGCAGCATAATAAGCCGAGCCGGCACGGATCCCGGCATTAACATCATATTCCGCGGCTTCCGATACGCGTAAAAAAAGCTCTTTTGCGGTACCATAGTTCCCTTTTTCATAAAAACTGACTGCAGTATGATAAGTGATATCCTGCATGAAATAATATGCTGATTGCTGGCTTTTTAAAAATAAAGGCCAGCAGAGCATTAGATAAATAACTAAGATTTTTTTGAAGGTCATTTGTCTCCCGTTAATTTCTGATAAAATTACGGATTATAAACGATGGATAATCAGGATTTATTCTGTTTTGATTAACAGTTTTGTGTTAATTTCATTCATTTATCCGTGTTTTCAGGTTTGACAGAGTTGAATAATATCATTATTTTAGTTTCTGTCATCCGGATATTTTCTGTTTTTATTCTTAATTTAGGCCGGAAATAACCGGAATAACCACTTGCTGGATCATAAATACCAATGGAAATGATTATCGATTTTCAGGATGCCTCTGTCTTTCAGGATGATTACCTGGTTTTATCTGATGTATCATTCAGGGTAAACAAGGGGGAGTTCGTTTACCTGATAGGCAGGGTTGGCAGCGGTAAAACAAGCCTGATCAAAACCATCAATGCCGAATTGCCTTTGAAGGAAGGAAAGGCCCATGTAGCAGGTTTTCAGCTCGAAAAGCTCAGGATAAAATCAGTTCCGAACCTTAGAAGAAAGCTCGGCATAGTCTTTCAGGATTTTCAGCTGCTGATTGACCGGACGGTATACGACAACCTGCTCTTCGTCCTGAAGGCCACAGGATGGAAAAACCAGGCCGATATTGAAGCAAGGATCAATGAAGTACTTGAAAAAACCGGACTTGAGTACAAGCATTATAAAATGCCCCATCAGCTTTCGGGCGGGGAACAACAGCGTGTTGTCATCGCAAGGGCGTTATTGAATAACCCGGATATCATCCTAGCTGATGAGCCCACCGGAAACCTTGATCCCGAAACTTCGGAATCAATCATAAAAATTCTTTTTGAAATCAGCAATTCGGGAAGAGCCGTGATCATGGCAACGCATAACTACACTTTGCTTAAAAAATATTCAGCAAGGACATTAAAATGCGAAAACGGAAAACTCTCAGAACTGGAACTGACGGCAGAAATTGATTTCAGTGCACTGGAATAAAGGTAACCGGGTAATCCACGACCGATGAACTGTCAAAATCAGCAATTTTCAATTCTATGACCTGCAGTCCATTGCATACGATTAGTCTGATACAATCTGTCAACTGCCGATAAATGAATGAAGCCCGTCATATATGCATGATTTCCTGTCTTCACGGATTATACGACGACAGAATCTACTGGAAAGAGGCCCTCTCACTCAGAAAAAACGGGTATGAAGTTACACATATCGGTGTTGGTGATGAAAACTCGGACTATGTCTCGGAACATGGCATCAGACTTGTCCAGGTTAAACGGAAGCGATACCTGAAGAACCCTTATACCGACAAGATTCTGAGGTTTTTTTTATCCGGGCCGTCAATCTATCTTCAAATCCTTGATATAGCAGCTGTTGTCAAAGCAGATGCATATCATTTTCATGATCTGCAAATAAACAAAATAGGATTAAAGCTCAGGAAGCTGCCCCATAAGCCAAAAGTAATATATGATGTGCATGAGCCGTATCCGGAATCTTTTCGCTTTGCACACACCTCAAATTTCCTGGGCAGGCTGATCCATTTGTTTTTTTCAATATACGTAAGGTATTGGGAGCTGGAATGTTCACGTAAATATGATCTGGTGATAGCCACTGAAGAGAATGTGGCAAAAAAATTTAAAGATTACCTGCATCAGGAAGATAAAGTACGGATTATTTACAACTATACAAACCTGCAGCCTGCAAAAAAAGTCTTTCCTGCTGAAAGCAAAATCTATGATGCCATATATGCCGGCAGCATCAGGTCCACAAGGGGTGTGTGGCAGATAATCCGGGCAGTTAAAATGGCCGGGGACAGGGGTAAACCCTTCAGGGTTCTGTTTATCGGACCGGTTTTCGAAAAAAACCTGAAAAAGAAACTGCTCAGGTTTCTGACCAGATACAAGCTGACACAAAATATTATAATTAAGGAACCTGTTCCGTATGAAATGATCGGCAGTTTCTATGAGCAAAGTAAAACCGGTTTGATCATTTTCAATGATAATCCTGTGAACCGGACCATACTGCCGATCAAGTTGTTTGAATACATGGCGTACGGGCTCCCGGTATTGTGCAGCAATTTCGGTCATTTGAAAAATTACATTGAAACTGACGAAACAGGAATGACGACTGACCCTTCTGATCCTGAAGATATTTGTGACAAGCTCGGCACCCTGCTGACAGACCATGATCTGTATATGAGATATTCATCAAACGGAATGAATGCCGTCGCCCGGAAATACAGCTGGCACTTTATGGAAAAAAGATTACTGGACATCTATCAGGAGCTTCTGCAATAAAATCACCCGGCTATGATGTACAGCATCAGAAAATTCATTCCGTACCGTATCAAATTCATATTGAAGAAAATTTTTTACCTGGGAAACAGTTATTACTGCAATTGTTGCCAGAGCCATATCAGAAGATTTTGTCCCGGAGGTGAAGATTTGCCGCCGGTTGTTGAATACCGGATAACAGGGGCGGGTTACAGGGAACAGGATTATTGTCCTGTCTGCAAATCTACCTACCGGCACCGGATGGTATGGTTGTATCTTCAGGAACTGAAGATCCGGGAAAATTGCTGTACCATATTGCATATTGCACCGGAAGAGATGATTGCCAGGAGGCTCAGCCTGATGAAACAGCTGAAGTACGTTACCGGCGATACTGAACCTGACAGGTACAGGCACTTTACCAATGCCATAAAAATAAATATTACACAAATTCCGTTTAATGATGAAACATTTGATATCATCATATGCAATCATGTTCTGGAACACATTCCGGATGACAGGCTGGCAATGAAGGAACTATACAGGGTTTTGAGGCCGGAAGGATTTGCTTTACTGCAGGTCCCTGTATCTGAAATACTTGAAAAAACATATGAGGATCCTGCCATCCAAACAGAAGAAGAAAGGCTGAAACATTTCGGACAAAAAGACCATGTAAGGATCTACGGCAAAGATTATCTGCAGAGACTGGCCAATACCGGTTTCGAGGTAGAGGTTTACAATCCTTTTAAGGAGAGCACTTATCCGGCTATTGACAAACTGGCCCTGAACCCGGATGAAAGGGTCATAGTCGCCCGGAAAGCGCGCAAAATATAATAACAACACAAACCGGCTTGTGGCTGTCAATGATAATAAAATTATATATTAGCCATGGATTCATAAATAAAAAATGAGACTCTCCGGAATGTTCAGGTTCATTATAATACTGATAAATGAATAATACCCCGCAAAATAAATTCTACCGGGATTTCCTCTGGTATTTTACAGGCTCTGTCATTCCTGCTGTCATTGTATTCATCAGGTTACCCGTCTTTACAAGGTATTTTTCACCTGAAGAATATGGTTACTATACGCTTGTCACGCGGACTTTTGCCTATATATCAATGGTGCTTTTCTCATGGATATCATCATGTTTATGGCGTTTTCATACCGAAGCGGAGAAAAAAAATACCCTGAATGCACTTTATTCAAATCTGATTTTTCTTTCCCTGGTTTCTTCACTGCTGATGTTCTTAATTACATCGTTCTGGCTGGTTATGGTTAAATCAACACTCGTTTACAGGCTTGTTTTTTTATCCTTCCTGCAGTTGACCTCCGGACAGGCCTTGGGTCTTTACCTGGTTATAGTCAGAATCAGGGAAAGAGCGCTCTTTTACAACCTGGTGTATTCATTACAGGCAGCCGGGGCCTTTGCCCTGCTTTTTTACTTTGCCTTTTACCTGGACTACAGGATTGAGTCCATGCTCATCGGGCAGGTCATTATGAATGTCGTACTTATCCTTGTGATATCAGCAACCATCAAAAAATATCCCAGGCTTTCTTTGAGGCATATTACGGCTAAATCTGTCAGGGAGTTGCTTGCATATGGTTCCGTAGGACTTTACATTAGTTTTTGCGTATTGATTCTGATTTCTGCCGACAGATATATCATCGCATTGTTTTCAGACATTGATTTTGTTGGAATCTACAACCAGATTTATATGATCGGGCAGTTCAGCATCTATCATCTCGTAACGGTGTATTTCAATACCATCAATCCACGCCTGATTAAAATTCTCACCTTTAAGCCTGTTGATTTAAATGATCAGATCAAAGGTTATATCCGGTTTTTCATCATAATCATCCTTCCGCTGGTATTCTATTTTTCCATCTTTTCCAGGCAGATGGCATTTATCCTGCTTGGTGAAAAATTCCGCATAGGTTACAGGATGATCCCTTTTATCATGACCAGCTCATTTATATACGGATTAACCCTGTTCAATGAGGCTAAGCTGAAGTTTGAAAACCGGTACAAACCTTTGATAACAGGTATGACCATTGCATCTCTGGCAAATATTCTGCTCAATTTTCTTATGGTCCCGGTATGGGGTTACCAGGCAGCGGCTTGGACAACACTGGTTGCATACCTGATCCTCTATTTTTTCTTTTATTTCGCTGATTCAACCAGGTATCTGGACATGAAGCTGTTAAAAAGCCTGCTGCCGGTATTCATCATTTTAACGGTGCAACTTGGATTGGATCTGTTATTAAGAATGGCATTCCGGTTAAAAATCAACGAATGGCTTACCATTGTTGAAGGAGCTGTTTTTCTGTCAGCTTACCTCTTTCTGATCAGAAAACATGCCCGTAATATCTTTTTATTGCTGAATAACTGATCCGGATCTGCAATTTCAGAAAGCCGTGTTTCATCTTCGTTTACTGTCTCCCCCACTCCAGTTGATTGTTTTTATTGTATTTAAGGTTGCCATTATCCAGCAGCAGCCGGATGGTTTGTATCAGTTTTTCCTTGTTCAGGGGTATCTTATCCACCAGTTCATTTAAACCAACCGGGCCCATTTTTGTAATGGATTCGATTTCCTCCTTCATCAGCATGAATTCCTCTTCCATAAGCTCCTTCTCTGATCTCCTTCTGCAGACATCACACTGCCCGCACGGTTGGGTATTTTTCTCTCCGAAATACTCCAGGAGAACCTGGCTGCGGCATTTATTGGCACCGGCATAATGCTGGATGGCTTTCAGGTTTTCTTCAAATCTTTCTTTCCTGTCCCTGTAATTTTCTTTCGAGATATACAGCGTTTTATCATCCAGGCGTTCTTCGTTAAAGATCAGCAGGGGGGTCTTTCTCTGCGGTATGTAACGGATCACATTAAGGGTATTCAGTTTATTGAGATACTGGAACACAACATCCACTTCCACGCCGGCCCTTTTGGCAAGCATCAGTTCATCAATGGCAGCATAATCTGTAAAAATACCTGTGTATGATCTCAGGATGAGTTTAATAAAAGCATCAAACCTGGCATTTGCCACCTGAAATTTGTATAAATCGTCCCTGGTGAGAAGGAACTTGACCCTTGAAGGATTGTTCATTTCATCCGTGAGCTCGATGTATCCTTCCTTTTCAAGTATTTTCAGGCTGCTGTATGCAATATAGGGATTAAAACGGTACTGGACGGCAAAATCCGTCAGATCAAAATCAAATGCCATTCCCTTTCCACCTCCGATGGCTATGCGACAATAGTTGCCCGCTGCCTGGTATACCTTTTTGATGGTTTCAATCTCCGGGAAATTGGCTGCTATTCGCTGGTCAGCAACCTTCTTATCGGAAGGTCCGAACAAAAGAATGGCTTTTGCAGGTTTTCCGTCCCTTCCCCCGCGTCCCGCCTCCTGAAAATATGCTTCGACCGAGTCGGGTATATCCATATGCACAATCAGCCTGACATCAGCCTTATCGATACCCATGCCAAAGGCATTGGTTGCAATCATGATCCTGGTATTTGAACGGGTCCAGCTTTCCTGCCTGAGTGTACGCACTTCATGTTTCAGTCCGGCATGATAGTAATCGGCAGAGATATCGTTCTTTTTCAGTAATAGAGCCAGTTCTTTACATCTCTTACGGTTTCTTACATACACAATACCACTTCCCTCCGTATTTTTAATCAGTTCAAGCAGATCCTTCTGTTTATCTTCTGACCGTCTGACCATATATGTCAGGTTTTTCCTTTCAAAACTCTGTCTTAGTATATGTTTTGAGCCAAAAAGCAGCTTTTCCTGGATATCTTCAGCCACAACCGTTGTGGCAGTTGCAGTCAATGCAAGTACAGGTACCTCGGGAAATACTTTGCGCAATTCGGAGATCTTCAGGTATGAAGGTCTGAAATCATAACCCCATTTGGATATGCAATGTGCTTCATCAACTGTTATCATGTTTACCGGCATGCTCTGAAACCTGGCACGAAAAAGATCTGATCCGATACGCTCGGGTGCGATATACAGGAACTTATAATTTCCGTAAATGCAATTATTCAGGGCAACGTCTATCTCATCCCAGGTCATTCCTGAAAAAATGGCCTGCGCCTTTATTTCCAGCTGTTGCAATTTCTCCACCTGGTCTTTCATCAGGGCGATAAGAGGAGTGATCACAAGGCAGATACCTTCCATAACAAGGGCGGGAACCTGGAATGTAATGGACTTCCCTCCGCCGGTCGGCATGAGTGCAAGGGTATCACGCCCTTCAAGGACAGATTTAATGATCTCTTCCTGTAAAGGTCTGAATTGTCTGTACCCCCAGACTTTCTGAAGTATGTCGTGATAATCGGCCATTGCTGAATAACAGCTTTTGACGGGAAAACCGGTTCAATAAAAAAAAAATGACAGTCAAAACATTTATGATTGCAAATAGCAGGATCATAAAAAATCCTGCACTCCAAATTTAGGAAATGAATTTCAAATGGAATGGTATTGCGCTATTATTTTAATGTGAAGGTTTAAGATAACCGTAAGTTTTGACAAACTGCAAGTGACAATCAGTCAACAGTCAATGTCGGAATAACATGGCCTTTTTAATATTCTTTTTTGAGTTACATTACTTGCTTGTCGTGTTTTACTGTTCGCCGGAAACAGTTTATTGATCAACAGTCACCTGTCACTGATCATTGCTGATTGCTGACACCGGGTCTCCTTCTCACAGTGTTTTGATCTCGGTTACCAGCTTCTGAAGTGATTCTTTGGCATTTCCGAACAGCATGCGTGTTTTATCATTGTAAAACAGGTAATTCTCAATGGCTGCATAACCTTTGCCCATGCCTCTCTTCATCACGATGATATTGTGTGCCTCGTGAGCATTGATAATGGGCATGCCGTAAATCGGACTGGAAGGATCATCGTATGCTGCCGGGTTCACCACATCGTTTGCCCCGATAACAACTGCAACATCGGTGTTCGGCATCTCAGGATTGATGTCTTCCATTGCAATGAGTTTGTCATACGACACATCTGCCTCTGCCAGCAAAACATTCATATGTCCCGGCATCCTGCCTGCAACGGGATGAATGGCATACTTCACTTCCACCCCGTTATCTGTCAGCAGGTTATCAAGATCGCTGCAGATATGCTGGGCCTGTGCAGCCGCAAGTCCGTATCCCGGGATAATCACAACCTTCTGGGAATAACTCAGAAGAACTGCAGCATCACTTAATGATATTTCCTTGATGGCACCAATGTCTTTTCCTTCAGGACCAGCGCCTCCTCCGCCAAATGCGCCGACAAGCACATTGAGCAGAGACCGGTTCATTGCCCGGCACATCAGAATGGTAAGAATGCTTCCTGCGGCACCAACCAGGATACCTCCAAGGATCATTGCCTGGTTGTTATAGATGAAACCTGCCAGGGCTGCAGCGATTCCCGAGAAAGAGTTCAGCAAGGATATCACAACCGGCATGTCAGCACCACCAATGGGCATGACAAATGAAACGCCGTACAGCAAAGCCAGAAACAGTAAAACAACCGCAAGAACGTTGCGGTATGGAAAATCAAATCCCGCCATCAGCAGGAATATGACCAGTCCGGCAAGAACCAGCAACATCGCAATATTGATATACTTCATAACAGGAGAAAAGATATCCCCTATTTTACCGTCAAGCTTGCCATATGCGATCATGCTTCCGCTGAAAGTCAGACTGCCGATTACAAGTCCCAGCAATGTAACGAGAATTGCTTTGTTATCAGGATTATAGAATTCCATAACGGCAACAAGGCCTGAAGCTGCACCTCCTGTGGCATTAAAAAACGAAACCAGCTGAGGCATGGCAGTCATCTTGACCTTGCGGGCAACAACCGACCCGATGATTGAGCCAAAAATAATCACGCTTATTACAACTGAAGCATTCGCCAGGCTGATATACTGCCCGTCGCTGTTTTTATGTAATAAAAGAGTTGTTATCATGGCCAGCAGCATGCCCCCGCCTGCCCAGATATTGCCTTTGCGGGCGGTACCCGGCTGACTCTGAAGTTTCAGTCCGATCACAAAGAAGATGGCTGCCAGCAGATAGCTGTATTCCAATATTGTATCACCTACCGTAAATATTGAGCCGTCAAGTGCATATAGTACTTTATTCATCTTCTTCTACTTTTTTTGTTTTTTCTTAAACATTTCCAGCATGCGGTCAGTAACCACAAAACCTCCGGCTACATTCAATGTACCAAAAAGGACAGCAAAGATCCCGAGGATAAGGTTTAATGAGATCGTTGTAAGATCGGCATGTCCCAGTAAAATGATTCCACCGATGATACTGACACCGCTGATGGCATTTGCTCCTGACATCAAAGGGGTATGCAATATTGACGGCACGTTGGATATTACTTCGAAGCCCAGAAAGATTGATAATACAATGATGAAAATAGCTTCTTTATAAGTGTATAAAAATACAAGCACATTTTCCATTGGAATAAGTTTTTATTGATTGATTACTTCTTTTACAGTTGCATGGGTGATTTCACCATTATGGGTAAGGCAGGTACCTTTGATGATCTCGTTGTTAAAATCGAGATTCAGATTGCCTTTATCATCAATAAACAGCCTGATAAAATTAAACAGATTCCGGCTGAACATGGCACTGGCATCATATGGCATTTCAGAAGGATAGTAGGAATTGCCGATGATCCTGACCTGGTTATATATAACGGTCTCATTGTTTTTAGTGAGTTCGCAGTTACCTCCGGTTGAAGCTGCCAGGTCGACGATCACTGATCCGGGTTTCATCTGGTCAACCGTTTCTTTTTTCACCAGCAGGGGAGCTTTTTTACCCGGGATCTGGGCAGTACATATGATCACATCAGATCTGACTGCATGCTGATGAATCAGTTCACTTTGTTTCTGCCTGAACTCTTCAGTCTGCTCGACTGCATAACCTCCCGCATCAGCATCTTCTGTTGCCCCTTCAACTTCAATGAATTTTCCGCCAAGGCTTTGCACTTCTTCTTTAACGGCCGACCGGACATCAAATACTTCAACCACAGCACCCAGTTTACGTGCAACCGCGATTGCCTGCAGTCCGGCAACCCCTGCCCCGAGAATGAGCACCTTTGCCGGCTTGATGGTTCCTGCCGCAGACATAAACATCGGGAAAAATTTATGGAGATTCTGTGCTGCATCCAGTACAGCTTTATAACCGGCAATGGTTGCCATGGATGAAAGAATATCCATAGCCTGTGCCAGCGTGGTACGGGGCAGGAGCTCCATGCTGAAAGATGTGACCTTCTTACTGGCCAGTGTGCTGACAAGATCTTTATTAAAAAACGGATTCATCATGCCGATAAGCACCGTGTTCCCGGCAACTGATCCGAGCTCATCAACATCCGGCGGATTGATAAACAGCAACAGATCTGAATTTTGCATCACATCTTTGCGGGCAGCAGTTTTTGCTCCTGCCTGCTGATAGTCGGAATCAGACACGAATGATCTCATTCCCGCCTCTTTTTCGACCATGATTTCAACATTGAGCTCAGTTAAGGAAGCAACGGTTTCGGGCATAACAGCAACCCTGTTTTCAGGTTCTCTTTCCTTTAGAATTCCTATTTTCATGATTCTGGTTCGATGATTATATAATTTCCTTTTTCATCCTTATCCATATGGATATTCGTAGTTGACCCGTCTCAATTAAAAACTTCAAAAACAATATTATTGCTGATCTCAGGGTTTAATCGGTATTGCCGTCATCACTCAGATATTTTAGTGTCAGATCAACCAGGCAGGTGGTTTATTCTTGAAGCCCTTAATTCATTTTTTCAGCTATCCTGAAAAAAATTAGTGGCAAAGATAAATAAATATCGTTAAAATCATGAAATTATTTTTACAACCCATATTCCTTACAGGGTAAACCATCCAACCATTGATCTGTGGTTTCGGCATGCTCATTTTACAAAAGAATTATTCACCATGCTGTTGTTAAAATATTGCCTGTAAGCTTTCAGCAGGTTTTCATCTTCTGCTGAGGCCGGAGGTGATTCAACAGGGTTGTCATGCCAGTCTTTGAACCGGAAGTCACCGTCCAGCATTTCAAGGTAATGATCTTTTCTGACAAGATAACAGGAATGATGGGCATAGAAAAGGGCATTCCGGTTTGTATCATCCTGCAGAACAGACCGGCCAAACCTGGGCAGTCCGGCCGGATCGATCCCCAGGAAATCTGCGATCGTCGGCAGGATATCAATCTGCTGCACGATCTTATCTGTATCCGCAGTTAATTTTAATGATGGATGGCAGATGATCATGGGTATCCTGTAACCGTCGATGTATCCCTGGTATTTATGCTCAATGTGCGGATGGGTATGATCTGCCGTGATAATAAAGAGCGTATTTTTAAACCAGTCAGTCTTTTCAGCCTCCTTAAAAAATCCTTTAATGGAATAATCGGTGTATGCCATAACATTCTGGGCAGGATTCTTTGAACGATTGAATTTTTCCCTGAGGTCGTCCGGTATCAGGTAAGGCTGATGTGAGCTCAGGGTGAATATCGCGCCGAAGAAAGGTTTTGGCAGTTTATCGAGCATGCCTGCACAATATTTAAGGTACGGACCGTCATATATGCCCCAGCTGCCATCATGATCTCTTTTATCAGGATATTCATCAGCACCGAAATAGGTGAATCCCACTTTCTTCGTGAACGTGTCAAAACCCATTGTACCGTTATTGCCGCCGTGAAAAAACCAGGAATGATAACCGAATTGCTTTAAATGTTCAGCCAGTGAAAAGAAATGGTTGGTCTGGTATTGTGACGTGGATATCGATTCATCCATCAGTTGTGGTATCCCGATAAGGATCGAAGGTACTGCCTGTTGAGAAGTCCGGCCGTTTGAGAAGCAGTACCTGAATGATATTCCCCTGTCTGCAAGCGTATCCAGAAAAGGTGTATATCCCTCTGTATTGTTCAGGTGTCCGACAAACTCTGGTGAAAGACTTTCCACGATGATGATCAGGATATTATTGCCCAGGCGGTTTGTATCAGACCTGGTGTAAGGAACAGGGAGATGCTTTTCGAGTTCTTCATCGGAAAAATAGTCCACTGCCTTTAGCGGTTCTTTATCCAGTGTATGGATGATGCAGAACGGTGTGTTCAGCATCAGGTTAGCCCTCTCAGGTGAACCGCCGTATGCGGCAACAGGAAGCAGGGGTTTCACTCTAAGGCTGCCTCTCATGCCCAGAAAAACAAATCCCCCGAAAATGATAAAGACAGGCAGAACATATGCCGGTTTTATTCTGTAGAGTTTTCTGGTTCTCAAAGGATAAAATATCCAGAGTATAATCCCGGAAATAACACCGATCAACAGAAGGTACCAGAAATCAGCCGCCATCTGGCCAAGCTGTTCGACAATGTCGTTCCTCACACCAAAAAGGCTTATATCACTTCTCTTACCAATGAATTTTGAATACTCGTAATCGGCAATATTAAAGAACAACGGGATCAGGTTTGTTACTAAAAAATAGATTTTCAAAGTTTTCTGATACCATTTTTTAAAAATAAAACCGAAAGGAAGAAGAGAGAATATGATAAATGGGAGGTTGATGATCAGAATGGTTTTCAGATCGAAGAGAATACCTTTCAAAAAAGCCGTCAGGACATCAAAGAAACCCATGCTGCCAAACCAGCCAAGATTGAAAAAGAAGAACCCGAACCTGGAAATGGTATATATCAATAAAAGAAACAGGATTCTTTTAATCAGTGTGAAGTATGTTGAGAGATACAGCATTGGTATTGTCCTTCAAAACAAAAAGCCAAAATTAATAAATCTGCGATAAATTTTGATGTTATATTATTGTTAAAATCCGGGCAACCGGGGACAAGACAATTGATTAGCCCTTATTGCAATTTGACTTCTCAGACTTTCACAATAAATATATATCTTTGGGTATAATACTGAAGGTAATGGACCAGAATCAGATACAAGATAGAATTAAAAAAACAATTCATAAAAAGGATCCAAAGGCTGTTGCATATCTTTTTGGATCCCGGGCCAGGGGAGACTTTCATCCTGATTCAGACTGGGATATTTTGATACTGGTTGATTCAAAAGAAATTACAAATGAGATTGAGGACAGGTTCAGGGATGGCTTATTTGATATTGAGTTAGATTCAGGACAAATAATCTCAGCGTTCATCTACCCTAAAGAATACTGGAAAAGCGCCTTAATATTTTCCCCTTTATATAAGAAAGTGACTAAAGAGGGAATACAATTATGACAATCGGCAATAAAGATGATTATATAAAATATAGATTCCATCGATCAGAGGAAACGTTTGAAGAAGCTTTGATTCTTGCAGAAAAAGAAAGATGGAATGCGGTTTTAAACAGACTGTATTATTCGTGTTTTTACGCTGTATTTTCTTTATTATTAAAGAATGATATAGAAACTCAAACACACGACGGGGCAAGAACTCAATTTGGGCTTTATTATATAAAATCGGGTAAGATCGATAAAAAATTTGGCAGGCTTTTCACAAAGCTATTCGATTTGAGACAAAAAGGAGACTATGGCGATTTGTTTGACTTTGATAAAAAGGTTGTTGAGCCTTTAATCGGACAGGTTAAAGAGTTCGTTGAAGAAATTAAAAAGCAAATAGAATAGAATCCACAAAATCCTGATCAGGAAAGCGATCAACTTGCTACAATCCTGAAATGGTCCTGTCCTTTGGATATTTAACAGAAAACGAATAATCGATCTTCCTGCTTTCGCCCGGCTTCAGGTTGACTCGCCAGAGAAGTCTTCCGTATTCCTTCATCAGGTTTCCTCCCCCGTCATTGTCGAGGTTTACTTCAATATCCTTGTTTTTTGAGAGTGGAATGTTATCCAGGATTTCCAGGTCAACCTGTATGTTTTTGTTATTCTTGATCAGCAGTTCAAAGCCTTTGGTTTCTTTTATATTGGTACCGATTGTATGTTTGGTTGTGAGATCCTTCAGCACTGTTCTTTTGATGGATATTTTCTCATCCCTGCCGAGCGAAATCATCATGGTGTCGGCCGTGGTAAACGGATTGATGTCTGACTGCCCGACATACATGCCCTCGTTGAACAGGTTGGCTTTCCCGGGCAGCAGGCTCAGGTCGCCAAAATCTGCCAGCTTGGCGAGCAGGAACACGCCGTCGCTGAGCTTGGGGACAGCATGATAAGTGTACCCGGCATCCACTTCGAATTCTTTTACGGCCACCATATGTTCTTTGCTGTCGGAGGGTATGCTCTGCCTGTTCTCAATGGCATACTCGGTGGCCATCATACCTGATGATTCCGTAACTTCATACCTGACAGGCGCTGAAATTTCATCACCCGGCTCAAATTCAATAGCTTCCTGGTATATGTTCATTGCAGCTTCGGGTGCCCTGGCACTTTTCATTTCCCTGAGAACCGGCATCTGGGGCTGGTAAAAATCGATGAACCAGGGATTGAGTATCGGCCGGTTCTGGTCTGCCTCCGGGTTTCTTGTAGATACTGACATCTTCACGTCTTTCCAGTCATAGCCGGTGGACTGGTAAACATTGGCTTTATAGACCAGCTTGATTGGTCTGACAGTGCTCTCTGAACGGATATCGTATACCGGGTACCAGCCTGCGCCCGAAGCCAGGTATGATACCCTGATTTTAACCTTCACCGGACTGTTGGCAGCAAGATTGAGAACAACCTCACCGGTGGGTTTGTTCTGTAAAGCATTTAAATCGCTCAGTTGTCGCTGTATCCTTGTCCTGGTATTTTTCAGATCCTGTTCTTTGGCTTCAATGTTAATCAACTGTTTTTTAATATCCATGAGTCTCGTCCTGTAAAAATCAGACAGGAGCTTCAGCTCGGTTACCTCGACACCGGACTGCTCGCTTCCCAGTTTGGTGTTTTCATTGATCAGTTTTTCCTCGCCGGTATATACCGATTTTTCACCCGCCAGTATCTTCAGCTGGTTTTCTATCATATTAAGAGAATCCTGTAAAACCTTTACCAGGCGCGATTTCTCTTTTTCCTTCAGGTAATTAATCCTTGAAGTTGCCGAAAGCAATATGGCATTTCCTTCGAGTTCCACCTGAACACTGCTCTGCTTCAATGAAGTCGTTAAATCGGTAAAAACCACTTCTGAATTGCCTGCAGTAATATTTACATAAGCTTCCCTGACGATCTTTGCCCCGTTCTGATAGACAGTCACCTCTTTGATGACTGATTCAGTTTCAACAGCCCATATTTGTGTTCCTGTAAACAGAAAGATGCATAAAAAAGCTAACTTTTTCATTTTAAAGTATTTAATGTTTTAAATGAATTCTGGAATTACTTGAACTATATTACTCAATATTTTTCTAAATGTCAAATCCTTATTCAGTCTCCTCAAAATCTTCCTTTGAAACTCCGCATACGGGGCATGCCCAGTTATCAGGAATATCTTCAAAAGATGTTCCGGGAGATATTCCGCCATCCGGATCACCTTCTTCTGGATCATAAATGTATCCGCAGACAGTGCATTTATATTTCTTCATAATTATATATAATTTTGCAACTTATTTCTGTTGCGTAAGTATAAGGGAAATAATTCACTTGAACAATATTTAAAATCAATGAACAGAATAATCTGCAATCCTTTTATTCATTAAATATCCCATGTTTGTCGATTTTCTGTAGTAAAAATCAATATTGGAACTATATTTGCTGAAAAAATTTAAAACGTGATTTGTATGAAGCGTATGATGTATCTGATGGTTCTGGCAGTTTTGGCATTCTCATGCAGCAAGGAAGAAGGTGAAGGAGGTAACTCGGTAATAACCGGAAAGGTCTTTGCAAAAATATATAACAATTCTTTTACACATTTACTGGACAGCTTTTACGTGCCGGATGCCGATGTATACATCATTTACGGCAGTAACAAAACATACAGCGACCGTTACAGTACAAACTGGGACGGGACATACAGGTTCGAATACCTGAGAAAGGGAAATTACAGGGTATTTGTTTATTCTGCCGACACCTCGGGAAATTCAGCCTCAGGACTTGTACCTGTCATCGCCGATGTACATGTTCCGGGCAATAACGAAACAGTGCATGTTCAGGATTTAATAACACTGGATAAATGCGACTATGATGAAGGCACCTCATCTGTTACAGGCAAAGTCTGGGTGGTGGATAAGAACGCAGAGCGGACCGATATCATAGCTGAATATTACGGGGCAGATGAGGATGTATTCATCGTTTACGGTGATGATCCCTTTCATTTTGATGATGTAAAAACATACCACGACGGAACATTCAGGTTTGAAAACCTGGTTAAAGGCACCTATACTGTTTATGCCCTTTCTGATCCCTTTGCACGGATGCTCATCCCTGTTTCAAAAACGGTAACCATCTACCGGGATTTTCAACATATTGTAATCTCCGATTCTCTTGTAATTATCAAATAAAATGAAGAAATTTCTCTTATCCTTATTGGTTCTGTCAGTATGCCTGTTCGTCAGCGCACAATCCGAAAGAAAAGTCAGGGCCACAGAGATAGTGGCAAAAGAGATATGGAACCATACCAACAGTAAATCAATATTCCTTGAAGGTATTGACAGGTTTGACGAAGAAGGTAACTTAATCGAGGAAATCAAGTATAATCCTGATGGGAGCATCAGGAAGCACTTCAAGTATACTTTTAATGAGAACAATGATATACTTACAGAGATTGAATACGATGCTTCAGGCAGGGTCATCTATAAAACCGAGCATGTTTATGAGGGTCTGTTGAAAATATCCAAAAAAGAATTCAATGAAAAAGGAAAACTTGTGTCGTCGAAGGTCTACAAATATAAGTTTTCAAAATAATATCAATATTGAAGACTATCAATAAAATAATATCCGGTTTCGAAGGCATAACACTTCAGGAGATGGATTCGGTCAGCCTGATGAACCGGGTAGACTCCAAATATGTTTTTTCCAACCTTTTGTTGCCTCAAATCCTTGAAAAATCGATGCCTTATTACAGGATCCTGGCAATAGGAGATGACCGTATTTTTTCTTACCGTTCGTTATATTATGACACTCCCGATAACAAGCTGTATCTCGATCACCATAACGGCAGGGTTAACCGCTATAAGATCAGGTTCAGGGCTTACCAGGAGACAAATGTGTTTTTCCTTGAAATAAAATACAAGACCAGATACGGAAGAACCATTAAAAAACGCATCAGGATGCACGGACTTGAAACCGAACTGACCAGAGAATCCATAAATTTCATCAGGGAAAACTCACCTGTTGATTCGAAACAGCTCGAACCAAAAATATATACGTCCTTTCTAAGGATGACCCTTGTAAATAAAGAACTGACAGAAAGAATAACCATTGACCACAATATTCTTTTTGATAACGGACATGTGCACAGAGACCTCCCTAAACTGGCAATAGCAGAAATCAAGCGCAGCAATTCAAACGGACATGTATCTGACTTTACCGGGATACTTGAAAACCTGGGAATCACTCCCCGCGGTTTAAGCAAATATTGCATCGGCAGGATCTTAACCGACGATTCTGTAAAATACAACCGTTTTAAAGAAAAATTATTATTCATCAATAAAATACATAAACAAAATGATCTTCCTTGAAAGAGTTGTTCCTGAAATATTCGGAATCAGGTTAATCAATCTCTCCGACTTCCTTGAATTACTGGTGCGTCTTGGTTTTAATCTGATTGTGGTTATTATAATAGTGAGGTTCATTTATTACCCTGTCGCAAGACGCAAGGATTACCTGTTCACTTATATACTTATATCCTCTGTCATATTTGCACTGTGCTTTCTCCTTGAGAATGTAAAGCTTCAGCTTGGTTTTGCACTGGGACTCTTTGCCATATTTGGCATCATCCGGTACCGCACCTTGCAGATAGATATCAAGGAAATGACCTATCTGTTCCTGATTATCGGTATTTCGGTAATCAATGCTTTGGCAAACAAAAAAATAAGCTATGCCGAGCTGATATTTGCAAATCTTGCCCTTATTCTTGTCACGTACCTGCTCGAAAAGGTGTTTCTTCTGAAACATGAATCAAGAAAAACCATTGTTTATGAAAAAATTGACCTGATCAAACCTGAAAAAAGAGCGGAACTGATCAAAGACCTGGAGGAACGAACGGGTATTAAAATCAACAGGGTAGAGATAGGCCGCGTGGATTTTCTCCGTGATACTGCAAGAATAAGAATTTATTATTTTGAATCAGAAAACCAGCCGGCAGGTTTTGATGAAGATTTTACCGATCAAAATGACAACGGCGATTGACCACTCCCTGAAACCGGATGTGCCCGAATGTCTTATTACACCAGCCCCGAAAGAAACCAGGAGACACGGTTCCATGAAGTCCGGAATAACCTGCAAAACAGCATCTTGCTGCATTGATTTAACAGGCTTGTTTTCTGTATCTGACAAGGTAATGCCGGTCAATGAATCCGACAATCTGTCAAAAAACGTTTCCGTTCAGGCAAACAAATGCTTAAAATTTCTTTTCTTTGAAGGGAAAATTTTTTGACAGAATTTCAGTGAAAAAACTATTTAACCAAAACCTGTACTTTTTTATTCCCTGGTTTATCTTCCTGATAATTTTACTTCTGCCATTGATTCTGGAATCAAAGACAGCTGTTCACATTTTTATCAATAATCATCACAGTTCTGTATCGGACGGTTTTTTTAAATACATAACCCACCTTGGCGGTGGATTGTTCGCCGTTATCATAACCGTGCTTTTCCTACTGGTCTCCTTAAGAAAGTCATTGTTTATTTTGCTTACTTATATTGGCGGAGGACTTTTTGTCCAGATCCTCAAAAGAATATTTTTCTCTGATGCGCTAAGGCCTGTTAAATATCTGAATGGAATATATGATCTTCATCTTATTGAAGGCGTTAAAATGAGATATTACCTGAGCTTTCCTTCAGGTCATGCCGCAACGGCATTCGGACTTTTCTTATGTCTGGCCGTCCTGACAAAGAACAATGCGGTTAAGCTGATCTGTTTCTTTATGGCCACGCTTACAGCCTTTTCAAGAGTATATTTGTCCCAGCATTTTCTGGCAGATATCTATTTCGGATCAATCATCGGAGTTACATTTGCCCTGTTTGTGTACCGGACGTTGTTCTCATCCGGTAAAAAATGGCTGGACCTGAGTATTCCGGATCTTCTTAAATCAGGATACCATGCAAAAAAATAGGAGCATCTTCATAAACACTGCAATTGCAGTTGCATCCCTGGTTTTGTTTGTGCCATTCCTGGGCGGTGTTCATCTCTTTGACTGGGATGAGATCAACTTTGCCGAATCGGCCAGGGAAATGATTGTAACAGGTGATTATCTTACAGTCAGAATCAATTTCCTGCCATTCTGGGAAAAGCCTCCTCTGTTCATCTGGTTACAGGTTCTTTCAATGAAAGTATTCGGAATCAATGAATTTGCCGCCAGGTTCCCCAATGCCATCTGCGGTACAGTTACATTGCCGGTACTTTTCAATGCCGGGAGAAAGCTGTATAACAATAAATTCGGACTTTTGTGGGTAATGACCTATGCCTGCAGCATCCTTCCTTTTTTGTATTTCAAGTCGGGCATCATTGATCCCTGGTTCAACCTTTTTATCTTTCTTGGAATTCACCATTTCATCAAACACACCAGGCAAAAAGCTGTCATCAGTATACTCATGTCAGCAGCCTTCATTGGTCTGGCCATACTGACCAAGGGCCCGGTTGCCCTTCTGGTGTTTTTGCTGACTGCCGGCATATACTGGGCACTGAACCGTTTCAGAACGATCTTATCCATCAGGGACACATTTATATTTATCATTGTGCTTCTCCTTACCGGGGGATCCTGGTTTATCCTTCAGATACTGGATGGTAATTTCTCAGTGTTAAAGGATTTTATTGCTTATCAGATAAGACTGTTCCAGACAGAGGATGCCGGTCACGGAGGCTTTTTTCTTTATCATTTTATCGTATTGCTGATCGGGGTTTTTCCTGCATCTGTTCCGGCTTTCATGGGATTTTTGGCTTTCAGGGATGATACCCCGGTTCAGAGGAATTATAAAAAATGGATGCTCATCTTGTTCTGGATCGTTCTGATCCTGTTTTCCATCGTGAAAACCAAAATTGTTCATTATTCATCGCTGTGTTATTTCCCGCTTACATTTCTGAGTGCCCTGGTCATATTCAAATACATTGACAGAAAAATTTTCTTACCGGGATGGATTGTTGCCGGACTGATTATTGTTGGTTCCATTGTATCTGCGATAGTTATTGTTTTTCCTTTTCTGGGTTACTTTAAGCACCAGATTGCAGGTTCATCTCTTATAACAGACGATTTTGCCAGAAATATCGTGCTGGCAGATGTACGCTGGCATGGCTATGAACCGGTTGCGGGACTGATCCTTATTGCAGGGCTGATCCTGTTTCTCGTTTTTCATAAGAAAAGGTTGTCTTTTCAGGCGATGGTTACCCTCTTTGCATCATCAGGACTGTCAGTAATGCTTACCCTGATCATGTACACAACCAGAATTGAAGCATACTCACAGGGTGCTGCCATTGCTTTTTTCAAAGATCTCTCAGACAAGGATGCCTATGTTGAGACACTCGGATATAAAAGCTACGCCCACCTTTTTTATACTGAAAAGAAGATGCCTGAAAATCCTTTATCTTATAAAAAGAACTGGCTGCTAACAGGCAGTATTGATAAAAATGCTTATTTTACCTGCAAAATAACAAGCAGGGACAGAATCCTGAGGAATTATCCAGGATTGAAAATCCTGTATGAAAAGAACGGTTACGTTTTCCTTTTAAGAGAAAAATAATTTGAACGCCGGATGATATACAATAAGAAAATTACGGTTGTATTGCCTGCATTCAATGCAGAAAAAACCCTTGAACAGACATACAGTGAGATTCCCATGGATGTTGTTGATGAAATTATCCTGGTCGATGACCTGAGCAGTGACCAGACCATCCGGAAAGCCAGGGAGATAGGAATCAGGCATATCATCGAACACGAAAGTAACAAAGGTTACGGGGGAAACCAGAAATCATGTTATAACAAGGCGCTGGAATTAAATTCCGATATTGTGGTCATGTTGCACCCCGATTACCAGTACACTCCAAAACTCATCCACTCCATGTGTTACATCATAGCTAACGGTTTGTATGATGCAGTGCTGGGTTCGAGAATATTGGGGAAAGGAGCATTGAAAGGAGGCATGCCCGTTTATAAGTATTTTTCAAACAGGGTGCTTACATTTGTCCAGAACCTGCTGATGAACCAAAAACTGTCCGAATACCATACCGGATTCAGGGCCTTTTCACGCAAAGTGCTGGAATCAGTCAATTATAATGCGAATTCTGATGATTTTATTTTTGATAACCAGATGATTGCACAGATATTTATGGCGGGATTCGAGATCGCCGAGGTTACCTGTCCCACCAGGTACTTTGCCGAAGCCTCTTCCATCAACCTTTTCCGCAGCATTAAATACGGGCTCGGTGTGCTGGGAGTTTCGGTATCTTATCTGCTGCAGAAAATGAGATTGTGCAGGTTCAGTATCTTTTCAGTGAAATAAGCCCCACGTTTAAACCTGTACCTGTTAAGAACAGATCATTCTGGAAAAGGTTTACAGTCATTTTCAGATCCCTGATCCCCAGATGTTTTCAGACCCTGAATTCTTCCCTGATATTCTCGGTAACAATATGACCGTCGAAGAGATGAACAATACGGTGGGCTCTGTCGGCATGTGCCGGTGAGTGGGTGACCATGACAAGTGTTGTCCCCTGGTTATTGAGCTCTTCAAGAAGGGTCATCACCTCTTCCCCGTTTTTGGAATCAAGGTTTCCTGTGGGTTCGTCTGCCAGAATCAGCTTCGGATTGGTAACAACAGCACGGGCCACGGCAACCCGCTGCTGCTGACCTCCGGACAGCTGTTGCGGAAAGTGCTTTCTCCTGTGACTGATCTGCATGCGATCAAGCACTTCATTAACGAGACGCTTTCTTTCAGAGGCACCTGTCCGTAAATAAAGCAACGGAAGTTCAACATTTTCATAAACATTCAGTTCGTCAATCAGGTTAAAACTTTGAAAGATAAAGCCGATATTACCCTTCCTCAGCTTTGTTCGCTGACCTTCCCTGTATTTAGAGACCTCTGTCCCATTGAAATAATATTTGCCCGTGGTGGGATTATCCAGCAGTCCCAGGATATTCAGCAATGTTGATTTTCCGCAACCTGACGGGCCCATAATGGCAACAAATTCCTTTTCCCGGATCTCGAGATTGACCCTGTTAAGAGCAGTTGTTTCAACTTCGTCGGTACGGAATATTTTTGTCAGATCGACCGTTTTAAGCATGATGGTAATAAATTGATGACAATTACTTGCAACAAAGTAAAACAATTATTTGATATTATTCAATAAGGAATTAATCATTGTTTTTTTCTACTCATGATAACACGCATGGAGCAGGTTTAGGATATCTGTCTGAATTACCATGAAGCAATTTCCTTTTTTGATATTCTTATTCTGCAATCCAAGATAGATACAATGAATTTCTCCTGCAATTTTGGACTTATGGTTCAGAATTTGCAATTATCTTTACCCAGATCATTCAAATAAATCAATTATGAGAAGAGTTGTATATATTATGTTATGCATCACTGCAATAACATGCAAACACCCAGCCTGCTTTTCACAGAACCGAAAAACTCACTGGATCAGTATATTTAATGGAGAAAACCTGAGTGGCTGGGTTCAACTTAACGGCATAGCAAAATATACTGTGGAAGACAGAACTATCGTGGGACGAACTGTCCCGGGTAGTCCAAACAGTTTTTTATGTACTGAAAATATATATGGTGATTTTATCCTGGAATTCGAAGTAAAGAAAGACATTATTCTTAACTCTGGCGTACAAATCAGAAGCAACAGTTATCCCCAATACAAAAGCGGAAGGGTATTCGGCTACCAGGTCGAAATTGATAACCGTCCGGAAAGATCCTTGTCGGGAGGAATATATGATGAAGCACGAAGAGAGTGGCTGTACGATTTGGATTATCATCCCGAAGGGAAGAAAGCTTACCGTTTTGGTGAATGGAATAAATACAGAATAGAAGCCATCGGTCCGTCAATCAGGGTTTGGGTAAACGGTATACCCACGGCTAATCTGGTTGATGATTTAACTCCGGCAGGATTCATCGGTTTACAGGTGCATTCTGTTCCGGACGACAGTTTATGTGACAAACTGGAGGTCAGATGGAAGAATATACGGATAATAACTGATGATCCCGGGAAATATAGCACGGCAACAACCATTAAGGAAATCAATACATCCAATAAGCTTACAAAAAAAGAAGTGAAGGAGGGCTGGCAGCTATTATTCGATGGACAGTCGACAGCCGGATGGAAAGGTGCTTTTAAAGATGCATTTCCTGAAAAGGGCTGGAAAGTCGAAAATGATATGATGACGGTTTCTGCCTCAGGCGGAAACGAATCAAAATACGGCGGTGACATCGTAACACTTGATAAGTACGATGATTTTGAGCTGCAGGTTGATTTCAGAATCACAAAGGGAGCCAATAGCGGTATTAAATATTATGTAACCCTGCAGGAAGAAGGTAACAAAGGATCGGCATTCGGACTTGAATTTCAGATCCTCGATGATGTCAATCATCCTGATGCCAGGCTGGGCAGAGATGGCAACCGGACAGTCGGTTCACTTTACGATCTGATACCAGCCAGAAACAAACTGGTATATCCTCCAGGCCAGTGGAATCATGCTTTGATCAAGTCACAGGACAACCATGTCGAGCATTGGCTGAACGAAGTAAAAATACTTGAATATGACAGGGGGAGTCAGGAATTTCGTAATCTGGTTAAAAAGAGCAAATATGCTGCTCCCGAATACAATAGCCATAGTCGTTTCGGAGAAGCAGAAGAAGGGCATATCCTTCTTCAGGATCATGGAGATGAAGTCTCCTTTAAAAACATTAAAATCAAGATTTCAGAAAATGAATAAAATCTTCCTTGAAATATGCCTGGCGGATGCCGGGAAAAAGCACAGGACTTGGCAGGGAAATATTACTGAAGTGAGGTAAATCAAAGGAAACAACTAGGTCTACATGACATTTAAAAAACAACTCAAATGAAAAACTCCAGACGCAGATTTATAAAAAATTTAGCTATCGGTACTGCCGGAATTGTTGTACCATCAGTAACATTCAGTGCCAAAAGTTATAAAAGGATAATAGGATCAAACGACCGGATTAGGGCGGGTATTATTGGTTTCTCCGACAGAGCCAGACAAACCCTGATTCCGGCATTCCTAAGCCAGGCACCTCTTGTAAATATGGAAATCGTAGCCGTTTCAGATATCTGGAACCGGAGAAGGGCAGAAGCGGATGAATATTTCAGAAGGAAAGGAATCCCGGTTAAACTTGCCCGTAATAATGAAGAACTGTACGACTGGAACATTACGGATGGCGTGATTATCTCAACAGCAGATTTTCAGCATGCACTTCATACCATCGAGGCTGTAAAGGCAGGATGCGATGTGTATGTGGAAAAACCTTTCGCAGAAACCATGGATGATAACAGGTCGGCTTTAAAGACTATCCGGGCATCTGAGAAAATAGTCCAGATAGGTTCCCAGAGAAGAAGCGGCGCAAACTATATAAAGGCTGCCGCTTATATCAAATCAGGAGATTTCGGTCCCATCACCATGGTTGAAATGTGCTGGAATGTTAACCAGCCCGGACGATGGAGAAGACCAGACCTGGTTAACAATATCAAAGAGACTGATACCGACTGGAAAAGGTATTTATTAAACAGACCCTATGAACCCTGGGATCCAAGGAAATATATTGAATACAGACTCTTCTGGCCATACTCATCGGGTATTCCCGGGCAATGGATGTGCCATCAGATAGATACCATTCACTGGTTTACCGGATTAAACCATCCGAGAAGTGTTGTTGCAAATGGAGGTATATATGTCTGGAAAGACGGCAGGAGTAATGATGATACCATGACAGCTGTATTTGATTACGGCCCGTCAGAAGATCCGGGAAGCGGATTCCAGGTGGTATATAGTTCGCGCATGCACAATTCATCAGGCGGCATCAAAGAGCTGTATTTTTCTAATGGCGGCACACTGAATCTGGATACCAACAAGGTAACTTCGGAAGGCGGACTGACTGAAAATCATGCAAAGACCATGGGCATGAAGGCTAATTTACTGAAAGAACTTGAACTGCCGGAGACTGTTGTTGAAACTGCGGCAAATACAGGTGCGGATGATATGACTGTTGCTCATATGCGCAACTGGATGGATTGCATGCGATCAAGGAAGATACCCAATGCAGATGAGATGGCAGGTTTCAACCACTCTGTTGCTGTTATATTGACCAATGCGGCTTTGCGCACAGGGGAAAAGGTTACTTATAATGAAGAATTGCAGGAGGTTATGGCGGCAGGTAAAGTATTTAAATATTAATATCCGAACATGAAAAACAAAAAAACAAGTGTCTTCATATTATTTATTGCAGCCATCCTGATTTTTGCAGTGGATTTATTCGGGCAGGAATCTTCCGATGCAAGTGAGGTCCGGTTTGAACATCATCAGCCTGGCAAAAAAGTCAGTATTTATATCAATGACAAGCTCTTCACAATTTATCATTACAACGATACGCTTAAAAAGCCATTTTTCTTTCCTGTCTGTTCACCTGAAGGTGTTATTATTACAAGAGGATATCCCATTAAGCCCCGGGCTTTTGAACGGACAGATCACCCGCATCAGACCGGTTGCTGGTTTAATTTCGGAGATGTGAACGGACTCGATTTCTGGAACAATTCATATGCCATACCCAAAGAGAGACTGCATAAATATGGCAGGATTGTGCAAACTCAAATGAATATTTCAAAGGATGGAAATCAGGGTATCATCGAGGCCAAAATGGATTGGATTTCAAACAATGGCAACCGTATACTTACTGAAAACACCAGATTTATTTTTAGTAAGGAAAAAAACAGATATATCATGGACAGAATAACAACCCTGATTGCTGAATATGAAAATGTTCTTTTTGGTGATAATAAAGAAGGATTGTTTGCACTGAGGGTCTCAAGATCATTTGAATTACATTCAGACAAGCCGGCAATCCTGACCGGTGAAAATTTGAAGATTTCGTCTGTTCCTGTAATTAACCAGGAAGGGGTTAATGGTTATTATATTGGCAGTAATGGCCTTGAAGGTAAGGAGGTCTGGGGTACGCAGAACAAATGGATTTCATTGTCAGCCTTTAGCGGAGATGATTCTGTTTCAATCGTTATACTTGATCATCCTAAAAATTTTGGTTTCCCGTCATGTTGGCATGCCAGGGACTACGGTCTGTTCTCTGTAAATAATCTGGGAAGAAATGCATACAACAATGCATTCGAACCTATTGAGCTGAATCTGCCGAAAGGTGATTCATGCATTTTCAGGCACCGGCTGGTTATAAGTTCAGACGGATTTCTTTCAAGGAATGAAATCGAGGAGATTTTCAGCACATTCTCAGAAAAATATCACGAATGATGCCCCGGAAAGAAAAATCATTTGTCTGGTCATATTACCATATACCTGTGACAAATAACTGAAGGACTGATGAGTCATTACATCTTATCGGTTCTTACTTTACGGAAAATCAAAAATATGACTGTTCAGACCTTTACCTTCATATGTTCCATATATAAATTAATTGCCTGCCTGAGCCGCTTCATTCCATCTTCCATTTCATCAGGGGATGAACTCGTAAAATTGAGGCGCATGCTGTGATTGCCTTCTCCATTGACATAAAAGGTCTTACCCGGAACAAAAATGACTTTTTCCGATATTGCATATTTCACCAGTTCAGTGGTATCAAATTCATCCGGCAATGTGGCCCAGATGAACATCCCTCCGTCCGGATTGGTGAATCTTGTGCGTTGAGGCAGGAAATGTCTTGCCAGCATCAGCATGGTTTCCTTCTGTTGATGATAATGAATCCGGATTCTGTCTAGATGCATGTCAACATCGTTATCAACAAGAAATCTGTATATCAGTTGCTGGACGATATTATTGGTATGCAGGTCGGCAGCCTGCTTGGCCTTTAACAGATATGATTTCAGCTTATCAGGCACGAGCATCCAGCCGGTGCGAATTCCGGGTGAAATCATTTTTGAAAAGGAGCCTGTTAAAATACACTGTTCCGGCAACAGAAATGAAACCGGAATACCGTTTGTTTTTGTAAAGTATATTTCACTGTATGGATCATCTTCAATAAACGGTAATTTCTTTGTTCTAAGCCACTCAGCCAGTAATAGCCTTTTTCCCTCGGAATAACTAATTCCGCTTGGATTCTGATAATTCGGTATTCCATAAAGAAACTTGGGATTGCAGCGCCTGCATTTTTCTTTCAACTCTGTAATGGATATTCCGTCATGTTCAAGTGATATTTGTTCCATCTTAATATCATAAGCCGAAAAAGCCTGAATTGCTCCGATATAGGAAGGTTTTTCCATCAGGATGCAATCTCCCGGATCAAGAAAAAGCTTCCCTGCAAGATCCAGAGCCTGCTGAGAACCATTTGTAATCAGAATATTGTCCGGGGCAACCTTTATGCCAAATCTTTTATAATATCTTCCGGCAATCCATTCACGCAATGGAAGGTAACCCTGGCTTCCGGAGTACTGAAGGGTACTTTTCCCTCCATCCGACATCACCTGGTCCAGCGCTATCCTGATCTGTGAAACCGGAAACAAATCAGGATTCGGCAATCCCCCGGCAAAGGAAATGATCCCGGACATTCCTGCTATATCAAGTATTTCGCGCAAAAATGAGCTTCTGATTGCCTTGCAGCTGCCGGACAGAAAACTTTCAAAGGTGAATGGTGATGAATTCATGATGAAAAATATTTATCAGGTTAAACAATATATCCAAAAAAAAAGCCCCTGACTGCTTTCACACAGAGAGGGGCTTCCTGACAACAAAAACAGCACAACCCTATGTGATTAAAACCACATAAATAATGACTGCTGCTGCTATTACCAGGTTATTCATTTTTACAACTTATTTCCATCCTGCCGGATGTATAAACAAAAAAGCCATTCCCGGAAGAGAATGGCTGCAAAATATCTGTTAATCACAATTCAGTCCATACTCTTCCCTTCAGGGCAAATTGCCGCTGCAATGACAGGAATAATATGGATAAACTGCAACATCATCTTTTATCTTGTTGCAAAGAAAGACATTTTTTAATGATTTTCCATATTCTTGCCGGATTTTTTAACGGATTCCCGATTTTTCGTCAGAAAACAGCCAATTTTTAATGAATATATATCCAGGCTGCCACGAATTTTATAAATTTGAGAAGCTAAACAGAAAAATCATATCATGCTCGCCGAAAACTTTGTCAGATACCTTGAAGACAGCATCCGTAAACACTGGACCATTGAAGCACTCTCCGATTACAGGGGAGAAAGCTTCACATATGTAGAAGTTGGAGAACACATACTGAAGTTTCACCTCATATTTGAACACGCAGGTATTCAAAAAGGCGATAAAATAGCGCTATTGGGAAAAAATTCTGCCCGGTGGGCAATAGTCTATCTTTCAGCCGTTACATACGGTGCCGTAATTGTACCCATTCTGCCTGATTTTAAGCCGGAAGACATACACAATATTGTCAACCATTCCGATTCGGTCTTCCTTTTCTGCTCCGATGGTATTTTTGAGCAGCTCGATCCGGATAAGATGGGCCTTATCAGGGGTATTATTTCGCTGAATAACTTTGATATCATCAAATCCAGATCGGACGATCTGGATAAAATTTATAAAGAGAAAGACAACGAATTTACTGCAAGGTATCAGAATGGATTATCACCGGATCTCTTTGCGTTACCCGAAACACCAAACAGCGAACTTGCAGTTATCAGTTATACTTCAGGTACCACGGGATTTTCCAAGGGAGTGATGCTGCAGCATAACAGTCTTGCTGCCAACATCAGGTATGCCCAGCATAATATGCCCCTCAATCCGGGAGATCCGATCGTGTCATTCCTGCCCCTGGCTCATACCTTCGGAGCTGCTTTTGAATTTTTGTTCCCTTTTTCAATCGGCTGCCATATCACCATTCTGACGAAAACGCCATCCCCGCAGATCATTATGCAGGCTTTCCAGGAAATCAAACCGGCCCTGATCCTGTCCGTACCACTTGTCATTGAAAAAATCTATAAAAAACAACTCATCCCTGTGATCAGTAAATCAGGCATGAAGATCCTCCTGCACATTCCGCTGATCAATAAGCTGATTCACAAAAAAATAAACAGGAAACTGACAGGCGTATTCGGTGGTAATTTCAGTGAGCTGGTCATCGGAGGGGCAGCCCTGAATTTGGAAGCTGAAACCTTTTTCAGAAAGATCAGATTCAGGTATACCGTGGGTTATGGAATGACAGAATGTGGCCCGCTGATCAGTTATGCTTCATGGGAAACCAATAAGCTGGGTTCTGCAGGGAAGGCCGTAGACACGCTTGAAGTAAAAATTGACTCTCCCGATCCGCATCATATAGTCGGTGAAATCATTTTGCGTGGTGAAAATGTGATGACCGGCTATTATAAAAATGAAAAAGCCACCAGGGATATCATCGATGAAAACGGATGGATGCACACAGGAGATCTTGGATTGATCGATAAGGAAGGATTTATCTTCATTAAGGGCAGAAGCAAAAGCCTTTTGCTTGGGGCAAATGGTAAAAACATCTATCCTGAGGAAATTGAAGCCCTTCTCAATAATAAATACGGCGTTGCGGAATCGCTGGTTGTCCAGAGAGATGAAAAACTGGTAGCCCTGATATTTCCTGACCAGGAAATCATCACTGCCACTCATATGTCTCAGGATGAACTGAAAAGAATTTTTGAAGAACACCGCAAAGATGTCAATGCTATGTTACCTTTGTACATGAATATCTCCAGGTGTGAAATTCATCCTGAAGAGTTTGCCAAAACACCAAAAAGAAGCATCAAAAGATTTCTGTATAACTGATGTGGCATTTATCATCCCGGTGACCCTTTTGCTGTGATTACCGGTGACCCTTTTGCTGTGATCAAAAGACCGCTGCAAATACCAGGTCCGGGATAAACATAAAAAAGACTATTTCTTGATATCCGAATAAGATACATCACCTTTGTCCAGCACATCTTTGAATTCTCCCGACACATTTACAGGTGTGTCATTCACTTCGAATCCGATGGTAAATTCAAACCGGCATATTTCACCTTCGGTGGTTACTGCCATTGAACCCCCGGTAACCTGTTTATCCGTTAATACAGTCCCCCCGTCAGGTTTACCTTCTTCATCGTATTGCAGGTCATACCCCACCTTAACCCAGGAAAAAAGACCTGCCCCGGTCTGGATATAGTCATAATTATATGTACCCTCTTCAATAACCGATGTGCTGTAGGAATATAGCTTAAATACGATGAAATGTGCAGGCTGGTCACCTTCCGTAGACTGAAACCTGAGCCAGAAATTCCGGTAAGTGTTGCCGGCATCCAGACCCGCATCATCAAACAGGCCGTATGTAAGCACATATTTCTTTCCGTCTATATTGATGAATCCTGCATCTTCATTGTCTTCTTTGGAGCAGGACACAAACAGCAGGATGAGAACAGGTGTCAGAATCATAAAACAGCGGATGTTTTTCATGATTTCCAGTCATTAAGTTAAGTATCTGATCAATTATAACAATGAAATAAATTCATTTCTCTACATGCGGTTGTGCAATACAATCATTTGTTTTGAAATGAATCATATTCCAAATTAAAAAAAAGATACCGTCGTCAGGATATAATGAAGGGTTATTTATCAACAGGTACTGTTTGTTATAAACAGGTTACCACAGCAGTCAGGTTTGAAGTCTTCTCTATACAGCCTTCCTGTAATCCTTGGGTGAGGTTCCGTACATTTCCTTGAAGCACTTGCTGAAATACTTAACATCATTGAAACCCGTCAGATAGGCTGTTTCCGAAACATTCCTGTCCGATTCCCTGAGAATGGATGCTGCAAATTTCAATCTCATCTGTCTGATGAAATCCACCGGCGTAAGTCCCGTAAGTCCTTTGATCTTATTATACATGACCGTGCGACTGAAGGTTGAACAGTCGACAAGCCTTTCAACATTGAATTCCGGGTTGGAGTAGTTGTGTTCAATGATCTCGACAATATTCTTCATGAACGCATCATCTTTCGGTGTTATTTTAATTTCTTCCGGTTTGACCTGCTTTTTGTCCCTGTATTTTTTAATGATAATCTCACGCTGCCTGATGATGTTTTTAATAATTGCCAGCAGGTATTCAGCATTAAAGGGTTTTAACAGGTATGCCTCAGCTCCCGAGTCTATTCCGAGAATCTGGTCTTCAATGGTGGATCTGGCAGTCAGCATCACCACCGGAATATGTGAAGTCTCGATATTGTTTTTAAGTCTTTTGGTCATTTCAATCCCGTCCATAACAGGCATCATGATATCCGAGATGATCAGGTCAGGATGAAAACCGTTTATGGCCTCTAATCCCTCTTTGCCGTTTACTGCTGATTTCAGGTCAAAATAGCCGGAAAGGATTTTATTCAGGTAAATGATAATTTCCGGATTATCTTCCACAATAAGAAGTTTAGGAGTGTTGTTTCCAAATGTTTCTTTCAGTCCGAATGTATCCTCCTGCAGGCTATCCAGTTCAATATCAGCATCATGTTGAAGTGGTTCTTCCTCCTGGGTTGTAATGATCTCCTCTTCGGAGAAATGATCCCTGCCCAGCAGAATATGAATGCTGAATGCCGAACCCTTGTCAATTTCGCTGTAAACCTTGATATCCCCCTTGTGGAGTTTCATGATCTCATATGAAAGATTCAGTCCGATTCCCGTTCCCTCCAATGAAGAGCCTGTACCTGAAAAGGATGAGAACCGCTGGAACAGGACATCGAGTTTTTCAGGAGGAATACCTTTGCCCTGGTCAGTAACCCTGACCTCAGCGGTGTGGTTGCCGGACTTACCGATCTCTATTATGATGCTTTTATTGTCTCTGGTGTACTTGAATGCATTTGAGAGAATATTAAACACCACAGAATCAAATTTATTGGGATCAACAAACGCGGGCAGCTCTTTTTCTGTTGTTATGAATTTAAAATCGATATTCTTATGCCTGGCAATGGGGATAAAGTGAACATAGATATCCCTGACAAAAGAAACCAGGTCGATCTGTTTGATCTTCAGCTGCATCTTCTCTTTCTGTATCTTCCTGAAGTCAAGCAGCTGATTCACCAGTCTTAACATTCTCTTACCGTTTCTTTCCATAATTTCGATTCTTTCCTTCATCATCCCCGGCAGGTTCTTCATGGCCCTGATATCTTCAATCGGCCCCAGAATCAATGTCAGCGGAGTTCTTATTTCATGGGATATATTGGTAAAAAACTGCAGCTTGATGTCGTTGACTCTACGCTCAACCTTAAGATCGTTCTGAAGCCGGTAATAGTTTAAAAAGATCCGCCATGCGATGTAGGTAAAAATGACCATAAGTATGATATAGATCAAAATTGCAGGTTTGCTTTTATACCAGGGTGGAATGATCTTTATGTAAACCGAACTGGGTACCATGTTCCATGTTCCGTCCCAGCTTGCCGCCCTCACCCTGAAAATATATTCACCTGGCAAAAGGTTCGTATAGGTGGCCTTTCTCTGATTACCCACCTCATTCCAATTCTCGTCAAAATTCTCAAGAATAAACTCATATCTGTTCTGATCCGGGGCAAAATAACTGAGAGCAGCATACTCGAAACTGAAGCTATGCTGGTAGTATTGCAGAATAATGTTATCAAGCGTTTCGATCGATTGCCGTATAGGTGCTTCAGGATCTGTAAAATCAACAGTCCGGTTGAATAACTGGAAGTTGGTAATGATTACCGGCGGTTTATACCTGGTCTTGCTGATCTGGTCAGGATCAATGACAAGCGTGCCATTGGTGCTCCCGAAAACCAGTTTGCTGCCTGCAGTCATGCAGCAGGTATTCTCAGAAAAATTCTCGGAAAAAAGGCCGCTGTTTCTGTCATAATTCTCAAATTTGCCTGTTGAGGCATCCAGTTTGGAGATTCCTTTTTCAGTGCTAAACCAGATATGACGGTTCTTGTCTTCAAGTATGGCAAAAACAGCATCATTGACCAGTCCGTCTTTTTTCCTGAAATGGGTGAAAACAGCACTGTTCTGATCAATGTGAGACAATAAGCTGGCTCCGCCTCCAAGGGTTGCAAACCATAAGCGTTTTTCAGTATCTTCAAAAATATGAACGATATCATTGTAACTGATGGTTCGCTCATCGAGGGGATTATAAAAAAATGTCCTGAACTTCAGGGTGTCTTCCTCTGCATGAATGTTACGAAGCATATTCAATCCGAATGTGGTGGCTACCCAAAGACGTCTTTTTGAATCCTCAAAGACAAATCTCACATCATTACTGGAAAGCGTACTGTTTATCGTGTTAACGGTCCTGCAGTTCAGTCTGTCCGGGCTTCTGGATAAAACCAGGCTAAGGCCTCCTCCATAAGTACCAATCCAGACTTTGTTTTCGGAATCCTGGTAAATCGAGTAAACAAAATTATGGCTTAATGAAAGGCTGTCTTCAGCAATATGCTTGTATGAATGAAACCTGATTTTTTTATAGTATTCAGCATTCCCGGTAATCGGTCTCGAGCTGACCACAATCCCCCCCCCCTTGGAACCCATCCAGATATATCCCTGCCTGTCCTCCATAATGGTGTATACATTATAGCCAGGCAGGTTTCTGCCCTCCAGAGGCAAATATTCAAGTGTGTTAAATAACCGGAAATCCGGCGTATATATATATATGGTACCTGACTTGGTAGCCATCCAGATATAGCCGTTACTGTCGCGATACAAGCATCTGACAACATTATCAGCCAGATTATCAAGGCTTTTTTTTGGTATGATCTGTCTGAAGGAAGGATTTGTCGCGATTACCTTGTTGATTCCCCCGTTAAACTGTCCGGTACCTACCCATAGCAGTCCTGATTTGTCTTCCGTAATACAATGGACAAAATCTGAGCTGATGGTATAGGGTGAATTCGGAATATTTCTGTAAAATATAAAACCGTCAGCTGCACGGTCGTATAAGGCAAGCCCTCCGCCATGTGTACCTATCCAGAGATTCTGTTCCTTGTCCTCATAAAAATAGGGCCTTTCATCATCAATTACAGGCTGAATCTCTTTGGGTGTAAGGGTATAGTGTAAATCATCCCCTGTATAAGGATTGATCCTGACAATCCCGAACCGCTCTGTTTTCATCCATATCATGCCCTGGGAATCTTCAAAAACGGTGATGACTTCGTTGCCATATTTGTGGTACCTGTTAATGATATCACTTTCAGGATCATAGAGATACAACCCTTTTCCTTTGGTTCCGATGATAAGCCTTCCTGACTTTTTTGTGCTTCTGATGATCCTGATTTCCGTATTTTTAAACAGATCCAGAGCGGGTGCCGGATTCCTGAATTTATTCTCATCCAGATCGTACATAAGTATTCCGCTGAATTTTGTACCGAAATACAGGCATGAACCAAGCCGGTCACTGCCGGTAAAATGATAGCTGGCATAAAGATGATTGAAATAAGGAGCTTCTTTGTTCAGTTCGGATTTGTTCAGATAATTAAGTCCCCTGTTTGTGCCGATAAAAATGTTGTTTTTGTCATCATTAATAATAAAACTAATGCTATTGTTAGTGATACTGCTTGGTCCCCTGCTAAGAAACTGGGTGGCATGATAACCTTTCCGGCCTGCATCATATTGCAGATAATACACACCTGAATTGCTTGATCCCAGCCAGACCTCTTGCTTTGCCGGTTGAAAAAAACAATTGATGGCACTGTTTTTTTCTTCAATGGATTTATCATAGAAAGGAAACGTTATGAACTCTTCGGTTTCAGGAACCATGTAATGATAATAACCTTCATAGGTTTTGATCCATAAAATATTCAACGAATCTTCCCAGATCCCTGAAATCCGGTTATGTGTCAGTGCATTTTCCTTACCTTCTTCCGATTTGAATATTTTAAAACCATATCCGTCAAAACGGTTTAGGCCATCCCAGGTTCCAAACCACATAAAGCCTTTATGATCGCAGTACATGCTTAAGACATTGTTTTGTGACAAACCGGCCTTTGTGTCGAGATGTTCAAACCGTTCAATTTCAACACCGGATGATATATGCATGTAACAAATAAGGCAGATGGACAGCCAGATTTTCTTATACAGGGTAAGGGGTAACTTGCATCGTTCCTGTTTCATGATATATTGCAGGTGAAATCAGTTGTAAAGTTATAAAAAATGTAAATCATTGCATTCTGTTAATTATTCCTGAAAGACAATTTATCTACCATATTACGATAATTTGTCTACCCACTTAAGAAATTCTCTGATCTAAATTTGTTTTCTAAACCTGAAAACCCTTTATTCTATGAGATATTTACCGGTCGGATTGATCTTTATTATACTGATAACCTGCTGTTCGCCCAAATCATCAAACAAAACGGATTTGACAGAAAAGTGGTCGGTAAGGATGGCTGATGCCGTTATGCAAAGATTTGACAGTTTAATCAGCTATAACAATCCTGACAGGATCAACTGGCAGTATGACATTGCCATGCTCGGCCAGGCCATCGATAAACTTGGTTACCTTGATGCAAGGTATTCAAGGTATCATGAAGATTTTATCGATTATTTCATAGATGAGGATGGTGACATCCTTACATATGATATAGAAGAATATAATCTTGATAATGTTAATCCCGCAAAAGGCCTTATAACCCAATATAAAAGAAAAGGAGATACCAAATACCTGAATGCCATTAACACCATCATCGTCCAGCTGCAGAATCAGCCAAAAACACATGCAGGAGGTTACTGGCACAAACTAAGATATCCTTGGCAAATGTGGCTGGACGGGATTTATATGTCATCCCCCTTTCTTGCACAATATGCAAAAGAGTTCAATAAACCCGAATGGTTTGACACCATATCAAGACAAATTACATTAATATATAGTAAAACATACGATCCGGCAACAGGGTTGTTATACCATGCATGGGATGAATCAAAAACCCAGCGGTGGTGTAATCCTCAGACAGGACAATCCAGGCATTTCTGGGGAAGAGCGATGGGCTGGTATATGATGGCGCTTGTGGATGTTCTTGAATACATGCCCTCTGATTATCCGCAGCGTGATTCGATACTGACCATCCTGAACCATACCTCGGAAGCTTTGCTGAATGCCAGGGACAGCGAGACAGGCCTCTGGTATCAGGTTCTTGATAAACAGGGTGAAGAAGGTAATTACCTTGAGGCATCATGTTCTTCAATGTTCACATATGCATTTGCAAAAGGTGCCAAAAAGGGCTTTCTGCCTGAGAAATTTCATGATATTTCAGAAGAATGCTTCAATTCTGTATTAAAAAACTTTATATTTACAGATGAAAACGGCTTGCCCGTTATGACGAACATTTGCGGTTCAGCCGGACTGGGAGGTGATCCATACCGTGATGGAAGTTATGAATACTATATCAATGAAAAAAAGGTTGATAACGATCCAAAGGGGATAGCCCCCTTTATTATGGCATCAATCGAACTAGGGAGGTGATTTCTGGTATGAGTTCATTTTGTTTACAAAAAGATTTTACTGCCGGTTTTGTTCAGGATGCTTCCGCTATCTTTGACAGAAGCAGGATAACAATACCAGGGTCGCACATAAAGTTTTGATAAACAGGTGATGTAAAACAGAATTATTAAGAAGACATTGATAAATAAAAAGACATACAATCCCTTATCCAAAAGGTGCTGTATGCGAATATTTAATTTAAATAATTTGGATATTGCAAAGGAATCAGTTATTTTTAAAGCTTAAAAGTTCATTTGTATGTTTGTTTTAATTTTCTCATAAGAATTTTTACTTAAACATTTTAATATTTAATAACCAAATTAAACTAATTATGAAAAAAATCTATCTACTATTTTCAACCTTGTTTATATTTTCGGTTGTGCTAAATGCCCAGCCGGTAAAAGTCGGCTACTTTAGCTACCAGAAGTCCATGCATGCGACAGCAGCAACTGTCCAGGAGGATCCGTTGCTGGTAATGCTGCAAAATGATCCGAATTTTATGGTATATGTTAACATCCTTAGTGATGTTTCAGATACCATCCCGACCAGCCTCGATGGTTACGATGTCGTCGTGATCCAGGAAGCATTCAGCTCAAGCTGTAATATCCTGAAATCAGGCGGCTCTCTGGGTATGGCCAGTAT
>JAFGBD010000036.1 GCA_016933335.1 Bacteroidales bacterium | reverse complement strand
CTGCTGCCATCCAAGTGGCTAGATGATAAATCCATCTTATAAGAATTTTTTTGAAGTATCAAAGATGTACTTTACAGAACGGATACGAAAAGCAAATATACAATCAGACTCTGCAGTGGAAACTTCAGACTAAAAAAGCTTATATAGATCTTTGAAGGCAAATACACCATGAGTCGACTCAGCAGGTTATATAATATCGGGAATTCAACCGGATACTATTGAATTCTTTGGTTGTATCATTTGAATCATTTGACATGTTTTTGAGATTTAAAATCTAATTTAATAACCATTTAACAACTTTAATGATGAATACAAAACATATGAGAAAACTATTACTTGTTATCGGAATCTCCCTGCAATTTATATGCTGTGAGAAAGATGATAATGATAAGTTAGCAGTTATGACCACAGTTAACGCCACAATTACATTTTCAAATCCTGCCGTTGCAGGATCAAATGCTCTGTTCCTTTTTGAAGATGGGAACCATCAGGTATTTTTAAATCAGACCGAATCAATAAATGATTCTGAAAATATATATTCTTTTACCCTGGAGTATGGTTCGGATTTTTTCGATGGAAAAGAAACACCTATTTTTATTTATGTGGTATATGATCCGGACAGAACATATATAAATGGCGATGAGGTTGTTTCAGCTGAAAAGTATGAGATTGAAGTCGCAAAGGAAAACAATATATCGTTTACGATAAGCAACTGATTAATTCCGTTTTTTCCTGCTTAAGCCAATGACTTTATTCTTTATCAAAGGCTTTGCCCAGATACTTATACTGAAAATGTATGCCAGGCTGACAAAGTTTAACATCATCCCTGCTTTAAGAGAAAGCATATCTGCCAAGACGCCAATGAGTAACTGAACGATTGCACCACCCATGATACCGGTCATTAATATTCCTGCAAAAGAACCATGATGTTTTTTTACCGAATTAAGGGCGAGGGAAATTATAATCGGAAACATCACTGACATAAAACATCCTGTTGCCGGAAAAGCGTACAATGAAACTGATCCCGAACCAAATAATCCGAGGATGAGACATATTATGGTAATTGATGTAAACCACCTGAGAATTAATTTACTGTCAAAAAGTTTTAAGAGTACCAGTCCGATGATGCCCCCTATGGTCATTAATCCCCAGTAATTGGCAACCGCACCGGCGCCGGTGGTTTCATAGTCGTATCCGTGATAATCCGCTAAAAACCTGGACATCCAGTAGGAAATACCCTGTTCGGTTCCTACATATGCAAAAATGCCCAGGAAAAAAAGGATTACAATTTTGTTTTTGAACAGGTCCAGATAGCTGTTTAGCGTTCCTGTCTTTTCGTCTTCTATCAGTTCCACTTTTGGAAAACGGGTCAGCAGAATCAGCAGGATCATCGTGATGCTTATAAGCGCGAATATTGAATAAACAGCCACCCAGGATAATTCAGGAGGAGTAATCTTATTCAGTAATTGAGACAGGATATTTACATCAGCTTTTTCCATGTGTACATTCATTACAATCCATGAATACATTCTCGGACTGACGAATGAAGCCAGACCAAATACAAGCTGGGCCAATACAGAATAAAATGCATAGTTCTCTTCTCCGCCGGCAACCCTGAGCAAGGGATTAATAACTACCTGCAGCATGGCCATGCCTGTGCCGATGGTAAACAGAGAAATCAAAAAAATCCTGAAAGCCGGAAAAATTGCAAAAATAAGGGTACCTGCAAGGCTGAGCAAAAACGCGACCATTAACACAGGTTTCTCTTTGTATCTCTCAACCAGAAATCCCGATGGAACAGACATCACCCCATATGCAATAAAAAAAGAAAAGGGTAAAAAACCAGTCATGGTTTTGGTCAGATTAAAGCTTTCGGAAACACCCGGATTGAGAGCTCCCAGTATATTGGTGAAAAAGGATATCACAAAAAAGACAAGTATTATCAAACCCACCTTAAAATAACTTCTTTGTGATGAACTTTTGTGTTCCATACAACAGGTTATTTATATCTGTCATTTTGATCTGATATTCCATCCTTTATAGCTGAAAAAAGGCTTAACGGTTCCCAGATCTTTTTTAAAAACATAGCCTGTAATCTCCCTTTTCTCACCTGGTAACAATGATATGTAATTATCTTCCCAGAACACCGGCAGGATATACCTGCCACTTTTCTTTCCCTTCAGGATAAGCTCAATGAAAAAAGCGAGCTGGTCCGTTGGATTTTCCAGGCTGACCCTGACAAAAAGCGTGTCACCCTGTGAAATAAAATCATGCTTTACCTCAATTTCAATTTCATCCATGCTGTTTATTCCTGTAAGGTCTGCATATGATGAGTTACCCGTCAGATACCATTCTGAATTATCATAGTCCAGTATATCTTCCCTTGTCGAAAGCCAGTAGAAATTGATTGCTTCCGGTTCCCCTTTGTTACCTTTTAATCTGAGGTCGAGGAAATAAGTTGTTGTATGATTCCTGAGTTCGGGTATTTCGAATATTTTAACCGGCTGGTTTTTACCAATGATTGCCTTTAGAGATTTTGAAAACACCTCTTTTCCGCTTGTATTAAAGATACTTATTTCAGCTGACAGGTCACTGAAATCATGGTGGTAATCATTTGACAAATAGATGCCACGGTCTTTATAATTATAAATAATGTTCAGGGGCCGGCAGCCATTTTTAGCCCCGTAGAAGGCCCCGTTGGGCATCAGGTACCAGTCAAACAACTGCCAGAGCATATTAGGGAATGCCGAGTTCAGCATCCACTGTATAATGCCTGTCGAGTTAGGCCGGTTTATATGAAATGCCTCAAACATGGGTCTCATGGCTTCATAATTTGCCATCTGTGCCTTAAATGAAAATGACTCCACATTATTTTCCGGGCCGTACCTTGCATTGAATGGTTTCATCCAATGCCTGAAGGTGGTGAATTCCCTCCTTCCGAGGTGAAATTCCCAGATACTGTCTATGGGCCAGAGATGGTCAGAGGAAATCATTTTTTTAATGCTTTCTGCAGGGGATGGCTGTATACCCGGACCGGTCTCTGTATTAAAACCAAAGGCGCCGCCTTTTTTTTCATCCACGTACCAGTAGTTTGGTGTTACATAACCGTACGGACCATTCATCTTAACCCCGCTTGGTCCGGTCACCTGGCTGACAGCCGATCCGCAACTGCCGAGCACAGGACGCGTACCGTCTTTTGCAGCGATAATCCCGTTGAGCCTGTTTTCCAGCTCAGGGACCACGAGCTTGTCGCTCCCGTAGATCCATAAGAACACGCTTGGATGGTTTCTGAGCCATTCCAGCTGATCCTGGTATGCCCTTGCATGTTCAGAGATCTCTTCAGGTGTCCTTATCGCGAGATATTCATCTTCAGTTCTGCCACAATAAGGTTCCCATTCCCACTGGCAGCTCCAGCCAATCATGATCAGAATGCCGTTTTCATCTGCAAAATCATATAATTTTTCATTTCTGCCCCAGAATCCCTCCAGACGTATTGTATTCAGATTCATATGTTTTACATAGCGGATCTGGTTTTTTACTTTTTCGTCGGTATCATCCAGGAACATGTCATCTGTCCACCCGGCACCCTTGACAAGTAATTTTTCCCCGTTGATCATAAAGCCCCGGTGGCCGTTTTCATTAAAATATTCTGTTACATCACGGATACCGAAACGAACCGATCTTTCATCTGATGCAGCTGAATCCTGTATAACCTTAATTCTCATCTGATATAAACTGGGATCCCCAAGGTTATTAGGCCACCAGATTCTTGGATTCCTCAGGATTAATCCGGGATAATCAGCAGGGCTGAAGACAATCGTTTTTAATTCGTGCGGATCGATACTGAAATCCTGCCGGATATTCAACTCTTCCAGCTGAACCTCAACCTGGCCGGTCAGCACATCATCAGAATGGTTAACAAGGTCAGCAGAAACATCCAGTCTTGCTTCTTTAAGGGTTTCTGTATTCAAAGAAGGTTTTACAAAAACGTTTTTCAGTGCAACCTTACCGGTTTTCAGTAATTTAACCGGTCTCCATAATCCCATGTTATTATCCGGCGGCCATGGATTCCAGTCGACAAATCCGATGGTAAGGTCTCCCCATTCAGGCGGATATATTTCCACAGCAAGTGTATTTTCACCGGTATGTATATAAGGTGTGACATCAAAATCAAACATCCTGAAACAACCTCTAACAGAGTCGGCAGCTCCTATCTTTAAACCATTCAGCCATATATTGGCTTTGTAATTCAATCCTTCAAAAACAAGGGTAAAATATTCAGAATCTGTTCTTGAATCTATATGAAATGTTTTCCGGTACCACCATGGTATCTTAAAAGGTTTATCCGAAACATATTTAAGATTATCACTGAAAAATATGTCTTTATACACTTCATTTCTTACAAGGGCGGCCATTACGGTTGCAGGTACTTCAACCTCATATCCGTTTTCAACTTTAAAGCCGGAAGATGATATTGTTTTCCCATCCGCATTGACACTTTCCGAAGAAAATAATTCCCAGTTTCTGGCAAAATTGCCAGGTTGAATACCATTGTATATTTTTTGCCTGCAGGCTGTAAAATTCATTACTGACACTCCAAGAATTAAAATGTTCGTAAAAAAAAAATTCATATTATGAGGCGCTTAATTATCATTTCATCAGAGATTATTCTTTTAATATAATCTTTATCGATCAGATTTTAAATAATTAACGTGAATATAACCTAAATAATGTTTCATAAATACTTGATTCTGCCCTGACAGATTAATATTATGTTGATAAATTCTCTGAAAAGATTCATATTTCAGCTTCATCGGAAAACATGATTTTTGTAAATTGTGTACTTATTAAGCACAAGTTAAAGGTACATAATATAACGGTCTGTTAACATAAATCAAAAATCATGAGAACACCCCGCACATTTTTTTTGAGACATCTATATATGCTGTTGACAGTCATATTCTTTTCATTAGCCAGGCCTTGCAGAATATATTCGCAGGAGGTCATTATTGCTGATCATAACGTGGTTGGACATTTGTTCGATTATGCAGATATCTTAACCCATAATAATGCCGGGGAAAAATATGATTACGGTAGTTGGAACGGGCATCCTGTTGATTATATCCATACCGGGAACGGCATTGATTATGATGAAGGAAACGGTGCCTGCCACACAGGAGAGGAAGGATGCCTTAAACCGGGCAAAGTCATGTGGTGGCTACTGGCACGTATAGCCGGATGGGATGGTGGAGAGGTCCCTGTGGAAAAGGTTGATATTGATCAAAACATCCAAATAGGACAAAATCTGACATCCGGTTTGTATCATGTAATTGTCAGGAAGCCTGAAAATAAGGATATGGTTTCTTATTCAAAAATTATTAAACTCTAAGATATGCGAACAAAATCTGTTTTTATTACTGCACTTATGGGTATATCATTTATTATTCAAGCACACGCAACCAGCTGGTATGTTGACAATACAGCAACAGGAGCCGGTAACGGCACTTCCTGGGCAGATGCATGGCAGAGTTTCGCGGATATTAACTGGGGAGCTGTAAATCCCGGAGATGTAATATTTATTAGCGGAGGATCTGCTGAAAAAACATACAACGAACAGTTAAGTGTTGATGCAAGTGGTAGTGAAGGAAATCCAATAACCATAAAAGTCGGACAAGATGCAGGGCATAACGGAAAGGTTATAATAACCAATGATGATGCGGGAATTGGAGGAGGACTTGGAATCAGGATAAACTTAATGAGTCACATAACAATGGATGGCAATGTCAATGGCGAGAAAAAAATCTTGGTTCATCACTGTGCCGGAGCGGGAATACATCTTTATTATTCCCATCATATCAGATTAACATACCTGGATATTTACCATAACGGAGGTGAAGCGGACTGGCGTAATAGCGGGGTAATTGTTCATGTAAATGAGTATCTTGAACCTAAGCCTATGATTGAAATAAGCCACTGCTATATTTCCAGTAACTGGCAGGATGGGATTTCTCTTTTTGGCCCTCCTGCACCAGGTTTTGGATATGCCGAAATTCATCATAATGAGATATTGCCTGTTGATGATGGCATTGAGACAGGTATGGGTGGTGTGGATTTTTATAACAACCACATACATACCAGGGTGTATGAAGGAGGTTTGGGGCATACTGATGGTATAGCATTTAATGGTGCAGAATATTACCGTGTTTTTAATAACAGGTTTCATGGATTTAAAGGAGGTACTGCTTATATTAACTTTGAACCGTTTTATAATCCTGGAGGAAATCCTGCTTCTCGTCCCGGAAACCAGGTTTACATATACAACAACATTATGTATGAAGAGGAAACGGTCCCGCTCGGAAGAGTACCGGCATACCATACATTCAGAATAAACAATCCTTACAGGGGATCTTGTCCGGATGGATTATACGATGAAGATGATGCTAAATTATTGTTTAACCATATTGTAGAAATGGGTTACCTGGGTGTGGATTATTTTATCACGGATAATTTTTTTGGATTAAATGATTATTCTGAGATGATTTTGGATCCTTTTTATGAAGACCAAAAAGAAAGCATTTTTAATATTTTAGATTGTTACAGGACTGTCGGATCTTCACTCTCCGGAATAGAACTGGGAGGGAATGATCTTTCAACCACCTCTTTGTCCGGAATAATTATTGCAAATAATGTCATGGTAAATTTGCCTTCAGGAGGTTTATCAATGGGATTTAACAATCATCCTGCTGAAAATCTGGATAAAATTATTATTGCAAATAATATCATACACAATTGCTACACAAACGGAGGAGGTACAGCGGTAAATCTTCACCATATAGGAGATAATAACCTGGCCGGTTCTGTTGGTTCAGGAGCAGAAATAATCTTCGACAATAATATTATTAGTTCAGGAAGCAATGGATCAAGCGCTATGGGTTTTAATGGCCATTTTATGGATTTTTATTCTGATTTTACAGATATTTATGGTTTAAATATCCACGGGGCCCATATCGACCCGTCTTTAGATTCAGAATATAAGCCTGATGACATAAATGATCCGACAGTGGATGCAGGCCTGGATTTAAGCGATTTTTTCACTATTGATTTTAATGGCGTTTCAAGATCTCAGGGTGCATGGGATATCGGCGCCTATGAATATCCTTCCGGAACAAACAGAAACAATGAGTTGTCCGAAAAACAGCGATTGTATAAACTCTATCCAAATCCGGCCCGTTCATCAATACATCTTGAATCCTATGATAATACACCACTATATTTTGAATTATATACTATAACCGGTATTAAGTTTTTACAGCAAAAAACAGAAACAACAAAACAAAGTATTGATATCTCAAATATACCGGAAGGAATATATGTATATAGAGCGTATTCTGTTAACGATCAGCATAAGTATGGTATACTTATGATTAAGAGATAATTATCCATATTCCATGATCATTCAGTGTGTTCAAAACATTTCTGCTGATATTTACCCAAAAACTTGACTTCGCAGTTTTCAGATCGTACCTTTATTTAATCTTAAGTATTTCAGCACATTTAAATTATAAGCAACCGGTTTTAAACATTGTTTGTTTCTAATTCTTGATTGCAATAATGACTATGCAAAAATTATGATATTTTACCGTTAGTCACAATAGTAATAAATGATATTCTTTCAATACGCCTTATAAAGATAAGCGGGTATCAAGTAAAAAAGAAGACAGTGTGATATCAAATCTATTCTTCAATACGAATAAATAAAATGAAAAACAAACATTTTGCCCTGTTTAATGTGGCAAATCCGTCTCAAAATTTACCTTTAAGGAAACTACTCCGGTGTAAATTAACAGCATTAAAATTAAGTTCAGTACTCTTGCTGGGACTTGGAATGACAGGACTGCAGGCACAGGAAGCCATCCCCGCTGCAGGCGGAGATGCATCCGGCAGCGGAGGCTCGGCGGGCTATTCCGTTGGACAGATAGTTTATACTACACATCCGGGGACCAATGGTTCCGTAGCTCAAGGTGTACAACAACCTTATGAAATATCAGTGATATCCGGTGTTGAAGAAGCCGGTGGTTTAACACTCACTATTCTGGTACATCCAAATCCGGTATATGATTTGCTCATGTTAAAAGCTGATAATTACGACCAAGAAAATCTGTCGTACCATCTTTTCGACATCAATGGGAAACTCCTTGAAAACAAAATGATCACTGCAAACGAAACCACCATTGCAATGAGCGGTTTTTTACCTGCAACCTATTTTCTGAAAATAACCAGAGGATGCAAAGAGGTTAAAACATTTGAAATAATTAAACACTAATTCAACATCAAAAAAACAAACCCATGAAAAAACTTATTATAATTTTTACATCCTTATTGTTAACAGCAAATGGCTGGGCACAAAGCCCTGAAAAAATGAGCTACCAGGCAGTAATCCGCAACAGCAGTGATGAGCTGGTAACCAATCAGCAGGTTGGGATGCAAATAAGCATCCTGCAGGATTCGGCGACCGGCACGGCCGTGTATGTGGAAACGCAGACACCAGCAACCAATGGCAACGGACTGGTAAGTATTGAGATAGGTAACGGAACAGTTTTAAGCGGCGACTTTGCAACCATTGACTGGACAAGTGGCCCCTATTTTATTAAAACCGAAACAGATCCTTCCGGTGGAACAAGCTACACCATAACCGGAACAAGCCAGCTTCTGAGCGTGCCTTATGCTTTGCATGCAAAAACTGCTGAAACCATAACAGGTGCGTTAACAGAAACCGACCCGGTATTTACAGCCAGCCAGGCAGCCAATATCAACGCCACCGACATCACCAACCTGGGCAACCTTTCAGGTACAAACACAGGAGACCAGGATTTGAGCGGCATTGATTCCAACACACAAGCAATACAAGACACCGCTGCTCAAATACGTTCCGATATTCCTGATGTTAGCGGATTTTTGACAACCGAAACTGACCCTAGTGTACCTACCGGCACACAAACCGGAGAAATGCAATATTGGAATGGCTCTGCCTGGAAAACTGTACCTGCTGGAAATGAAGGCCAAGTTTTATTTTTTACCGGTGGCATACCAATATGGAAAACCGTGGTAGGTGATAATTTTGTACTCAATCCTGCTACCGGTAAAATCTGGATGGATCGCAACCTCGGTGCTTCACAAGTAGCCACCTCAAGTACCGATGCCGATGCCTATGGCGACCTGTACCAATGGGGACGGACTGCCGACGGGCACGAAAGCAGAATATCAGGCACAACTTTTACATTAAGCAATAGCGATACTACCGGGCATGATGATTTTATAACTGTTGTTAGCACCCCTTCTGATTGGCGTTCGCCACAAAACGATAACTTATGGCAGGGTGTAAACGGCGCCAACAACCCATGTCCTGATGGTTACCGCCTGCCAAATGAAGCAGAATGGGATGCCGAACGCCAGAGTTGGAGCAGTAGCAATGCAGCAGGTGCTTTTGCCTCACCGCTTAAATTACCCGTGGCAGGCATGCGCAAGGACGAAGATGGCTTGCTCTACAACGTTGGCTCAATCGGCTACTACTGGTCAAGTACTATAGATGGTTCCAACTCTCGCATCCTGAACATCAATAGTTCCCAGGCATTGATTCTCACTCGCCAAAGGGCGCTCGGCTTCTCTGTTCGTTGCATTAAAGACTGACACTTCTGATTTATTTGATACTTTGACACTTAACCGCCCTGTCCTGCAGGGCAGGGGGGTTTTATATACCCGGTTTGCGGGTCAATTTTAATTATCACAATAGCCATAATATGACCATATCAGAAAAAATAGCAAAAGGCAGTGATGAAACATTATTTACTTTACATCGTGAAGGTTCGTTTTGCAAATGCTACAATGAAGATGCGATGGTGTTTATAAAAAGAATAAAAAACTATAAATTAAACTCAAAATTTGTAAAAAGTATTGGCACTGCAGTTTTAAGCTTTGGATTTCCTGCAAGTGAGTTTAGCAAGGGCAACTTAACTTTTGATATTCTATGTGAAAAACTCGGGGCAAAAAAATATGATTAAGGAAAAGAAAAAATTACCTTTAATCTAAATGATAATATAAAACAAGGCTTCGAGAATTGGCATAAAGAAGTTGTAAATGAAAACTCAAAACAATTTGGCAATAAGCCCGGTGGCAATACATCCGCAAAAAACAAATCATACATTACCGAACTTGTTGACATGATAAAAATTTTTGATATGACAAATAGTGCACCTATGCAGGGATTAAAATTTATCCAACAGTTAAGAATGGAAGTGTAACGTATTGATGATAACAATGGAAACATTTGAACATTTACTATTCCAACTGCATTTGTCGTATTTGCAAACTCGCAAAAATTAACGTAATAAGCACAATCAACTGCGGTTTGAAATATACCAGGAAGAAGATCTCATGCAATTGGTAAAAACAGTACACGAAAGAAAATATACCCCCAAGCCATGCTGAAAATTAACAAAATTATAGCGAACGGCTTCTCTGTTCGTTGCCTTAAGGATTTTATTTTCTTGCATAATTCAACTGCAGCCCTTGATTATTTTAATGCAAATAGTAAACAGTTATTATGAAAAGAATAATTACTATCAATATTTTATTGGTTATTTATGCCTTTGCATATTCACTACACACCATCACGGGCACATTTCCCGGCCTAGCTAATCAACAAATCAAGCTCGTTGCCTTTGCCGGTTTTGATACCTATACAATAGATAGTATAAAAGCTAATGAAAAAGGCGTTTTCAACCTTTCTTATGGAAAGAAAGATTATGGAATGGGCTATTTGTCGTCTCAAGACAATAAACCGTTTTTTGTTGTCCTTAGCGGTGAAGAGATAATTCTGAAAGGAGAAACGTTTGTTTTGACTGAAACAATTGAAGTTTTGGAAGGAACTGAAAATAAAATTTTTGAACAATATGCTCACGAGCATCTACGCAGGGAACAAACTTTAAGTGCATGGGATTACCCAGAAAAAATTTATACTCTTGATTCGCTTTTTTTAGTGCAAGGAGTTCCCAAACAAGCAATAATAAATGAAAAACAACGCATAAAAGCAGAAGACAGTTTGTTTTTGGCAGGTTTAAATCCTGATAATTATGTAAGTTGGTATTTGCCTGTGCACAAATTAGTGAGTTTGGTTTCTACCATAGCACAATACCGCACAGAAGAAATTCCGGCTGCCATGGCATCATTCCGTAAAATTGATTATACCGACCTTCGTTTGCAAAAAAGCGGTTTGCTCGATGACGTTATTGAAAGCCATTTTTGGCTTATTGAAAATAGCGGTCGTTCATTAGATTCTGTGTACATGGTAATGAATAAATCCATAGATATTTTGGTTGAAAATCTTTTAACTAACGAGCAGAAATTGAATGAAATAAGCGAATACTTATTTAAATTCTTAGAAAAACGAAGTTTGTTTCGGGCTTCGGAATATTTGGCGCTAAAATTACTCAATAAACAGGGTTGCTCCATAAAAAATGACTTTGCAGTGCAGTTGGAAAGTTACCGTGCCATGAAAAAAGGTAACACTGCACCGGATTTTGACTTCGCTAAAGATTGTTTGGCACCCGGATATGCGACTGCCGAAATACCAAAGAAACTTTCTGATATACAAAGCCAATATACTGTATTGGTCTTTGGTGCGAGTTGGTGCCCGCAATGTCCAAAAGAGTTTTTGCAAATAGCCCGGCTGTATGAAAAATGGAAAAAATGCGGCATTGAAGTGGTATTTGTTTCGTTAGATGATAATGAGATAAAATTTAAAAGTTTTACAAACGTATTCCCTTTTATCAGCATTTGCGATTACGGAAAATGGGGCAGCACTGTTGTAAAATCTTATCATGTGTTTGCAACGCCAACCATTTATTTGCTCGATAATAAACGGGAAATCTTGCTTAGACCCAATTCGGTAACTCATTTGGACTCGTGGGTGGATTGGTATTTGGTTCAGGGAAATAAGTAATGTTAGTTTTACTTATGCAGCACTTATTTGTAATTAGCTGCAGCTAACCAAAGCAGGTAAAACCTATGACGATTTGGACCTGCCATCAGAAGAAGAATTGATCCTGATGCATCATAATAAGGCAACCATTGATGGGCAGCAACAGCAAACGTTGGCAATGCTTATGCCAGTAGATACTATTGGAGTTCTACCGAGTACAATAGCTTCATCGAGTGGCAGCAGGTCTTCAGCAATGGCAGCCAGAACAACAACAATAAGAACAACACAAACAGAGTTCGTGCTGTTCGGGCTTTTAACTGATTTCAAAATAAAACTTAAGCAAATAATTCTTTATCTGTTCAATTATTTTTTTTAATAAAACCTAATCAAACAACATTATGAAAAAAGTCTATTTGTTTTCTATTCAATTGGTTTTCATTCAAGTTTGTATGAGCCAGGATGCTATTTTTCTGGATTCTGGCGAAGAGATCAAAGCCAAAGTGTTATAGATTGCTGATGAATTAATCACTTTTATGAAATCTCATAACCTGCAGGTGCCCGGTTTTGGTGAACTGATATTTATTTGCTGCTGAAGATAGTCAAAAGTTTTTATTTGTGTTTATATGATCTGCTGGCCAGTAAAATAATAAGTACCTTTCAGATAAAGGTTATTATCTTCAAATATACTTATATGAATGACGCCCTGAACAATAACCCTCCCGCCTCCTGAAGCCGGGCAGAAATAAATGGCATTTTGTAAGGCATCTGTGCAAAGTGCCGGGCTGTTACCAATGGTATCATAATCAATTGTGTAAAACATACTGATCTTTCATGAATAATATGAGGGAATATAGAGCAAAAAAATTAATTGACACGAATTAAATAATGTCTTACATTTACCAGGTCAAAAAACAAACCGAAATAAATGATTAACTGTTAGCTGAAATTTGTCAAATGATTTCATGAATGTTATTATCAAGCTTTTTAAGTAATAATTCAAAAAAATCATGATATGAATCTGATGTGCCTTTTTTTGAAAAAAAATCCCGGCAAAAAAAAGTGCTTAAAAACTTTAAATTACCAATCGCCTGTTTTTGCTGCATACTTTATCATTTTTGTGTTTCTCCTGTCAGATATTCGTTGTAACGCACAGTGTCCTGATATTATTCCTGCATCCAAATTAGAATCACAAAGAATGTCTGTTGTGAAAGAATTTGCCAAAATTTATGTAAGATACGGAACAGGAGTTAAGTTTTACGGATGTGAAAAATATATTCCATCCGCACATGAAATCAATCTTATAAAACCTGGTAAGTATCGCTTGATATGTGATGATAACAGCGTTTTTGAAACTGAGTTCACAGCAGGAAAAACCTATGTTATCGGAAAACTGATATACGATTTCAGGTTTACCTGGAAAACAGATAATAATCTGCATATTCGTTCAAGTCAATATGGTCACCTAAAAGCTTCCGGAGATTATATAAAAACAAACATAGATGGAACGGCATTTGAATATATATATGTTTGTGGCAGCTACGGGCCCTTTCTTTATAGTGAAAAAGAAGAAGCAACCAGAGAACTTTACTCAGAAAAGATAATGGAAGGATCAGTAAAGTATGCAACAGATATTCTAACTAACCGGGCAATAAAAAAACGAAAATATCAGCCTACGAGTTTACTGGTACATTTTAAAGGCAAACAAGCTGAAGAGTTAGCAAATCTAGTTTTTATTGGCAGAGATAAGGCTGGTGAAACAGAAAAAACAGGAGAGGCGATATTCAAATACTTCGTTCATATTGTACCTGATATTTATATCAATGATAAAAATTGCCCACAATGTGCAGACAATATAAAAAGAGCTTTAAATGCTACGAGTCAAACATGTATAATTGAATCATCTCAAACGGAAGTCGAAAAAATTATAAAAGAAAATGAACAATTTCACGAAATCAGAAATGTCACAGTACCAGCATTAATTGCAGGAATGGGAGTCACTCTGTTAATAATATTCTTACTTATTTAAATTTAAAAAAATGCTAAAGAAATTACCTGTTCTGTTTTTTTCTGTTCTGATTACAGGATGTGCTTCTTTAAATCAGAATAAGTTTCTAGTAAAATATAATAATGAAAACAGTCTTCTGCCGCTTAAAGTAATATCTCAGTTTGATGATCCGGCTTTTAAAAAATACGAGTTTATGATCCAAGATTTTGCTGATAATTACATACAGCCGGCCAATACTGAGCAAAATCAACCAATAGGAGAAATAGAGTTCAGAATTATTTATGCACAACAAATAGCAAAGGATCCCGCATTGGTGGCATGGGTGCTTCCTTCCTTGCTCTCACTGTGCACCCTTAACATGTTGGGTTATCCGTTAGTATCTCAAAAATCGCAGGCCAATATACAGGTAAACATCTTTAATAAAAACAAAGAACTGGTTGAAGGATACTTGATAAACAGTTCGGCGCGATCGCATGTGGCTTTATATTGGGGTTACAGTATGCGAAACAGCATTAAGGCTTCAGAATTTAAAGCATTGCAGAAGGCATTTGAACAGTTGGCGGTCTTTATGAATGAAGATATCCCCGGGATCAATGAAAAACTTAAATGATAACAATTATAAGACATTGGTGACCATGTGAGCACTTCGAAATTTTGTTCTGTTCTGTATAAAAAAGAAAAATAAAAATCAAACACATGAAAAGTTACATTTTTATTGTACTTATGAGCTTTCTAGGGAACTTAATTTACCCTCAGGAAGCAAAACATGAAAATTTAATTAATTATTTAAATCACTAATGTCCGATTAAAATTAGATAGAGTTCTTT
>JAFGBD010000007.1 GCA_016933335.1 Bacteroidales bacterium | reverse complement strand
TATTTAAATATAAAAATATCGAGCGCCAGGGAATTAACATTCAGCAGCTGACATCAAAAAGACAACAGTCCTTCTATTGTGTTTCTATAAAATTGAATTTGGTTTCAAGGATGGATTCATAATACTCACCCCTCTCCATAATATCGTCATCTCCCTCTTCATAATACCAGTTGATGGTGAGCTTGTGACCTTTTTTGGAAATATCAACCAGTGCTCTCAGGATATGAAGAATTGCCTTTGAAGAACCACTGTTGAAATACTCCAGTTCAATATCAACGGTCGTCGAGTCTGGTGGTTCCTGGCAATAGTAATATATCCACTCATAAAGATCATCGTAAAATTTGGTGGCATCTTCAGGGATGGATCTTCCGCTAACTCTTATTCTTCCATCGGTATTGAAGGATACCTCGGGGGTTTTTTTTGTGCTTTCAATTAGCAGGTTATCCATTTTATATATGGGTATATCTCTAATGGTTTTATTAAGTTAATAATCATAGATATAATTGAAATTAATCATATCCAGACAAGTTTAAAAAAATATTTTATAAAAATAGCCGAACATTTTCGGAAATAAAGAACAATTCATCACAAATAATTAACAATTTGTCAAAAACTTCATGCAAAATACGGATTCATGTTTGGCTGTTCATCCAGTTTTTCGTTTTCTACTGATTTGTGGTATTGGAATTGATACAGGAGGCCCTGAACCCCGACAATGAAATGAATAATCTCATGGAGAGCATATTTTTAACGGAAACAGCTGCATAAAAAAGATTTTTTCATATGGGAATAATGTTTATGATCTTTATAGAGAACCGGACGGACAGATACCCTTCTGTGTGATCATCAGGAGGGATGTCTTCCTCCTCCCGAAGTAATAAAAATCAAATACTAAAACGTGCTGAAGGAGAAATATCAAGGGAAGCAAATTCGTTGTGCAGAAATTTATAATATCCGGTAATTGCAATCATCGCGGCATTATCAGTTGAGTAATGGAATTCAGGGAAAAAGATCCTCCATTTTCTTTGCTGTGCTTCATCGGATAATCTGTTCCGCAGGTCAGAGTTGGCAGCTACTCCTCCTGCAATGGCTATTTCGGTGATCCCGGTTTCAAGTGAAGCTTTTACCAGCTTTGCAATAAGAATATCGACAATGGCTTTCTGAATGGATGCGCAAATATCATATTGATGATCATTTATGAAATTCTTATTTTCCCGGAGCCTGTCGCGCAGAAAATACAGAAACGAGGTTTTCAATCCGCTGAAACTGAAATCCAGATTTTTGATCCTGGGTTTACTGAATTGATAGGCTGACGGATTTCCCAGTTTTGCATATTTATCGATCACCGGACCTCCCGGATATGGCAATCCCATTACCTTTGCACATTTGTCAAAAGCTTCCCCTGCGGCATCATCTATTGTCTGCCCGATGATTTTCATATCAAGATAATCTTTCACAATAACCAGCTGAGTATGACCTCCGGAAATCAGCAGGCATAAGAAAGGAAATTCCGGCAGGATTTTTGTTTGTTCCTTCTTTTGTATGAAATTAGCCAGGACATGAGCCTGAAGGTGATTGACATCAATTAACGGAATATTGCACGCAAGGGCAAAACCTTTGGCAAATGATGCACCAACCAGAAGTGAACCCAGAAGTCCGGGACCTTTTGTGAAAGCTACGGCGCTGATTTCATCACGTGATTTGAATGCATCTTTTAATGCCATGTCAACCACCGGGACGATATTCTGCTGATGTGCCCTTGAGGCGAGCTCAGGAACAACACCGCCGTATTGTTTGTGGACTTCCTGGCCGGCAATCCTGCTACTGAGTAAAAAACCATCTTCAATGATGGCAGCAGCTGTATCATCGCATGAAGATTCGATTCCTAAAATTGTAATACCCATGTATATTATGTTAAACTTTTTTCGTTTTTTTGTGTAATTATTTAAAAGATCCAAAGTTATCAAAAAGGTCGTTAAAATATTCTTACTGGTACTTTTATGCATAGGTATGCTGGCCGGAACCGGTTTCATAGCTTTGCAAAGCAGAATGGTACAGACCTTTGCCGCAAAAAAAGTCATGAATTTCCTTTCGGAGAATATTCAATCGGAGTTTTCAGTTGCGGATATCCATATCACTTTTTTTAACGAAATAGTAATCAATCATTTATATATTGAAGACCTTGTCGGCGATACCCTATTGAATGCCGATAAACTTACTGTTTCCATTTCAAGACCAAGATTCAAACAACGGATTCTGAAAATCCAGAAGATTGAACTGGATCATTCATACATCAACTTTTACATAGATTCCACCAGGACAATAAATCTGAAATTTCTGATTGAAAGACTTTCCAAAAAAGACAGGGAAAGGGACAGCAAGTGGGATATCGAGGTAAAGAACATTAAAATAAATGACAGCAGGTTCTATCTTGCAAGGTCAGGCGCAAAGGTCAAAGAATACGGGATCAACTTTGGCAATCTGAAGTTATATAATCTGAATGCTGATTTAAGAAAATTCAAACCAGATGGTGATACAGTAAATTTTGTTATTGGTTTTTTAAGCTTTACTGAGGGCAGTGGATTCATACTGAACGATTTCAGTTCCAGAACCAGCATTTGCAAGAATCACCTTAAGTTTGAAGATATCACGATTCAGACTCCTTTGTCCTCTGTTTCAGGAGACAGAGTCAATCTGTTTTTTGGAAAATTCACTGATTTTAAGATTGCAAACCTGTACACTGCTGTCAGACTTGATATTCATATTGATGCTTCCAGCGTAAACCTTTATGATCTGTCTTTTTATGTTCCTGTTTTTCGTGATTCATATCAATCTGTGAATCTCTCGGGCACATTTTCAGGACCTGTCAATAATTTTGCCGGGGAAAAAATTGTTGTCAGTTTCGGAAAATACTCTTTTTTATCAGGTGAGTTTGATCTTGACGGATTACCTGACATCGATGAAACCTTCATATTTGCCAGATTCAGCAAGGTCCAGACAAATGTTTCCGAACTTGAGGAACTGACCCTGCCGGGTGAAAGACAGTTGAATTTCCCGGATTTTTTAAGCATGATGGGAACCTTTACATATACCGGCCAGTTTACCGGTTTTTACAATGATTTTGTAGCATACGGCACCATGAGGTCCGACCTTGGTTTTGTTAAAACCGATCTCCTGCTGAGACCGGATAAGCATAACAATCTTGTTTTCAATGGAAAGATACAGACCCGGGACTTTAGGCTGGGAAAATTGCTTGATAATGAAAAAAACTTCGGCGATATCACTTTTGAGGTGGTGGCTGATGGTTCAATGGAATCAGGCAGGTCACTTTCTGCAGAGATTCAGGGTGAGCTGGAAAGCCTGGAATTTAAAAAATATATTTATAAAAGCATCCGTTTATCCGGATTACTGCAGAATAAAAAGTATAACGGAGAAGTTTTTGTAAAAGATCCGAATGTCACTTTTGATTTCAGGGGGATGGTCGATTTTGCCAGCGACACACCCCGGTATGACTTTATCGCCTCGGTCACACGGGCTAATCTATACAGTCTTAATATCGACCGGTCTGATCCGGACCAGGAAGTATCATTTGATATTGTTGCAGATGCCAGGGGGAATTCCCTGAACAATATCAATGGAAATATTAAACTTATCAATGCACTTTTTTCAAAGAAAGACAACCAGATTCAGATCTATGATCTTTATGCATCCGCATCAAACAATCATGTTTCAAACTCATTCATTATAAGGTCAGATTTTCTGGATGCAGATTTGTCGGGAAAATACCAGATTGATAAAATCAGGGAATCCCTGAACAAATTCCTGTATTCCTATCTGCCAACACTGGCAGATTCAGGGAGATGCCTGGCAGAAGATTTTAAAAGCGAATTTCAATTCAACGTCAGTTTCAAACATACCAAACCGATTTTCGAATATTTTCTGCCGGATTATCTCATCAGTGAAAATACTTTCATCGAAGGTGTGTTTGAGCCGGACACCAACCGCTTTTATTTACATGCCCAGTCTCCGCTGTTAAGATATAAAGGCAACGAATGGAAGAACTTCAACCTGAATATTGAATCGGGTGACAGTATCTTTAGCCTGTCATCCGGAAGCGAAATTCTTACGATTGCTGAAGTTATTGATCTGGAAAATTTCAGCATCTATACGGATGCTTCATCAGATACTTTAAACCTGCTGGTTCGCTGGAATAACTGGGATTCGTCGCTTTACCGCGGTACACTGGATGCCAGGCTGCATTTCAGATCAGACAGCGTTTCCTCTTTTCCATCCGTTTTTGTCGATCTTTCTCCGACCAGAATAGTAACATATGATACTGTCTGGAAAATCGACGAATCGGGGATTATCATCCGGGACAAAAAAATTACTTTTAATGATTTATTTATCAGTCATAACGATCAATATTTCAGAATAGACGGGACCATTTCAGAGAATCCTTTTGATAACCTTGCTTTTGAATTCCACGATTTCAATATAGAAAATCTGAATAATCTTATATTTTCAAGGGGAATTTCAATCGAAGGTATTTTAAATGGCTCGGCGAAAGTATCCAACATCTTTACAAATCCCGTATTTTACTCTGAACTGCAAATAGATACCCTTGAAATCAACAATGAGATACTGGGCAATACACTTATTCATTCCAGCTGGAATAACAGCAGCAAATCAGTGTTGCTTAACGCATATGCCAAAAGGGGACTTTTAAAGACATTTGCCATCGATGGTGAATATTTTCCAAAAGAGCGGGGTATCGTTGATTTTGATATCGAGCTGAATAAGCTTCGCCTGAATCTGTTTAATCCTTATGCAAAAAGTGTTGCAAATGATTTGAAGGGACTGGCAACCGGAAACATGAAGCTTACAGGAAATATCAGGGAACCTGTTCTCTCTGGTGAGATATTTTTACAAAAGGCTTCATTCACAATTAATTATCTTAAGACAAGGTATAATTTCACCAGCAAGATCGGTATAGATGGTAATAATATCTTTTTCAATAATATGCAGGTTTTTGACCAGTACGGGAATTCATCGGTGCTTAACGGTTCTGTGACAAACAAATATTTCAGGGACTTCAGACTGAATCTTTCGATCAATGCAAAGAATTTCCAGTTCCTGAATACAACACATGCTGATAACTCACAATTCTATGGTACTGCCTTTGCATCAGGTCTGGTCATGATAAGAGGCAAACCTGAGAATATTACCATGGATGTGAATGCAAAAACAGAAAAAGACACCCGGCTTTTCATCCCGTTATCCAATCCTGAAGAGATTACCGAATATAATTTTGTTAATCTGATTATGCCTGATCAGGAAAATGATGAGAATCACAAGGAACAAAATTACCGCGTTGATCTTTCAGGCATCCAGCTTAATTTTGATCTTGAAGTTACACCGGAAGCCGAAGTGCAGATGATCTTTGATCCTGTTGTCGGAGATATTTTAAAAGGAAGGGGATCAGGTGATCTGAAATTGCAGATTAACACACTGGGTAAATTCAATATGTATGGCAATTATACGGTTGAGGAAGGCGAATATCTGTTTACTCTTTTGAATGTTATTAACAGGAAATTTCTTATTGAATATGGAGGTACCATTAACTGGAATGGTGCCCCTCTTGATGCAACCATCGATTTGAAGGCAATATACAGGACCAAAGCTTCATTGAATGACTTACTGGGGGCCACATTTGACGGCACAGCATCAAAAACAACAGTTGACTGCCAGATCCTGATGACCGGAAAGCTCATGAGCCCTAATATCGATTACGAGATTTATTTACCCAATGTTGAGGAGACAACCCGTGAAAGGGTCAGGAATGCCATTAACACCAGCGATGAGAAGAACAAGCAGTTTTCATCACTGCTGGTGCTGAACAGTTTCATGCCAAAGGAACAGGGTGGGGCATTCGGTTTTGGCAGTTCCTCTCCATATACCAATGTGGCCGGAGCAAATGCCAGTGAGTTTCTTTCCAACCAGCTGAGCCACTGGTTATCTCAAATCAGCAGTGAAGTCGATCTGGAACTGAACTATCGTACCGACAGGACATTGAAAAGTGATGAGGTGGAGGTGGCCATGTCAACCCAGCTTCTCAATGACAGGCTTACTACTTACGGGAACCTTGGTGTGCCGACAAATGCTGCAGCACAAGCATCAAACAATATTGTAGGAGATGTCGATATTGATTATAAAATTACCAAAAGTGGCAAATTGCGGGTAAAAGCATTTAACCATTCAAATGAAGATCAGATCTACCTGCTTTCTCCATACACCCAGGGTGTCGGTCTGGTTTACAAGGAGGAATTCAACACCTTTGGAGAACTCTTCAGGCGTTACTGGAAAGCCATCGTGGGAGATGTTGAGAAAAAAAAGAGCAAACCGGTCAGCAGCGTGAATTAATGCGTTCACTGAAGTCAGGCAATCAAAGTTTCTTTTGTTCCAGGTTAATAAATAATTTAAAAAAATAATTACCTTTTTTTATCGTTTTATAACTTTGCCAAAACATAAATTATTACAGGTATGCTAATTTTATTACAAACAGATATGACCGGCGCTGCAGCAGATGCGATAACTGCCGGGGAAGGTTCGGAAATTACTTTATCATTTCTTGAACTGGCCATTAAGGGTGGCTGGGTAATGATCCCCATTCTTCTTTTGTCGGTTGTTGCCATTTATATCTTTTTTGAGAGGTTTTTTGCCATCAATAAGGCCTCGAAGATGGACATCAACTTCATGAACAGAATAAAAGACTACATTCATGAAGGGAAACTTGAATCAGCGCATGCCCTGTGCCAGTCGTTCAAGAATCCCATTGCCCGGATGATAGAAAAAGGAATTAACAGAATCGGCAGACCGCTGAATGATGTTTCTGCTGCCATCGAAAATGTCGGAAAGCTGGAAATCTATAAGCTTGAAAAAGGATTACCTGTGCTTGCTACCTGTGCCGGTGGTGCTCCGATGCTGGGCTTTCTCGGAACTGTCATGGGAATGGTCAGGGCATTTTACGATATGTCAATGTCAGGTAATAATATTGATGTATCCCTGCTCTCCGGCGGAATATATACAGCACTTATAACAACTGTTGCAGGATTGATCGTCGGCATTCTCGCATATTTTGCATATAACATTCTTGTTTCCAATGTTGAGAAAGTCGTTTTTAAGCTGGAAGCACATTCTACTGAATTTATGGATCTGCTGAACGAACCTGTGAAGCGATAAAAATTGAACCGATATGAGTTTAAGCTCCAGAAATAAAGTCAGTGTGCAGTTTAGCATGTCGGGAATGACGGATATCGTCTTTCTGTTACTGATATTTTTCATGCTGACTTCGACACTCGTTGTACCAAATGCCCTGAAACTGCTACTGCCGCAAAGCAATCAGCAGACCGCGGCAAAGCCGGTCACCACCGTTTCCATCACAAAGGACATCAGGTTTTATCTGGAAAAAACCGAGATACCGATTGCAGATCTTGAAAAGGAGCTGCAGCGCAATCTAAGGGCATACAGGCTGAAATACAACGAGGATCCGACCATCTCGCTTTACGCAGACAGGAATGTTCCGCTGGAGCATGTGGTGAAGGTCATGAACATTGCGCGAAGAAACAATTATAAACTGATCCTGGCAACCTCGCCCGAATAAAATTCTTAAGATTATGACCTTTGACAAAAAAGGCATAACAGGCACCGTCATATTTCACACCATTCTGTTCATACTGGTGTTGATCTTCGGATTTTCAACTCCCCTGCCCCTTCCGGGAGAAAAGGGAATCCTTATAAACTTTGGCGACAGCGAAACAGGATTTGGTTCCATAGAGCCGGCCATGGCAGAGCCTGTCAGGAAAGATGAGTTTGAACAACCTGCACCGCAGACTGAAACACAAAAAGTCCAGTCAGAAAAAGATTTTATGACGCAGGATTATGAAGAGGCACCCTCATTGCCTGTAAAGAAAGAGACATCCCGGCAGAAGGAACAGGAAACCGTAAAAGAAACGGTTAAACCTGTTGAGCAGCCAAAAAAGGAGGAGAAGCCTGTGGAAGAACCACGCAAGGCAGATCCGCGAGCGTTGTATACAGGTAAGAATATCTCTTCGCAGTCAACAGGATCAGAAGGAGATAATTTACCTGGCGGGAATCAGGGTGCTCCGGACGGGGATGTCAATTCTCAAAGCCGTATCGGAGGACCTGTTGGCGGCAGCGGACCAGGATTCAGTCTGGAAGGCAGGGATGGGGTTTATGTGCCGTATCCCTCTCTCAATTACCAGAGACAGGGTGTTGTTGTCGTAGAGATACTCGTTGACAGGAACGGCAATGTGGTCAGCGCCCGTGAAGGTGTGAAAGGATCAACCACCATGGATGTGACTTTGCTGAGACTGGCAAAAGAAGCTGCCCTGAAATCAAAATTCTCTTCAAAGGCAGATGCTCCTGTTCATCAAAAGGGAACGATAACCTATTATTTTACCCTGCGACAAAATTAAGTACTCCCAGAAGTTTCAGAGAAAAAACCAGAACCGCAAGCAGGAGGACGATCCTGATAAATTTTGGTCCCCAGCTGACTGCCACCTTTGTACCCAGATATGCCCCTGCAGAGCTGCCAATAGCCAGTATGATGCCCAACAGATAGTCAATTTGATTTTCTTTCATAAAGAATATGAGTACAACAGGTGTATAAAGCAATACGAGAAAAACCTTAAGCGCATTTGCTTTTACAAGGTCTGCCCCGACTCCCAGAACAAGCCCTGCCAGCAGGAATAATCCAACCCCGGCCTGAATAAAACCGCCATACAGACCTATGATGAAAAAAAGCATCAATATCCAGAAATTCGGCTTTCGCTGAATTTTTCCTGTATGACCTTTAATCCATACTTCTGGCTTGAACAGCACCAGAAAGAACATGACCAGTAACAGAATACCGATTGCCTTTTCCATGGCAACATCGCTGAAGGAGAGGGCCAGGATTGCACCCGCAATGGCGCCAAGTATTGAAGGGATGCTATAGACAAGGCCTGTTTTTACATCAAGGACTTTCTGACGTTTAAAGCCGGTTGTAGCTACTGCGCATTGAAAAAGTATGCCTATGCGGTTGGTGCCATTGGCAACATTGGCCGGGAGTCCCATAAACATCAGCAGGGGGAGCGTCAGCAGCGAACCGCTGCCGGCAAGGGTGTTGATGAACCCCGATGCAAGGCCTGCTGCTGCAACTGCAATATATAACCACCACTCTGTAGTCATTAAACCGGTTACTTAATAAGCAAACAACGGGTAATCTTTCATCAGGTCATTCACTTTCTGACGCACACCCGTCTTTGTTTTCTCGTTATCAATATTGGTGATGACCTCGTCGATGAGATCGACAATGACCGGGATGACATCTTCCTTAACTCCCCGTGTGGTGATTGCGGGGGTTCCGACCCTCACACCCGAAGTCTGGAATGGTGACCGGGTATCAAAGGGCACCATATTTTTATTCAGAGTGATATCCGCTTCCATCAGTGCGTTTTCCACCTGTTTACCTGTGATATCCGGAAACTTGGTGCGAAGATCGATAAGCATGGAATGATTGTCGGTTCCGTCTGAGATCACCTTATAACCCAGCTCAATAAACCTGGCTGCCATGACTTTGGCATTTTTGATAACCTGCCTGATATACTCTTTATAGCTGTCTGTCAGGGCCTCACCGAAAGATACCGCTTTTGCCGCAATGACATGTTCAAGCGGGCCACCCTGGACACCGGGAAAAACAGCAGAATCAAGCAGCTGTGTCATGGTTTTCAGCTGACCTTTCGGGGTTTTGATTCCCCATGTATTTTCAAAATCTTCCTGCATGAGTATCATGCCTCCGCGGGGGCCCCTGAGGGTTTTATGTGTGGTTGTGGTAACTATGTGGCAATAAGGGAACGGATCATTCAGAAATTTCTTGGCAATCAAACCGGCCGGATGGGCAATGTCGACCATCAACAATGCACCTGCCTGATCTGCAATTTCACGCATGCGCTTATAGTCCCAGTCACGAGAATAAGCCGAAGCACCGGCCACGATCAGTTTTGGTTTTTCTTTGGCAGCAATCTGTTCCATCAGGTCATAATCCACCGTTCCGGTTTCTTCTTTAACCGTATATGGCACAGGTCTGTAAAGAATGCCGGAATAGTTGACTGCAGATCCATGGGTCAGGTGGCCTCCATGCGAAAGATCGAGCCCCAGGAAAGTATCTCCCGGTTTTAATACCGCCATCATCACAGCTGCATTGGCCTGTGCTCCCGAGTGTGGCTGAACATTTGCCCAGGTGGCATTGAAAAGACTTTTTGCCCTTTCTATGGCCAGTGTTTCCGCTTCATCAACATACTGACAACCACCATAATAACGTTTCCCGGGTAATCCTTCCGCATATTTGTTTGTCAGGCAGGTGCCCATGGCTTCCAATACCTGATTGCTGACAAAGTTTTCTGATGCGATCAGTTCAAGGCCATTCAGCTGTCTTTCATACTCTTTTCTTATAATATCAAAAATCTGCTTGTCTCTTTCCATATTTTGTTTTTTTTTTTGGACTCAAAAATACCTTTAATTAATTTTATAATAAAATAATCAAATCAAATAGTTTGCAACAAAATATCAACCTGTTGGCTTAACTTTGCAGCAGACACAATATGTAAACAGATATTTTAATTATTCAGACTAAAAACAAATAATCATGGAACAACAAAAACCAAATCAAAAGACGCGTCCCACCATGTTAACTGTTGTCGGGATTCTAAGCTTTATTGGCCTTGGATACCGGATACTGACAGGATTGATCAATGCAGCATTAGGTACTGCAACCTCTTCTTTTGCTCCGTTTTTGGAAGAAGTATTTGAAAACGAGGCTGATCTTTCAGATGTGCCTGAATCATTACAGGGCTTTATTGAAGGTATTTTTGACTCTGTAACAAAATTACTGGCTAATGTCAGCGGTATCTATCTTACGATTGTTTTACTGGCAATCATTGCGCTGCTTGGTGTTATTCTGATGTGGCAGCTTAAGAAGACAGGTTTTTATATCTATACTGCCTCACGTTCATTGATTGCATTTGTGCCTTTTATTTTTATCGGGTATAACATGGTGAGCGTGATCTGGTTTGTATCGAGTATTGTATTCGGAATCCTGTTTATCATTTTATACAGTCTCAACCTGAAAGAGATGAGTTGATCTGTCAATACGGCAGGTACCGGTTTCATGGATAAAAAGGTTGATCAATCGGTTCATCAGAGATTTTCCACGCGGTTCGCCTTATTGCTCAGTGCACTTGGAATTGCTGTAGGAACCGGCAATATATGGAGGTTCCCGAGGATTGCTGCTCAGAATGGGGGTGATAACGGTGCAGGAGCGCTGATCATTGCATGGCTGATATTCCTCTTTATCTGGAGTATACCTTTGATTATTACGGAATATGTGCTTGGCAGGAAATTCCGTTATGGTGTTATTGGCAATTTTATCAAGGGTGCAGGAAAGAGATTTGCCTGGATGGGAGGATTTGTTGCAGTCGTTGCAACAGGCATTGCTTTGTTTTATGCCGTAATTGTGGGTTGGGCCATGTACTTTCTGTTTTATTTTATTTTAAATCCATTGCCTGAAAGTGCCGGAGCATCTGCCGATATATGGAATGTATTTCAGCAAAGCAATATTCCGTTTATGGTTCATGCACTTGCAGTTTTACTCGGCGGACTGGCAATATGGAAGGGGATCAGATCCATCGAGAAGGTTAACAGTGTTCTCATACCTGCTTTGATTGCCATCATCTTATTTGCAGTTATCAAAGCCATATTCCTTCCAGGTGCAATGGCAGGTATATCATATCTCTTCAGGCCCGAGTGGCGGCAGTTTCTTCAGCCGGAAATATGGCTGCAGGCCCTGACACAGAATGCATGGGATACCGGGGCAGGGTGGGGACTGTTTCTGACTTATGCGGCATATATGAAAACAGAGCACGGTGTCGTCAAGAATGCCTTTATAACAGGGATAGGCAATAATACCATTTCAATTCTGATGGCCATTGTGATTTTCAGCACTGTATTCTCTGTTCTGCAGTTCAATGCGGGTTATTCGGATGCCCGGGTGCTGGAAGTGATGAAGACAAGCGGCCCGGCATCAACAGGACTGACATTTATGTGGCTTCCCCAGCTTTTTGCCAAAATGCAGCTGGGCAGGTTTCTGGCAATCATATTTTTCCTTGGTCTTACCTTTGCCGGGTTTTCATCACTGATTTCGATGTTTGAGCTTACAACCCGCATATTTGTGGATATGGGCTTTAAAAGGACAAGTGTTATACCGTTCATGCTGATTTTTATTTACCTTGGGGGATTTCCTTCTGCTGTGAATCTTGATTTCCTGAGCAACCAGGATTATGTATGGGGGATCGGGCTCATAGTCTCGGGTATTTTCATTGCGGTCTTTGCCTCAAGATGCGGAATCAATAACCTGCGAAATGAATTTGACTCTTCGGGAAATGACTGGATCCCGGGCAGATGGTGGGATTTTATCATCAGGTTTTTCATCCCCCTTGCAAGCATACTGCTCATTTTATGGTGGTTATTCCTTTCAGCAACCGTTATGGCGCCTGACAAATGGTATCATCCGTTCAATCCTTTCAGTGTGATGACCTGCCTTTTTCAATGGACAATTGTATTGCTGATTCTGATGATACTGAATAAGTGGATGGTGAGAAGGACGGTTGGATCCGGATAAATGAAAACTGCTCTGCAGGTTTTCGTTAGCAGGGAATCATCAGGATACGGGTTTGAAAGAATAAATGAAATTCACGCTTCAGGTTTACGGTTTGGCTTATTAATTCATCATACCAGGGAGAAAGAGAAAGATCAGAAGTCCAGCTCCACCAGTGTAATGCCTGCACCGCCTCTGTCCACATGTTCGTCTTTGCAGGATTTAACGACATCGATGGTTTGAAGATAATCCCGGATAACCTGCCTGAGAATACCATTTCCTTTTCCGTGAAGGATGCGCAGATCATGCACTGAGACCATCACCGCTTCATCCACCAGTTTTTTAACGATTTCAATGGCTTCTTCTGCACGTTTTCCGCGAACATCTATATCCGGCTTAAAATGCAGCTTTCTTTCCGACAGGTTATAACCATGTGAAGTTTGGGCAGAAACTGCCGGTTGCTTTTTTAACTCATCCTCACCGACTTTCAGTAAACGCACTTCCCTGACCGTGGTTATCATATTTCCAAAAGCCACCATGATGCTGTCGCCGCTGACATCCAGGACCTCTCCGACAGCCTCCTGGTTGATGATCCTGACCTTGTCTCCGGTTTTTATCTCTCTTTCAACTTTTGATTTATTCCGGAGCTCCTCCTGTGTTTCATCCGCGCCGAGCTTTTTTCTCAAACGCTCGGCTCTTATGATTTTTTCTTCAAGGATTTTGTTCTCCGGATCATCCTTGTTTTCGAGTTTATTTCTGAACGCTTCGAGGTTTTTACGGGCAGCTCTGGTTTTTTCTTTGTCAGCCTGTGTTTCACGAATTACCCGTATCGTTTTTTCTATTTCCTTATTAATGCCCGCGAGCAGCTCTCCGGCCTGCTGCCTGGCCTGTGCAACAATCTCTTTTTGTTGCTTTTTTGCATTTTTCAATTCATCTGTATATTGATCAATAACAGACTGAAGCTTTTTTTCAGCGATCCTTATCCTGTTGCGCTTCTCTTCCCAGTATCTTTTATCCCTGATAATTTCGCGAAGGTGTTTATCAAACCGGATATGCTCCTGTCCGATCCTGTCAGATGCATTTTTCAGAATGTCTTCCGGAACCCCTATTTTACGGGCGATATCAATGGCAAATGAACTACCGGGTTTGCCAATTTCAAGCCTGAACAAAGGTTTGATCCTGGCGGTATCAAAAAGCATGGCACCATTGATGATGCCTTTTGCCGATGAGGCATAATGTTTCAGGTTTGCGTAGTGTGTGGTTATCACACCGTATACTTCCTGCCGGTTGATTCTTTCAAGAAAAGCTTCTGCAAGGGCACCGCCCAGCATGGGCTCGGTGCCCGATCCGAACTCGTCTATCAGGATAAGTGTTCCGGAGTCTGCATGCCTGATGAAATACTTCAGGTTGAAAAGATGTGAACTATAGGTACTGAGGTCGTTTTCAAGCGACTGCTCATCACCGATATCAATGAATATCTTTGAAAAAATCCCCATGCAGGAATCAATGTCCATCGGCACCAGCATACCGCATTGCATCATGTACTGGAGCAATCCGACCGTTTGCAGGCATACCGATTTGCCTCCCGCGTTGGGGCCTGATATCACCAGGATCCTATCTTTTTCATTAAGCCTGATATCTAGGGGTACAACTTCCTTTTTTATTTTCTGATGAGACAGGTACAGTAAGGGGTGAATGGCTTTGATCCATCTGAATTGCTGAGCGTTTTTTATTTCGGGTCTTACCGAACCGGTCTTGATGGCGAATAATGTCTTTGCCCTTAAGAAATCGATGTAACCGAGAAATGAATATGCAAGATCCAGGTCGTCAAGATAAGGACGGACAGCATCAGTAAGCCGGGTAAGGATTTTTATGATCTCCCTTTGTTCAGCGTATTCCAGTTCCTTGATTTCATTATTCAGTTCCACCACATCAGAAGGTTCGATATACACTGTCTTGCCGGTTGCGGATTCATCATGGATAAATCCGCTGATTCTGCGTTTGTTGGTGGCAGTAACAGGTATCACCAGCCTGCCGTTTCTCAGGGTAAGGGCTGCATCTGATTCGGCTATCCCGCTTTGCTGTGCACTTTTCAGGATACTCTCGATCCTTTTATTTACACTGGAATGTTTCTGAACGATTTCTTTTCTGATTTTCAGGAGTTCAGCCGATGCATTGTCTTTGATACGCCCTGTTTTTGTAAGGATGGTATTGATTTTTTCCAGGATAAAGGGAAAATAATTTACATTTTCTGCAAGCTTTCGCAGAACCGGATATTTTTCTTTTTCTTCGCGAACTTTGAAAAACTGTAATACCGATTTAATGGCTTCCAGAGATTTTTTCAGGTTGAAGACCTCTTCGGTTTCGAGAAAAGTTCCTTCAATCCTGGCTTTTTTCAGGCTTTGTGTGACGTCAAGATAATTGTCGACCGGAAAATTTTCTTCATACAGGCAAATGTCCCTGAATTCGGCAGTCTCATCAAGCAATTGTGTAATTCTTTCATGAGCGTCTGTCATTTGCATGGCATTGACGTGACAGACACCCAGATCGCACAGGCAGTTTTTACGAACCATTTCTCTTATCCTGTCGAATCCGGTTTTATTTTCGAAATTTTCCGGGTATAACATGGAGACTATTTAAGCCTGAGGCAAAAATAGTAAGATTTATAAAGAATGGTTCATTTGTTTGCAGATTGATGATATTAATGCAATACGGCTATCTGCCGTTTCTGCCTCTTTGTCTGTTTTGCCCCTGCTCATTGCCCTGGCAGTTACCCGGGTCCTGACCCTGGCCCATCATATTGCCACGGCAGTTACCCTGGTTTTGGCCCTGTCCCTGCATATCACCCGGGCAATTCCGGTAATGCTGGCCTTGTCCGCGGGTCCTGTATTGACATCCTTTTTCAAAAGATGAATTAACAATCAGATCAAATTCTTCCTGGCTTATATATACCGGTGTATAGACTAATCCGAGATTGATAATCTGGCGATTGAATGCCCTGAGATGATTGCGCGAACCTTTCAGCAGATTTTCAAAAACCCTGATTATATTTTCGTTCGTTGTATTGTCGAGAGCTTCTGTTAAATCCCTGATATCCATTTCCTCAATCAATGCACCTGTCATGCAAGCTTCTTCAACAGAGACGGATCCTTTTGCAATGAGTTCATTATAAAGGGTCTGAATCTCATCAATTGAAAAAATACCTGGTTCACTTACCAGCGTATCGCCGGCATTATAATATTTAAGAAGATGGATGACGGCATTCATATGCCTGTCTTCAGCAAACGAAATGCGTGAAAATATCTGTTTTCCCCATTTCTGATAAAGGGCGGAATAAATATCACGGGCCAGCTTCTATTCTTCTTTCATCATCAGTAAAACAGTCAGCTCGTTATCATCTATCGGGGGAGTTTCCGTCATTGTTGTTTTCATTTTTCCCAAGTTTAAGTTTAAAAAAATACAGTTTTGTTATTTGCAGGAAATAAGTCCTTCATTTTGTTTAGTTGCGACTTTATCTGTCCTTTTCATATTATAAACCGCATGAGTGTTTTTTTGCCCTGCTTTTTTTGAAATATTTTTATTTCATTTTATGAGATCTGTTTTGCAGTCCATGGCAGATCGCATTATTAATTAAAAAGTCCTTATATCAGGCAGAATCTTTTATCCTGTCCGGATATAAAGACTTTGTTAATCTTACCCGCTAAATAATCAGTAATATGTTTTTTTATTATCTAGTGGCGGGTGATCTTCAAAAGGCTGTAATTTTAATGAACCACAAACACCCTTACGTTAACATTCATACCAAGATTTACCTGGACACCTGTGCCATTATGTATGGCAATTCTGATGACGTTTGGCTGCGAAACATATGCAGTAAGCATGCAACCCTGCAGATCAACATCGACAGAACCAATGATGATGTCTCCAAAGCTAACATCCTGATAATTAATTGCATTTGAAACATATGTTTCACCATCAAATAAAACAGGTATGTTAAAGGTGCCTGCCGGATCACTGGTAACTTCTTCAGCCGCAAATTTTGATTTCAGGATAATCGAATCGGCGGTTTGAATAATCTGTATACTGGTATCCGCTGAAGCCAGTACTTTTGCCTTTATAGGATCTGTACCACTGCCCACCAGAATGTTATCATTTGTCAGGGTAGCATTTCCCATACCTCCGTTGGCGACCGGAAGTATACCCGTAACTTTTGTTGTAAGATTGATTGTGCTGTTTGCTATGTCTTCATTCACAATCGAACTGTTCAGAATTTCAGAAGACGTTACAGCACCTTCGGCAATGTCTTCTGCCAGAATGGTTTCGTTAAGCAATTCAGAGGTCGTTACAGCACCCTCGGCAATGTCTTCTGCCTGGATTGTTTCATCCAGAATTTCAGATGTCTCAACGGCGCCGGTTGCGATATCTTCTGCCAGAATCTCTTCATCGAGTTTTTTTTCTGTTGTTATGGCATCGTCAGCAATGTCATCGGTATAGAAAGAATAAGGGACCGTCATGAACTGCTGGTTGCTGACAAGGATATAGTTACCGTCATTTTTTGTTGAAATTTCCACTTTCAGAAACTGGTCAGCATCTATCCAGGGAATGTCCAGCAACTTCGTATAGGCACCGTTCCCTGTCTGTTGACCCAGTCCTATTATCAAAGAAAACAATCCGTATTTATCCGTTGTGGTAGTATGTGTTTCTTCCCATTGTATATCACCATTCAATCCCTTGGTTATAGTAAATCTTACACCAATGGCCTTTTCATAGAGCGGTTTTCCTTCAATATCCATTCCCACAATCTCTTTTCCGTTTTCGTCAATGGCCACAGCCTGGTAATAGATACCTTTTAAATCGCCTATATTCTGCGTGTATGCATATTGGCTTATCAGGCAAATTACCAGGATAAACCAGAAAATATTTGACTTTTTCATAATCTGTCTTTTTAAAGTTTAAACAATATTTTACAAACTAAATGCAAGCCCTAATGTTAATCCGCAGGCATAATTCTTTGACTTCTGGCTGTCATCTTTTTCAAGATTCTTAAGACCCATCAGGTAATTGAATTCAAAAAAAACTGATATCTCATATGATATGGTAATCTGAAGTCCCGGATTAATAACGATTCCATAGTCAGAGGTATTGATTGATTCAGATTCCCTGATGTTGAATTCCTCATTATTGATTGTCTGAAATCCGCGCAGCAGATATCCGTAATAGCCTGAAACGGTTAAATACGGACTTATATTGTCACTTTTCAGAATATAACCGATTCCAACTTGTCCGTCTGCATATTGCAGGTTCCATGAATAATTCATTTCATCATAGACCATGGTTGCTCCTGCCTTGCGCATGCCGGCTCCAGCCTTGAGCATAAAACCGCCTTCTGAAACAAAACGGTAACTTACATGATAAGCACCTGTGAAAATACCTGAATATTCGCTGTTAAGCTTTGAACCTTGAGTATCTGTAAATTTAAATGAAGCATATAACTGGGATGCTTCAACTGTTAAGCCTGACTGGGCATTGACTGTGGTAGCATAACATATGAAACCAAATATCAGCCAAATGAATTTATTCTTTTTCATGTTCATAATTATTTATTGATGGTTAATCTGAATGAAGATTTGATAAGATCGTTATCACTGACGATGAGAATATATATGCCGCTTTTCCAGGCAGCACAATTAATGTCGTATGTCTGCAACTGTACCAGCTTTTCAGACAGGATTAACCTGCCGCTTAAATCGATTACACTGATAACTGCATTTTCAATTACTTCCCCGGATTGAATGGTAACCGAATGGGACGCAGGATTCGGATAAGCATTAAATTCTATGTTTTTTGTCAGTTCAGAACTGACAGATACTGCCTTCAATACAACAGGTTGCTGGAAACCCGGCAATAACACGGTTTCATTTTCATAAGAGGCTGTTGTGTTAAATGGCTGTCCCACCGTTTGCATAAAGACAGTATTTTCAGTGACGAAAATTGTTCCATAACTCGAAATACATTGCCTTCGAACAGACTGTGCATGATTGCTGACCGGTATCAATACCAGTAAAATCAGGAAGAAGCCCGAATGAATTTTCATTTTAAATGAAGTTTTTTTAACCATTTTTAAAACTTTTAGTATATTGAATTAATCAAGTTAAATATGTTAAACATGGAAAGTCTATTTCTTGAAAGGAGAATAATTGTGTTTTCATGTTGTTAAACGCTTAATAATCAGATGTTTAAATAAAATTAGTATAACTAGCGGGTAAAAAAATCCGAGTTATTATCAGATAATTAATCTGGAAGATAATCCACACCATTTGATTAGTATTACTGTTAATTCAATGGTAATAAATATCCCAGTGAGACCGAAAAAAATGAATTAACCGGATATTCAATGCTCTCATCCTGAGAATGGGGAATATTAACAGAATAACCCAGTTCAATGTCGAAATCACCGGCATATATTAACAGTGGAAAGTAAAACTGTGTATTTAACAGACCGTAAACATCTTTTGCAGGTGATGATGATTGAGAATCGGATTGCTGGCCGGTGAGACTGCCGGCACTTGTATATTCAACAATTTCAGAGCCTATGAACAGAGAAAATTCAGGTTCGAACTGGATCATGTTATATTTTCCAAACCGGGCAATGGTAATGCGAGAAAAAACGTTTGGCATGATGTTCATACCGAAATCCTGTCCGAATAAGAAATTAAAGGAGAATCTGCCTCCAATCCATTTGTTTCTTAATGTCAGACCGGCACCAAGGTTGTTATTGAAAACGTTTGTTATTTCCGTATCCGTATTATTGTAAAAGTACCTGTTGTATGATGCTCTGAAAGTCAGGTTCTTTTTCGGATTTAATGCTTTGAAGAATCCTGCGGAAAAAATCGTGTTGCTGTAACCCGGGTCGAGCTGACTATACCATGAACCGGTTGTACCAACAAAAAAACCTTTGGAATGGAAGAAATAAATACTTCCGTTCATACTGTACATATTGTCGCCAATTTCCCTCCCGGCGTAGGATGTCTTGTTATCGCCGGAAAATACGCTGTATAAGTAACAATATGATGGTAGCGGAGCCAGAAATCTGATCATTTCTTTATCATCCCCAAGAACATCATGCAACAGCGAATCCAGCCTGTCTGTTTGTGACCGTAACGGAAATCCGCAAAGTATCAGCAGAAAATATATGACAACCGGTTTCATTTTGTTTGGTTCAATCATTTATTATGTTCTTTATTTTCTTTATTTAAAAAGGAACCGGAAATACCAGCCGGTGTCTCCTGTCCTGTCTTTATCTGCTGCCTGTATTTGTCTTTCAGTGTCCTCTGGTTTGTCTGCCAGTCCTTGTCTGGGTATTTTCCCTGTTTTGTCTCATTTGCTGCTGTTGTTCTTCAGATGCAGCCTTATGCAATTCATTTCTTTGCTGTCTGCGTGTTTCGTTACTTTCTCTTAACATTTCCCTCTGTTGTTCGCTAAGAGAAGCCCTGAAAGCTCTCCGCTTTTCGTTCCTGGTCATCTCCTGGTTTTCAAGAATTTCCTTTTGTTCCTCTGTCAGAGATCTGCGGAATCTTTCCCTGTTCTGTTCCTGGACCTGGTTCCCGGCCTGTTCACCCGATTGTTCCTGAAGCCTGTTCTGTTCCTGGACCTGGTTCCCGGCCT
>JAFGBD010000035.1 GCA_016933335.1 Bacteroidales bacterium | reverse complement strand
TGATTTCGTTTCACTATCAGAGCCAAAACCGTTGGTTGCTGTTAATATAACTGTATATGTTCCGGCAGTTGAATAAATATATGACGGATTTTGGTCAGTGCTTGTACCTCCGTCTCCAAAATCCCAGCTCCAGGTTGTTGGATCATTAGCTGACTGGTCAGTAAAATTCACAGTCTGTCCTGCAGAAATAGTGGTTGGCGAAGCTGTGAATGCTGCAAAAGGTTCATTTCCGTCAATGGTAAAACTTACCTGGTCTCCGTAAGCAGTTCCCTGCGAATTTGTTGCATAGGCCCTGATGTAATAGATGGTGGATTGGGAAAGTCCTGTTATATCACTTTCAAAACTGCCGGTATCATTTCTGCTTCCGTAGACGGTTTTCGTCTCAAGGTTCACTGTAGGTCCTTGATTAATTGACCAGCAATGACCGTATTGGATTATTCCATCTTCGCCAACATCCTGGATAAATCCTGTAGCAGTTGCCGAATTTGTGGTTTTATTTGAAATCTCCCCGGTTTTAATTCGAACTACCCTTTCAAAATCAAGCTTTTTGCAGGATTGCATAACAGGAAGAAGAAAAAGCAGCAAAACAATGGCATGAAATGCAATGATGAAAACCTTTCTGTTTATGATGTGCTTCATTGAAAATCAGAAGATATCAATTATCGAATTTAAATCAATCCCTCTTAATAAAAATAAAATCACCCCCCTGGTCGCCGACATTTCTTATTTCTCCGTATTGCGGAATGACGTCACTGTTATTGATAACTGCAATCCTGAAGCTCGAAAAAAGCTGTTCGGAAGAGATACATTTATCCTCATTCGCTGCTAACCGCTCAATCAGATACTTTACAAAGGAGCTTCTGTCCGGAACTTCAGTAAGTGTCCCGCTTGTCATCGCTTTGCGGCTGGGCAGATCGTAAAGCTTCTGGATGGCTTTGGGAGCTTCCATGGAAACGCTTCTTGTTTTAAAAATTGATCCGGCAAAACAGGCATCCGCAATCAACAATGTATGCTTGGAATCAATCACTTTAAGATAATCACATAACGTGCTGTTCCCTATCCAGTCTGCTTTTCTTGATATTCGTGCGTCAGACGGCAGCCAGTACCCGACGTTTGCATCTTTGTCCCACCATCCGTGTCCGGCATAAAATATCAGAAAATTGTCATCACTGGTTATTTTTTCGGCCATTATATCCAGGGCATCTGTTATTTCAGCTCTTTTAGCATTTTTAAGCAGCACAGCATTTTCTTTATCAAAGCAATAGTCTGATACAAGTACATTATATAAATTTTCTGCGTCCCTTACAGGATTGTCAAGATCCATCAGATTGGCATCTCCATATTCATCTACTCCAACCAGCAAAGCATAGTATCTGCCCTTTATTTCAAGTTGGGTTGTAATTAGCTGAGATGCCGCCATATAATTAATTACCAGACCGGTTTCAGAATAGTTGTCTTCATTGTCAATGGCTATAATACTTACTTTGTTTTCACCTTTTTTTAACTGAACCTGCTGAACGAATAATCCGTCCTTTGTCAGATTAATCTCTTCAGAGTTGATGAATACCTTATTTATACCACTCTCATTATCAGTTATTTTACCAAATATGTTAACCTCTGAAAGACTGCTTTGAAATGTTCCTTTTTCTGTAATTTCAGGTGAAATGATCTTTAACAAGGGAGGTGTTGTATCCGGAGTTATCTCTTCTTCAATTCTCAGGTTATTAATCTGAATACTGGATTTGCCGCTTCTTACCCTCTGTGCCTGTGTAACAGTAAAGAATTGAGACAGTATAAAAAGCATAAATGATAAATACCTGACATTGATATGGCAACCTGAACGGACTGAAGCCATGGCTAAAAATTATAGTATAAAGATAGTGTTGGTGTATCTGTTTTTATATCCATGGACGGACTGATTGAAAAGGCATCTGATTTACCGATCCTGTATGATTTGTTCATATTGGAGGCTTTCAACCCTGATATTCCCAGATCAGCAATCCATATAACCACAGCTGACCAGGCAAATATTTTCGAGAGATTACCCTGTGATACAGCGTCGTCATAATAACCAGCGATATCATCATCGGGAGATTTCAGGTATTGTTCGTAACTTAAATGAGCCTTCCGGTTAAAACAGACTGAAGCCGTAATGCATCCGATTCCTGCTACTCCAAAAAGCCAGTATGGTTTGCCATTGCTTAAACGGGTTAATCCCCATCCCGGAAAGATCGTGGATTGCAATAAATAATTCCCAACATTCACTCTTGATAATTTTGCATCAGGTTCTTCGGCTCCTTTATCCATTGCTTCATTGCCCGGTATATCTTCTGTTTTAGCTAAATCCGGGGACATTTCAGTCAGTTCCTTTTCCTTCATCAGCACTTCAGAGACGGCTAACTTTTCAGCAATAATTTCAATATTAATGGTATTATTAATAAAAATACTGTCGGCTGATAAATTCCAGATAATCTGTCTGTTTGCCCCCGGATTAATGCTATCTCCAATATCACCTGTTAAGGAATGAGCATTTATTCTGGCCCCACCAGCATCAGAAATTTCAAGATAAATATTGAACCTGTCCTTATTGTTTGCTTCCAGAATATCATATCTGATAATCAGACTGTCATTTGAAAATTTAAGTTTTGGTGGCGGAATGCTGAATGTCGTTTGTGCAAAGCAACTGCAAAAAGTCAGATGATGAAGTATGATCAGGAATAATATTATCAGGTTGGTATATAAATCAGACTTGTTTCTGTTTAATATTGAAAGTCTGTACATAACAATGGTATTATTGAGAGACATAAATTTAAACGAAAATATTGACCATAGCAAATAATAAAAATATAACCTGATGTATGAAGTTATATTTTGCCGGCTTTGACCTGAACCGAAAACTTCTTGTTTGGAAAAGTAGGAAACTCTGTTCGATAACAGGAAAAATTTCTGTTTTCTATATAAACAGCACATATCGTGTTTGAAACGTGATACAAATATTTGTGGTTTTCAGGAGGGATGCCGTCTAAAATTGCTTTTAAAACAGAATGCCGGACAGTTTCGGTAGAGACACCATAGTCATGCCAGACTATAACAGAATTGCTGTCTTTTCTGAGGTTGAATGTCTTCTTTGTATCATTTAACACCCCTTTATAAGAGTGGTCTCCATCGATAAAGATCAAATCAAATTTTTGATCCAGTGTATTAAAATCAAAAGTGTGTGAATTATGAAGTATCTCGGTAAGATTTTTCGCATTTTTCGAAAAAACGCCGTGTACGTCAGTATATCTTTTGTCAGTGTTCATCTCAGACGGGGGCAGTGTTACAGAAGTACAGTGAGTGGAAACTTCTGAAACATTTATGATACTCTCACCCCTCCAGCTTCCTATTTCAAGATAATTGCATTCAGGATAACTCTTTGCAAGTTTTTTTAAAAGCATTATGTCTGTTATTAATGATGTCCCTTCTAAAAAACTGTATGTAGTCAGTGTTTCTTCAAAACCGGGGAAAAGTTCAAGCAAATCAATTGTCGGCAATCTGTCAATTTTATAATCTGAAATCAATGAATCAATAAACAGTTTTTCTTGTTGTGCATCAATTCCTTTCTTAAATATTGAAACTGGATGTTTTATAAGCAGCTTAATTAATTCTGTTTTTTTCATTTCTATAAAATATAAATACCTTCTCATTTTCAATGAAGTCTCTCAATGGGGCTTCTGTCTCAAATAACACTTTTATTATATTCACAATATTACTGCAATTTTTAACATATTATGCCCTGTTTTGCCACAATCAGCTCATATATACTCTGCAAATATAATTTATTTGGACTCCCTGCATAATATGCTTATATTTATTCTTTATGCTCCCATTGGCCGCAGAATGTGTCATATGAATAATAAATAACGATTATGGGCACAATGTGCAGGATCATTGCTTTTAACCATATTTTGTAATTAATATCGTCTGATTATGAGGACGACTGCAATAACATTCGTTTTTCTGCTTTTATTCTGCCCGGATACTGCGTCTCAGGAAGGCTGGTTCTGGCAGAATCCTTATCCTCAGGGCAATACACTTAATGATATTTTTGTCCTGGGCCAAAACACGGCCATTGCAGCAGGCTGGCAGGGAACAATACTCAGGACTACAGATGGTGGTTTAAACTGGAACCTTCAAAACAGCAATACATCACAAATGTTATATGATGTATATTTCACTGACTCAGATACAGGCTGGGCAGCAGGTGTCCTTACCCTTCTGAAAACGACAGATGGCGGAGTAAACTGGGTTTCACAACTGGATACGACATTCCACAGCTTTGTGTCTGTTTATTTCGCCGATGCCAATACAGGCTGGGCGGTGGGTTATTCGGGAACCATCTTCCATACCAAAGATGGCGGGATAAACTGGACTCCCCAGGTAAGCGGTGTCACTGCCTGTCTGTGTGATGTTTATTTCACGGATTGTGACACCGGCTGGGCAGTGGGGGACAGAGGAACGATCATCAGGACGACGAATGGCGGAGCAGACTGGATGATCCAGAACAGTGAAACACAACATCTCCTGAATTCTGTGTATTTCAGAGATGCCAGTACAGGTTGGGCAGTTGGCATATGGGGCTCGTTATTAACGACAACAGATGGAGGAGAACACTGGAATTACAGCGGTTTATCTTCAGATGCATTCCAGGCGGTCTTTTTTACTGATGACACTACAGGCTGGATAGTCGGAAACTGGGAAGGTGAGATCCTCAAGACCACCAATGGCGGGCTGTCCTGGGATCCTCAATCCAGCGGTACATTGAACGGTTTAGTTGCTGTTCACTTCTTTGATAACAATCATGGCTGGATCGTTGGAGCATACGGCACGATTCTAAAAACCGCAGATAGTGGTAACAACTGGCACCTGCAGTATAAAAGTGCTACGTCGGAATGGCTCCGTTCTGTGACATTTATCGATGACTATACAGGATGGGCCGTTGGAGATAACGGGTCAATCATTAAAACCACTGGTGGAAATGTAAACTGGATTTTACAGAACAGCGGAACGATGAACGGTCTGAAATCTGTCTGTTTTGTGGATTGTGATACGGGCTGGGTTGCCGGGTACTATCAGATTTTAAGAACAACGAATGGCGGAGCAACCTGGATCTCTCAATCCAATGGAACGTCACACGATCTGAGGTCCGTCGATTTTGTCAGCAGCCGGACTGGATGGACTGTTGGCCGATCGGGTGTTATTCTGAATACAACCGATGGTGGCTCGAACTGG
>JAFGBD010000034.1 GCA_016933335.1 Bacteroidales bacterium | reverse complement strand
TTCGTTCTACAAATGGTCTGATGGTACATGTTTTTGGTCGCATTGCGGCAGCTTATATATTTCTTATTTTTAACTCTTAATTCGCATAAATAATCCATGTCAGTGCAAAATTATCTAAAGATATAAATATTGTGTGATTCAAAATCCAGCTATTAAAAATACCCTGCTGACATAACGTTGTCACATGGCACTGTTATATTTACCAGGTAAATAACGGCTGCAGATAGTTAAATCCGGTTGATAAAGTAAAGAAAAACACATAATGCATATCACATACAGTATGTATAATGAACCATAAACAATTAACCATGATGCCAACTCAGATTCAACCTGCGCCATTTCCCAATTGTCCGGCCCTGGACGGATACCATTGCCAGACCAATTCGCTGGCAAAGATATATCACCATTATCATCATCCGCTTTCAGAAGATATGCTGCTCGGACTGGGATCCGGGATGGGCTTCATTTTCTGGCACCAGAAAGGCACTTACCCCTTTATCGGGGGCAGGGCAAATCTCAAATCATTTTATAACGATACCGGTAAAAGAACCTCGGTTAGAATTGAAGTTAAAACCACTTCCGGCAACCGGAAAGCAGAGAACCGGCTGATGGAATTATTAAACAAACAGACACCTGTCATGATGTATGGCGACATGGGCATGCTTCCCTGGTTTGATCTACCGGAGAATTATCATTTCGGAGGCCATACTTTTGTGGTCTGCGGATATGATGGCCTGCAGACCGTTCTGATTTCGGATATGGAACAAAAGGCAACCGGACTGAAAAAAGGGATTTATGCTCCTGTAAGCCTCGATGACCTGAAAAAAGCCAGGAGCTCCGCATTCAAGCCTTTCCCCCCTAAAAATGCCTGGCTGGAGTTTGATTTCAGCAGCTTTAAAGAACCAGGCAGGCAGGATATATATTCAGCCATTAAACAAACTGCCGAAGCCATGCTGCACCCTCCAATCAGCAATGCCGGCATTCAGGGATTTTACCGTACGGCCGGTGAGATGGAAAAGTGGCCCGGCCAGTTCAATGATAAGCAGTTAAGAATGGTTCTTTTCAATATTTATATATTCATTGAAACAGGAGGTACCGGCGGAGGCTGTTTCAGATATATGTACAGCAGGTTCCTTAAAGAAGCATGCCGGATTACAGCAAACAATACCATGAAAGCAGCTTCTGATATGATTTTTGAGTCAGGAAGACTTTTCACCCGCACGGGATTACTTTTTAAGGATATCGAATCTTCAAAAAGTATTACCAATGAAATCAAACTTGCCGCTGAAAAGCTGAGACAAGCTGCAAAAGTTGAAGAACAGGCATATATGTATCTGATTCAAAATATCCCCTGAGCCGGATCAAACAAATCAACATATCATCATAAAATGACCATGAAAGAAATTGTTGCCGATAAAAATCTTGTTTCTATGTGCGGACTCTATTGCGGAGCCTGCCCAAAGTATCTAAAGGACAAATGCCCTGGTTGCGAGGGTTATGAAAAAGCCACCTGGTGCAAAGTACGAACCTGCTGCCTGCAGCATGGCAATTCAAGCTGTGCCGATTGTAAAGAATTTGAAGATGTAATGGAATGTAAGAAATTCAATAATCTCTTCTCAAGAATAATCGGATTCATTTTGCGGTCTGACCGCGCAGCCTGCATTGAAATGATAAAAGAGATTGGATATGAGAAATTTGCCTCTTATATGGCCAGTAACAAATTAATTACAATACACCCCTGAATATAAGGATAATTTAGGCAGTACCACAGCAGGAGAATAGAAGCAAGGTTAAATTATTTCGTTTTCATTAGTATTCATTTCCTAAGGATCGTAAACTTTGCAAATCCGGCCGGGAATCATCCTGAATTTTATTGCCTGCCGGGAAATAAAACTTTTTTCTATCTTTAGGCATTTTCTGTTCAAACCTGTTTCATGAAAATCAACCCTCCTCCAAAAGGTTTTGCAATTCTTCTTTTAATCGGGCCATCCGTTATCTGGGCTTCCGAATTTGTAGGTTCAGGTGAGGTAATACTTGCTACACGTACCGGAGCTGTAATCGGAACGAGTGTTATATGGGCCGTGATTATAGGTATTTTTCTGAAATACTGGATCGGATTGAGTGGTGCTCGTTACACTGTGTGTACCGGTGAAGGGATGATTGATATGTTTGCACGTATGCCCGGACCGAAAAACTGGGCTGTCTGGATAGTGCTTATTGGTCAGTTTGCAGCAGGATGTATTGCCATCGGATCACTTGCAACTGCTGCCGGTGTTTTCCTGGGAAATCTTATCGGAATAAGTACCAGACTTTCAGGCTGGATAGTGACGGTATTTGCCTTTATCGTCGCCTGGTCAGGCAGATTCGACTGGCTTAAAATAATCATGAGCTTCCTGGTCTTTATTGTGCTGGTAGGGGTATTTACCATATCTGTCCGTGTTTTTCCAGGTATTAACGAAATATTAAACGGCCTCATACCCTCTCAGCCTGTTCTGCCTGATTGGGCACTGTCCAAACTGCCGGACAATAACCCATGGCGTGAAGTCCTTCCTCTGATAGGATGGGGAGCCGGAGGATTTGCAAGCCAGGTCTGGTATAGCTACTGGGTAATGGGTGCCGGTTTTGGTGCGGCTCAGAATAATGAATACGGTAAAGAAGCAAGTACGGCCGAACTCAAAAACCTGGATAAAGCAGAAGGTATCAGGCTGAAAGGATGGTGCAGGGTGGTATACAGCGACGCAACACTGGCACTGGTCATCGGGATATTTGCCACGCTGGGATTTCTACTGGCCGGTGCGGGTATCCTCAGGCCACTCCGGCTTGCTCCTGAAGGCACCAAAGCTGCCCTGGAAATAGCTTCCATATTTTCAACACAATGGGGGAAATTCGGCGGATTGTTATTCATGCTGGGGGGGACTGCAGCACTGGTTTCCACACAGGTCGGACAACTGGCCGGCTGGCCCCGCATTCTTGCAGACTGCACCCGGATCTGCATACCGGCATTTAAAAAAAAGATGGAATGGAAATGGCAATTCAGATTGTACCTGATATTTTTCTTTTTCTCAAATATGATCATCATCTATTCGCTGGGATATAAACCTGTGTTTCTGATACAGCTCGGGGCAATTCTTGACGGACTTCTGCTCACCCCCCTGCAGGCTTTATGGATATTTATTGGTTTGTATTTTGTAATGCCTGGGTTTTATAAAAGAGAAGTATCTGCTATACTGAAACCTCACTGGATTTTTGGTGTTCTCCTGATCGTGGCATTTTTAGTCTTTGCCTATTTCTGTATTTTTCAGCTGCCGCATACCATCTGAATTTTACATATAACTGTTTAAAGACTCCGGGCAGCAGTCACACAAGTCTTAAGTCCATTTTCCGGCAGACTTTTGATTTAATCTGACTATTTTGTATTTTATTTTTTTAAAATGATTCTTTATTCCCTATATTAGAGGCGATCAACCTAAACCTGGAGAATTTTCGTAACATATTTATTTTAAACAGATCAGACAATGATAAAAGAAATCACCCTGCAGGAACTGGATCCTGCAAAGTTCATTAGTGAGAAAGCTGAAGAGATTAAAAAAGTAGTTGGCGATGGGATTGCCATCAACGCACTTTCAGGGGGCGTTGATTCATCTACTGTTACAATGCTTGGACATAAGGCACTGGGACAGCAGCTTAAAACCGTATTCATCGAAAATGGACTGATGCGGCAGGGTGAATCAGTCAACGTTGCGGATCTTTTCAAAAAACTCGGGGTCATTGTTGAAGTTGTTGATGCACGACAGGAGTTCTTTGACGCTCTCCGGAACATTACTGATCCTGAAGAAAAGCGCGAAGCCATCACTCAGACATTCTACCGCAATGTCTTTGGCCGTATTGTCAGGGAGAGCGGGGCAAAGTTCCTTCTTCAGGGAACAATCCTCACTGATGTGGATGAAACGGTTGCGGGGATAAAAAGACAGCACAATGTTTTTGAGCAACTGGGAATTGATCCGCAGGATGCTTTTGGTTATCGCATACTCGAACCTCTTGTTCAGCTTCGCAAAGACGGGGTAAGAATAGTCGGCAGCGCCCTTGGTCTTCCGGTTGAATTGTTCGAACGCATACCGTTTCCCGGACCGGCACTCTCAGCACGTGTTATCGGAGAAGTAACACCAGAAAGGATCGAAACCGTCCGTAAAGCAACAGTGATTGTTGAAAATGCTTTGAAAAATACCGGCGCTTTTCAATATATGGCAATTCTGCATGAAGACCGTGTTACCGGTATGCGGGACGGCAAACGTGATTTCGGTCAGCAGATTGAAATACGGTGCTGGGATAGCGTAGATGCCCGAATAGCAACGCCCACAAGGCTTTCTTTCGATACTCTTGAACAAATGTCACAGGAAATTATCCGAAAAGTGCCCGGCGTTGTCAGCGTCACCTATAATATAGCACCCAAACCCCCTTCAACCATTGAAGCAATCTGATACACAGATAAGTCTCTTAAAAAAGACAGGTTTTACAATATCAAAACCTTGGCGCCCCTGATTCTTCTCTGTTTGATATCCATGATCGCACGATTGGCCTCAGCGAACGGATAAATTTCTGTTTCCGGTTTGAATGACATTTCCGCAGCAATATTTATAAACTCTTCCACATCCTTCCTGGTAACGTTGGCAACACTTTTGATCTCCTTTTCCATCCACAGATGAGAAGAATAATCCATATTGAGCAGGTGATTTTTATCAGTGCTTTCTTTCCGAATTGCATTAATTACCAGCCGGCCTCCGGGTTTCAGGCAATTTAAAGCCTCAACCACAGGCAACCACGCCGGTGTGGTATCTATGATGCAGTCTGCCATCTCAGGAGGTTTATCTGTAGTATCTCCGGCCCAGTCGCACCCAAGATGAAGTGCAAATTCACGTTCCTTCTCACTCCTTGCAAACACAAAGATCCCGGAACCAGGATACCGGTGCCTGACCAGTTTAACCACCAGGTGTGCCGATGCACCAAAACCGGTTAATCCCAGAATGCTTCCGTTTTTCATATTGCATAGTGCAACCGACCTGTATCCGATAGCCCCGGCACATAAGAGAGGGGCAGCTTCGGCATCGGAAAAAAGATCAGGAATTTTATAGACAAATTCTGCAGGTACAATCATATATTCCGCATAACCACCATGAGCATCCCTGCCGGTTGCCTTAAAATCCCGGCACAGGTTCTCCTGTCCCGAAAGACAATATTCACAGCTGCCGCATGCATTATAAATCCATGCTACCCCCACCCTGTCACCGGTTCTAAAAGCCTGATCATACCCGGAAGTTTCTTCGATAACACCTATGACCTGGTGCCCGGGTATGACCGGATAAACCGGCGGAGGTGTCCTCCCTTCTATCTCGTCGATCTCGGTATGGCATACACCACAGGCACTGACCTTAAGCAAAAGTTCTCCTTCTCCTGGTTCAGGCCTGCTCATTTCAGTTATTTCAAGGGGATTATTTTCCACTGTCAGATCGCATATCTTATGGATGATCCATGCTTTCATAATCAAATATTCATACCATGCAAAGTTAACGAAAATGAACAGCTATTCATGCAATCACGCTTTGGGTATTTTAAGATTTACCGGATTTCACAGAAACAGATTTTTAAAATTTTGTTAACTGGCATCCGTTTAAACCTGAACCGGTCTTAGCTTCCGTTTGATTATATATGAACGCAGATATTTAAAATTCCGTATCACTGTATTTTATTACTGAATTTGTTAAAAACATATGCCGCTGTTTATTCAACCCTAAATCAATAATTAATATATTTATGAATAATAAATTATTCGCCTGATGAACAATTATCACAGCATATTTATCATATCTGTTTTTATGCTGCGCTTTATTGTTCTGTTTTCGCAGGAAGATACCACCCTGCAAACCCTTTCTGAGCTGGCTGTGCTTGGAACCGGTGATCTTTTACCGGTAAAGGACACCAGTGAAACAGAGATTATTACTGCCAGCCGCACATCCAAGAATCTATCAGATCTGCCTGTCACCATTCATGTCATCACCCACGGGGAGATACTTCAGAACCAGTATACATCCCTGACCGATATTCTTAAGGTCATGCCTGGTATCCGTGTCTCACAGCCTGGCTCGGGCGAAACAGGCGATTATTTTGAAATCCGCGGTTTAACAGGCAATTTTTACAGCAAAATACTGCTGAACGGGATCCCGGTTAAACCATCGGTGGTAAAAGGAATGCCTGTCGGAGCCCAGATACCTGTAAGACAAGCTGAAAGAATTGAGATAATATACGGACCGGCAGCAGCCATTTATGGTGCCGATGCGGCAGCCGGTGTCATCAACATCATCACCAAAGAAGCAGACCAGGGTACTTTTGCCCGTGCCGATATCAGCCTTGGTCAGAACGACTATAACTATTTTAATTTTACCATTGGAGGTAAGGCCGGGAAAAACAACAATATCCTGAAATATACCTTTTATGGAAGCAAGACGGAATTTAACGACATGAACATCAAGTATGATGTTGAAAAATTCTATAATCCGCTCAACTATTTTCAGGACAGCATCATGATAGGCGGAACTTTGTACAGTCCTGCAGAAATAAATGAATCAACGCCAGGGATATATGATTTTATGAATGAAACATACGGCAGGTATTACGAAGGCAAACTTAAAGAGCCTTTAATGGAGGAACTCCCTGCAATGAGTCACATGGTTGGTGTTAACCTGAATTTCAGGGGTGTGAGGATAACATTTGATAATATGTACCGGCGGTCGCACAGTTCAGTGGGACATAATACCTACCGGTACAAGTACAACAATCCGCAGAATTACTGGGGTGACCTGATCAGACTATACTCCATCAGCTATCATAAAGACTGGAAAAGGTTCTCGACCTTCACACAGGTTTCCGGCCTTTCTTACCGTATGGACAATAACAGCAGCATCGGACTGACTTTTCTTGAAAATACTGATAAAGTATACCGCTATGCAGCATCCAGTGACATTCTTTTTGAACAGCTGATTACCCTTTTACCGATTGACAATCTAGAGGTGGTCACAGGATTGTCATTCCAGGAAAGCGGATATCTGCCTTTAACCAGTTATCTCGCTGCTCCTTTTAAACCGGGTGACTATACTTTCTATTCCAACAAGGTCTTATATGTTGATACGGTTTTCGGTAATCCGGGATTCTATCCTGGCCGTTTTACCAACCTGTCAGGCTTTATACAGGGATTTCTGAAAAAGAACAGGTTCAGGATAATGGGTGGATTAAGAGTTGACCATAACACCAGATACGGTACAAAGCTCAGTCCCAGGCTTGGATTACTGTATAAGCACTCCCGGCTAACAGCCCTGCGCCTCTCAGCAGGGTCTGCCTTTAAATCTCCCCCGGCCTCCCTTGAATATGAGACCATTGCCTATCCCGTGAGCCAGAACCGGGACAGCCTTCATTATGATGTCATCAGGACAGCTGCACTCGAACCTGAAAAATTCATATCGGTTGAACTCGGCATGAATACACGGATCTTTTGGCAGATCCATATGAACCTGTCTTTATTTTATAATGAAATATACAACCAGTTCTTCCCGCTGAAAACCAGCACCGAAGGTTTGATCTCCAACGCTGTCAACGACAGTGTCCTGACCAAAAAAAATGAGAACACGTTTTCGAGGGTTTACGGAATACAGGCAAACTTCAGAAAAAACAATATCATTCCGTCTGTTAAAATGAATGCGGAAGTTAACCTGATGTTTGCAAAAACAAGCCAGAAACTGCCGGATGTGGAAAGTTTTCTTGAAAATTTCAAACTGATGCCCAGGCATTTCGGGCAACTGAAACTGTCATTCTGTCCAGCAAAAAATCTTTACCTGCATTTTGAAAATACATGGGAATCAAAATGGCTCAGAAACCTGATATTCCTTGAAAAGATCTACAACGATCTGTTTAAAAAAGTGGACGGATATTTCACCCTGGATGCGCTGATAAGTTATAATTTCAGTCACAGCCTGTGCGGATTTATAAAAATCACCAATATGTTTAATGAAAAGTACAGCGGATTGAATGTTACGGGACGTACGGAAGATAAGCTGTATAATCCGCAGCTTGGCAGAAACATCAGGATCGGATTATCCTATGCTTTGAACTGAATAATTTAATTTGAGTTGATACAACCGGTTTACACAGGAGTGCGGCTTCACAGTTATGACATCAGAAAAGCCAGTTTACTGGTTCTTATAATGGCATTAATATTTCTGATAACCGGTCATGTCTTTCCCCAGGAAAAAAAATACAGGCAATCTGAAGCCGGGTCTTATGAAGCCTTTATTGAGGAAGCACAAGCCCGGCTTGCTGCCGGCAATCCTGAAGAGGCGGTCAGATACCTGTTAAAAGCCGCAGATATACTTGAAATTAAGGATGATAAGGAGAAACTCCCAACGGTTTATATCATGGTTGCCGATATATATGTAACCGTCGGAGCACTTGAAAACGCTGCCGATTATTACAGTAAATCACTTCAAAAAGGAATTTTTACCGACACGAAAGCCAAAGCAGAAACAGAAGGAAAGCTGGGTGATGTTTATTACGAAATGCAGCAATACAGTAAAGCCATAGATCCTTATAACGAAGCTGCTGAACTCTATCAGCGGGCGGGAGATGAAAAATCGCTGACAGAGTTGCTGGTTAAAATGGCACTGACTCACCGTAAAGCAGGCTATTTTACGGAATCATTAAGAAACAGTGAGCGGCTGCTGCAGATAGCAGAAAATACCGGCAGAAAGTCCCTTCGTTTCACAACGCTCAACAACATGGGTTATGATTATGTGCGACTTGGAGCATATCAGAAGGCCTATGAATCATTCATAGATGCCTATGATGCAGGAAAAGGGATAAACATCCCTGCTGACCGGCTGGCCGAGCTTGAAATAAATATCTCTGTATGCCTGTTCAATATGAAAAAGCCCCGTGAAGCCATCGGGAACCTTCAGGAGTTGCTTGCTTCAGGCAAACCTGATATTAGTTCCGGCATGCAGGCAAAAACGGAAAATCTGCTTTCAACCATCTACCTGTATACCGGCGATTTATACAATGCAGGCCAGTTTAGCGAAAGAGCTGTGGAATCTGCACAACGATCAGGTGATAAGTATATACTGCAGAAATGTTACAACACACACAGCCAGATACTCAAAGCCGGTAACGATCCTATCAGTGCTCTTGAATTTTATGAAAAATACCTGTATCTCAGAGACTCACTTCTTCTTGAAGAAAAACTGAAGGAACAGCAAATTGCAAGGAGGAAATTTGATCTTGAAAAATCCGAAAAAGAGATCAGGCTCGAGATTGCCGATGAAAACATCATGGAAATGCGGTTGATTCAATCGGAGCTCGAGAGAGAGAGGCAGAGGCAGCAGATTGATTCGCTTGAACAGGCAACAAGACTTAGCAACCTGCAATACGAAGCTGAAAAGCAGACCACCGCTTTTGAACGTGAGAGACTTCAAAGAGAGGTTGCTGACAGGACCAACCGGGAGCTGAAAAGCCAGAACAGGATACAGGAACTGGTAATTGACAGTACCAAAAGAGAAGACCGGCAGAAACAGCTCGAAATAACACGTCTGGAGACCATCAACAGACAGCAGAAAATTGTTAACCGGCGGACAATAATCATTGTTATACTTTTGATTTTGGTGGCTGCAGGAATATCAGCCGGCCTGATAACCGTACGAAAGAAGAACATCCTGCTGGCACAGCAGAAGCATGAGATCGAAGAAAAGAATGATCACCTGGAACAGCTGAATGAAGAAATCACCACCCAGAAAGAAATGATTGAAGAAAAGAATACTGCCATAACAGCCAGTATTAACTATGCAGAAAAAATACAATCGGCCGTATTGCCTCCTGATGATTTTTTCAGGGAAAACCTGGCTGACTATTTCATTTTTTTCAGGCCAAGGGATATTGTAAGCGGAGATTTCTACTGGGGATCCAACAAAGACGGGAAGCTTGTTATCGTGGCTGCCGACTGCACCGGGCATGGTGTTCCCGGTGCTTTTATGAGCATGCTGGGAACCGCTTTCCTGAATGAGATTGTTGCCAATACAGAGCGCCCCGAGTCTCACCAGATACTTAACCAGCTTCGTAAAAACGTCATTGAAGCTATGAGGCAAACAGGAGAGGAAGGTGAAGCAAAAGACGGGATGGATATTGCTCTTTGCGTTCTTGATTATAAAAAAATGAAACTGCAGTACTCAGGTGCCTTCAACCCGCTTTATTATATCAGAAACGATGAATTGCTGCAGATAAAAGCAGACCGGATGCCAATAGGCATTCATGAGAAAGTTGTTGCCGGATTTACAAAAAATGAACTGGACCTGAAGCCCGGTGAGTGTTTTTATATGTTTTCAGATGGTTTTGCAGACCAGTTCGGCGGCCCTGAAGGCAAAAAATTCAAGAACAAGGCATTTCAGGAACTGTTGCTTGCTAACCACCATCACCCAATGAGCAGGCAGAAAAAAATACTGGAAGAAGCATTTGACAGTTGGAAAAAAGGTTTTGATCAGATAGATGATGTGCTGGTATTGGGTGTACGGATTTAAATATTCTTAAATTTGTTATCCTGAAGGCTGACATACCCGATAAGGCAGGCAGATCAGACATTACTGAAAGATCTGGAGATCTGACGATCTGATTACCGGGTATTTTTGAGTTTGAATGCGAAAGAATTAATTTATGATGGGTCGAAGATTTGTGATAGGGGACATTCACGGAGCATACATTGCCCTGTTACAATGCCTGAACAAGGCAGGCTTTAATTATAAATCTGATACTTTGATCTGCCTTGGCGATGTATGTGATGGCTGGCCTGAAGTTTCACAGTCAGTAAGCGAGCTCCTGAAAATAAAAAACCTGGCATACATTCTGGGTAACCATGATGAATGGACGCTTAAATGGTTTACAACAGGTGAAGCTCCTGATATATGGGTTACGCAGGGTGGCAAAGCAACAATACAAAGTTACAGCGGAAGAATCCCTGATAGTCATATCAAACTGCTCCGGGATGCTCATACTTATTTCAAACTGGAAAACAGGATGTTTGTCCATGGCGGATTCGATCCGGCTTTCGACATCCGGTATCAGGATAAGCGAACGCTTATCTGGGACAGAAACCTGTTATACTCAGCCATTAAGCTGCAAAAAGAAGGCATTGAAAAAATAACTGATTACGATGAGATTTATATCGGTCACACCCCAACCCTTAATTTTGGTAAGACAGAGCCCTTGATAGCATGCGAGCTGTACCTGTTAGATACCGGTGCAGGATACAGAGGGGGATTTTTAACCATGATGGATATAGACACCAAGGAAACCTATGTAAGTGATCAGGTTGACCTTCTTTATCCGGGTTACTACGGGAGAGGATGAAATAAAATCATTTTAAAAAATCAGAATAATATTAAGGATCAAAATGAAAATGTTGACAATTAATTTTCAACTTAAATCATTCTTCCATTAAGTTTGTCTTTGTTTTCAGATGGACTGATATAAATTGCATAAATTCTTGCGAAATGGGCAAAATAAAGGTTGCTGTTGTTTTTGGCGGCAGGTCGGCAGAACATGAGATTTCACTCCAGTCGGCAAAAAACGTTATTGACGCTCTGGACAGGAAAAAATATGAACCGATACTCATCGGCATTGACAGGGATGGGAGATGGTTTCTGAATGAAAACTCCCTGAAGCTGCTGAATGCCGATGATCCAAAGCTGATTCAGCTTGCCGTTGGTGATCATGAAGTTGCCCTGACACCGACAGGTAAAAGCAGCCAGCTTATCAGCCTGAGCAGAAATACTTCCCTTTCCGGTATTGATGTCATTTTTCCGGTATTGCACGGGCCATACGGAGAGGACGGCACCATACAGGGACTTTCAAAACTGGCCAATATACCATGCGTGGGAGCAGGTATTCTGGGCTCAGCGGTCGGAATGGACAAGGATGTGATGAAGCGCCTGCTCAGGGATGCAGGGATACCAACTGCCAGGTTTATCACCATAACCGGAAAAAACCAGAAAATATACCCTTATGACAGCATACGGTCACTCATCAGTCCGGTTGTTTTCGTGAAGCCTGCCAATCTCGGTTCATCCGTCGGTATTTCAAAAGCCGGCGACGAGGCTTCCTATAACAAAGCCGTCAGTGAGGCTTTCAAATTTGATCTGAAAATCATTGTCGAGGAAGAAATCAAAGGAAGGGAGATTGAATGCGCCATACTCGGAAATGATGATCCCAAAGCATCTGCGCTTGGTGAGATCATCCCGCAGGAAGAGTTCTATTCCTATTCTGCCAAATACCTGAATGAGAAAGGAGCTTTGCTTGAAATTCCCGCCAAAGTCTCTCATCATGTCGAGGAAAGAATGAAACGACTTGCAGCTGAAGCCTTCAGGGTGCTTGAATGCACGGGGATGGCAAGGGTGGATATGTTTCTTGCCGCGAATGATAATATCTATATAAATGAAATCAATACCATTCCCGGATTTACCAGGATCAGCATGTATCCCAAGCTATGGGAATACAGCGGTATAAGTTACGGCGATCTGATTGACAGGTTGATTTCCCTTGCAATGGAAGATTTTGAACAGAGGAATCAGCTTCAGACTTCCATGGAGTTTTAAACCTGCTATGCAGCAAACCACGGATTATTATACCCTCCTGATATCTGAGTCTGACGAATAAAACACCCCGGAAAGCATACCGGAATCCAACCGGCAGGTTTTAATGCATTGCAATTTCAGAATTTGTGAATTACGATAATACAGGTACGGGTTCTGCTTCGGGCTTAAGGCTGATTTTCTTCTTTTCAGGCACATACGCAGATGAGGCAATCAATTCGGCAATATCCTGGACCTGGACCTTTGTTCCCCTTGAAAAGGTCTTTTTACATAAAGGGCATGATGTAATCAGTTTGTCCGGGTTGGATTTCATGAGCGAAGCAAGGGCATCGTCCCTGATGGCATTTTTCTGGGCGGAGCTCAGGTTGAAACCTGCCAGGCTGCCGCCGCAGCACAGCGCATTTTCCTTTTCATCATCAGAGGGCAGCAGGCGGCTCACCTTTTCAAGCAATATCCGCGGCTCTTCATAAATACCAAGTCCCCTGCCAAGTTCACAGGGATCATGGTAGACAACCCTGGAGTCCCCTTTCTCAAGCAGAAGAATTCCGACTTCAACCAGCTTAAGGATATATTCTGTATGGTGCATCACATGAATATCAAGCCTGTAATCTTCTTTGAATGTTTTATAGCATATAGGACATGAAGTTACAAGTACTTTGGCCTTTGACTTCTTAATCAGCTTTTTATTATAGTCTATCAGTTTTGCTGCATTTTCATAATGCCCTGAAAGTATGAGCGGTCGGCCACAGCAAGCCTCTTTATCGGAATCCATGAAATAATAATTGACCCCTGCTATGTCAAAAATTTTCAACATCGATTTCTTAATGGCAGGTGTAAGATGGGTCATACAACCTGCAAAATAAACCACGTCAGCAATTTTATACGGAGGGGGATTCAGAAAATCGTAGCTGGAGGTATTCCTTACCCCGTTTTTGGTGCGCTGTGTAACACGAAGATCTGACAGTTGAATACCAACAGGACAGACATTCTCACACCTGCCGCAAAGCATGCATGTGAAAAGCTTTTCATCATCCACGTTATTTTCCCTGATGGAACGCAGAAAATAGACCGACTGTATGGTATTCATGCCCAGCGACTTGTTTATCTGACAGGCGTCAATACAAATACCGCAACGTGAACACGAGCGTACCTCAATATCAGAATAAGAGCTATAATTACGCCTTGTCCTGACACCAAAGCTTCTCAGAAAAATAAGAAGAATTTCTGCAGGTATATGCATGTATCGCGAATATGGAAGCGCTATAAAAAATGCTCCCAGCGCAATGGAATAACCCCACCATGCAGGCAGCGCCAGTTGTTCCACGGGAAGAAATTTTGCAAATGCATCACCCAGTGTTCCTGTAAGGAAATTGCCGTTATGGTGAATTCCCGAGGTAAAGCTTTCAGCAAACAGGCGTAACGGGAAAATAAGCCATAAGGAACCAAGCGCCAGCCTGTCAAAAAATTTAAGCCTTGTGGTTTTTTTCAATCCGACAATCCGTGAATAGAACCGCTTTGTAATTGCGATCATCAGACCTGTAAGTATGAAAAGCAAAAGCAGGTCCATCAAAAACTCGAAAGAAGCCTTGAAAAGATACTCATCCGGAGAGGTTACAAAGAAATTGAAGAATATCGGATAATGCGGTGGATGTATGACTGTTCTGGTATAAAACTGTGCCTGAAAATTTCCGAAAACAATGAGCAAAAACCATCCGAATGCAAGACTCATATGCATATAACCGAGAACCGGATTAACCATGAAAATTTTCCGGTGCAGCAGACCTTCCATAAAGGATTCCTTGACAGCTTCAAGTGTTTTGATACTGAAAAAGTTCTTTCTGATCAGTTTTTTATCAACGGGCTCAAGTTTTACAATCCATATGGTAAATTTCACCAGGATGATGGCAAACAGGACTGCGACGCCTATATTAAACGGTATGACAAAATGATGGTAGGTCATGTTATCTGAATTTTTGAATTGCTTCCTTAATTTTTAGAATAACATTGCGCGTGTTTATCCCGCGGGGACAAACAAGCATGCATTTGCCGCAAAGCATGCATTTATTGATCTCCCTCTCAAGGTCTTCGGTTTCGCCACGGCGAATTAGTATATTCAGTTTTCTGATGTTAAAGTCAATCAGGTTACCGGCGCTGCAGGTGGCAGTACAACCTCCGCATGATATACAGACGATGAATGAAGGTTCATTCTCCAGAACGAAGTTCAGCAGCCGGTGATCATTCTGATCATAATCAATCTGCCTGTCCTTTGTTATACTGAATCCGAATTCTTTCATTTTAGCTGATATATGTGGCAATCTTCAGGGCAGCCGAACGCGCATCTGCTATGGTGTCTGTGATTGTCATCGGTGATGTCACCGTTCCTGCAGTGAATATTCCCGGCACGTTTGTTAAATTGTTTTCCAGATGGATGTCATCATGATTGATAAATCCGTCTTCGCTGAAATGAATGCCAAGCATTTTTCCTAAAAATGTGGTGCTCTCGGAAGGCACCATACCAATCATCAATACCATTAAATCAACATTCATCTTCAAAGGCCTTCCGGACAATGTATCTTCAGATTTTATCTGCAGGCTGCCATCCATGTTCTCAGCTGCTTCCGACAGCCTTCCCCGTACAAACTGTATTCCCCATTTTTCCTGAGCCTCGCGATAGAGTTCCTCAAATTTTTTTCCGTACATCCTTAGATCCATGTAAAAGCAAAAAATCTCGGCATGGGGCAGCTTCTGTTTTACTTCAATGGCCTGTTTAACAGCAGTGATGCAGCAGACTTTGGAGCAATGAAAGTATCCCGACTTTTCATCCCTTGATCCGACACAGTGAATCATGGCAATTCTTTTGGGTATGACGCCGGATGCCATTGTAAGTACATTGCTTTCCTTTAACTTCTGCTCAAGATCGACAGACGTAATCACATTCTCATAAATGCCGTAACCGTATTCCTCCTTTTTACGGGCATCAAACAGGTCAAAACCGGTTGACAGAAGGATGCTGTCAGCTTTAAAGGTTTGTTGCTGCGTTGTCCGGACCTCAAATTTTCCGCTTTTTTTACTTATTCCTGTTATCTCGGTACTGGTACAGATCTTAATGTGTTTATCCTGTAAATCATATAACAACGACCTGGTTATCTCCCTTGCATTCCTGAAGTTTGGGAAAAGATGATCCCATTCACCAACATGTCCGCCAAGCTGCTGTTTTTTTTCAATCAGCAAAACATCAATATTCATCCGGCTCAGCGTTGATGCTGCTTCCATTCCGGCTATGCCGCCACCTATGATTACAACCTTCTTTGTCATACGCAGACTTTTAAAGAGGTTGGTTCTGCAGGTAACCGGAAGGTTTTTCCCGATGCAGTCTTATATTTTTCAGCCGGATCATAGGGGATGCCCATTTTATCAAGCAATGGCTCTGACTGTACCTGGTGCATCTGAAGTCCAAGCTCCCAGGGATCATAACCCAGCACCAGGCCGGCCATTTCCTCATATGTCAGTACAGGTATGCCAAAACCATACTCATCGTATGTCTTACCTTCCATCTCGCTGATGGTATATTGCCATTTGTCCATGAACATGGTACAGCCCGGACAGTTGCATACAACGAAATCAGGTTTGTATGGTTTCATCGACTCAAACTTCTTTTTTGAATTGGCCACGGAATAACCCCTGTTTGCCCTGACAATATATTGTCTGAAACCAAAACCGCAGCAATGCCTCCGTTCGGGATAATCAATAACCTCTCCGCCCCATGATTCGACCATGCCCTGCAGAACATAAGGAAATTCGGCACCACCTACACCCCAGCTGGGAAACATTTTTGAATAATGACACCCGATGTGCTCAACGACCTTCAGCGGCTCTCCTGTCTGTTGATTAATAAGGCGGTATTTGGCTTTGGCAGCAATCTGGTCTTTGAACTTGTAAATGATATCGCTGGCATGGGTGACATTTTTCGGTATATTAAATTCCCTTCCGGTCGCTTTTTTAAGGTAACGCCTTGCTCTTGCAAGCACTTCCGGAAAATGTTTCCATGTCTCCAGTATTTCGGTGTAAATTCCAAATGAGGTTACACATGAAATGATCATATTTTCATAACCGTTTTCAGTCATCAGTGCAAAATGGCGTGCCACCACTGTCATGGTTGTGTCAAAAGGCACTATATCAGCATGATAACCAATGCCGGTGCATGTGGTATGATGGGGATCATCCATAATGTCTCTTCCCAGTTCACCGGTTAATATTTTCAGAAATGCGGTTTCAGAACCCGGGAAAAAGTTTTGCCGGATGCAGCTGCGCTGAAAATAATAATGATCTTCGGCAATCTCTTTCTGGTAATCCTCCCAAACCCGTTTTTTTCCTTCAGTCTTCATTACTGTATATTTGATTTTTATTTGTTCTTATGACCTGTCCCGGTAAACCGGGATAATTTGCCGTGAGACTAAATTATTTTTTTATTCTTTTGAATGGGTGTTGCTATTGTAGTCCATTACATGAGTCACGTATTCACAATCATTTGTTTCATCAAGGTGCATATGCATCTCTTTTGCTTTCCTCGACGAGTATTTTTCAACCTTGTTGTAAAGATCAGATCCTCCTGAAACATCAAAAATGCTCTTCAATTCTGCAAGATCCTTATCATCGATTTTTCTCAGGGCACCAAACCTGCCTTTATAATTGGCGCCAAACTTAGACATAATATCAGCCCTGTGCTCATAAATCCATTCCCACACCGGACCCTGTTCAGGGTGTTTTTCAGGTATAACTGTATCCGGAAATACGCAATAGCCAATCTTCAGTATGTTGTCTCCAACAGTACGCTTAACAGCCAGCTGCTGCCTGCCTTTTTCAGATTCGGCAAACAGCCCGGTATCCTGTGAAAGCTTCCTGAGGGCACAGATTATAAGTCCCGGGGCATTGCCGCGCGGGCACCTTGTCTTACAGGACATACACTGTCCGCAATACCAAATGATATCATCTTTCAGGAGCTGCTCGATTTTTTCCTCATCGTGGGTTTGAACAGTATTGACTATCAGCCTGGGATCATAATTATAGAAGGAAGCTGCAGGGCAGATTGCAGTGCAGACACCGCAATTCATGCATGACTTCATGCCTTCCACAAATCTTACATCTTTTTTCAAGGCATCGAGGTATTTACCCATGGTCAGTTGTTTAAGTCAGGTTTAAAAATAATTGTATCATTCACGCGCAAATAAAAATAAGCATATGATAAACAGGGCGAAAGGTCAGTTAATACTGTTTTAATTATGTAAATTGCAGTGTTAAAAGGAAGAAAAACCAGAAAATTCTTACCGTTAAAACCGGTAAAAAATTACTGGTTTTATATCCATGAAGGATATGGATAAAAACCTCAATAAACCATTAATAAACAGGCCTTTTGAGGTCGAATATACCATTCATACATCGCGCAGCAGCGGTCCGGGAGGTCAACATGTCAATAAAACCGAGACCAAAGTGGAACTGAGATTTCACGTTGAGAATTCAAAGCTTCTGACAGATAAAGAAAAAGAACGTCTCAGAGAAAAACAGAAGCGCCGCATGAATGAAGAGGGTTATCTCATCGTGCATGCCCAGGAACACAGAAGCCAGTGGAGAAACAGGCAGCTTGCAGAGAAAAGGTTTTACCAGTACCTGACGCAATCGCTCAAAACAAGAAAGAAACGAATTCCGACCAAACCTTCCAAACAGGCAATAGAGAAGAGAATCCAGGCTAAAAAAATCAAAGCGGAGAAAAAATCACGCCGTGCGAAAATCGATGCACAGAAGGATAGTATAAAGTAATCAGGTGATCGACTTTGTACGATGAAAACATAAAACAGTGATAATTTGGATAAATGAAAACAAACAAAATGGTTATTATGCCCGCATCATCAGGTTATTTAACAATGGCTAAAACTCCCTGATAACAGGATTTCCTTCCAGCCATGCGATCATATTTAACACCAGGTAGTTCCAGTTCTGGAATCCTTTGTTGAGCAAAGGCTCTCCGGTTTCAGGCTCATAATATTCATGAAGGGCACCGTTTTTCTCAAAATCTTTACCGAACAGGCAGATGGTCTTCACAGCAAGCTCTTTTGCTTCGGCTATATAACCGTAATCAATCAAACCTCTGAATACCATATAATTCGATACTCCCCATACCGGGCCTCTCCAGTTTGAAGGATTGGCGCTTGCACGCAAACTGTACATTTTTTCCATCTTTGACAGGGTTCTGACACCCGAAGCCGAATTGAAGGTACGGGTATCGGAATAGTGCTCCCGGGCAATACGTTCAGCCTGCTCAGGAGTCGCAATACCCGCCCATAATGCCATGAAACCGGTCCACACCTCAATTCTCTGGATCAGGCAGTCATAATCGCGCGGATATCCGCTGTGTATGATGAACGTTTTGCCCAGTGTATTATCAGGCTCCCTGGTTAACGGACGCAGGTTCAGGTCAACACTGTAAAAGAAACCGTCACGCTCGTCCCAGCAATTTTCCTGTATGGCTGTTTTTAATGCTTCAGCATCAGCGGCATACTCACTGCCAATGGCTGTAAGATTTAACTGACCGGCAAGGTATACCATAGCTGACAACTCTTTATACATCAGGCAGTTCAGATATATCGATGCAGAGCTTTTCGCAGGTCTGTAAAAGGTACACGGGTCGTTATCGACACCAATGGCCACATCGTTCTGCCAGTAATATAAACCGGTAGCCTTGTCCCTGTGGTGTGCCTTATAATTATTTACAAATGACTGGAGATGATAGAATTTTTCCCTGATCCATCCGGCATCACCTCCGTTGATTTGGGTCAGAAAAGCAGCATGCTGGGCCAGAACCGGTTTATGCATATTGACATCATAAATATTCTCCGGCCTGATATCGCGTGGATTTGAGTCCTCCCAGATGACAACCGGTATATAGCCATCCCAGTCACCATAATGTAAAAAATTCAGCACACAACCCTGTTCATATGCGATGGCTTCCTGTTTATCCTTGTCAGAACCTGTGTCTGATAATATCTGCCGGAGGGCTACATTGCTCAGCCATGAGTCCCAGTCCCATAAGACATTGTCGTACTGCTTGCTTCCCGGTGTAAGAAACGGGTATACCAGAGAACCCCCGCCTTTGCGGTACATTCCTTTGTAATCATTATAGATATTTGATTTTATGATTCCTGTGTAATGTGAAACAGAATCATGTTCCTGTCCGGAAAGACAATAACTGACAGTCAGAAGAAAAAACAGGAAAGCACTACATGTGCATGCTTTTTTAATGAATTCCTTTCTTTTCATTTTTTATAAATATACGGTTCTTTTCGACGAATCTCATTCTGACGAAGTTAAGGGATTTCTGATTTTTTTTGATGTTTTTACTTTCGCAATTTCAACATTCATGCCGGAGTCTCATAATACCGGAAGGCTTCAGACCTTTGATACGGGGCTGGTCATGCCACCCGTATTTGCGTCCCTGACACTATTCATATCTCAGACTCTCCACCGGATTCCGGCTGGCAGCAGTCCATGTCTGCCAGCTTACGGTAAATATCAGTAACAGCAGGGCTATACCTCCGCCCGAAAGGAAAAACAGAATACCCGGTTCTATTCTGTACGGGAAAATTGAAAGAAACGCTTTGGAAGCAACATAAACGATGGGGGTTGCAATACTTATTGCAATCACTACCTGAATGATAAGGCCCTTCAATAATCTGAATGTCACTTTGAATACCGATGCGCCGCAGGCTTTTCTGATGCCGATTTCTTTACGATGGCGCTGTGCAATGAACAATGACAGGCCAAACAAACCGATGAGAGAGGCTACTATGGTCAGTATAAAAAACAGGTTCATCAGTTTACCTGCAGTAATATATGATTTTGCCTCTTTCGTGTCATTGAGAATGTCCTGATGATATTTGATTTCAACCGGATACTCTGAATTGAATTTTTTTAGAACGCCCGTAATATATTCGTGAGTCTCCTGCCTTTTTTCGGGACTTATCCTGATGATTAAATACTCATCTCTGTCACTGCTGTTACGAATCATTATCGGTATCTGGTCGATTATCGGGGGAAATGCCATATACTTTCCTACCACACCGATAATTGTATAATTTTTACCCCAGAGTTTAACAGTCTTGTTCATGGGATCATCATAACCCAATTCCATAGCGGTTTCCCTGTTAATAATAATATTTTTATCTTCTTTGTCTGATGCGAATTTATCTGAAAAGAATCTCCCGCTCATCATTTTTATACTGAATAACTTCAGGTAATCTTTCTCAAAGAAATATACCGCAGCCATTGTCTTGTTGTTGTCATCTTTCCATTCGTTGGTAATGCTGTATCCCATCGAGGGGATTGAAGAACCCCAGGAAACATATTCCACAGCAGGATTTTTCAATAATTCATCTTTTACCTTATTTAAATCTTCCCATGGATGACCGGAAATGCATATTGCATTATCCGCTTCAAATCCTTTGACATTGACATCGCCAATATGCCTGTTCTGCTTATCCATTACCATCATATACTGTATAAATATGATGGCCAGTATGAACTGAAAGGTAGTTAACAGATACCTTGAATAGCTTTTCCCTTTGATCTGATTGCTTACAGGTTTCATCAGATCAACAGGTTTCATGGCCGAATAGCGGATGGCCGGATACAAACCTGAAAGGATCACGGTAAAAACAAAAATTGCAAGTGAAATGAAGATAAATTCTGCATCAGGCTCAATACTGATGCTGGTATCCATTAATGCATTGAAGCGTGGGAGTATTGCTCTTATTAGGATGATTGCCAGATTATAGCAGATAAGGGTCGATAGTACAGTGTCGGCTAAAAACTGCAGAAATACGTTGCTTCTGTTTCCGCCGTTTACCTTCCTGATGCCTGTTTCCCTTGCGCGCGCCGAAAACAGGATATTGGTAAGATTGATGTAATTAAAGCATGACGTAATGAGCACAAAAAGCCCTCCGATAAGGAATCCTATCAGTTTTCCCCTGTTGTTTTCCCATGTGCCCCGCATGTGAATATCTTTTATGGGCATCAATATGACCGACAGCCCTTCAAGCTCAACAGGAATTTTGAACTGCGACAGAATTTTGGCGTTGATGGCTTTATAGTCTGCCGTCTGACTGGTATAAACATAAATATTGAAATTGGTGCCATTGTAATCATTATGATCCCAGTAAGGTATCCTGTCTGCAAATGAGAAAGGAATGATGAATTCTGCCTTGAGATGTGTGTTGGACGGCAAATCTTCGAAGACCCCTGTAACCAGAAAATCCAGTTTTTCTCCGAATGTATTCATGTTCAGTGATTTTCCAAGGGGACTTTCATCACCAAAATATCGTTGAGCAGCTTTTTCTGAAATGACTACCGTCAGCTGATCTGTGGATGGCACTCCTGTAACAAAAGGAATGGTAAATAAACTGAAAAATGCCGAATCTGCCACCAGGATCTCGTTTTCATTGAAAATATTCTCGCCAGCCCTTACAGTACCGTTTAATCCGCGTGAAATTGAAAATTCCTCAATTTCAGGAAAGAGGTTTTTCAGATCCTGTCCGACAGGACCGAATGTTGTAAAGGTACGCTGGATGGCGCCAAAATCTCCGGTGGTATAAATCCTGTATAACCGATCAGCTTTTTCATGGCTGTTTTCAAAGGTGAGTTCGTGCCGGGCATAAAGAATGGCCAGAACAGCGGAAGAAAGTCCGAGTGTCAGTCCTGCTATATTGATTAAGGAAACGACCCTGTTTTTCAGAAGGTTTCTCCAGGCTGTAATAATGTAGTTGATAATCATTCTTTAAAAGTTTACGATGTCGTTTCTTATATCAGTTGAAATACCAATACGTTCAGGACCTTCGGCAAGGATGCTCTCAGGCAGGCATGATGCATGCCTGCTTTTACTACTCGTAACGCAGTGCCTCAACCGGATTTCCTCTCGCCGTTTTCCATGTCTGCCAAAAGATTGTGATAAATACCAGCACAAATATTGCAGCAATCGTAATAACAAAAATCCACCATGCCAGACCTGTCCGATAGGCAAAATTCTGTAACCATTTGCTCATCATATAATATGATACAGGAAAGGCAATGGCTAATGAAATGAGCAATAGCTTCAAATAATCTGCAGATAACAGGACAATGATTTCTTCTGTTTTCGCACCGTGGACTTTTCTTATGCCAATTTCTTTTGTTCTTGTCCGGCCTGAATAAATGGTAACGGCCAGTAATCCGGCACAGGTAATCAGCAAACTGATCATCAGGAATGTCATTAAAAATCTGTAAAACCTGTCCGAATCAGCATGCGTTTTAATAAACTGATCCTCAATCGTCATGAATTCAAAGGGATAATCCGGTATAAGATCGTTCCATACCGCTTTTACATGGTTGATTCCATCCTGATAATTCTCAGGATCTGGCTTCACAAGTATATTTCCTCCATCTGAGCTCAATGCAATATATCCGGGTGCAACTTCATTTTCAAGAGACTGGAAATGGAAATCCTCCGTAAGTCCGATTATTTCATTCTCAGCACCCGGCAGTTTTTGCCCGACCGGATCATTCATTTCAAACATATCAGCAAGAGACTGATTAATGATGCATTTTGACTGCAGCTGATCACTGCCCGTTATAAAGTTTCTTCCTTTCAGCAGTTTAATATCAAGTACCCTGATGTAATCCTCATCTCCGAAAAACACACACGGACTATAGGTTCTGGTATTATCATTCTTGTCAAAATGCAGTAATATCATAGCATGCTCAAGAACCGGTGATGCTGCACAGATTGAAGCTGACAGTATTACCGGTCTCTGAAGGATTCTTTCTTTTATCACTTTTATCTGACTCCTGTGGGAATAAGGTACCCTCAGCTCTATAACACGCTGGTCAATACCGATATCCTTTTTATGGATAAAATCCAGCTGTCTTGCAGCTGTCAGTACGCTTATGATCAGAATAACCGAAATGACAAACTGGAAGATAAGCAGTGCCGGAATCTTTCTTTGCCTTATGACCGGTGCATCAGATCCGGATAACCAGTCATTCAATTGCTGCCTTTTCAGAAATATCGAAGCATGTACCATGGTTATGAGTCCGATCACTGTAAAAATTCCAAGATAACACAGCAATACATCCGGACTGAACAATATTGATGCCTGTATTGACGAACCGGTCAGCTGGTTGAAATACGGAAATAAAAGTCTTGTAAGAAGAATACTCACATCAAGGGAGACAAAAATTAATATGCCAAGTTCAATCAGGATTTGTGAAAGCAGATTGATGCTTTTGCCTCCAAGGATCCTGTTGATACCAGACTTTCTCTGTCTGTCCAGCAGCTGTGCGGACAACAGATTAATATAATTCAGAAATGAGATGATCATAATCACCAGCCCTATTGCTGCAGTGATATATATATAGCTTTTACTCCTGGAATTTTCTATGACCGTCTTGTTGGTTTTATCAAAGTATATATCCTTAAGCTTTTGCAAAGAATATGATCCCGGATTACCGTCATGCATGATTGGTATCTTTTCGCGATCACGGGATAATTTTCCTTCCAGCTTTTGTACATCAGTAAATGGATTGAGAAGCAGGTAAACACGACTGCCCTGATATTGAAAATTTTCACAAGGTACAAGAATGTCTGGTTTAAGATGCGATCTGTACGAAACATTCTCCATCACACCTGAAACACTGAAAGATATTGTGTCTCGATTGAAATAGATCGTAATCTCCTGTCCCATTGCCGGCTTACTGCCAAAATATTTTTCTGCCAGTTTCCGGGTAATTACAACCTTATCCTTTGAATCCAGGGCATGTTCAGGATTTCCTTCATGAAAACGGTATGAAAAAATATCCGGAAAGGAATTGCTTACTGCCAGTGCATACGTTTTATCAAAATAACTGTCCTGTCCAATCGTTACCTTTTTTATTTTTTCATTGAATGTCTCGCAATAGTCTTCAATCTCCGGATAATTGTCCTTTAAATACAAGGGAGCATCCTTCAACACATAGCTCATTTTACTACCGGGCAGAAACGGATCATCGGCGAGCAGTCTGAATATCCTGTCCTTTTTCTTATGAAAGCCATCAACCGAAAGTTCGCTGATGCTAAAAGGCAGGATGTAATTTACACACGTTAGTCCGATGGCCAGGCTGAAAATGATCACAATGGAATAAAAACCTTTTCTGAAAATGTCTCTGAAAGCCGATTTTAAATAGTGTCTGAACATATGCATTTACAATTTATACTGATAAACCTCTTACTCAATCCATCCTATTGCCAAAGTAAGAAACTTACTCATACCGCAGCGACTTTACCGGGTTGCCGGTGGCAACCCGGATGGACTGGTAAGTTATGGTCAGTAAAGTGAAAATGACGGTTAAAAGCCAGGCATAAAGAAAATCCTCAATCTGCATCTGGTATTTGTAAGTTCCCGGAATATATTCATAGAATATTATAGCTGCCACAGAACTGAGAATGATGGATATTATCAGCAGGGGAACATACTCTTTCACCAGCAGGAGATAAATTTGCACCGGCTTTGATCCGAGTACCTTCCTTATTCCCATTTCCTTTGTTCTTCTTTTGGCAGTAAATGAGATCAAACCCAGTAATCCCATTACCGAAATGATGATGGCAAGCACACTGAAAAATTTAAAGGTTTTGTTCACACCATCCCATATCCTGTATGCGTTTCCCTGATGGAGTTTCTCTTCCAGGAACCAGAATTCGAATGCATCATCAGGAAAATAATCTTCAAAGATTTCTGTTATCATGCGTCTTGTCTGCAATATATTATCAGGTTTCACGCGAATGCTGAATATGTTCTCACCAAATACATTTCCTGAATGAAGAACAAACAAATAAGGTTCAATCCTGTCATGCATATTGTTATGGTGAAAATCCTTAACCACACCAATAACCTGGTAATTGTTGTCATATAATCTTTTTCCAATGGGATCTTCCCAGCCGAATATTTTTAAAGCTGTTTCGTTTATGATACATTCTTTGATTTCTCCGGTATAATCAGCCTGGAAATTCCGGCCCCGGATAAGCTCTATCTGGTAAGTTTCAAGAAATTTGTCATCCACACGGTTATACCGTGAATTGATCTGATCCTCCCCCGAACCTTCCCAGTTGATGCTTCTTCCTTCACTTCCGTGAAAAGGAATATTCCGGGAAATTGTTACATTCTCAACCTCAGGATGCCTGAGTAAACGGTTTCTCAGATCTTTAACATTTCCATCCTCTCTCGTCGATCTGAACTGGGCATAAAGGATATTGTAAATATTAAAACCGCGGTCTTTGGTCATCATGAAGTTTATTTGCTTTGTTACAATGATGGTGGAGATCAACAGGTATGCAGAAATATGCAGTTGAAATGTTACAAGTATTTTTTTAAGACCTATTTTACCTTTCTGTGTTTTGAAAACACCGGATTTTAAAATGTTGATCGTTTTAAATGAAGACAGAAACATGGCAGGATAAAATCCTGAAAGCAAACCGACCACTACCCCGATACCCAGAAGCATCAGAATGAATCCGGTATGTTCCTGGTATGAAAATATAAGCTCCCTGTTGATGATCCTGCTGAAAACCGGCAGAAACAATTTTGCAATGACAAACGCCACATTAATGGCAAAAAGCGCAATGATAACCGACTCACCCAAAAACTGGAATACCAGGGCTTTCCTGCTGCTGCCATTTACCTTCTTCACTCCTATTTCTTTTGCCCGTACCGAGGCATTTGCTGTGGTGAGATTAATAAAATTAACCGAAGCCAGTAACAGGATAAATACGGCAATCATACCATAAAGAAAGACAGCCACCAGGTAATCATTCCGGTCCGTAGGACGCAAATACACATCCTTCAGGGGAACAAGATAAAGTTCATGCTGCTTTTTCAATACTTCATAATCATCAAGCAGCCTGGCGATTTTGCTCTCCAGCATCTCCTTCTTAACCCCGTGTTTTAATAAAACGTAAGTCTGGAATGAGGTTGATGTCCAGTTATTCTGTACATTCTGCCAGTTGTTTGTCTTTTCAAATAACTGAAAAGGTATGAGGTATGACGGCCTTACCGAAGAGTTGTAATCCGGTTCTTTGTAAACACCGGTTACCTTCAGGTTGTATTTTTTTTCCAGCAGCACATATTTCCCCATTGCATCTTCACCGGGAAAAAGCTTTTCTGCCAGCCTGTCTGACAAGACGATTGAATACGGATCCAACAGGGAGGTTCCCGGATCTCCCTTTATAAATGCATAGGTAAAAATGTCAAAGATGTTCTGTTCGGCATAATAACCATCCTCTTCAAAAAAGGTCTTCACTTCTGATGAAGAAAGAAATTCACCCCATGCTTCCCTCAGCAGCACTGCATTTTCAACCTCGGGATAATTTTCCCTGATGTGTTTTGCCAGGGCAGCCTGGGATTGTGTCCAGAATTCGGTGCCGGTTGAAAGGTCAACCTTTTGCTGAACGCGGTATATGCTGTCATAATTGATATTTTTCTTATCCCATGAATACTCGTACCTGAGATACAATCCGATCAGTATAAATACCGTAAATCCTATGGCAAGCGCAATTATACTGATCAGGGAATGAACCTTGTTTTTTGCCAGGTTCCTGAAGGCCAGTTTTAAGGTAGCTTTAATCATAACCTCTATCCCCGGATATTTTCCGTTACAATATGTCCGTCAAACAGGTGCACCACCCTTTGCGCTCTTTCAGCGTGCGCAGGAGAGTGGGTCACCATGATGATTGTTGTGCCTTCACGATTCAATTCTTCAAGGAGCCGCATCACCTCTTCACCGTTTTTCGAATCAAGGTTACCGGTGGGCTCATCTGCAAGAATAAGCTTCGGATCTGCAACAACTGCACGGGCAACTGCCACCCGCTGCTGCTGACCGCCGGATAATTGCTGCGGGAAATGTTTCCTGCGATGTGAAATCTGCATCCGGTCGAGAATGGCACCGACCCTTTTACGGCGTTCGGAACCCGGCATCCTTAAATACAAAAGAGGCAATTCAACATTTTCATACACATTGAGCTCGTCTATCAGGTTGAAACTCTGGAATACAAAACCCACATTTCCCTTACGCATATTGGTACGCTGTCTTTCCTTATACTTTGACACCTCTTTACCGTCAAAATAATATTTACCCCCGCTTGGATTATCCAGCAATCCCAATATGTTTAACAGGGTGGACTTACCGCAGCCTGACGGCCCCATAATTGCAACAAATTCACCTTTTGTTAC
>JAFGBD010000006.1 GCA_016933335.1 Bacteroidales bacterium | reverse complement strand
TGTTTCCGTTAAAACAAAACTACAACATGAAGGGGAAACCTCAAGGGAGTACCCTTCTTTTTAATATTTTAGTCGGACACTACTGTAAGTTTATATTAAATATTTAAATATTGAATTTATATTTTAATAACATAATCTTATCGTTCACTTATATTTTCACATTTTATTATTGTTTGTATCATGTCAAAACATATTGAACAAAATTCAATTGATATTACGTGTAATTTTTTAGGAAAATTAATCCTTGACACAACGGACGCTGTAAGCAAGACGTCCATTATTGGTTAAAGGAGTTAATGATTTACTATCGTAGAACAAATTCCAGAACCAGGCATAACCAGGTTGTCCTTCTTTTTCTGTGGATGAGTAAAAACTGGCGAATTTACCTATATAAAGAAAACTTCCACCGTAGTATCGATATCCGCCCGGTAATGCCGAAAAAACACTTTCATTTGTTGCTCCTGTATTAGGAGTTTTCCAGTAATCAGTTCCCGGTATTTTCATTTTTCCACCTGCAATTGTTCTACCTCCAAGTGAATCAGTCAATTCTATCCATTCACTATTACTTGGTAGGTGCCAGCCTGCAGGACAAACCTTAAGTGCTGTTTCCCAGTCATATAACCTTCCATAAATTTCTGCATTCAAGAGATCATTATCATATATCCAACTTCCCGTATCTGTTTCATAATTCATATTTTCAGCCATCCATGTATGTGTCCCTATTTTTACTGTTTTGTAAGTTGTTCCATCTCTCGCATCAGTAAAAACTCCGGTTTCCTGGGCCGTCGAATTCATTGCAAAGATCAAAACTGTAATGATCATTAATAAAGATTTGTTTTCCATATTTTTCAATTTAGATGTTAGATAATTATGTGTGCTATACGACTTTGATGATTATATCCCTGCAATAAACGCCGATCATTACATCGAAGTAATAGATATTATAGAAAAATGAATTAACAGATTATATATTTTTTTGAAAGACAACTTGATTTTGTAACATTACATGCTGATAATTAGAAAAAAGACCATAAATATAGAATTAAAAGTTAATAAACAAGCTGGATTAAGCATATTTAATTTTCATGATGTAATTAATTCAAGTTGCTACATAGGAGATAAAAATTGAATTTATAAAATATTAAGATACAGATATTTAATGTTGGTAAATTCATATAAAAGCAGATATTCAATTAATTAATATGTTGTACATATAAAGAAAATCCTTCTGGATTAAGTCGCCAAACGGCAGTTCGCATATGAATAGTAGTGGGTTGTGTGCTGCTTTATTGTCAATAAGTTTAATTGCCATGTCGGTGAAATGTCTTCAATTTTCGGCGAATCTATCTTATTTCTAAATTGTGATTTCAAATTCGCTGTGTAAGACGATAAAGGTCGTATTTTAAACTGGATTATGGATATATAGTCTTGCCTTTTTTATTGGCTATATGCGCCAGTAGATATTATCTTTGATAGATATTATCTGACAAATCAATATCAGGAGTGATACTATCACCTAAAATTATTTCTTTGATTATTTTATTTGTTTCAAGATTAACGATAAATTTAGTTGACGCGGTTTTCCATATCACTGGGTTCATGCATATTTTTTCTGTTGTGTTATCATAAAATGTTATTTCAAGTTTAATTGATACCGGGATACTTCCCTTTTTTGCAATCGTAATCATATTTCCATTAACTGATTCAATGCCCAAGTCAGCATAACCATATTCAAAATAACACGCTTTCAGGAACCAGGAAATATCGTCCTCCGCATGTCTCATAAAAATATTGAAAAAATCATATGGGGTAGGGTGTTTGCCTTTCCATGTGTTAATAAAATACTTTGTCGCTTTCATAAAAGCCTCTTTTCCTATTAATTCTTCCAATATTATCAGGTTTACAGTTGGTTTAATATAACTTAATATCCGGCTTTTATAAATTTATTGCCAATATCTGCGGATATGAAAAGTGGCGGATTTCAGGGTGATCACTTGTCCGGATGCACTGACAATAATGCGAAATGCAAATCCCGGCATCACTTAAAGTTCATCATTGCTTATGCTTTGTGGTGTGTACTGAATTTATTTTTTAGATCTAATCACTAAAGGATTACCGTATTTCTCGTTCAATAAGTTCTCAAGGACAAGAATCCGATGAATTCTTGTTATTCATTTCTGGAAGAAGTCATGCTTTCAAAGCCGTAACAACTTTTTCGCAGTCTTCCTGTTTCAAGTAAAGAATGATTCCATAACTTCCCTTAATATTGGCTATTCCACTGGATTCGTAAATATCAATACCTTCCTGAAAAAGTTTCTCATGGATGTTGGCACATTCTCCTGACTCATCATCATAGCCCTTTACTATTATAGCAGCGTAAGGTCCATCCAGCTTTAATCCGGCTTTATTCGCTCCTTTGTTCATTTTTGAAACATCATCCGGAAAAACAGAGAATCGTGTACGTTCAGGCTCTATGGGCACTGCTTTGAAAGCAAGCAGGTTAACACCGGCATCGGCAAACACAGAAAGCAGTTTAAATCCTTCCACTGCATTACCATCAACTGTAATACTGTAATATACGACTTTTTCTATATCTAATGCCATAATATTTTATTTGGTTTTATATTTTAACAGCATGTAAAATTAAATTAGTTTATATTCTTTTAAAGATTGCTATAAGTTTCCAATTCCGGATATAAATATAAACTTAAAAGTATCTTGTGAAACGTCCATGATAATATTTTCAATATAATCACAAAAGGCAATGAAAGTATTATCAAGGCAAGTTATCCCGGTAAACCGGGACAGGCCATGAGACCACTAAAATAAAACAAATATATACGAATGAAAAGGATGTGAAGAAATTAATACAAAAAATGGATAAGAAATACTCTTTTCACGGGTGCATAAGTTAAAATTGTTATGGGACTGATTATTTTACCGGCTGTCATTTTTATGCTTGTTGTTTAAGCATATGGCTATGTTGTGCCTGTGTTGCTTTTTAAATATTCAAGTAAGATTCATATCTCAGGTTGGCTTCGGACTATTATCTTTTTTTGGAGTTACAACAAAATATATTTCAACAGCCGTGTGGTTCAGAATATCGCAAATTACTTATTATTATGATATTTTTTCTTGAACAAGGAACTATATTTACAGATGGAAATATAACTGAAATGCACCAGGATTTTCATATATGCAGGTATTCGCAGTAAAACATGTGTAAGTGATATCTGATCAATTGAATTCTGAAAAACAAGTGCTCATGTTAAAAGCCATATTATATGTTGAATACTTTGATCGAAAGAGGCTTAAGAACCTTTTTCAAAATTGCAGTGAGACTGTTTACTCCGAGAAAACTCCGGAAGTGGCAGCATCGGTTTTTTTTGGCAACTCAAGTCCTGAAGGAGGTTCTCTATATGAATAAAGCACTAATAATATACTTTTCAAATGCCGGTAACACAAGGAAGGTTGCACTTGCAATTGAAAAGGGACTGGAAAAGGGAGGTATGAAAGTAACTGTTATAAAGTTATCTGAAGCAACAGATGTGGAACTCTACGACTATGATCTTGTCTGTGTTGGATCACCGGTACTGCATTCACTTCCTCCCCCGCCTGTATCCAGGTTCATTAAAATGAATGAGGATAGGTACAGAGATAATGGCGAAGTGCATTTATGCGCTCCCAAAATTCTTAATAAAAATGCGCTTGTTTTCTGTACCTATTCGGGACCTCACTGTGGGATAAACGAAGCGCTTCCTGTAGGAAAATACATACGGCAGTTTTTCGAGCACCTCGGATTTGATATCAAGGGTGAATGGTATGAAGTAGGCGAATTCCACCGCTGGAAAACCGGAAGTATAAGAGGCAGACTGGGAGATATCAGAGGTCGTCCGAATGCTGATGATTTAGCTTTGGTGGAATTAAAGGCAACACAGCTGGTCAGATCACTTTAACCTGCAGCTCCTGCAATGCATTTCAGACTCCGGGAGCAAGGGCTCAACTGACCAAACACATTGTTTCAGACAAAACCTAATTCTATTTGCGTGTGTTGTGGCTAACTAGTTATTAAGCAAGCTTTTATAATAGACTATTGTTGTTAAATCCTTCTTGATAATATAAAAGCTCAAAAAAGTAATGTATTCTGCAACATTAATGCTGAAAAACATAATATGAGCAGCAAAGAGGAGATTTGCCTGGAATTCATCAACATAAAGGACAAAAATAATTCAGGACTCGTCATCAGCTTCCAACAGACACTCATGACAAGTACCTGATATCAATGCCCGGAAGCGAATACAAATTCAGATTTAACCTGCCGGTGGAAAACCGCGATTACGAATTGTTTCTTTATTCGAGAAGGTATTATCTTGAAAGGGTGCGGTAGTATTGGAAAAAGGATAAAAACCTGCTGAAACCAAAACGAATGGTCGAAAGACCTGAGTAGTACCTGAAGGCTGAAGCAAGATCTTATAAACGATACATTAAGTAATCCATTGTTTTAGATGTTTTTTAAAACACCTGAGGTATTGAATAAACAATTTTTTCTTATATTGCAGAACAATAATTAAACCTGTTTCATATGAAGACTCAAACCATGTTCTTGTTCATTACTTTTTTTCTATACATCAATACTGCATCTCAAACAATTGAGAGAATTGATGAATCCATATCTGTCAATGGAAAGGTTATAACCAAGCTGATAGATAAAAACAACCATCTCTGGTGTTTAATAATGAATGATTCCACTAAAAGTTGGCTTCTTGATCCTGTTTTTTACTACTTGATAACAAAATATGATGGAAATAACTGGGAAATAATAGACACTGATGAAATGTCCGGGGATAAGGTGCTGTTTCTTGATAAAAACAAAGATATCTGGTGCATAGCAGGCAATTATTTGTTTAAATATGATCTGGGGAAATGGAAACAAATGCTAACAGAAAAGGTCCAGGGAGTCTGTTCTGAGAGCAAAGAGTATGTTTTTATTGGTAATAAATACAAGGATGGCGAGTTAATACTTGAAACTATTGAAAATTTACCATTTATTGATTCAAAAAATAATTTCTGGCTGATAAGCAATGAAAATGAGAAAAAAGGCATGCTTTTGAAATATGACGGCAAAAACCTATTTGAGTATCCTTCAACATTGCCAGCTGATAAAAAAGAGACTATATGGACATCAGGGAAAGAAGATCTGAAAAGCAATATCTGGCTTTTCAACAAAACTTACCTGAAAAAAATAAACTATAATAATTACGGGGTTGTTCATTTTTATGATAATTGCGGATATAAACTATCAGATAATTCCATTATTAAATTTAAAGATCTTACTCAGGATTTCATAGAAAATGGAGATGAGATAGTGGTAATGCGCACAGAACATGATGATAAGTTAATATTATCCTTTAAAACCATTTTTTCATTCTATTCTCAATCCGACGGTAGTCGTAAAAACTTTGAAAAGATTAATGAGATACCGATTGATAGATTTGACAAATATCTCACAAATGGCATAAATCATGACTATAGTTTCCTGGTTGGCAAAAAAGATGTTGCAAGATATGACGGAGAAAGGTTTTATAACATCAATATTGATTCAATATTCAACTGTAAGAAAATTGAAATAGACCATGCTGTCTATTCAGGTGAAGGATTGTGGCTTGCCACCAAAGAAGGTATTCTGAGATATTATAATAAGAGATGGTCTGTATTTAATAAATCTGGATTGAATTCTGATATTCTTCAGAAGAAAGCTTTTAAGGTTTATGGTATTGAGGCTTTAGATGATAATATCATTTTGTTCGGAACGAATACGGGTATTTATCAATGGCAATCAGGTAAATTAATTCAATTAATAAATAATCTGCAGCAAGCTTTAGTAATTTTTAAAGCGGACGTGATGGAGAACAATATTGTTCTGTACAGCACCAATACAGGCATTTTTCAATGGAAATCCGGGATTTTGACCCAATTACTGGCTCAACCTCTTACAGTTTGGGGTACTGAGGTTACAGATAACAATACTGTCTATTTTCGCACCAATCAGGGCATTTTCAAATGGGATAAGGAAGAATGGTCCCAGCTAATCACTAAATTTGGCCTAAACAGAGATTTATCATATAAATCTTTTCCTTTTGACAATGGATTAATCTTAGAATATGCAGATGGTTCATGTACAGTTATGAAGAATAACAAAGTAGGTCACTTTGCACCTTTATCTTCCTTTAAAGGCTTTGGAGAAAAAGAATTCCAGGGATTTGGGAATGGAATTCTAGGTAGCTACGTTAATATACCTCTTTTAGTTTATGAAAATTCCTGGAATGGCGAAGAAATGTTTGGATTCTACAATCACATAAATGATGAATGGTCATATGAAAAAATCCCGAAAGGCGATTACGGAGATATGACAGTTTTAAGTGAAGAAGGTGAATCAAATAAATTCATATGCGTTATTCCGGTATCGAAACACGGGGTTTACAAATATGACGGAATTTCAATTGAACCATTTGACAAAGAGACATCAGTTTTTTTTCAGCTTTCAGTTGTTCATGACCAGAATATCTGGCTTTTTGCCAGCGACGGACTATGGAAAATAAGTCTTGATAATATGGAAATAGGCACAGAGGAAGATTAATGATTTAACCGAATCGTACTGCCATTCTGAAACCATATAACATCAGCTCAAGTCTCATATCAAGTTTTATCTTATAAGATGTCTTGAATTGAAATATTTATATGAAAGCACATAGTAATTAAAAAACTGTCGATTTAAATTCAATACAAAAACGATATCATATGGATTGGGGTATAATAATTCTGATAATAATTGCAATACCTGTTTTTTATTTAATAAACAGAAAATTTATTTTATCCATAATAGAGAATTCATGGATTTTTACTAAAAAGGGAAGGGCAAAGGTACGTTCAATTAGAGAACAGGTTGCCAAAGAATTAACAGAAGAATTAACAAAGGCTTATTCCGGGGAAATCTGCCCTATCTGCAAATCTCCAAAAAAACCTGAGGAGGATATTTGTCCATCTTGTGGGGAGAGAACAGTTGAAATTTGCCCTGGTTGCAAAAATAAAAAGATTGTTACATTAACATGTCTAAATTGCGGCAGGGATTCTTGATAAAATTGGTTTTATTAGATGCCTTTAAAGGAATTTGATTCCTGAGGTTTGTTTTTTGTTTTCACATATATTAAAAAGTCCAGTGATCAATAGTAGTTAGCACTAAACTGCTTCGATTAATTCTGATCTTGCCGGCACACTTCAATCTAAATATTTTCTTTGATCTCCTCCAGAATTCTCCGCCCATTACGATTTACTGTTACCAGGCCAGTTCCTTCCAAGTGTCTTTCTTTCATAAGAGTATACAACTTTGACAAAATGGAATAGGCGGCTACTTTTTCAATAAAACCCTCCAATCCTCCTGTTGGTTTTTCATTTTCAGTGAGGGTAAGGTCCAAATAGCCCCTGTCCGGATTCATAAAGAGTTTGACTTTTACGGATTCACTTTCTTTGCCTTCAACTGGTTTAAGATCTGCAATATCTGCAGGATTGAAATTGTCTTCAAATGCTCTTTTTAACCGATTATATGCATCAGATTTTAAGGATGCAGAAGCACATTTTTTGAACCACTTATTTCTCTCCTCGTCAAAGGGCATATGTTTTACATAACTGCCATATATAGCCGCAGCTGCCACCAGGTTAGTTACAATAGCAAAGTAATACCAGATAGGCATTTCTTTTTCAGAAAGAGGCTGGCCGTTTCTTATCAGATAGATCAGAATGAAATTTCCAAGAGCGATAATTAAAAAAAAGCTGATAGCTCCAAGGATTACAGCTAACAGAACATTTCGGACCTTACCGGCTTTTATACCAATAGGGGCCAACAGCAGTTCTATGGCCCAAATCAGATAAAAAATCACCCATCCAAGATAATGGTGAATTGAAAAAAATAAAGCATAAATTATGGCAATCGCCAGGGCAAGACCAACAGTCACGGCTATAGAAATGAGAGCACCGGCAAGACTAACACGTCCGCTATGCTTGTAACTTTTTATTACATTTACATCTTCTTTAACTTTGGTCATTTTTCATCCTCCATTTTTTTAAATTGATAATTGTGGTTTCTGATTAAATATTAGAGTTTGCTAAAACTTAAGCTTCGGATCATCATACTAATTCAGGATGGTTAATCTCTAATTTTTATTACTAAATGTTTCCTTAACTGACACTTTTGCTCATGAGATTTTTGTTTTGAATCAAATATAGAAAACTGTTTGAAAAATAAAAATAAACGCTTATAAATATTATTTCCTTTTTCAAAAACAGCTTTTATGAGATTCGGAGATGCTTGTAACATTGCCGATCTGGAATTACCGCCACATTTTTGCTGTTTTTTTTGAATTATTTTAGTGAAGTAAAAATAAAAATCCGCTTAAACACTGAGATTTAAGCGGATTTGATTTTGTTTGATTTTTACTCTGCGGTCTGGACGGGACTTGAACCCGCGACCTCCGGCGTGACAGGCCGGCATTCTAACCAAACTGAACTACCAGACCATAAATGCCATATTATGTTTTTTCTTAGGCGCCACAAAATTAGTGCATATTTTATTACTTCCAAACTAAAAATAAAAAATTCATTTTTGACTGATTCCTGCCTTTGCAAACCATATCTTACAAATCAATTTGAAATGCAATAAGCTCAAACCTGATGAGAGGATCCGGCTTTCCAAAGATTGTATGTGCAAATTGTATATTTAATCTGAAGGTTTACAAAAGACACTGAAATTTACGCTGCCGTATTTTCTTTTCTCCCTGAAGTTCATATCACCTGAAAAATCGTATCTGCCGGAATGTTCAAGCACAAACCATCCTTTTGTCCTGAGCAGTTCATGCTTCATGACAAGAAATGGAAGCTCCCCGGTCTTTTCGTCTGTGTAAGGCGGATCGGCAAATACCAGGTCATACTGATTCCGGCAGTGTATGATGTATTTATATGCATCTGCCAGATGCGGGATGATGGTGGTTATTTGAAGTTCATGAATGGTTTTTTTAATAAAACTGCATGATCTGGGATTTATTTCCACAAGCTCTGTGAGCGGACACCCCCGTGAGGCGAACTCATAACTCATGCTGCCTGTTCCTGAGAATAAATCAAGAACAATGGTTTCTTTAAAATCAAAATAGTTGTTCAGGAAGTTAAAAAGGTTTTCCCTGGCAAAATCGGTTGTCGGCCTTGCAGAGAAATTTTTATGTACCCTGATATGCCTGCCTTTATATTGACCGCTGATTATTCGCAATTGTACAAATAAAACAGATTAAAATATTTATGACGGCTCAGGCGCTCAAATATATTGCTGAATCCCGGCGAAACAGGTTCCAGGTACATCAGTTTAGGAATGTAATTTGATAATGATTCCTGAAAAGAAATCCTGTCACTCATCTCTCCGCATATCGTCAAAGGGATGGTCAGAGGATCGAGGTTAAGCTGCTTGACGGTGAACAAAATATAATACAGCAGATCGGTTTCATTCTGGTATAAAAAGGTGTTGTAAAGCCTTAGCTTGTTTTCCTGCTTGATAATGATATCAAAGAATCCCGGGTTTAGATTTATATGTACACCCGACGGATGAGGAAATTCTTTCAGTACAGACCTGATAAAGGGAGTTGCCTGATGATAAAAGGTAAGTCCTTTGAATTTGTCATGAAACAGGTTTGCCAGGTAATTGGGGATGGCAAAAACATTGCTTGCATCAATCTCACTAACAACATTGTAATGTATTTCATCCAGCTCTTCCAGGGGATGATTGAATTCAAAATAGTCTCTCAGGTTAACCTCGTCAAAGAATAAATTGGGGACAAGGGTTGATTTTTGCGTCAGATAGATGAGTGACGAACTGTTAAATGAGGTTGTCAGCATGCTGTCCTCTTTAAGGCATCTTTCTACCTTGTCGATGAAATCTGTCAATGCTGCTGATTTACCGAAAATATATTTTTGAAAGGCGATATAATGCTTCTTTTCAATATCAAGTATGCAATAGGAAAGACCCTCCGGTTCGACCTGGAGCGAGAGATGGTAATGAAAGGAATTATCTTTATTGTAAGTTTTATCTAACAGACTGATGTCAGCCATATCCTGGCCTTATTTTTCCCAGTTACCGGCATTGTTTGTGGCTTCTTCAAGAGAACCCACCCTGAGTCCGGCGAATTTTGTGATTTTCTCCCGTTCATAGATGTAGTTTGTTATCAGCTGTTCATCCAATCCCGCAAGTAGCGTATCATATAATGCAGAGACTTCAAAAACCTTTACTGTAACCTTGGAACCTGTCTCCACCTGTCCGGCGCCCAGTTTAAACTGTTTCTGATCTGTGAAGGGTATATACCTTATTCTGTCTATGGGATAGTCTTTACCAAACAGTGAATCCAGAACAGACTTTTTTGTAACTGATACTTTAATTAATCCTCTCCTGATACCTTCCGCTTCGGTATATTCATCCGGATCCCAGCCTTCCTGATAGTCTTTTCTGACAATTGGAAATGAATCATATTTAATAAAATTTATCAGCGTATCAAAGCTTCCTGTATATTTTCCTTTTACATCTTTAAATGCCACCTGCATCGTTCTGATATCAATCAGTTTGTCTATGGTAGCTTCTTCTCTGATATCCACCTCTTTATTGAAACGAATAGGTGCCTGAATACTTTCCCATACAAAATAACCCAATACAAGAATTGCAAGGAATAGAATTATCTGAATTACTGTTTTCATTTTAAATATCTTTGGTTTTTGTTTGGATGCGAATTTAAAAAAAAAAAATGATTAAATTTCTTAGCATCTGAATTATTAGGGACAAATGATAAAAAATTTGATTTCACAAAAGATCACCCGGAGACTGGGACATATGCCAACCAGTTCACAGAAAATCCTGATCGGTCATTTGTCTGAATTCGTAACACAGGCCGGGAGTGATTCTCTTTTTATCATCAAAGGCTATGCAGGCACAGGCAAGACATCTGCCATAAGCGCACTGGTAAAGACCATGGAGGAGTTCAGGCTGAAATTTATCCTTCTGGCTCCCACCGGCAGAGCGGCAAAGATCCTCAGCCAGTATTCAGGCAGGCCGGCCTTTACCATTCATAAAAAAATATACCGGCAGAAATCGTCAAAAGACGGGTTCGGAAGGTTTGTGCTTGAAAAGAACCTTCATACCAATACCATATTCATCGTTGATGAGGCATCAATGATCTCAAATATACCGGGCGACACATCTGTTTTTGGTTCGGGTTATCTGCTGGATGATTTGTTACAATATGTTTACAATGATAAGGGATGTAAATTAATTATCTCCGGTGATACGGCACAGCTTCCGCCGGTTGGTTCGGCTAACAGTCCGGCACTTGACAAAGCCTTTTATGGCGGTATTTTCACGAAGATCATTGAATGTGAGCTAACCGAAGTTGTCAGGCAGGAACAGAAATCAGGGATACTTGAAAATGCAACTTTCTTACGTGAGCTGATAAAAAAAGGCATGTCAGGGTATCCGAGGTTCAATATCAAAGGATGCAAGGATATGGTCAGGGTACCCGGGAACGAACTTATTGACTATATAAACAAATCTTATGAAACGGATGGTATTGAACAGACAGTTGTGATAAACCGTTCGAATAAAAGATCCAATATGTATAATTCAGGGATAAGATCCAGGATCCTTTTCAGGGAAGATGAACTGATACCTGGAGACATTCTTATGGTGGTGAAGAATAATTATTACTGGCTGCAGGATAACGAACAGATTGATTTTATTGCAAACGGTGATGCCATTGAGATCATAAAGATAAAGAAATACAGGGAAATTTATGGTTTCAGGTTTGCCGATGTAAAATTGCGGTTGATTGATTATGGTTTGGAGACAGATGCAAAAATCATGCTTGACACCCTTCATGTTGAATCTGCTTCTCTAACAAGTGAACAGAACAAAAATCTGTTTTATACCATTTATGAGGATTATGAAGAGATCAAACCAAAGAGAAAAGGTTATAACATGGTCAGGGACAACCCATACTTTAATGCCCTGCAGGTAAAATTCGCTTATGCAGTTACATGCCATAAAGCACAAGGGGGTCAGTGGAAAAATGTCTTCATAGATCAGGGTTTTATTAATGAAAACAGGATGGACACAGAATATTTAAGATGGCTTTATACCGCCATAACCCGGTCAACCCAAAACCTGTATCTGATAAACTTTCCGGAAAAATATTTTGAATAAGACGGTTCATGATTTACAAAACAAGGAAGGATTCAGCTTTTTTTCAGTTTATCCCAATGAATTATTGCAGCAGGATTTTTTTTATTAAATCAGGGTTAAAGCCAAATAAAAGTGGCTTTTAATATAGCGCCCGTAAAAATATTTTCATTAAATTTGATAAATGACAGAGACAGGGTATCGTATTCCTTCTTTTTAATTTCCGTTTTTTACTTATACCAAAACTAATATGGCTGATAAATATTTCTGGGACGAAGTATGGAAACCTGTGAAGTTTGCAGGTATTAATGAGAGTGAAAGATATGAGGTTTCCAATTATGGCAGGATAAGATTATTTAAAAAAGACATCAATGACTGGAAGATAATGAAAACTGCCAATGTTAACGGCTATCAGTATTATTCATTCAAGTCAGATATCAACTGGAAAAAAAGGAAAACAAAGTGCGTTCATATTTTGGTTGCTGAATCATTCTGTGCCAAACCTTCTGACCTTCATAATAATGTCATACACCTTGATTTCAATAAGTCGAACAACTACTTCAGAAACCTGGCCTGGGCAACAAACGAAGAGGTTAATTTACACAGCCGGAAAAGCCCGCGTTACAAGGAGGCCCTGGCCAGAAGGAAAGGAGAGGTGACCAATGCAAAACTAACCGAAACCGAGGTTATCAGGTTGAAGAAAAAGCTTAAAAGGGGGAAGAACCCGCTTTATAAGATTGCCAGGGAGTTTGGTATCACCCATACACAGCTGAACAGGATAAGAAGAGGCGAAAACTGGGGGCATGTGAAAGTGGATTGATCCGGGGATCCGCCAATCCGGATTTCAGATATAAATCAACAGATATAAGATTGGACCGGCTGCAGGTAATGAGTTGGTTTTATGGTCATTAATCCTTTTCCAGAACAATGTGTTTTTCAGCATTGTAAGATGATCGTACAAGGGGTGCGCTCTCCACGATTTCAAATCCCATGTTCAGGCCGGCCATTTTAAATTCTTCGAATTTTCCGGGATGTATGTAGGATGCCACAGGCAGATGGTCAAATGTCGGCTGGAGATACTGCCCGATGGTGAAGATCCTGCATCCTGTTTCAAATATATTTTTCATGGTCTGGTATATCTCTTCTTCTGTTTCGCCAAGTCCGGCCATGATCCCTGACTTGACCCTTGCGCCTGTACCGGCCAGGTATTTTAATACTTCCAGGCTTGTGCTGTATTTTGCCACACTCCGGATAACGGGTGTTAATCTTTCAACGGTTTCAAGGTTGTGTGATATGATTTCAGGTCCTGCAGCCAGTATGCCGTCAAGTGAATTTTTATTTCCCCTGAAGTCCGGAATCAGTGCTTCAATGGTTATGCCGTTTTTTTGTTCTTTGATTCTTTTGATGGTCATAGCCCATATCCCGGCACCACCGTCATCGAGATCATCCCTGTCAACCGAAGTCAGCACACAGTGCTTAAGTTGCATCAGTTTTACAGCTTCAGCCACACGGTCAGGTTCATCATAATCGGGTGCCAATGGCCTGCCGGTTTTAACAGCACAAAATTTACAGCTCCTGGTGCAGATATCACCCAGAATCATAAATGTGGCAGTGCCTCTGCTCCAGCAATCACCGATATTGGGGCAGTTGCCGCTTGTACATATGGTATGGAGATGATTTCTGCTAACAATATTCTTAACTCTGGAGTAATTCTCACCCTTTGGCATCTTCATTTTCATCCAGTGTGGCAGCCTTCTCGCAGGTTTCATTAACATGTAATTTATTTTGGACCGTTACTGCAAAAATAGGGTAAATTATCCGGATTAACAGATCGTATGATAAAAGGGAATATTTAAAACAATACAGGATTGACGGGAATGAGATGGTTAAATAGATTGCTTTACAGTATTCCACGGTCACACTTGAATATTGCCGGGGATTTACCTTTAAATAAATGACTTCATTTTTAGATGATTATAATTTGCTGAAAAAATTCTGAAATGAGATAGATATTTTATCTTTGCAAAAATTTTAATCAAACCTGAATGGCAAATATCGAACTGAGTGAACAGGAAATCTTCCGGAGAGAGGCACTGAAAGAATTGCGGAGCCTTGGCATCAATCCTTACCCTGCAGGGCTGTTTCCGGTTAACGTAACAACAAGTCAGATCAAAAAGGAATATTCTCCTGAAAAAAACAATTTTCAGGATGTTTCCATTGCGGGCAGACTGATGTCCAAACGTATCATGGGGAATGCTTCCTTTGCCGAGATACAGGACGAAAAGGGGAGGATCCAGTTATATTTTACGCGTGATGATCTGACCAAAGGTGAGGATTCAACTGCCTATCATACCGTTTTTAAAAAACTTCTTGATATCGGAGACATTATCGGGGTCAGGGGATTTGTCTTTGTTACCCGGATGGGTGAGATCTCAATTCATGTGAAAGAGTTTGCCCTGCTGAGCAAATCTTTGAAGCCATTGCCTGTAGTGAAGGAGAAGGACGGCACTGTATATGATGCGGTCACCGATCCTGAATTCCGGTACAGGCAGAGATATGTTGACCTGATCGTTAATCCTGGCGTGAAGGAAGTTTTTATTAAAAGGACAAAACTGATCAATTCGCTCAGGGAATTATTCAACTCAAAGGGATATCTTGAAGTTGAAACCCCGATATTGCAGTCTATTCCGGGTGGTGCAGCGGCCAGGCCGTTTATCACCCACCACAACACCCTGGATATACCACTCTATTTAAGAATTGCCAATGAGCTCTATCTGAAAAGACTTCTTGTCGGGGGATTTGAAGGGGTTTATGAGTTCTCCAAAGATTTCAGGAACGAAGGAATGGACAGGACACATAATCCTGAATTCACTGTAATGGAGATCTATGTTGCATATAAAGATTATCTGTGGATGATGGATTTTGTCGAGGAGATGATACAGAAGGTTGCAAAAGATGTTACCGGAAGCCTGCAGGTACCATACGGAGATAAGGTCATCGATTTTTCGAAGTTTGAACGGATCAGGATGATTGATGCAATAGCGAAATACGTCGATGTCGATATCAAAGGTATGAATGAAATGCATCTTCGTTCGGTCTGTCATCAGCTGGGAATAGAAATTGATGATACCATGGGAAAGGGCAAGCTCATTGATGCCATCTTCAAGGAAAAATGCGAACCACATCTCATACAGCCAACCTTTATCATGGATTATCCGGTAGAGATGTCACCGCTCTGCAAAAAACACCGCGATGATCCCGGCCTTACCGAACGTTTTGAGCTGATCGTTAACACAAAGGAGCTTTGCAATGCCTATTCCGAACTGAATGACCCGATAGACCAGCTTGAACGTTTTCAGGAACAGCTGCGTTTATCGGAAAAAGGCGACCAGGAAGCCATGTTTATTGACTATGATTTTGTCAGGGCACTGGAGTATGGGATGCCGCCGGCATCGGGACTGGGAGTTGGCATTGACAGGCTTGCCATGATCATGACCAACCAGCCCAGCATTCAGGATATCCTGTTTTTTCCGCAGATGAGGCCTGAGAAAAAAGAAAGAATTGATCCGGAAGAAAAATATACCAGAAAAGGCATACCCGCAGAATGGGTGGAACCATTACAGAAGCTGGGATATACAACTGTAGAGAAGCTTTTGAAGGTTGAGAAACCCGGAAAGCTGCACCAGGAAATGATGGGCTACCGGAAAAAGAATAAGCTGGAGATAAGTACAATAACATTGGAGGAGGTCAGTAATTGGTTCATCCAATAAAAAGGAAAAATATATAAGTAAATGTAAGGCCTCAATTGCAGAATTGAGGTTTTTTTTACTAATTGTCTTTTTCTGAGATAATTCTTGACTTTTGGGGTTTGAAGCTTTAACTTTATATATCAAAAAACCTTAAAACTATGAGAAATATAAGTTTTGCTTTGCTTATGTTTATACTGGTATCTGCCTTACAGGCTCAGGAAACCGAAAAAAAAATCTGGCTGAAACTTTTTACTCCTCATTGGGGTAATTTTGAATATGTAAACGGAGATGTTAAGGAAATTCATTATCAGGCATATCATGTTACAGATAATGAAGGGGAAGTAGTCAAAGGAAAACCCTTTACACTCGCCGAAGCCGAGAATGTTGAAATGCGTAAGCCATGGTCCCTCTTTTTTGATAAAAAGGGGAACATAGTTAGTATGGCCTTAAAGACCGGCGAAGATACCACGTGGATTGGTGTTGTGCATTCTGAGAATGACAGAATAGAAAACATTTACTGGTTGCGGGACGATACACTAAGAATAAACCAGAAAATGGTTTATGATGTGAAAGGGAAAGTTATCAGGGAATGGATTTCTTACCCGGAATCAAAGGTAAATTCAGCAGATACCTTTTGCATTGACAAGAATGGGAATGTAATAAAAGTAAGTTATTTTGACCAGGATGGTAAACTTGTATACACTGCAGAATATACAAGGAATCCTGATGGATCCACCAAGGAAATGAAAGGAACAGATGCAGAAGGAAAGATTAAACATTACTACACCGATTACAAATATAATGATCATGGATTATTTGAGTCTTATGACATGAAACTGCTTAACTATGAAAAACCAAATTTTCCAGTGGAAATTACCATTTATGAATATGACAATCGTGGAAACTGGGTTAAAAGCATTGTCAGAGACTGGATGATGATTGAAAGAAAGATCGTGTATTATGAATAGAGTGATACAGGATCCTGTTAGGGCAGAATGATATAAGATTATAAAATAACTGACACCCGCTAAGCAAGAGATATTCTTGCTTGGCTTTTTTTTGGCACCTGATTTTTCAACTGATAGTCACCTGCAAAAATATTTTTCAACAATTCAACCATTTGATCTGTTGTTATCTAAATCCCTTTACTGGTCTGTGATTGTTAATTTCACTGTTGATAAACAAATTCCGGATCATCTGTTCTTTTATCTATATTTGCGGCAAATGTGAAGTAGTATGAACGCGGCAGCAGCTTATACAGAGGATACAATACGAACACTGGACTGGAGAGAACATATCAGAAAACGTCCTGGTATGTATATTGGAAAGCTTGGAGACGGCTCGTCCCCTGATGACGGCATATATGTGCTTATCAAAGAGGTACTGGACAATGCCGTGGATGAGTATATGATGGGCTTTGGCAAAATCATTGAAATTACTGTCAACGACAACCTGGTTACAATCAGGGATTTTGGAAGAGGCATTCCTCTGGGCAAGGTGATGGATGTGGCTTCCAGAATGAATACCGGTGCCAAATATGATTCCAAGGTATTCAAGAAATCAGTGGGATTGAACGGGGTGGGTATCAAAGCTGTCAATGCACTCTCTTCACATTTCGAAATCCAGTCATTCAGGGAGGGTCTGATGAAATCTGTCAGGTTTGGGGAAGGAAACCTGCTGGATGATATGCCTGAGCAAAAATCAAATCAGAAGAACGGAACCCTTGTGACTTTTATTCCCGATGAGCAAATGTTCGGCAAATTCAGGTTCATCGATGATTACCTTGAATCATTGATCCGTAATTATGTCTACCTGAATTCAGGACTAACCATACGGTTGAACGGGACAGACCATTATTCCAAAAACGGATTGCTGGATCTCCTGAATGAAAATATTGAAACCGAATACCTCTATCCCGTCATTCACCTTAAAAATACCGATATTGAGATAGCCATTACCCACGGTAATCAGTACGGTGAAACCTATTTCTCATTTGTAAACGGTCAGAACACCATTCAGGGCGGGACACACCTGGTTGCATTCAAAGAAGCCCTGGTAAGAACCATAAGGGAATTCTACAAAAAAGAGTTTGAACCGTCAGATATCAGGGCATCGATCATCTCTGCCATTTCTGTTAAAGTGGAAGAGCCTGTTTTTGAATCCCAGACAAAAACAAAGCTCGGATCAAAGGATATGGGCCCGGAGGGACCTACCGTCAGGAATTTCATCGGGGATTTCGTAAAGAAGCAGCTTGACAACTATCTGCATAAGCATCCCGGAACAGCTGATATTCTGCTTAAAAAAATCGTCGAATCAGAGAAGGAAAGAAAAGCCATCTCAGGCATACAAAAAATTGCCCGTGAAAGAGCCCGGAAAGCAAACCTGCATAACAGAAAACTCAGGGATTGCAAACTTCATTACAACGATGAGGATGAAAAAAGATTTGAAACCACCCTCTTTATTACCGAGGGGGACTCAGCCAGCGGCTCAATAACCAAGTCAAGGGATGTTAACACCCAGGCGGTATTCAGCCTTAAGGGTAAACCACTCAATACTTTCGGACTTACCAAGAAGATTGTCTATGAAAATGAGGAATTCAATCTGTTGCAGGCAGCTCTTAACATTGAAGACGGAATAGAAAACCTCAGATACCATAATGTTGTCATTGCCACAGATGCCGATGTCGATGGCATGCATATCCGCCTGCTGCTGATCACATTCTTCCTGCAGTTCTTCCCCGACCTGGTGCGCAACGGCCATCTTTGCATACTACAGACACCCCTGTTCCGCGTCAGAAATAAAAAGGAAACCATCTATTGCTATTCAGATGAGGAAAGGGTTAAAGCGATATCAAAACTGGGACCAAATCCTGAAATCACAAGGTTCAAAGGTTTAGGTGAAATCTCACCTGAAGAATTCAGGTATTTTATCGGAAAAGATATGCGTCTCGAACCGGTGAGGCTTAAAAAAGATGATGCTGTTTCAAAGCTTCTGCCTTTTTACATGGGCAAGAATACACCTGAACGCCAGGAATTCATCATAGAAAACCTGAAAGTTGAGGAAGATCTGGTTGAAGCATAAAATCTATTGTCAGGTTCAAGGAGGATTACAATGAGTGCAGATGATCTGGAAATGAATGAAAATATTCAGGATGATGGTTATTCAGCCGGGGAAAACGAAGGAACGACCCTTGACTGGTATAATCCTGCCGAACATGTGACCAGGCTCTCGGGCATGTACCAGGACTGGTTTCTGGATTACGCCTCCTATGTCATACTGGAAAGGGCAGTACCCCATCTTTACGACGGACTGAAGCCCGTGCAGAGAAGGATACTGCATGCAATGCACAACCTTGATGACGGCAGGTTCAATAAAGTGGCAAACATCATCGGTCATACTATGCAGTATCACCCGCATGGTGATGCTTCCATCGGCGATGCCCTTGTTCAGCTGGGACAAAAGGATCTGCTGATCGAAACCCAGGGAAACTGGGGCAATATTTATACAGGTGACAGCGCTGCAGCCTCACGTTATATCGAGGCCCGGCTGTCGAAATTTGCCCTGGAAGTCATATTCAATCCAAAAACCACAATCTGGAAAGCCTCATACGACGGAAGAAACAAGGAGCCCGTAACACTTCCTGTGAAATTTCCCCTTTTACTTGCGCAAGGTGTTGAAGGAATTGCAGTCGGACTGGCATCAAAGATTCTTCCTCATAATTTCAACGAACTGATTGATGCCTCCATAGCCATTCTGGAAGGAAGGGAGTTTGAACTCTATCCTGATTTTCCCACAGGGGGGCAGGCTGATTTCGGCAGATATAACGACGGATTAAGGGGAGGGATGGTAAAAGTCAGGGCCAAAATTACCAAGCTTGATAAAAAGACACTCACAATTACCGAGCTACCGTATGGAAGGACAACATCCTCACTGATAGAATCAATTATCAAAGCAAACGAAAAGGGTAAAATCAAAATCAGGAAAATTGATGACAATACAGCCCGGGATGTGGAAATTCTGATTCATCTTGCACCGGGTATTTCACCTGACAAGACCATTGATGCACTGTACGCCTTTACCGACTGTGAGACACCAATCTCGCCCAATTCATGCGTGATAGATGAAAACAAACCACAGTTTTTAGGTATCAGTGAGATCCTGCAGATATCCACAAGGAAAACACTGGAATTATTGAAGAAGGAACTGGGGATCAGGCTTTCTGAACTTCAGGATTCCTGGCACCTGTCATCACTGGAAAAAATATTCATTGAGCATGAACTTTACGAGCATATCAAGAAATGTAAGACAGAGGAGGATATTCTCTCAACCATTGATAAAAGTCTTGAACCTTTTAAGCCGCTCCTGACCAGGGAGGTTACAAGGGATGATCTGATCAGGCTTTCAAATATTCCCATTAAGAGAATATCAAAATACAGCACAATCAGGGCTGATGAACAGATTAAAAACATCGAAAGTGAAATAAAGAAAGTCAAAGCCAGTATTAAGAATATCGTTCCATACACCATTAAGTATTTCACACGGATCAAAGAAAAATACGGCAAGGGAAGAGAAAGAAAAACAGAAATAAGGAGTTTTGATACCATTGAAGCGACAAAGGTGGTTGTTGCAAATGAAAAGCTGTATGTGAACCGGGCAGAAGGTTTTATCGGTACTTCGCTGAAAAAGGATGAATTAGTCTGCGATTGTTCGGATATCGATGATGTGATCGTTATACGCAGAGACGGTTCGTACCAGATAACCAGGGTCTCGGAAAAATTCTTTGCCGGAAAAGATATTATGCATGTTGCGGTATTCAAGAAGAACGATGCACGTACCATATATAATATCGTTTACCGTGACGGTAAAACAGGGGTGACATATATGAAGAGGTGTGCCATTACCGGTCTTACGCGTGATAAGGAGTATAACCTGACAAGGGGGACGCCCGGTTCGAAAATCCTGTATCTGAGCATCAATCCGAATGGTGAGGCTGAAGTGGTAAGAGTTGTTCTGAAACCCCGGCCACGGCTCAGAAATCTGCAGACAGAAATAGATTTCGGAGAGCTGGCTATAAAAGGTAAATCTTCGATGGGAAACATTGTGACAAAATATGGCATCAGCAAAGTGGCATTAAAAGAGAAGGGAGGTTCGACACTCGGGGGACGAAAAATCTGGTTTGATGAAGATGTTTTCAGGCTCAACCATGATGCCAGGGGCAGATATCTCGGAGAGTTCAAAGATGACGATAAATTGCTGATCATGACAAAATCCGGGACATTCAGGACTTCATCATTTGATCTTTCCAATCACTTTGAAGATGATCTCATCCTCATTGAGAAATTCAGCCCCGGCAAGATCTTTTCTGCAGTATACTTTGATGCAGCGCAAAAATACTATTATGTGAAAAGGTTCAATGCCGAAATATCCGAAAAACCGGTCGGTTTCATCGGTGATACCGGAGGTTCGGAATTAATCAGGCTGACAGAAGTTGATTATCCGCGGTTTGAGATCGAATTCGGGGGCAGAAACAAAAACAGAACGAATGAAATCATTGAGGTAGCAGAATTTATCGGGATAAAAGGTTACAGGGCCAAAGGTAAAAGACTGTCCAATTACGAGGTTGCCCTTGTTAAAGAGCTCGAACCGATAAAGACCAAAGCAGAGGAGTTGCAGGAAACCTGCCAGGACAAAAAGGAAAAATCACCGGATAAAAATACAAACGGCGATCAGATGAGCTTTGAATTTTTATAGTAATTACAGATTTGCCAATGTGAAAAAAAAGTGCTTGCGGTAATAACTTTTTGAAAATTGATTTTGCTGATAAATCAATAAGAAACTGGCTTTATTTGATCATGTAAATTTTCACGTTCAGTTTTGTTCTGATAAGATCCGTTTCTGATGCAGGCTTTCCTGCTGATCATTACTGTCGATCCTGTTCTCAAAGTTTACTCCTGAAAGGTGCTTAAATAATGTTTTCCTTCTTCCCTGTATTCAAGGGGAGTGCATTTAACACGTTTTTTGAACTGCCGGTTGAAATTTGAGATATTCTGAAAGCCACACCTGAAAACTATTTCAGAAATATTCAAACCGGTATCTGCCAGCATCCGCAATGCCTGATGAATACGATAGCTGATCAGATATTCAACAAACGTGAGTGCAGCATGCTTCTTAAAATAGTGACTAAAGGCTGAAACCGATAAATTCGCCAGCGAAGCCAAAGTCTCAGCTTTGATATCTGTATGGTAGTACTGATGGATATGGTCAAATACAACATAAAGCCTGTCACGTTTACGGGAATCCAGCGATGTTAAATAGGCTTCGGAGGACAGTATTCTCTGCCGGGGAGACAAAGCCAGTTCATGAAGAATGGATAAAAACTCGATGAAGGCATAAAATCCTTTTATTGCAGACAGGCCTGTTAACCTGGATTTGAACTTTCTTGCAGTAGCTTTTGAAAAAACGATTCCCCTCGGCGATAATGCAAGCATCCTGCTAACAGCTTCGAGCGGTCTTCGCTGCATAATTTCTTTACTTAAGAAATCATTGTGAAACTGTAATGTTACGACGCGGGCTTTGCTTTTTTCCCACTTGGGCGTATTGTCAGTCCATGAATGCAATGCACCCGGCCCTGCCAAAACAAGATCGATATCGTGAAACGTTTCAACCGAATCATTAATGATTCGTCTTCCCGAAGTATTGAATACCAGATTCAGCTCATAATCAGTATGATAATGCAGGGCATAATCAAAACGTGCTTCATAATGATTCTGAATAAAGTAGAATTCATCTTCCGGGATGGGTATATATCTTTTATCGTCTTTGCGCATAATATTAAGCATTTAGCAGATGATAAAACAAAATGACTCCGGTACATGTCACATATACCGGTTCAGACAGTAAAAATAATAATTATTCAAAAAAATATTAACAATAAGTTATTAAAAACCAGATAGTATATTAATTTATATATTCAAAATGATATCAGTAAATAGCAAAAAAAGCATAGTTTTTAATTTTTTGATATTGTATTTTTGTGGTAAGGACTGATTTGCGCCGTAAACATACAATGTAAAGGGCGTAAACCATTGCTGTTTTGAATCCATATTAAAAATTGCATGATGAAAACAACGTTACGGTTTTTAATACCATCTTTTATTTTCTGGATGATATTGCTCTATCTTGCCGGTATCATCCGGTTCTGGTTCTTAACGGTAACTCCCGGCAACAACTGGGAAGAGGAAGCCATGAAAGCTGATGTGGTAATTGCCATGGGATTTGGAATTATCCGGGATGATATGGGAAATTATCAATCCGGAAGGACAAACGATTCTTTGTTGAACTGGATGGCAAAATATACCCGGCCGAAAGTCATCATCGCCCAGGAAGGAATACTGCTTGCAAAAAATTCTGAAAACTGCAGGGAAACCGTTCAGAGATTGAAAAATGTTCAACTGGTTAGAATGCACGGGCACGGCAAACAATATATCAACACGCTTGAAGCTGCAAGGTATGCCCTTGAGAAAGCGAATTCAATGCTTCCTGAAAAGGATCTGCAAATAGCAATTGTATGCCATCCGGATCAAATCAAGAGATGTTATTTTGACCTGACCAGGGTTGCGAAAACAAAAAGGAGCTGGGAGAATTATTCCTTTATTATCCCTGATATTTTGCCTGTGCCTTATGAAATAAAATCAGCTCAGATTCATACACGCAGCCGGTTTTTATTTAAAACTTCAGACATTCTGATCTCCAGGCCGAGAGATTTCATTTCGCTTTTTTTTATCCGGTTTCCCTGGATAATACTGTCTGTATGTATTTTACTGATAGCGATTTATGGTCTTTACCGGTTTTTGTATCAGCAAAGCAAAGAATTAATTGCTCCTGAAGATGAGGACAGGATACTGACTCTTTTTCTTTTGTCAAATACAGGTTTATGGTTTCTGTTGATCGGATGTGCTGTTATGTTAAGCTGGAGTCAATTCAATAATTTCAGGTTTACAATCTGGGCGGGATTATTTATCGGATTATTAACCGGATTGCGCAGTTCCATATTCTTCAACAGAACATCCTGTTATCAAAAAAGACCTGCTCTGGGAGAGCCTATTGGTGCATTGGGCATTGGATGTTTTGTTCTGGCAGCAAATATGATTCTGGGGATGATATCAGGATTGTGGTTATAGTCAATAGGTATTACCGTTCTTTTCAGGCATTTGAAGATAATGAGTTACAGAACAGTTTCTGAATCCATTTGCGGGATTTATAAGAAGGGGAATGATATCTTTTTGCTTAAATAGTTATGATTGATTAACTTCGCCCGGAATAAAAACCTGCGAATTGAGACTTAAAATCAATAAATCGACACTTCAGGGGGAAATCCGCATTCCTGCCTCCAAATCGCATACCATCAGGGCAGTTGCACTGGCAGGAATTGCCGAAGGAAAATCTGTACTTGAAAATCCGCTTTTTTCAGCCGATACCATTTCCTGTATCAAAGGTATACAGGAGTTTGGCGCTGAAGTCGTGCAGGGGGATACCCTGGTTATAAAAGGCACAGGCGGATTGCCAAAACCGGCCTGTAAAAAAATTGATGCCGGAAATTCGGGCACTTCCCTCAGAATACTTACAGGACTGGCTGCACTGGCAGATTTTCCGGTTATGTTTGATGGTGACAGCTCCATCCGTCAAAGACCAATGACACCACTGCTGACAGCCCTGGAAAACCTTGGCGCAACAATCCGTTCTGCAGATGGCAGATGTCCCTTTACGATTAGAGGACCCATCAGGGGAGGTAAGACCACTGTCGACGGTATCAGTTCACAGTTCCTTACATCATTGCTGCTTGCATGCCCCCTGTGCACGCGTGACACTGAGATCATCGTTGAAAACCTGCATGAAAAACCATACGTGGAGATGACACTTGACTGGCTGAAAAAACTGAGCATCAGTTTTGAGCAGAACGGACTTGACTGGTTCCGTATACCCGGTGGTCAGAAATACCTTGCATTTGAAAGAAGCATTCCTGCCGACTTCTCATCTGCTACCTTTGCTGCCTGTGCGGCTGCTATTACCGGTTCGGAGATACTTATCAAAGGACTGGATTTCTCTGATCACCAGGGTGACAAAGAAATATTTACCTTTCTCGGGGATATGGGGGCACAGATAAAACATGTCCGGGAAGGCGTTATCTTGAAAGGAGGCAACCTCAGGGGAATAGATATAGACATGAACAATACGCCCGATGCACTTCCGGCTTTTGCAGTAGCCGGCTGTTTTGCAGAAGGTACCACCAGGCTTCTGAATGTAGCACAGGCCAGGTTTAAGGAATGTGACCGGATAAGTGCCATAACAACCGAACTGACAAAAATGGGAGGTAAGCTGGAAGAATTAAGAGACGGCCTGGTCATTCATCAAAGTGTGCTGAAAGGCTGTGAACTGCATGGTTATCATGATCACAGGATGGTAATGGCATTATCTGTTGCAGGCATGATGGCCGAAGGAGATACGATAGTTGATACTGCAGAGTCCATCCGGATCACATACCCGGGCTATCTGGAAGATATGAAAGCCATCGGTGCCAGGATGGAAATGGCGGACAATTAGACGATAAATGAACCATAATTTATTTGAGCTTAAAATATTTTAACAACAGGTAATTTTCTGAATATTGAATATCCGATATCCGGATTAAATGAATCAGCCATTACTTGAAATGAAAATAACAATCTAAAATTTATATAAAATGCTGGGATGTACATACGGAAACTTATTTAAAACCACCGTGGCAGGTGGTTCATACCAGGAAGGTCTGTCAATAAACATTCAGGGTGTTCCGCCGGGATATTATTTCACCGAGGAAGAGATATATACCGAGCTGATGCTCAGAAAACCCGGTCAGGGAGAACTCACTTCACCCAGGCGTGAAGCAGATGTGCCTGTAATATATAGCGGTGTTAATGCGGCTGATACCATGCCGGGATTTAAAAACAAAGGTTTTACGAACGGCACTCCGCTTGTTATCCTGATTCCAAATGTTGACCGGCACTTCGAACACATTGAACAGTACCAGTTAACCAACCGGACACCAAGACCGGGTCATGCTTCTTATGCATCATATCAGAAGTATGGTGAGTTCGACGATTCCATCGGTGCGGGTTTTTTCAGCGGAAGGTATACCTCATCCATTGTTGCAGCCGGATGTATCGCAAAAAGGGTGCTGAAAGACCATGGCATCGGAGTTGTATCTTTTATACGTGAAGCTGCAGGCATCCGTATGAAAGATGTTGCCATTGATGTTATCAGGGAAAAAGCTGCAGCCTACCGTGAGGTGAGGAAAAAGTACGATCCGGTTTATCTTGAGATCTTTGGTTCGGGCAGGATGAAACCCGATATGCGCTTTTTTGAAAAGATGGCCATACTGGCCGACCTTGAAAAAAGAATTCCAGAGATCCAGAAACCGGAATACAATGAAAAGGAAATACGCGAAAAATACGGAATCAATCCCAAGCTTTTCTGTCCCGATCCGGAAGCTGCAGATGCCATGTACAGAGAGATAATCAGGATAATGAATGAGGGTGATTCTTCCGGTGGGATTGTGGAAGTTGTTGTCACGGGTGTTCCTGCCGGTATGGGGGAGCCGGTGTTTAACAAGCTTGATGGTGAACTGGGCAGGTTGATGAGCATCGGGACAGTAAAGGCAGTTGAGATCGGGTGCGGACTGGAGGCAACCAGAATGAAAGGATCGCAATGCAACGATGAACTGCGGATTGAAAACGGTAAAGTCAGGTTTCTGTCAAATAATGCAGGAGGAATCACAGGCGGATTGACCACAGGACAGGATATCATTGCAAAAGTCGCTGTGAAACCGACCCCGACCATTGCCAAACCTCAAAAGACGATTGATAAGGTCAGTCTTGAAAACAAAGAGCTGGCAGCAGTAACCCGGCGCGATCCGACCATTGTAGCAAGAATCTGGCCGGTTGTTGAAGCATTTACCTCTTTGATCATACTGGATGCTTATATCCAGCATCTGGGTTACCAGGCCATGAAACCCGGGAAATAGCCGGGGCTGTTTCAACAGCACATATTCTGCATGTTTTTCCTGTACATTTAGTAAGTAAATAAGAATAAAAGTTTTATATCTGATCTCTGACCTTTTCTGATCATATATAACGGTCTGAAACATATATTTTGCTTTTTCAGGTTTCTGACACCAGTTAACAAAAAAATGATGCAGGTTTAAGGGGGCGGGCAAAAAAAATTTTATAACAGACAGAAATATATCCATGAATGGCCTGTTCCTTTAGATAAGAAAACTTGAAATGAGGGATATATTTTATACTTTTACCAGTTATTTTATTGAAATATGGTATAAGGTTTCTGATCAGGAACAATGTTTGGGAGAATTCTGAAAATACTTGGTGTTAAAAGGCAGGAAGTCTGGATCCTTTTCCTCACAACAATACAGGCAATACTTGTGGGAGCTTATATGGGAGGATTCGATATTTCCATGCATGCGGTTTTCCTTCATTCATATCCGGCTGCTGATATTCCTGAGATTTATATTGTTTCAGGAATCCTCGGCATCGCAATCATGCTTGTCTATACTTTCTTTTCAACCAGGATGCCGTTCAGGATTTTCATCCTGCTGAATTACCTCGTTATATTGTTACTTACCATTGTTATTTACTATTATTCCTATCTTGAATTCAACAGCGAATACATAAAATATGCATTTGCCCTGATGTTTCCGATGAACATCATGTTATACCTGAATTTTTGGAGATCAATGCGTGAAGTATTTACACCCCCACAGACCAAAAGAATGATTATTCACCTTCAGATAGCCTTTTACGGGGGAATTGTTGCGGCAAGTTACGGGATTATTCTTTATCTGTACCAGACACGTGAATTTCAGCAAATCATTCTTTTAAGCGCCGCTGGTCTCCTCCTGGTGATATTTTTACAGCTGGTTGTAAATCCCACGCACAGGTTTTCAAAGTTTCTTTATCATAAACCTAAGAGAACCAATCCGCTGAGATCAAAATTCCTGGAGCTTTTTTATGCCAGATATACCGTATTTCTGCTTGTGTTCGTGATGCTTTCCGCCATAATAGGATACATTGTCCATTACAATTTTGTCACTGCCTTCAGGGAAGCCTATCCCGATATCATTGGATTTTCAAAATTTCTTGGATTAATTACCGGTACCCTTTTCATTCTTGTTTTTCTGATAGATAAATTTCTTATCAGGAAGATATTGTATTCGTACGACTCTCCTTACAGCATTGTGATTATTCCTGTTATTATACTGATCATTACCGTTCTGTCGGTTATCATATATTTAACGTTGGGGGATAAGATACTCTATGCCAGGTTTTCATTTTTTCTTGTCATGATTGCCATCATAAAAATAGGTTACGAAATCTCAAAATATGAGATCGAGATTCCTTCATTAAGGGTTTTATTCAGAACCCTGGATGTGCGTTTCCATCATACAATCATACCAAGAATTGACGGAACCACAAGACTTATCGGGCTAACGACTGCCGGTTTCATTTTGTTCGGTATGATCAGAATAAGGTTTATTAATCTTTTTTACCTGAACCTGTTAACCATTATTCTCGTTGTTGCATGGATCTGGTTTGCAGTTAAGCTGATAAAGAACTATCAGAATGCGCTGCAAAATAATATTCGAAGATACAAGGCAACCAGGCAAACAGGTGAGTATGAATTTTCGGCTGCAGATGAGAAATTGCATACGCTTATCAATCATGGTACTTCAGAAAAAATCATCAGCTCACTGCGAATATCGGAAACAATTGAGCCGGTTAGTTACGAAAATCATATTATCAGTTTATTAAATTACAACGACCATGAGGTTCAGGATTATGCCTTGTCTGAAATAAACAGGAACAACCTGCTTTTTGCATTACCCTCATTACAAAGAGCTGCATTGGGCTCCGATCCTCTGGAACTGATAAAAAACGAGCTTGTTCAACAGTTTGAACAAAAAATATCAATGGGACAATCTGAAAAACAGATTGAAAAATTAGCCAACTCTTACAACGTCAATGACAGGGTTTTGGCAGCAGAGCTGATAGGGTATCTCAATCAAAAGGAATATTCACCTGTTTTGATAAATCTTTCACGCGACTTTGAACCGGATGTAAAGGAGGCATCCGTCAAAGCAATGGCGAGGGCTGCATTTGAGGAAAACAGTCATACGCTGGTCGGCATTCTAAGTTCTTCAACCTATTATCCGTATGCTTTCGAAGCCCTTGTCAAAATCGGAGAGGAGGCATGCGAACACCTCGACCAGCTTTTTCTTTCGTCTGATTCAGATAACCGGCTGTTGTCAAGGATCGTGAAAATATTTGGTAAGATCGGCAGTCAGAAAGCAATAGAATTACTTCTGAACAAGGTCGAAAAGCAAAATAAGTTTATTGCCAGGCAGGCCATATATGCACTGAGAGAAGCAAGATTCCAGGCAACCCTCCGGAATATTAACCGGATACTGAATGCCATCGTAAGGACAACAAACATCATGTCATGGAATTTGTCGATGCTCCATATGGTTCCATACGGGAAAAAATATGCCCTGTTGCGCAAAGCAATGGAATCAGAGATGGAAGATAACTACCAGCTAATCTATCATCTGCTCTCACTTGCCTATAATTCCAATTCGATCTCGAATATCCGGAAACTAATTGAAGAAGGAGGAGATACAGATATCAGTTATGCCATCGAGTTGCTTGACCAGATTGTATATGATGATGTAAAAAAGGTATTGTTCCCGGTTCTGGAGAACCTCTCGATGAAGGATCGTATCAGGCAGCTGCAGTATTTTTTTCCTACCGAAAAGATCACGATCAGTGAACTGATACCTGAAATTATTACGAGGGACTTTAATAATATTTCAATTTATGCCAAAGCCTGTGCCATCCATAGCTGGACTGTTTTAAATAAAAATGTGGATGACATTCTCATTTCATGTCTTTTCCATCCGAACAAACTGATAAGGGAAACAGCGGCATATTCCATCAATAAGCTGGATCCGGAACGTTTTACAGAGATATTTACCCGCCTTGAACCATCATATGTCGCAGATATCATTGCTTCGCTAGAAAATGTGAAGTCAGGTTATGATTTGCTGGTTCTTGAAAAAATAGAATTCCTTAAAAAGTGTTACGGGTTCAGGAAAATATCGGAAGACGTTCTGATTGAAGTGGCAATGCAGCTCAGATTTCTCAAAATAAAAGAAAACGAGAATCTGGTTATTTCTTCAGAAAACAGGCATGAATTTTCGCTGATACTCATATACAGCGGTAAAGCCAGGATAGATTTATCAGAAGCGGGTTCTTCCGTTCTTTCTGAAAATGATATCATTTATACTGATCCTTTTCTTTCTGAAGTCCGGAATCAACTGGAAGTTAAAGCACTTAGAAATACGGTCATATTTTCGGTTAGCAAAGATGCACTTGATACACTGATTTTTGATTATACCGAACTTAGAGGTATTATTCTGGAGCTTATAGATAGTATGCTTTAGTTAATTTAATGATTAGATCTTATGAATTTTGACTATGACGTTTTTATAAGTTATGGATCTTCGGAAGATACAGCAGATGAGACGGTTCACCAATGGGCCGTACAATTCTGTGATTATCTTGCACTGCTGTTAAACAGGCTCAATGAGAGAGAATTGACATTCATGCTGCATGATGATCTCAGGTCAAGAAAACAGTTGCTTGGAACTGAAAGACCTGTTGTATTGACCAAAACTGCAGTTTTTGTTACTATTATCTCACCTGATTATACAGGATCTGAATCTTATCAGAATGAGCTGCAGGAAGTATACAATGCTGTTTATAAAGAGACAGATGATTCCAAACGTAGTGTTAACAGGATATTCAAGGTACTGACAGCTCCGATTCCCGGTGAGCAGCAGCCTGCCTGTCTGATCAACGAGATTGAATATGCTTTTTACGAGATAAACCGTTACAGTAAAAAATCGCGGACATTTGATGTCATTGAAGGAGAACACCCCGAAGAAAAATTCTGGTTCAAACTGATTGACCTGGTATATGATATACAAAACTCGCTGGAGTTGCTGTCTGATGAAGATGCACAGAAAAGTCAAAGTAAAAAATATGTCTACCTTGCTGAAACCAGCTTCGACCAGTCAGATAACAGGGATGAAATTCGCCGTGAGCTTCAGTACCTTGGTTACAATATTCTCCCGCTTATCAGTTTACCAAATGACGGCGAAAAGATAGAAGCACTTATTAAGAACTATATTGATAAATCTGTTATTTCTATCCATCTGATGGGAGCTTTTTACGGCGATATGATAAAAAAATCAAAATATTCGCTGATTGACCTGCAGAACAGGCTTGTGCGTGAGTATGTCGAAAATTCGAATACAGAGCAAAATAGACTTATCTGGATTCCGAGTGATTTGAAAATAACCGACCAGAGACAATCGTTATATCTTAACAGGCTAAAGCGGGATGAGTCAAAAGAGAATACCGAAATCATTGAAGCACCGATAGAAGTATTCAAGACCGTTCTAAAGAGTAAACTCCGGGAGATTGATAAGCCTGAAAGAAAAAAATCAGGAAATAAAAAAGTATATCTTGTCTGTGAAAATCAAAATAAGTCTGAACTTTCAGGAATTTACAGGATATTTTCAGAAAACAACCTGGATATTATTGAACAGGATTTTGATACTCAGAAAGCGGGTTTGATCACAACACACAAACAAAATCTGATTGAAGCCGATGCAGTATTGATATATCACGGAAACAGCAGTAAACTCTGGTTGAACAGCAAAGTTCAGGATCTTGTAAAAGCACCCGGTTTTGGTAAGGAAAAACCGTTTCTGGGCATCGGAATCATAAGCAGGGACAATATAGATGATAATATCGGCAGATTTTTACAGGAGGAAAGAGTGATCAAATCTGATAAACTTGATGAGGCATTCAGCAGAAGTTTTGTCAATCAATTAATACGAGAACAAAATGTCCGCTAAAGTATTACAGGAAACGTATGAAGTATTGGCAGCCAGGAATCCCTTTCCCGGACTGAGACCATTTACAATTGATGAGAATCATTTGTTTTTTGGCCGGGAAGGGCATAGTGAGACTGTGCTTGAATACCTGGCTCAGAACCGTTTTGTGGCTGTTACCGGTGCTTCAGGCAGCGGTAAATCCTCGCTGATCTATTGTGGTTTAATTCCTACCCTTTACGGTGGATTCATTGTCAGGGCCGGATCAAACTGGCGGATCATCACCACCAGGCCGGGAAACAGTCCCGTTGAAAATCTTGCCGGGGCACTGGCTGAGAGCGAAAAAGAACACCGGTACAGTCAGAGCGGAAGTATTAAAAAGCAGATCAATTATACCGTTTTAAGGAGAAGCTCTTACGGACTGGTGGATGTTATCAGGCAGATGAAGATACCAAAGGGTGAAAGTGTCTTATTGATTTTCGACCAGTTTGAAGAGTTGTTCAGGTTCAAGGAGAGCAGGAAGGATACAACCACACTGAATGAAACAGAAGCATATATAAAGCTGATTGTCAATGCAATTTCAAATGAGGAAATTCCTATTTATGTAGTAATTACAATGAGATCGGACTTCAATGGAGAATGTTCTCAATTTCAGGAACTTACCAATCTCATCAATAAAAGCAATTTCCTGATTCCCCAGATGACCAGGAATGATTACAGCGAAGCCATACTTGGTCCGCTGGCAGTGGGCGGTGCAAGTATCGATCCGCAACTGCTGCAGCATATCCTGAATACAATAGAGAATAAAACAGATCAGCTCCCGGTTCTGCAGCATGCCATGATGCGCACCTGGGAATACTGGGCCAGGTACAACAAACCGGGTACTCCTATTAAAATGCGGGATTACGAAACTGCAGGAAAGATGGAGAATGCCCTTTCAATGCATGCCAATGAAGCATATGAAGATTTATCTGAGGAAGGGCAGCAGATATGTAAAATATTGTTTAAATCATTGACACTGAAGGGTGCCGATAATAAAGGCATCAGACACCCGGCCAGTGTAAAGATGATTGGAGAAATAGCGCAGACAAGCGATCAGAATGTCATTGAGGTTGCCAATAAATTTCGTGAAAAAGGACGTTCATTCATTACATCTTCTGAAACAGGCGAACTTGATGCAGATTCGGTGCTGGATATTTCGCATGAGAGCCTGATGCGTGTGTGGGACAAGCTGAAAATCTGGGTTGAGGAGGAATTTTCTTCTGTCCAGATGTATCTCAGACTATCAGAGGCAGCATCTCTTTATCAGGTCGGACAGTCAGGTTTGTGGAGGCCACCTGATCTTCACCTTGCGTTGAACTGGAGAAAAACACAGAGGCCGACACTGGCGTGGGCCAAAAAATACAATCCCGCTTTTGAGAAGGTGATGGTATTTCTGGATGCCAGTGAGAAGAAATACCTGCAGGAGGAACAGAACAAGGTGAGGATCCAGCGAAAAGCGCTGGACAGGACCAGGAGGTTTGCATTGTCGATGGCGGGTGTGCTGTTTTTTGTGGTCATGCTTTTATTTATTGTCAACGGGCAAAGAGCCAGGATGAAGGATCTTACCAATGAACTTGAACAGAGGAATTTTGACCTGGAATTAAAAACGCAGGAAGCAGAACAGCTCAGGGATCTTGCTTATCAAAGACGTGATAAAGCTGAAGTAGACAGGTATATCGCACAAATACAGGCTGATTCTGCTGAAAGGGCCAGGGAAAGAGCCATGCTGGAGACACAGCTGAGCCAGCAGGAAAGACGGCTGGCTCAGCAAAAGGCTGATTCTGCAGAACGTGCAAGGTTGCTTGCGATGCAGGATAGAGCCCGCGCTGAGAGAACAGCTGAACAGGCAAAAGCCGGGCAGACTGAAGCCGAAAAACAAAAGGAAATGGAGTTCACGAGAAGAATGTTGTCGATAGCACAAACCATGGCGGTGAAATCGCAGGACATAACTGACAATGACGTGAAAGCATTGCTTGCCAAGCAGGCCTTCCTTTTTAACAAGCAATTTTCAGGGCAGGAAAACCATCCTGATATCTACCTGGGTTTATATGGTGCGCTTTCTGCCTTCAACGGTACGGGATATAATTTACGTAAAGCGCATGAAGGATCTGTCTGGTCGGTACGTTTTGTCAAAGGCACCAATACTTTTTACAGTTCGCACTGGGATGGAAAAATCCTTGAATGGGATCTGAATAACGATGCCCGCCAGTACAAAACACTTATTGATAATAATTTTCAAAATAAAAACCTTGTAATAAGTAACAACGGCCGCTGGCTTGCCTGTGCAACAACATCTACGGGAATCCAGCTTTTTAACCTCAACCAGGCGGGTTCCCAGCCTCAATTGCTTTCAGGCCAGACAGGTTATCTTGAATCACTTTACTTTGCTCCTGATAGCAGGGGATTATATTCAGCAAACTATACCACTCCCACAAATGCAATGATCATATACTGGGATCTGATTAACAATACTCATAACGAGTTTGCAGCCAATGATTCAAAGATAAGAAGTATCAGTATATCACCAAATGGCCGGTATCTTGTGGCCGGTACCGATAATGGCGTTGTGAAATGGGATACCGGTACAAAGGAACGAAAGGTTGTTTACCCCACAAGTGATGATTTTTACAGTGTAACCCATAATAAAAGGGGAACATTAATAGCATGTGGCGATGTCAGGGGAACAATTTATATTTTTAATGCAAATACAAATAATCTGCTTCGTAAATTTACAGCACATAATGCAAGGGTAGTGGACCTGGAATTCAGTCCGGATGATACGCAGCTGGCTTCATGCAGTTACGATTCCAAGGTAAAAATCTGGAACACAAGGGGGGATTTAAGTCTGCTAAGCCTGCGTCCGGTGGAAATAATTGTCACTGATCTGCCGTTATCTATTGCATACAGCCCCGACGGAAAAAATTTGATTTCTACGCATCAGAACAATAAATTCTATATCTGGCCTGCCAGGGCAGACCAGATGGCCGATCAGATTTGTTCCAGGGTCAGCAGAAATCTTAACATGAGGGAATGGGAAGCTTTTGTCGGATATGATATTGATTTTCAGAATACATGTCCGAATAAGTGACAGAACAGAATTTTATTTATTTTTGTTATATGAAAATAGCAAACCTGAAACTTTTAACTTTATCAGTATTCTTTTTTTACGCTGTCCTTGTTGTATCAGGGCAGGAAGACTGCGGTTCAAAACTTACCGAGGTGCAAAATCTTTACGACCAGGGCCTGATGGAGAATATTCCCCAGCTGTTGAAGCCATGCATCGAAAGCGGATTTACCAGGGGGCAAAGAAATGCAGCATACAAAATACTGATACTTACGTATTTGTTTGACAATGATCAGTACAATGCTGAAAACACGATGATAGAATTCCTGAAAAAAAATCCGGAATATGAGGTAATGCCAAATGACCCCGTGGAATTTGTATCGCTGTTTGAGACTTTCAGGACAATGTCTGTCTTTTCTTTTGGTATTCATTTCGGGCCAAACTTTGCCAATCCCAGAATCATCGAACCGTATGTTCAGGGAGATATTAACAATACCGAGTACAGAAACATAACCGGTACAGGATACCAGGCAGGTTCGTCTGTTAACTTATATATCGGCAGGCGTATTTTTCTGAACCTGGGCATCAATATCATCCATAACTCCTATAGGTTCATTGAAGAACAGACATTGATCAAAGGCGAACAGCAGGAGCCCGTAACAATCACCACCTCGCTTAAAGAAGCCCTCAACAGGTATGAGATACCTCTGTCCGTTGGCTATGAATTTGAACACAGGAATTTCAATTCTTTTATCAGAACAGGAGCCAGTATCAGTAAGATCTTCAGCGTTACAGGTATCCCTGAGACCGATGCTACGGGGACAAATGTTATTCTTGCCGAAGAGAATATAACTGACTGCAGGAACAGCATACTTTATATGTGTCATGTGGGTGCAGGCATAAAATACAAAATACCAAGGGGTTACCTCGTTTTTGATGTCAGGTATCATTACGGACTGAACAATATCGTTGTTTCTGACAAACGATACGATCTCAATTTAAAAGGTCATGTGGATGATGATTTTTCGTTGTACGCAATGAATTTTTCATTTGGATACTATTTCTCGTTCTACCAGCCCAGGAAACGATAACATGAATTTAACCGCTATGAACAAACTGATTATATATACCGTTATTGCTTTATTTGCCGGAGTTGCCTGTGACAAGGATGATATCAGTCCCAGACAGGCTGATAGATTCATTAAGAACTATGGCGGACGTGCCGATGAATACGGGAGTGATGTGAAACAACTGCCTGATAATGGTTATTTCATTGTCGGAACAGTCAATGTCGGGGACAATACCGATGTATTTACGCTGATCACCGATGAATATGGCAATTCAAAAACCGGTCTGAAAACTTTCGGAGGACCTTATAACGACAAGATCTCCATGATTGAGCTTTTACCTGACGGGAGCGCTGTGGCAACAGGAACCTACCAGAAATCGTTAAATAACAGTGATATATGGATCATGCGTTTCGACAGTAAAGGCGATACCCTGTGGACCCAAAAATACGGAAAAGCTTATAATGATGAAGGTACCGCATTGCTGGTTAATGAGGAAGATAGTGTGATTGTCTGTACAGGGTATACAACCGTTCTCATAAATAATGTTCAGGATAAACAGATCTGGTTATATGCGAGAAACCTTGACGGCAGCATATTATGGCCCCGGGAGAGAGAACTCGGATACGATAAGGATGATGAAGGGAATTACATTGTTGAGGTTGAAAACGGATATGTTGTTGTCGGCACAACACAGAGTATCCCGTCCGGGACAACCAGCAAAAATATTGCATTGCTGAAGATGGACAGGAACGGGGTGAGCGGATTCATGAAATCGGTCGGCGGTGACGATGACGATTACGGGAAAATGGTCAGGGTTCTGCCTGACGGGAACCTGCTGGTGCTTGGGACAACCATTAACAGCACTTCAAACAGTTCGGATATCATCCTTGCAAAAGTGGATGCATCGCTGAATGCTGTTACACAAATCAAAGCCCTGGATAACGGCGGGAATGAGGCTGCCTGCTGCCTTTTATTCAAAGACAACACGGTACATATTCTGGGTACAACAACTGATCCGAGGTCTGTTACGAAAAAAACCCTGCTGATCATTACCAATGAGTCAGGTGATAATCCCCGCTTCCTTGAATACAGTTTTAAAAATGATGTATTTGAAAGTTTCGGGATAGATTATACATCTGATGGCGGATTTGTCTTTACCGGGTCAAATCTTGTGCTTTACAAAATCAAAGATCCGGATGAATGATATAAGGATAAATTTCCGTTCCTTGTCAAAAATATCTCATTCAAAGTCCAAACCGTTCCATTCATCAAATAGCTAAATGCGCCAAAGTATATTTTTGGTATTTTTACCGGTTACCGGATGCGGAAAGAATAACAGCCAATATAAGTAGTTTTAATGTTATCCTTTCCTCCATGAATGTTTCATTTATGCAGAAGTATTTATCAATACGTTGTATCTACAGCTCAAACAATCATTTAATTTCATTTCAGGCATGAAATCAACAACCCTTTTCAGGTTTATCATAGCCGGTCTTATTTTACCGGCATTTTCAGGATCCTTTTTAAAGTCCCAGACACCATTGAAGATAATGCCAATGGGCAACTCCATTACTTATGATTCGCTCTCTGTGGATACCAGGGATATCGGAGATAAGGTATCCTATCGTTTAAGGCTGTATCAGTTATTAAACACAGAGGGTTACACCTATAATTTCATTGGCAGCGAAAGTTCAGGCGGCAATTACCTTCCGGCAGGCTATGCTGATCATGCCGGGTTCCCGGGTATTACTGCAGCCGAGTTGCTGAAATTGCTTCAGACCGGTGTTAATGAACACGAAGGAGGAAAGTGCGAGCTCCCTTCCTGTCCCCAGAATTACCTCGCCTATTTTGATCCGGATATCATTCTGCTGCATATCGGCACCAACGGCCTGACAGATTCCGCTTCCGCACCCGGGATAGTGGCGGATATCGCTGACATACTCGATTTTATTGACACATATGAATCATCATCAGGGAAAACCATCCCGGTATTCCTTGCCCGTATCATCAACCGTGCCGGCAGCAGCTCCTCCGGCAATCATCGGCCCACTACCTATTTCAACCAGCTGCTGGCAGCAATGCTGGCGACAAGGGGAGCGGATGTCGTCCGCACGGTCAACATGGAAACAGCAGCAGGAATTGATTACAGGTACTCACCACCGGGCGATATGGCTGATTACCTGCATCCGGCACCTGCTGGATATACATTAATGGGAAACTTATGGTACAGTGCACTGGAGTCGTATAACTATGCGGCGCCTGATGTCAGCGATATATCAGACCAGACAGTTGAAGAGGGAACCCCGTTCTCAACCATCAACCTCAACAACCATGTGTTTGACCCGCAGGAGGCAGATGCCAGCATTACATGGACCTACTCAACACCAACAAACCTGAATATTTCAATCAGTTCAGGCAAAATAGCCACCATCACTGTCAAGGACCCGGAATGGAACGGGAGCGAGACGATAACTTTTACGGCATATGACAGCGGAAACGGGGGGATACCCCTGTTTGATTCCGATAACGCCACCTTCAGGGTTACGGCTGATAATGATCCGCCTGCCCTGTCCGGCATTGAAACAACAACCATCGCTTATACCGAGGGGGATGGCGAGGAAAATGTCACATCAACCATAACCGTTTCAGATGTTGATAATACGAACCTTACCGGTGCGGTGGTGCGCATCTCATCCGGATTCACCCCGGGCGAGGATTTTCTCAGGTACACTGCTCCGCCCGGCATGTCAGATGTTTATTACAGCTCCACCGGCAGGCTGGAATTCAGCGGTACTGCTACACTGGCAACTTACCGGACAGCCCTCAGAAGCGTGGCCTATGAGAACACGAACCCCGATGATCCTTCAACCGCGTTAAGAATCGTGAGCTTCACGGTCTTTGACGGAATTGACAGCAGCAACGTGGTTGCAAGAAACATCACCGTTACGGGCGTAAACGACATCCCGGTTTTGAGCAGCCTTGAGGGCACCCCGGTCAGTTATACCGAGGGTCAGCCACCTGTGAATATCACATCGGCAATTGCGGTGATCGATGTTGATGATGAAAACCTTGAATCGGCAACCATACGCTTTGTCAGTGGTTTTATCAACTCCGAAGACAGGCTGATATTCACAGACAAGAATAATATAACAGGTACCTTCTCAACAACAACAGGGATACTTTCTCTTACGGGCACATCATCGGTGGCCAACTACCAGGCAGCCATCAGAAGCATCACTTACCGGAATATCAATAACGATGATCCTGCCATTACCACACGCACCATATCATTCATGGTCAATGACGGAAGCGGTAACAGCAATATACCTCAGAGAACACTGAATGTCACGGCGGTGAACGATGAACCTCTTCTGAACGGCATTGAAACATCAACCATCAATTATACCGAAGGGGATGGTGAAGTCAATGTCACATCGACAATTACTGTAAGTGATGTAGACAATACAAACCTTGCCAGCGCCGTGGTGCGCATCTCATCGGGATTCACCGGCGGCGAGGATTTTCTCAGGTTCACGACTGCAGGTAACATTCTTGGTTTTTACAACAGCTCCACAGGCAGGCTGGTCTTGACTGGTTCAGACACGCCGACAACCTACCGGACAGTCCTCAGGAGCGTGGCCTATGAAAACACCAACCTCGAAAATCCTTCAACCGCATTAAGAATTGTGAGCTTCAGGATTTCTGACGGTGCCGACAGCAGCAATGTGGTCTCAAGGAATATTTCAATCAACAGCACCAACAACCCCCCTGCCTTAAGCAACCTTGAGACATCAGCGATCAGTTATACCGAGGGCCAGTCACCTGTGAACATAACAAATAATATTGTTGTTAAGGATGTCGACAGCAAGGATCTTGTTTCGGCAACAATACGTATCACGGGATTTGTGATAAATGAAGACCAGCTGAACTTCTCCACCCAGTATGGTATTACCGGTTTTTTCAATCCTGCAACAGGTGTTCTTTCATTAAATAATCCATCCTCGGTGGCAAATTACCAGACAGCCCTCAGAAGCATCACTTACCAGAACCTCAATACCGATAAACCTGCAACTACTGCCCGCAGCATATCATTTACGGTACATGACGGTGCCGATCCAAGCAACACGGTAACCAGGAGCCTGACTGTTAAGGCTGTCAATGATCCGCCTGTGCTGGCACCTGTTTCTGCTGACCCCATCCCGTATACCGAGGGCCAGTCACCCGTCAGCTTTGCCACATCTGTCACGGTGACCGATGTCGACAACGATTCACTTGTTTCGGCTGCCATCAGAATTGACCAGAATGCCGTTGCAGGCGAAGATACCCTCATTTATCCTGTCAAGCTCTGGAACATAACCGGATCATACAATCCCGGTACATTCACCCTCAACCTTTCTGGGGGAGATACCAAAGCACATTACCAGTCAGCCATCTGGAGCATTCTGTATGCTAACAGGGACACCCTTGATCCGGAAACAGCACTCAGAAGGATCTCAATCGATGTGAATGACAGCAAAGATCCGGCAGCAGCAAAGGCATACAGGTATATTACAATCATACCGGTCAACGATCCCCCGGTGGCAAGGAATGTCACTGTTCTCGGGATGAAGACGATTTTTGCATCAAACACCATCGAATACGACTATGAGGATCCTGAAAATGATGCTGAAGATATTGATGCCACGGTATATACGTGGAAAAGATGGACTGAACCCACCGGTGACTCTGCCGTCATAACGGGAATAACAACAAAGAATTACATACTGCAGTATTCCGACGGAGGAAAAAAGATCAAGGCAACTGTTCAGCCTGCCGATGCGAAGGGGGCAAAATCAGGCATTGCTTATCACAGTCAATGGAACTATGTCAATGCAGCCCCTGTGGCAACCAACGTAAGGATCGGTGGCACCATCGCCATCGGGCAGACCGATACGGTGCGTTTTGATTATGGTGATAAGGAAAATAATCCTCCCAATACCGGTGCGCACAGGTATTTCTGGTACAGGGCCGATGACGAGTCAGGCAACAATAAGACACAGGTCGGCAGCGCCATTGTATATTTATTATCCGGGTCAGACAACAACAAATACATCAGCTGTGCCGTGGCCCCGGTGGCAATGTCAGGCTCGCTGATAGGGGATACGGTTCAGAGTACCTGGTACGGGCCTATCAGCTACCTGCCTTCGGCTACGATCAGCGGCAACGATACGCTTTGCGCAGGTGAAAAGGCACAGGTTAAAATTGCGCTGACAGGAACCTCTCCGTGGTTGGTAACCTATACCATCAACAACCTCAACCCGACTGTGATCCCGAAAATAGTCAGCAGCGACACGACGCTGCTTACCGATAAACCCGGTACTTACCGGCTTACAAAGGTGTCCGATGCAAAATATAAAAACGGCATTGTGAGCGGCCAGGCCTATGTCGGCCTGCATGATACCGTAAAAGTGGTCTTTTCGGCGATCGGGGATACCGCAATCTGTAATGACGGGGTTTCGGCCGCCACCCTTTCAGCCAATTTCACGGGAACATCACCGTGGAGTTTTGTGCTGAGCATTAATAATGCAGACACAATATATACCAATGTGACACAAGATCCCTTTATATTCAGTGGCAGCAGGCCGGGCAGTTATTATATCAAATCTGTTACTGACAAACATTGCACCTCGCTGAACGGCAGCCAGAGGAGCATTACGGTGTTATACAAACCCTCCCCGACAGCAACAATAGCAGGTGTTGATACCATATGCCCGGGAGATACTGCCAGTCTGAACGTTACACTGGCAGGAACGGCTCCCTGGAGTATTACCTATACTGTCAATGATGCGAATCCGAAAACCGTCACGGGGATAACCACGAAGACATACACACTTAAAGTATTGGGCGAGGGCATTTATAAAATAACCGTGCTCCAAGATGCGATATGTACCGGAAAAGCCACAGGACAGGGTACAGTGGTATTCCGTTCGGTGCCTGTTGCAACCCTTTCGGGCGGAGGCACGGTCTGTGAAGGTACAAGTGCATCGCTAAGGGTGGACCTGGCCGGTACTTCACCGTGGAATTTCAGTTACAAGAAAGGCACTGCCGTCATCGACACGCTGGAAAATGTACAGGCAACTCCAAATTTATTTACAGTGAAAGATGCAGGGGCCTATACGCTTGGTTTTGTACATGACAAATATTGCAGGGGCACTGTAACCGGAAATGTCAGTGTTTCGATCATCCCTGCTCCGGATGTAGAGCTCAGCGGATTAAACCAGACTTACAGCATTTACAGCGCTCCGGTGCCTGTATTCGGCAGTCCGGACGGAGGAGTTTTTTCAGGACAGGGATTGATACCTAAAAACGACACCATGTTCTTCCTTCCCTCCTGGGCCGGTGTGGAAGGCTCTCCGCATAAGATATCATATACCTACCAGGATCCCGTATCAGGTTGTTTCGGGAAAGATACATTCATGGTGAATGTCCTGGAGGTGGAAGCCGATATCATCTTTCCTGACGGTAAGGTTTTTTATTGTTTCAATGATCTTCCTTTCACGGTGACAGGTGCAAACATTGTCGGTGATACGGGTTCTTTCTCCATATCCGGAGGCATAGGGCTGGTTGACAACGGTGACAATACCGCAAGGATCAGCCCCTCACAACTGAACGGAGATGTATACCAGCTCACCTACACATACATCAAGAATGATATCCCGCTTTCCCGGATCGAGGAATTTACTGTCGAATATGTTGATCCGATCTCGTTCCTCGCATTCGAAGAGGACGTCTTTTGCAGCAATGACCCGTCGGTCAAGCTGATTGGAAGTAATACGGAAGGGGTATTTTACGGGAATGCGGTGACCGGAAACCTTGCAACAGGCTTTTATTTTGTCCCGGGTCTTGCAAAGACCGGCACGGATACCATATTTTATTCGTACACCACCCCGAACGGATGCTCAAGAAAGGTCTATGAGGTCGTAACCATCAATGAGGCACCGCAAATAAACTTTACTGTTCTTGATACCTGTGTTGCTGTAGGATCAGACGATTCAACCGTATTTATCAACCAGACCACTTCAACAGATGCAATAACCGGCTGGTTGTGGAACTTCGATGATATCAATTCAGGTATTGAGAACGAAAGCACGCTGGAAAACCCCAGGCACCTGTATACAAGCTCGGGAAGAAAATATGTTTCGCTTACTGCATCAACTGTAAAGAATTGTGAAAGTTCCAGGGATATCAGGTTTTATTTTGGTGACAAACCCCAGGCTGACTTCAGCTGGTCGACGGAATGCTTTAATGACGGATCGCCGGTTGTATTTAATGATCAGTCGTCTCTTAATGAAGGTGAGATAAGCACCTATAAATGGAAATTCCATACCGGCGAACAGTCCGACAGTTCGGATGTCCGGAATCCGGAATATACCTTTGAAAATTACGGGGATTATAAAGTGGAACTGAAGGTGCAAACCAATTACGGATGTGTCGATACTTTTTCAAAGATGTTCCATTTGCGACCCAATATTGTTTTATCAGACAACAATCCGTATATCGAAGACTTTGAAACCGGAATGAACGGGTGGGTTTCACACCAGTCCGCAACCAGCGAAGCAAACAGCTGGAAATTTGGTCAGCCTGCCGAAGGCTTTATCGGGGCGGTGGGATTGAACGCGTGGTATACAAAGATTGATAGTTCCAGTGTCGAGGATTCATGGATTTCAAGCCCGTGTTTCGATTTTACAGGTATCACAAAGCCCATGATCAAGATGGATATATGGCGTATTTTTGACCAGCGGAGAGATGGTGCTGTTCTTCAGTACAGGACGAACAATGAGGATGAATGGCATAATATCGGGGATATTGATGACGGTATCAGCTGGTACAATGATTATTCCATACAGGGCAAGCCAGGAGGCCAGTCAATCGGCTGGTCATATATGGTGGATAACAAATGGACCGAGGCAAAACATCATCTGAATGACCTGGCCGGACTGACCGATGTTCAGTTCAGAATTGCTTACGGCTCAAACGGAACAGGGACCACAAACGAGGGACTGGCCGTCGATAACATCGGCATCTGTAAACGTGACAAGATAGTGTTGCTGGAACACTTTACCAGTTCCTCGGATACAGTAAGTAAAAATGCCAATGAACTTGTCAGGGCAGCCATCACGGAACTTAACGGAGATGTTGTTGATATACAATATCACACAGGTTATGCCGGAGATGATCCCATGTACCTTCATAACCCGGTCATTGTTGATGAGAGGGTATTTTATTACGGACTGCTGGATGTGCCATATACTTACCTGGATGGCGGCTACACCGGATCATACAGGTATGACTACAAACTTAATTCACTGGAAACTAATGATATAAATCTTCAATCGCTGGCTGATCCGATGTTCAGAATAGACCTGAATACCGAGATTGCAGATAACTCAATCAATATCAGCGCAACGCTTATCGCGGAAAGGGCTATTGCACCAGGTGAACTGACACTGCATACGGTAATTATTGAAAGGGAGATTACCGGTATCGAAGGGAGCAATGGCGAAAAGCTGTTCAGGAATGTTGTCAAGGCCATGCTTCCGAATGCTGGCGGAACATATATCTTTAAAGGCTGGAATGCAGGCAGTACCGAAATGACAAATCATTCCTGGAATTTCAGCAATGTTTTTGATGTAGATGAATTGAGGGTGGTGGTATATGTCCAGGATGAAGCTACCAGGGAAATATACCAGGCTGCAGTGGATAAATTTGATTTTGTGAGCGCAGCAGGTGATGAATATGCAACATACCAGGAATTCAAATGCATGGCTTATCCTAATCCGGCATCCGGACATGTGTACCTCAGGTTCAATCAGCCTTTGACATCAGGGATGAAAATGGATCTGTTTGATAATATGGGCAGACTGCTGGAATCGAAAATGATTGAACCGTATACCGAAGAATATTTAATTGATACTTATCAATACATTAAAGGAGTTTATTTCGTCAGGATCTCAAATAATACAGGCATTAATGAAATCATCAAAATACTTGTTATTAAATAGGATAGGCAATGCATGAAAATTAATTTTCCGGCGACCTGATATTTGAGGACACTATTGTACAATACTGGCAGATTAACAATACAGGTTTTATTTTTTTGATGATAATTAATTCTACTTTGACAGATTAACAAAATGTTGATAAAACCCCTGAAAAGATTAACCTTTCAGGGGCATCGGAAAACAAATTTT
>JAFGBD010000033.1 GCA_016933335.1 Bacteroidales bacterium | reverse complement strand
TTCTATTGGTCTGATGTAACTTACCATTAAAAATATTTTCATCTCCTTTTGTGAAAAAATGAAAATTTTTTAATGGACGTTTCATTAATTAAAAAAACAAATTCTAAGATACTTTAAATTTTCTTTTATTCTCTTATTCATAAGGTTTATTGTCAAATGATTCTCTGTGGTACTGGATCATCAATCGGTTTTTGCACTTTGTCTGTTACGCTCTGATAATATTCCATCATGACCTGTAAAGAAACAGACTTTTAAATAACTGGCACAGGTTACCCGTTTTAACTACGAATAATTTAAATTTTTTAAAAATAATCGTATCTTCGTATAGAGCCCTTTTATTTTAAACAAAATCATGCAATATGCCTTACCGCAGATTGCCCAATACAGATGCAGCCAGGCTCAGGGCGCTAAAAACTGCCTTTAAAAAAGGCAAAGAATTACCGCCCTTTAAACTTGCCTTTAGTCAGAGTACCCTGCATAAGATTCAGAGTTTTTTGCCTTCATTTGAGAAGGCTTTGCTTGAATCCAGGCAGGCTTACTCAAAACAGCTGGAAAAAAGCAAGAGCTATGCGTTTGTCATCAGAAAGGCCAAGTTGTATATCTCACATTTCATCCAGGTATTGAATATGGCAATACTCAGAGGGGATATCCCCTCAACCGAAAGAAAATATTACGGGACCCAGGATTATTCAACAAAGCTGCCGGCTTTGAATACTGAAGCCGACCTGATTAAATGGGGTGAAAAACTGATTCATGGGGAGTCCATCAGAGCAATGGAAAACCGTTCTCCTATCACCAATCCTACTATTGCAGTTGTTAAGGTCAGGTATGAACAATTTCTTGAAGCATATAAATTTCAGAAAATACTTCAGAAGAATTTTTATCGTGTCCAGGAAAAACTTGAAGAAATGAGGATCCAGGCAAACGATATTATAGTAAAAATATGGAATGAGGTTGAGGACACATACAAACAGGAATCAGGACAAAATCACCGTGAAAAAGCAGAAACATATGGAATCATTTATGTTTTCAGAAAAAGTGAACTCCTTAAGAACGATTCTTCATCTTAAATCAACATTGCTTTGATGATTCAATGCTTGATCAGTTTATTTCCTTTTATTTTCCGGTTATTGTCCTTTCAGGAAATCATTTCTATTGTTCAAGGAATGTTGATATTTTTTATCACCTGTTTCATGGTAATATATTGCAATAGAAGTAATTGTAAATAAACCGATACCCGAGAGCAGGTAAACCAAATTCCCATCAGCTCCGCCAACCTTATCAATCCAGGATAATCCCGGTGCCTGGCTGGCAAAATGATAATATGTTACTGCAAAGGCATTGTTAACAAAATGCGCAGCTATGGGTAACCACAATGTGTTGCTCCACAAAAGAAGGTATCCGAAATAGACACCGAGAAGAAAACGGGGGATAAAACCCAGAAACTGTAAGTGGAAAAAGCTGAAAAGAATGGCTGCAATGATGATACCAATGTGCCGGTTCCTTGTCCATTCGATAAAAATTCTCTGAAAAACACCCCTGAAAAGCAACTCTTCACAAATGGCCGGCAATACCGCAATTACCATTAAGTTTATCAAATAGCCCCCTGTTGTCGGAACATCCATAAAAGATTTCATTAGTTCAGAAGCTTCCTGTTCCATATCCCTAATTTTATTTTCAATGCCGCTCATAGAGTCCGGCAAACTGAATAATGAGTTCAGGTAGCCTGTAAAGTTGATAACGGGAATTGCAAAAAGAAGTGAAAGCACTACCAGTGAAAGGCTGAAAATCCTGACCGGGTTATTGATTTTCAGATAGCCATGGAAATTACCGGAGAATAACCAGGCAAGAAATACTGCAGGAACAAGAAACGTACCGATTGACTGGACTACCTGCAGATATTTCAGGAAATCAATATTCCGGGCCGGTATTCCGTCTAATAATATCTGATTGATTTCAACAGCTGAAAGATGAAAAAAAGGTATTCCTGCAAGAATGGCTATTACAAATGATAATAATGAAAAAGTGGCAATGATGAGCAGCGCAAGAATCAATTTGTACCATGCCGGTGAATTATAGAACAAAACAAATTTCATTCCTTGATTTTATGTGAGTATACCATTCAACAGATTAAAAATTGATAATTTTGGCGAAATTACGAAATCTTAAAGTATTGTTTAATATAGGCCATATTGAACTCAGAGAAAAACCTCTTTTGTTAGCTCCGATGGAAGACGTTACAGATCCTTCATTCAGACACCTCTGCAAGGTATTTGGGGCAGATATGATGTATACCGAGTTCATTTCATCAGACGGGCTTATCAGGAAAGGTAAAAAAAGTGTGAAAAAGCTTGAGATATCGGATGAAGAAAGACCTATCGGTATACAGCTTTACGGTCACACTGTTGAATCAATGGTTGAAGCCACTAAAATTGCCACAGAAGCCAATCCGGATGTCATAGATATTAATTTTGGATGTCCTGTCCGTAAAATTGCTGCAAGAGGAGCAGGTGCCGGCCTGTTGAACAATGTGCCTTTAATGCTGAATATGATCGGAGCCATCGTAAAATCGACGAATCTTCCGGTTACTGTAAAAACCAGGACAGGCTGGGATGAGAAAGGTATAAATATCGTTGAAATAGCTGAACAACTTCAGGATGCAGGTATTCAGGCAATTACAATACATGGCCGCACACGTTCACAATTATACAGCGGAATGGCCGACTGGACAATGATTGGTGCTGTGAAAAATAATCCGAGGATGAAAATTCCGGTTATTGGTAACGGCGACATTGTCTCTCCTGAATCAGCCAAAGAAGCATTTGATAAATTCGGCATTGACGGTATCATGATTGGCAGGGCAACAATCGGCAGGCCCTGGATCTTTAAGGAGATCAGGCAATACCTGGATACCGGAAGTCATATGAAGCCTCTGTCTGTACCGGAAAAGGCAGAACTGGCAAAATTACACCTGGAAAAATCTGTTGAAGCAAAAGGCGTTCCAAGGGGAATTTATGAAATGCGCAGACATCTCATACATTACTTTAAAGGATTACCGGATTTCAAAGAAATCAGGATGAAACTTGTTACAACACTGGATATCAATGAAATAATACTTATTCTTGACTTGATCCGCAAACGGTACCAATCAGCGTAACAATAATATCCTTGTCCGCTATTCTGATAACAACACTAACTGATGATATCATTTGAAGGATTTTTATTCGGATAGTCTATGGTATAGTGTAATCCCCTGCTTTCTTTACGCTGCTGGGCACCTTTAATAATCAGGTAACCAACATTGATCATATTGCGCAGTTCACAAAGTTTCTGTGAAAGTTTTGATTCGATGTACAGTTTTTCGGTCTCCTCATAAATGATTTCAAGCCTGTCCAAAGCTCTCTGCAACCTGATATTTGACCGCACAATGGCAACATAATAACCGAATATCTGCTGCACCTCTTTGTGATTTTGTGTAATCAGAACCATTTCTTCCGGATGGGTTGTGCCTTCATCGTTCCAAACAGGAATTCCTGATTTGAAGCCAGATTTCTTAAAACAATTTATTGAATGACGGGCAGCACGATCGGAATATACGATGGCTTCAAGCAAAGAATTGCTTGCAAGCCTGTTTGCACCGTGTAATCCTGTTGAAGCAGTTTCTCCGGAAGCATAGAGCCGCTGGATACTTGTACATCCGTTTATATCAACCTTTATTCCACCGCATAAATAATGAGCTGCAGGTACGACCGGTATCATATCTGTGGCAATATCAATACCAATACTTTTACATTTCTTATAGATATTCGGAAAATTTTTCTTCAGATTATTTCTGTCAGCATGCCTGCTATCGAGATAAACATGTTCTTCACCACTTGCCTTCATTTCTGTGTCGATTGCCCTGGCAACAACATCGCGAGGAGCAAGTGATCCCCTTGTATCATATTTGAGCATGAAATCTTCTTCTTTACTGTTTTTTAAAACTGCACCATGCCCCCGCATAGCTTCGGTTATCAGGAATGAAGGCCTTTCTCCCGGATTATACAATGATGTGGGATGAAACTGTACGAACTCCATATTCTCTACTATACCTTTAGCCCTGTATACCATGGCAATTCCATCACCCGTTGCTATCACAGGATTGGTGGTTGTATGATACAAATTACCAATCCCGCCGGTTGCCATCATGGTAACTTTCGATAAAAAGGTGTGAATTACACCTGTTTGAAGATCAAGTGCATATACCCCAAAGCATTCAATATCATTGTAATATCTCTTGACCAGTTTACCTAAGTGATGTTGTGTGATCAGATCAATGGCAAAATAGTATTCATAGACCTTAATATTCGGGTGATCAATGATATTCTGACTTAATGCTCTCTGAATTTCAAAACCGGTATTGTCTTTATGGTGCAGAATACGTTTTTCTGAATGACCACCTTCTCTGGCAAGATTGAAACGCCCTGAACTTTCGCGATCAAAATTTGCCCCCCATTGAATTAATTTTTCAATCTGGCCGGGAGCTTCTTTGACAACCATTTCCACAACCTGCATATCACAAAGTCCGTCACCTGCAGTTAATGTGTCTGATATGTGTTTGTGGTAATCGTCAGGAGCATAAGTAACAGCAGCTATTCCGCCCTGTGCATAACTTGTATTGGTTTCCTGAAGACGTGTTTTGGTAAGTACGGCCACCTTGCCATATTCTGCGACCTTCAGTGCATAGCTGAGTCCTGCAAGACCTGAACCAATTATAAGAAAATCGAATTGATGCTCCATCGGAACTTCTCCAATTGATTTCAGTTCAAAAATAAGTCAATTCTCAATAACGAACACCTTTTCAGGATATTTATTATTTTTATCGGGATCCCTTCAGCCAAATTGAATTTTATGCTTTTTATGTATTGCGAACCTATCAGCCGCAACAGGTTCTTCGGAGTTCACCATACCACTGTGAAATGAAAATATTCTTTTGATATCGTATCTGAAAATTGCCTGCCTGATTAATTACATACCTAAATAATATAATTTTTAAGTATTTTATGGATAATTACTGATGCGTTTTTTACTTTTGTTACGTATAAGAAAGCATGATTTATTCTTTCAGGAAGTATTTTCACAAAGAACCATTCTAAAGTACCTCTGTTTCAAACATAATCAGATAAATAATACGATAAAGATTTAAACTGCAATATTACTGTATGAATAAAAGTATCTCAATATATTGTGAAACCTCAATTAAGTAACTTTCATCATATTTAAAATAACAGATGAGCCGGGCATGTAAGGTCACCTGAGACAATTTTTTTAATGACTTGTTTAAACGGACTGAACATACGACAAATCTTGAACCCTATTGTCATGACAGGTTTTACGGGATCTATGAGATTATTACCCAAATATAATTATCACATGAAAAAGAACTGGATTTATAAGCTCAGGTTGAGCATTTTATTGCTGATACTATTTCATACAAGTCCCTTGCTTTTATTATCCCAACAGCTCGCTTTCCCCGGTGCTGAAGGTTTTGGGAGATTTGCCACCGGAGGGCGAAATGGCACTGTTTACCATGTTACCAATCTGAATGACGAAGGGGTGGGATCTTTTCGCGATGCTGTCAGCCAGCCCGACCGGATAGTCATATTCGATGTGGGTGGTGTAATCAATATCACCTCGCGTATCGTTGTTTATAAAAATATAACCATTGCAGGACAAACCGCTCCCGGTGACGGAATCACAATTTACGGAAACGGAATAGCGTTTAACGATCATTCAGGTAACAGTATCATCAGGTATATCCGGTTTCGTATGGGAGCTGGGGGCGATTCAGGTAAAGATGCCATTGGCATTTCTGACGGGCAGAATTATATCTTTGATCATGTGTCTGTCTCCTGGGGAAGAGACGGCACCTTTGATATCAACGGATCTGCCATAGATAATATTACCATCCAGGACTGCATCATTGCCCAGGGTGTTAACGTTGATAACCACTCAACCGGAGGTCTGATGCAATCAGGAAAACTCTCGCTGATCCGGACTTTATTTATTGACAACAAAACCCGAAATCCAAAAGCCCGTGGAGATCATGAATACATCAACAATGTGGTTTATGACTGGGGAACCCATGGTTATATCCTGGGAGGCTCCACCAGCTCAACAGATGTAATTGCAAGAGCAAACATAACCGGGAATTACATGATTTCAGGTCCGGCTACTACAGGCGCGGCTTTCACCGATGGTACATCTTACTTCCATGCTTATGTTTCCGATAATTTCATTGACCTGAACAGGGACGGGATCTTAAACGGCAGCCTGGCCTCTGCTGCCCAGTATGCAGGGATTACCCTGGAAACAACACCTTATGCTTATCCGGGAGTAAATACAATATTATCTGCGGAAGAAGCCTGTTATTATGTGATGGAAAATGCCGGCGCTTCACTGGTCAGGGATGAAGTTGACGAATACCTGATCAGCGAACTGGAATCCCTTGGCGCAAAAGGCAAAATCATCACAAACGAAACTGAGAACGGCATCGCAGGGAATGTTGGCATTGTTAAAAATGGTATTGCCCCGCCAGATTCAGACAGGGATGGCATGCCTGATGAATGGGAATATTATTACGGTCTTAATCCATATAGCAGCAGTGACCAAAATACAGATAATGATTCGGACGGATACACCAATATTGAGGAGTACCTGAACCAGTCCCACCCGGGAAACGGGAGTGGTATTTTGAGTGACCGTCAATATTTCATCCTTGCCCGGCACAGCGAAAAGGCCCTGGACATTAAAAACGGGAGCACCGTGGAAGGAACACCCGTCGTCCAGAACACAAAGCAGAAAACTAAAAGCCAGGTGTGGAACATATCCAATGTTGAAGGTAATTATTATTCAATCATAAACGACAGCAGCAGTCTTTGCATCGATGTTTTTGATCAATCGGTTGGTGACAGTGCAACCATCATTCAGAATGCTTATACAGGTAATGAAAGCCAGCAATGGAGCATTGAATTCATAGGAGAAGGATACTACAAAATCATCAACAGAAAAAGCAGTAAATCCCTTGACGTGGAAAATGCTTCGCAAGACGATGGAAAACAGCTGATCCAGAATACATTTACAGACAGCCTCAACCAGCATTTTACAATATTGGCTCCCAATCTGGTCTATAGTTACCCGGTTGCCTCAATTATTGCACCATCATCGGGTACTATTTATACCCTTGGTTCTGATATTCAGATTGAAGCATATGCGGAAGATTATGATGGCAATATCTCTGAAGTTGAATTTTTCAAAGACGGTATGAAGATCGGAACCGATAGTGTCTCCCCGTTTACATGTGTCCTGGAAGACGCATCAGCGGGCACCTGGAAGATAACTGTAAAAGCCACAGACAATGACAATCTCACTTTCAATTCACCAGGCATTACCATTCATGTAATAGATGCCGGCGGATCGCCGTGTACCATCCAGGAAAACAGGACAGGATTTTGTTCGATGAACGGAACAATAGATAATGATAACGCCGGATTCACGGATATTGGCTTTGTAAATACAGCAAATGCAGCAGGAGCAGGTATTGACTGGAAGGTTAATATACCCGTTTCCGGCACTTATACCGTCACATGGCGTTATGCCAACGGATCCGGAAACAGAGCAGGAAAACTGATGGCCAACAACCAGGAAATCATAGCTGTTGTTGATATGCCCGGAACAGGCAGCTGGACAACCTGGGCATTAAAACAGGTTTCAGCAGATTTACCTGCGGGTGATATCGAATTACGCCTTGAAGCAACAAGTAGTGATGGTCTTGCAAACATTGATTTTATGGAAGTCAGCGGTAACGAAACATTGCCGGTGTTTTGCGCCCCTACTGTTATCAGGCAGGTTGAAAAAGAAGGCAGGTTATTTAAGGTATACCCGAACCCATTTACAGACAAAATCATTATTCAATCCTTGAGCGAAGGCTGTTCTGAAAGCGAGGTTCAGTTATTCAACAGCCTCGGAAAACCGGTGTTTTCAGACATTATGCTGAATGATATGTTCATACCGGATGTTAATGATATTCCACCGGGATTTTATTACCTCAGAATTGCTGATGATCATGAAACAATAACAATGAAAATAATCAAGAATTAATAAAAAACGAAGAAGATGAAAAGAAAGAATTTTTTTCCCGGGATCGCGTTGTTCGGGCTTTTTTCTTTGATGATACCTGATATTGTACTGGGTCAGCGGCAGATGGAAAAGCTTGATCGCGGATTGGTGGCATACAGGATAGGTGATCCTGTAATGATCAGCTGGCGGATATTCGGAAATGAATATTACAATGCCGGTTACAATATCTACAGGGGATCAAAAAAACTTAACTTGACCCCGATTACGGGACCCGGTTATTATATCGATTACGACAGTATTTATGATTCAACATATACAGTTACTGCTGTTATCAATGGTGTGGAGCAGCCTCCTTCGTCTCCGGCAGCAGTATGGGGACAACATTATAAAGATATACCGGTTCAAATCCCGCCTGCAGGAACAACACCTCCATATACAGTAGTAAATAAGGGTGTGACAGAGAGTTATCCCAATGGACAGAATTATAATTATTCGCCAAATGATTGCAGTGTGGGAGATGTGGATGGTGATGGTGAATATGAAATTATCCTTAAGTGGGATCCCTCTAATTCACGTGACAACTCTTATGGCGGATATACCGGCAAAGTATATCTTGATGCCTATGAGCTTAATGGCACGCATTTGTGGAGGATTGATCTTGGAATAAACATCAGGGCTGGTGCGCATTACACCCAATTCATGGTGTATGACCTGGATGGAGACGGTAAAGCGGAAGTTGCCTGTAAAACAGCACCGGGAACCAGGGATGCTTCAGGTAACTATCTGAAGTTCGGACCGGCAAACGGTGCTGATCACGAAGCTGATTACAGAAACGCTTATGGTTTTATTTTATCAGGTCCTGAGTATTTTACCATTTTTGAGGGAGAAACAGGCCACGAAATTGTAACAGTTGATTATGATCCTCCCCGGGGTTCCATAGCTAGCTGGGGTGATTCCGATGGCAACCGCGTTGACAGGTTCCTGGCTTGTGTTGCTTATCTTGACGGCAGCAGGCCAAGTGTGGTGATGTGCAGGGGATATTACAGAAGCAGATCCGGAATCCTTGGAAGGACCGTTCTGGCGGCATGGGATTACAGAAATGACACGCTGACCAAAAGATGGACATTCAGTGCTGACATGAACGCTGACTATCCCGGTTACACAGGCCAGGGTAACCATAATCTCAGCGTTGCCGATGTCGATGATGACGGCAAGGATGAAATAATTTACGGCTCATGTGCCATCGATGATGACGGAACCGGGCTTTACACCACAGGACTTGGTCATGGCGATGCATTGCATGTTTCTGATCTTGACCCCGCAAGGCCGGGACTGGAAGTATTCGCACCCCATGAAAATAAAAAAGACGGGGTGACGTTTCGTGATGCCGCTACCGGTGCTGTTATCTGGCAGAAACCCAGCGATAGAGATGTTGGCAGAGCTTTAGCCGCCGATGTCCTGCCCAATCATAAAGGAGCAGAATGCTGGGGAGCCAGCGGACTTGGCATGTATAACTGCAAAGGAGCATATGTAGGGACCATTCCGTCCATTAATTTTGCCATCTGGTGGGACAGCGACGATCTGAGAGAACTGCTTGATGGAGAAAGTATTACCAAATACAATGGTGCAGTTCAACTTACAGCCTCGGGATGCATTCATAATAACGGTTCAAAATCAAATCCGTGCCTGCAGGCCGACATTCTTGGAGACTGGCGTGAAGAGGTAATCTTCAGGCTCTCAAACAACTCTGCTATCAGACTATTTACTACAAAAAGCGGAACCAGCCGCAGAATGTACACCCTGATGCACGATCCTGTGTACAGGCTTGGTATTGCATGGCAGAATGTTGCCTATAACCAGCCTCCTCATACGGGCTTCTACTTTGGTGATGGCAGGGAAGCACCGCCTCCACCCATTTCGTCCGGACAGCTGACATGGAATGCAGGCCAGGCCTGGGATATACAAACTTCTGAAAACTGGACCGTTAACGGCATACCGTCATTTTACAAAAATGGAGACAATGTATTGTTCGACATAACAGGATCAAATGCCAATCCGATAGAACTGAAAGATACAATTAAGCCTTCCGTGGTTACCGTATATTCGACAACAGATTATAAATTTAACGGAACCGGATCTTTGTCAGGCGGTATGCGGCTTATTAAAGCCGGTTCAGGAACACTTACCATAGATACAGATAATGATTATACCGGTGAAACATCAGTATGGGGTGGCGAATTATTTTTTAACGGTATCCTGTCGCAAAGTCATGTTGTTGTGAACAATTTTTCCGGAACCGGTGGTAGAGGTACTTTCAGCAAAGGTGTTTCGATCCCCTGGGGTGGAAATCTGACAGTTGGTTCAAAGGGAGAAGCAGACACCCTGAGAATCATTGACAGCCTTTACTTCGGATCTGGCGGAAAGGTATATTTTGATCTTTCGGATGATATATCAGGTTTATCAAAAACAAATGATATTCTCCTTGTTAACGGCGACATTACAATCCTGGGAAAGACCATTATCAATATAAATCAAATGGATGACAAACTTGGTGCCGGTAAGTATAAATTAATGGAATGCACAGGAAGTCTGAGTACAAATATCAACGACCTTCAGATGGAGGGCTTGCTGGGTGTTCCTTATGAAATAACAAAAACTGACAGTACCTTTATCCTCGAGGCTCTCTATGTCCGTCCTGCATCCAGTATTTTCTGGAAAGGAGACCAGTCTGATGTATGGGACCTGATCAGCACATTTAACTGGATTAACAGTGATACAGCGGACTGGTTTGTAAAAAATGATACCGTGATCTTTGATGATTCCGGTTCATCCGCAACAACAATTCAAATGGCCGGTAGCCTGCCAGTTGGAGAAATGCGCGTGAACAGTACACTTGACTATACTTTTGAAGGTGCAGGATTTATCAGCGGTAAAGGCAAACTTATTAAAAACGGTACCGGTACCCTTGCTTTATCTGCATCAAACACATATACCGGCGGAACATCCGTAAATGAAGGCATACTGATGATAAATAATGTATCGGGAAGTGCAACCGGACCGGGTGAAATTGATGTACACAACGGAACCACACTATCCGGAACCGGGATGGTTGACGGACCGGTTGAAATTCATGAAGGAGGGGCACTTGCACCAGGAAACAAATCAATTGGTATGCTGACAGTCAGTAACGACTTGACATTCATGACAGGAGCAAACCTGGTTGCCGAAGTCAACAGCCAGAACAACACATCTGATATGATCGCTGTAACAGGAAATCTGAGCCTTGACGGCATTTTATACATGACTGAAATAAATGCCCAGCCCTATCATGCCGGCAATTATTTTAAAATAATTGATACCCGGAATTGTCAGGGGCAGTTTTCAGGGATATTTCCTGAATCACCGGGCGAAAATCTTCAATGGGATACTGCGGGATTCTCAGCCACCGGTATTATTAAAGTGGTTCATCATACCGGAACCGATGAAATACCAGCTGAGTTAACTGTTCAATTGTTCCCGAATCCGGTTGTTGATAAGCTGAACATGGTATTCTCAGGAACCATCGGATCAGCCAAAATAACAATCAATGATATGAACGGAAGAATCATATTCACTTCCACGGAAAAATCTTTAAAAGAACTTGATCTGGATTTTTCTTCGATTGACCGGGGTGTATATGCCATTAAAATAAACTGTGAAAGTCAATCATTTGTCAGAAAAATCCTGAAATATTAAATTTTCGGGATAAAAGTATTATTTATCAGTTATGTGCATATGTCAGTACAAGACGGGGTGGCTGGTGACAATCAGTCTACTTTTCATCTTTGCAGAGGCCGGTGCCCAGCGTATGATGGAGAAACTGGACCGGGGTCTCCTGGCTGTTAAGGTTCCTGAAGGTGTATACATTAGCTGGCGTGTGCCGGGCACTGAATGGCAGAATGTCAGTTATAATCTTTATGCAGACGGAACAAAGATAAACATGTCGCCTGTCACAGGAGCATCATGTTTTCTTGATACAACCGGTACCATTAACACTGCCTATTATGTTACAGCAATTGTCGGCGGAGTTGAACAGCCATCCTCTGACACAATACCTGTCTGGGAAAAAGCATATAAAGATATCCCTGTACGTGACATTCCCGGGAATTATGAATTGAATGATGCCTCAGTGGGCGATCTGGATGGGGACGGAGATCTTGAAATCGTAATCAAGAGATTATCAAATGATGTCTCTCAGGATCCGGAATACACATCATTGATTGAGGCATATCACCTGGACGGAACATTTATCTGGAGCATTGATCTCGGACCAAACAGGTTTAATCCCAAACCAATAAATTTTGCCGTTTATGACTTTAACGGAGACGGAAAAGCAGAAATAGTCCTTAAATCTGCTGAAGGAACCATAGATGGTACAGGTGTAAAAACAGGTGATGTGAATGGAGATGGTATTACCAACTACCGTTTTTCAATCGCAGGAAATGATATTTCAGAAGGTCCGGAATTTATTTCAGTATATGACGGGAATAGCGGGAAAGAGATAGCAAGATCCGATTATATTGCAAGAGAACCGATCGAACAATGGGGAGAACCCGGAATGAGCCTGACACAATATGCCCACAGGTCAGGTAGTTGCATGATCACACCCGCCTACCTTGACGGAAAACATCCCAGTATAGTGATATCAAGGGGTATATATCACCGGATAAAGTTGAGCGCATGGGATTTAAGAAACGACAGCCTGGTCAGAATATGGGATTTTGACAGCGATAACTGGCCGGCAGAGTATAAAGGGCAGGGGAATCATAACCTTAGTGTGGCTGATGTTGATAATGATGGCAAAGATGAAATAATTTATGGATCAATGACCATCGATGACGACGGAACCGGGTTATATTCGACCGGGCTCGGCCATGGAGATGCCATCCATGTTTCCGATATGGATCCCGACAGAAAGGGACTGGAGATCTGGCAGGCACAGGAGACATCACCCGGCGCTACTTACCGTGACGCAGGAACAGGGGAAATCTTGTACCGGTATAAGGCTGGCAGCGATCAGGGACGTGCCTGTGCAGGAGATATAACAGCGGAACACAGGGGATTTGAAATGTGGGGTTCAACAGGATGCCCGTTATTCTCATGCCAGGATGGAGTAATCGGATTATCACCCAAACAAATGAATTTTATGATCTGGTGGGACGGAGATCTGCTTCGTGAAATGCTGGATCATATCTGGCTGGGTGAAGCCGTTGGTGCTGGTACAGGAACCATTACAAAATATAACGGAACCCAGGACGGCATCAACCTGTTAACGGCAACAGGAACTTACTCCACAAACTGGACCAAAGGTAACCCCTGCCTTCAGGCTGACATCCTGGGAGACTGGCGTGAAGAAGTAATCTGGAGAACGACCGATAACAGATATATGCGTATCTATACAACAACAATACCCACCGATCACAGAATATACACACCAATGCATGATCCTCAGTATCGCCTGGCAATAGCATGGCAGAATAACGCTTACAACCAGCCTCCTCATCCGGGTTATTATATAGGTAATGGAATGACAACGATTCCCCCTCCTCCTCTCAGCAATGCAAAACTCACCTGGAGCAATGGAAATGTATGGGATATAAATACTTCAAAAAACTGGGTTCACGCCGATTCGCTTGCTGTTTTTCAAAATGGTGATGACGTATTGTTTGATATTTCCGGTTCTAATCAAACAACCATTTCTCTGCAGGGGACTTTGATGCCTACTGCTGTAACAGTTTTTTCACCGAAAGATTATACTTTCGGGGGTACAGGCACACTTTCAGGTTCAATGGATTTACTTAAATCCGGATCGGGTGTGCTGACGATCCATACGAATAATGATTATTCAGGCAAAACCGTTGTATGGGACGGATCGCTGTTCATGAACGGAATGCTGAAGAACAGTCCGGTTGAGGTTCATAAATTTGCCAATACCGGAGGTTGCGGTGTTTTCGGAAAAGGACTTACAGTTTTGGAAAAAGGAAACCTTACAGTGGGACAATCTTCAGGTTCTGCTGATACGCTTGGGATATCATATAGTCTTACATTGGGAGAAAATGTAAATGTGTATTTCGATTTATCTGACGATACAACAGGTATTTATAAAACCAATGATGTGATTATCATTGATGGTGATCTGAATATAAATGGTAAAATCGCCATTCATATTAACAGAACTGACGGTTATCTTAAAACAGGACCCTATACATTATTTCAATTCTCCGGTGAATTAAAGGGAGAGCCGGATGATTTCTCAATTGAAGGAATACCGGGGGTGCCTTATAAACTTTACAAAACAGACAGCACATTTGGAATTGACATTACCCCGGTAAGAAAACCATGCAAAATAATCTGGAAGGGCGGGATAAGCAACAACTGGGATCTTGCAAATAATCTTGCATGGCTGAACAATGATTCGTTAGACTGGTTTGTAGGGTATGATACTGTTGTATTTAATGATACAGGTATACCTAACACAAGTATTAACCTGATAGGCACACTGCCCGTAAGCGAAATGTTTGTTGATGCTTCTGTTGATTATATTTTTAATGGTACAGGTAATATCAGCGGTACAGGAAAACTGGTTAAAACAGGAAGCGGCAAACTCACTATCCTGAATAACAACGATTATACCGGTCCGACTTTAATCAATGAAGGTACTCTTGAAATTCCCCGGTTTGAAAAGGCCGGATATCCAAGTCCCATTGGCGCAGGAAGTCCGGATCCTGATAATCTTTTATTAAACGGAGGCAGAATTAATTTATTCGGATCATCATGTATAACAGATAAAGGAGTTACAATTGGTCCCGGCGGTGGTACGGTTACGATCGGGAGTTCCGGCACCAATGTTGAGATTGCAGGTCTGATAAAAGGAAATGGTGCCCTGACCAAAACAGGCCTGGGCACACTGGCAATCACTTCTGCAAATAACTACAGCGGTGGTACATATCTCAAGGAAGGTACAATTTACCTGGCAGGTGATGAAGCCAATATTTCCGGACTTGGCACAGGAAGTGTCACCATAGAAAATGCAATCCTGAAAATGTTTGATAATACAGGCTACACCGATAATTGCGGCTGGAATATGATCATACCTGAAGGAAAACATGCTCATCTTTATCTCGATTCAAGATCGTCTCTTACAGGTTCTTTAACAGGAACAGGTATGCTTCATTTATTCTCGCCCTGGATAAGATCCGAACTACGGGGTAACTGGTCTGACTTTGCCGGTGAAATAAATGTTTCAACAGATGCTGACGGAGGAACATTTCTGATCGACAATACATATGGATATCCCGATGCTTCGGTCTTTCTTGAAGACAATGTTACTGCACTGTACAGACGAACTGCCAATATCACAATTGACATCGGGGAATTGGCCGGCACCTTTCTGTCAAGACTGGGAGCCGGAGGTGAGAGAACCTCAACCATTACCTGGAGAATTGGCGGAACGAACACAGATGCGGTGTTCAACGGAGTCATTTGCAATGACCAGGTAAAAAACTCAGGCGCCACTTGTGCAATTACCAAGACAGGTACAGGAACCTGGGTTCTTACAAATGATAATACGTATTCCGGTTCCACCATTGTCGAAAAAGGAATGCTTATGGTTAATAACGTCACAGGCAGTGGCACAGGAACAGGCAATGTCCTGGTAAAAAACGGAGCCATGCTCAGCGGAACAGGAATCATCAGGGGATCAGTTACTGTTGAGAGCGGAGGCACATTGGTGCCGGGAAACAAAGGGATCGGCAAAATAAAAGTTAACAGCAATGTTACGTTCATGCCCGGTAGCTGCCTGTCCATTGAATTAAATTCCCCTGAACTATCCGGAGATATTCTGGAGGTTGACGGATCGCTCACTTTAAACGGAATATTAAACATCGCTCATCCGGGTCCTGGTAAATTTGCAGCAGGAGATAGCTTTAAGATTATAGAAACTGATATCTGCGCAGGAGCATTCACTTCAATTATGCCTGCATCACCCGGGCCGGGTTTGGTCTGGGATACAACCATACTTCGGGGAAATGGTGTCCTGAAAATAGCCGAAGTCAGCGGTCTCCATGACACAGAGCATCAAAAAAAAATTCAGACATATCCCAATCCTGCAAAAAATTTGTTATCAGTAAGGCTTGCTGAAATTGTTGCTGATTTCCATTTACAAATTGAAAACCTGAATGGGCAAATTGTTTATGAAGCCTCCAAAAATAATGTTTCAGAATATGAAATCGATCTGAGTGGTTTCTTACCAGGTATTTATACACTCAGATTTATACTGGACAGGAAGATCTGTGTTGATAAATTTATCAAAGATTAGGAATTATGGTCATCAGGCCTTAAAATTATCTTGATAACTTATCATAACTTTTTCTTCGATTAATTCCTGCTTTCTTATATTGCATGGTACCAACCGGTAAAGGAGTATTTGGTCTTTATCAGAATAAATCATACCATGAAAAAATGCCAGTTGTTATTCATACCGCATTGTTTTCTTCTTTTCTGCGTGTTAATATCATCCTTGTCAGCCTGCAATATTATAAACCGGAATACAAGGATGAAATATAATTTCAATCCGGGATGGAGAATGCTCGCTGCGGATCCAAAAGGAGCTGAAGCTCCGGGTTTTGATGATTCCGGCTGGAAAATCGTCACATTACCCCGTGCCTTTAATGAAGATGAAGCTTTCAAAAAAAGCATTCATGAACTGACAACAGGAATTGTATGGTACCGGAAACATTTTAAAATACCTGCCAGGTACAAGGGAAATAAGATCTTCCTGGAGTTTGAAGGAATCCGGCAGGCAGGAGAATTTTACCTCAATGGCAAATACATTGGTTTGCATGAAAACGGTGTGATGGCATTTGGATTTGACATCACAGATCATGTAAAGTTTGGATCTGAAGACAATATCATCGCCGTACGAATTGATAACTCCTGGGATTATAAAGAAAGATCCACAGGTCAGTCATTCCAGTGGAATAACAATAATTTCAATGCCAGTTACGGTGGTATACCAAAGAATGTCTATTTGCATGTTACAGGTAAGCTTTATCAGACTCTACCGTTGTTCTCAACACTGGAAACAACCGGCGTTTATATTTATGCCGGTGATTTTGATATACCTGGCAGAAGCGCCAGAATAACCGCAGAATCAGAAGTAATAAACGAATATGATCATTCCGTGAGTTTCCAGTATGAAGTGGTGATGAAAGATATTTCCGGAAATACAATCGCCCGGTTCAACAATAACGGGGCAAAAATCAATCCCGGTGAAACACTGATTGTAAGTGCATCAGCAACAGTAAACAACCTGGAATTCTGGAGCTGGGGCTATGGATATCTTTACAATGTCTATACAATACTAAGGATCAATGGTAAAAATGCAGATGTTGTTAAAACAAAAACCGGTTTCAGGAAGACTGAATTCCGGGAAGGAATGGTTTTCCTGAATGACAGGGCCATACAGTTAAAGGGATATGCCCAGCGTACCAGCAACGAATGGCCTGCAACCGGTATGTCTGTCCCTGCATGGATCAGTGATTACAGTAACAGGTTGATTGTTAAAGGCAACGGAAACTTGGTGCGCTGGATGCATGTGACACCGTGGAAACAGGACGTTGAATCCTGTGATCGCTTAGGGCTCATCCAGGCCATGCCTGCCGGTGATGCTGAAAGTGATGTCAATGACAGAAGATGGGGCCAGCGTAAAGAACTGATGAGAGATGCCATCATTTATAACAGAAACAATCCCAGCATTATTTTTTATGAGTGTGGCAATGAGTCCATCAGCGAGGAACACATGCAGGAAATGAAGGATATTCGTGACAGGTATGATCCTTACGGCGGTCGTGCCATTGGTTCACGCGAAATGCTCGACAGTAAAACAGCGGAATACGGAGGGGAAATGCTTTATATCAACAAAAGTGCACATCAACCGATGTGGGCAATGGAATATATGCGGGATGAAGGATTAAGAAAATACTGGGATAACTATTCTCCTCCTTACCATGTTGACGGTGCCGGACCATTATACCGGAACCAGGACGCAGGTGCCTATAACAGGAACCAGGACTCGTATGCCATTGAAGCGGTCAGACGCTGGTATGATTACTGGCGTGAACGGCCAGGTACAGGGAAAAGAGTGAGCTCAGGCGGGGGAAACATCATCTTTTCTGATTCCAATACCCATTTCAGGGGTGAGGAGAATTACAGGCGCAGCGGTGAAGTGGATGCATTACGCATCCCCAAAGATGCATATTTTGCCCACCTGGTGATGTGGGACGGATGGGTTGATCCGGAAAAACATCACACTTACATTATCGGTCACTGGAATTATAACGATACAACTGTAAAAGACATCCATGTAATTTCTACAGCAGATAAAGTCGAACTGAAACTCAATGATGTTTCTCTGGGATTTGGCGAACAGAGCTACAGGTTTTTATTTACATTTAAAAATATTCAATGGTTACCGGGCTTACTGGAAGCAATTGGTTATGATGCCGGTGGTAATATCATAAGTACCGATATGAAAATAACAGCCGGTAAACCATCCGGTATCAGGTTAACACTGCACACTTCACCCGAAGGGTTCAGGGCAGATGGTGCTGACCTGGCACTGGTGGATTTTGAAGTGACCGATGCAGCAGGCAACCGGTGCCCAACCTCTAACCAGCTCATTAATTTTTCTCTGACAGGTCCGGCAGAGTGGAGAGGAGGCCTTGCCCAGGGACCTGGTAATTATATCCTGTCAGAAAGTCTGCCGGTGGAATGTGGCATTAACCGTGTGATCATCCGTTCAACCTGCACGCCGGGAAGAATCATCCTTAATGCTTCATCTGACGGACTGAAACCGGCATCGGTCACCTTCAGATCAAATCCGGTTAAGGTTAATAATGGCCTGTCCCCGGATATCCCGGGAGAGAAACAGCCATCTTTTTTATACCGGGGACCAACGCCTGGAAATCCCTCTTACAGTATATCCAGGATACCTGTCGGAATAAGATCTGCCACAGCCGGTGCCAACTCTGATGAGGTCCAGAAAAGCTATGATGACAATGAGATGACTGAATGGAGAAACGACGGCAGGATCTCAACAGGCTGGATCAGGTATGAACTGGAGAAAAGAGCTGATATATGCCAGGTCGTTATGAAACTGTCAGGATGGCGTTCACGCAGATATCCGGTCAGGATCCTGGTGGACAATAAAGAAGTATTTAAAGACACCACCAGCCGAAGCCTGGGATATATTACCATCCCATTCAAACCTGTTGCCGGGAGGACTGTAAGTATTGAACTGATAGGCGCTCATCTTGAAAAAGATGCATTTGAAGAAATCGTTGAAATATCCGGGCAGAAAGAGCTGGACCTGTACCGCGAACCTGCCGGGGATTACTCCGGACACTTAAGGATCGTTGAAACAGAGTTTTATGAAAAACCTGCGTCTTTGAAGGAGCTTAAGACAGAGAATCAGGATATTTTTTCAGCTAAATAAATATGAACAGCACTCAATCTGCATCATATTCCTGTATACTTAACTGGTAATCAGATAATATATCATCATAGTTCAGATAGTTATTATCGTATTTCTCAGATAATTTGTACCTTTAGTCAGGCTAATACAATAAATCCGCTAATCATGAAAAAGACAATCATTATTATTTTTCTGGCATTTATGTTGATGACATTAGATTCCAGTGCTCAGCTGGAAATTCATAACATCGACAGGCAATCCTCCTTCAAGGGAGAATATATCAAGAATATTTTTATAGATTCGAATGGTGATCTGTGGTTCGGAGACATTACCGGCAACGGGGTTATGAAATTTGACGGAGATGTATGGAAAAATTATACATCTTTCAACGGACTGCCTGATATTGTTACTGCAATAGCAGAAGACCACCAGGGTAACATGTGGTTTGGAGCCGTTGACGGTGCTTACCGCTTTGACGGTATCTCTTCGGTGACAAAATTCACAACTTCTGACGGTTTACCGGAAAATGAAATCCGCGATCTGCTCGTGGATCATAACGGTGACTTATGGTTTGCCACTTTTTCGGGCCTGACCAGATATGATGGCTCAACCTGGACAACATACACAACCTCTGACGGACTGGTCAGCAATTTCCTGAGCACCCTTTTCGAAGATAATATGAACCGTCTCTGGATAGGAACCTATGAGGGTGTCAGTAAAATTGAAGGTACATTTGTGAATTATACCACTGCGGATGGCCTCCCTCACGATATTGTCTACTCTATTACCCAGAGCCATGACAGTCTTTTATGGTTCGGAACCGGAGACGGAGCCGCCAGTTATAATGAAACCGGCTTCACAGTATACACAACAGCTGATGGACTCTCTTCAAACAGTATTTCTGACATCATGGAGGACAGTAAAGGCAATATGTGGTTTACATCATATACCGCCAATGGCGGTCTTACCAAGTATGATAGACTGGTCTGGCCTACCTATACCACGGAGCATGGACTGATCAGTAATTATACAGCCTGTGTTGCTGAAGATGACGAAGGTAATATCTGGATTGGCACTGCAAAGGGTATCAGTAAGCTGCAGCCTGAATCATGGCAATATATCAGCATTCTTGATGGGCTTGCCGGCATGGTTGTGCTGGATATCCTTGGCGATGATTCAGGAAATAAATGGTTTGCCACATACAGTGGCCTGAGCAAGATGTCCGATACCATTGTAAATTATACAACTGCAAACGGACTGCCGGATAACAGGTGTTATGCTGTTAACCGGGACACTGAAGGTAATATCTGGCTGGGGACATTATCAGGAGCAGTTCATATTCTTGAGGATACATTATTCATTTATAATACTGACAGCGGACTGGTAAATAACAACATTGTTGATATTGAGATCGCACCAGATGCCACCTGGTTTACAACCATGGGAGGTGTCAGCAAATGGTCGGGCGGACAATGGACAAACTATACAACTGCACAGGGACTGGGTTCAAATCTGAATTTTTGTTCGCTCCTCGATGAAACCGGGAAGTTATGGGTAGGCTCTCTTGACAATGGGGTAAGCAGGTTCGACGGTACGCTATGGACTCATTATCATACAGGAAACGGATTTTTAAATAATTCTGTCTGGGATATATTTGAAGACCGCGAGGGAAATATATGGTTTGCTACCGGAGGAGGAATTGCCAAATATGATGGCTCAATATGGGAGACTATCACTAAAGCTGACGGATTGACAACGGATACGATAAGATCCATTTTCCAGGATGATTATGATAACATGTGGTTCGGTACCGATAGCAGCGAGATTGTTATTTTTAACGATTCAATCCTTACCGTCTATACCGCTGCGCATAAAATACCTGATATTAATACCTGGGTTATTAAAGAGATCAATGATACAATGTATGCAGGGGGTGATCTGGGCATCGTTTCGTACAGTTACAAAACAGCATGGACGAATTATTTAAAAAGCAGCATGCCCAGCGATACCATACAAACCATCATGACGGATATAGATGACCATCTCTGGCTGGGTACCTGGGGCAGGGGACTGGCCCGATATAACGGCATAAACTGGTATCATATCGATCAGGCAGGAGGGCTTTCAGGGAACAATGTTTATGACTTAACACAGGATCAGGAAGGTAATATCTGGGTTGCGACCTCATCCGGTGGTATTACAAAAATATCTGAAAGTTCAATTGAAACATATACAACTGCGGATGGACTGGTTGGTACGGGCTGGTACTCCATTGCAGCCGATAAGGATACCAATATATGGATCGGTTCCAATGCCGGATTGAATCTTTACGATGGAACCACTTTCAGTAATTTCACCACAACCGATGGTCTTCCTTCGAATCATGTTACAGCTATCCTTCCGAGGGACAACGGAGATCTGTGGATCGGTACTGTAACCGGCAACGGAGCAGCTAAATTTGACGGTGACAGTTGGGAAGTATACAGCACTGCAGAAGGACTTGTTAACAATAATGTAAATGATATCATTGAAGATTCCGAAGGTAACCTCTGGTTTGCTACAAATGCAGGTATTTCGAGGTATAATGGAAATAATTGGATTAATTACACTTCAAGTAAATATTTCGGAAACAGTTCAATATGGTCTCTCCTGGAAGATAAAGTTGGTAATATCTGGGCATTTACATGGGGTAACGGAGCCTATATCTTTAATTTACGATATTGGTCAAGGTTACAGCAGTCAGATGGTATAGCCGGCAATGACATCAGGGATGCAACAATGGAAAATGATGGAAAAATCTGGCTGGCTACATATGGAAATGGTATATCTTCAATTTATCGTGATATTATCAAAATTGACAGTGTAGTAAAATCGCCCAATATTTGTCATAATGATTCAACAGGAAAGGTACAAATTTATGCTCAACCTGCAGAAAAGGTGATGTATACTATTGATTTTGAGACTTATCAATCATCAGGCTTATTCGATTCATTGGTTGCAGGTATTGTATATGCTCCGGTAATTACGAATGGATTTGATTCAATTTTCCATGCAAAGTTTATTTTTCAAAATCCTGATCCGCTCATTGTTGAGCTGGGAAATGATACTACAATCTGTGCAGGTAATGATATTACGCTTTCAGCACCCTTATCATGGTGGTATGAATGGAGCAATGGCGTTTCAGGCGACCGGCAAATCATTGTATCTGATGCAGGAACTTACAGTGTGATTGTATCAGATGAGAACGGATGTAAAGGTTCTGATACCATAGCGTTGGCCGTCAAGGAATTGCCTGTAGTAAACCTGGGAAATGACACTACCATTTGCGAAGGTGCCAGGTTATTATTAACTGCACCTTTGGCTTCATCTTATCAATGGAGTAACAGCAGCAGCAGTCAGCAGATTGTTGTAAATGAAGCAGCTGCCTATAGTGTAACAGTGTCCGATGCTTATGGCTGTGAAGGTTCGGATACCGTTGCGGTTGCATTTCAGAGCCTTCCGGTTGTTAATCTTGGTGAGGACATATCGCTCGAACCAACTGAAAACATTACGCTCGATGCAGGACCAGGATTCGTTACCTATATGTGGAGTACTGGTACAGCTAATCAGACATTTCCGGTTAATGGTGCATCTCTCACAGGAGACACGCTTTTCTGGGTATCAGTCACAGATAACTTTGGCTGCCAGGGTGGAGATACCATCTTTATTACTTATGTGATCATTGAAAAAAACACTGATCAGATCAATCATAACCCGGTCCTGATTTATCCCAATCCGGCAAATCATAAGATATTTATCATTTGCGAAGCAGGTTTTGAATTTGACTATTTAGCCCTGTTCGATGAAACAGGTAAGCCGGTTAAATCATTGACAGTCTGTGATCAGATGACAAATTATGAAATTGATATGACTGAAATACCGGCAGGGAAATATATATTAATGATCAGATCTGCCGGTCAAATACTTACAAAAATATTAATCAAAAAATAGAAATACTACTGCTTTATCTGAAACCTGCCAGGATGCTCATCATTCCGGCAGGTTTTTTATTAATTTTTGAAAACCCGACATTTTCAACTACATTTGCGGGCTGAAAACTCAACATTCAAAATGGCCAACGAGGATATTTTTAAAAAGATCATTGCACATTGCAAAGAGTACGGTTTTATTTTCCCTGGTAGTGAGATTTATGACGGATTGGGAGCTGTATATGATTACGGACAGAATGGTGCCGAATTAAAAAACAATATCAGGCAGTACTGGTGGAAGGCCATGGTTCAGATGAATGAAAACATCGTTGGGCTGGATGCAGCCATATTCATGCATCCGAAAACCTGGGAAGCATCAGGGCATGTGTCAGCCTTTCATGATCCGCTAATTGATAATAAAGACTCTAAAAAAAGATACAGGGCAGATCAGTTAATAGAGGACCATCTCCAGAAGATTGAAGATAAGATTGAAAAGGAAGTTGAAAAAGCTGCCGGCAGGTTCGGCCAGGATTTTAATGAACAGCACTTCAGGGAAACAAGTCCCCGCGTGACAGAAAATATGAAGAAATATGAAGAACTTAAATCAAGATACATCCTGGCATCGGAGAATGAAGATCTGAATGAAATCAGGCAGATCATTATTGATAACAATATCGTCTGCCCCATTTCAGGGACTGCAAACTGGACCGATGTCCGCCAGTTCAACCTGATGTTCAGCACACAGCTTGGTTCAGTGAGTGAGGAAGCGAATACCATATACCTTCGGCCGGAGACCGCACAGGGAATCTTTGTTAATTTTCTCAATGTGCAGAAAACAGGAAGGATGAAAATACCTTTTGGTATTGCACAGACAGGAAAAGCATTCCGCAACGAAATTGTTGCCCGTCAGTGGATCATGCGCATGCGTGAATTTGAACAAATGGAAATGCAGTACTTCATTCGTCCCGGAACCGAAATGGAATGGTATGAATACTGGAAGGAGAAACGGATGAAATGGCATAAAGCCCTTGGTATGGGAGATGACAAATACAGATTTCATGATCATGATAAGCTCGCTCATTACGCCAACGCTGCGGCAGATATAGAGTTCAGGTTCCCCATTGGATTTAAGGAGGTGGAAGGCATCCATTCCAGAACGGACTTTGACCTGGGGAATCATGAAAAGTTTTCCGGCAAGAAAATGCAGTATTTTGATCCTGATACCAACGAAACATACACCCCATACGTTATTGAGACATCGATCGGACTGGACAGGATGTTTTTTTCGGTCATTGCCAATGGATATGCTGAAGAAAAAGTTGAACGCGAAGGCAGTGCCAAGGAAGAACGTGTTGTTCTTAAACTGCCGCCTGCCCTGGCTCCTGTTAAGCTTGCAGTGTTGCCACTCACCAGAAAGGATGGGCTGCCGGATAAAGCCCGTGAAATAATGGACAGGCTGAAATTCGATTTTAACTGCCAGTATGAGGAAAAAGATTCCATTGGCCGCAGGTACCGCAGACAGGATGCTATTGGCACCCCGTTCTGCATTACCATTGATCACCAGTCCCTGGAAGATAATACGGTCACCATCCGTTACAGAGATTCCATGGAACAGGACAGGGTCCCGATTGAGCAGCTCCCCAAAATCATGGAAGAAAAGGTGAGTATGAAAAAATTGCTGGAACTGTTGTAGAAAAAAGGACCGGGATAATACCGGCCAGTACTTCTGTTTAAATAGTGTTTCAAATAGTCCTGACACAGTGGTTTGTAGTTTGATGTAAGAAAATGCATTCTTTATCAAAATTTTCCTTCATCATCTGATTTTTTTTTTATATTTACTATCACAACATTAATACCTAATAAAATGATACGCACTAATTTAATCCTGTTGTGCCTGATGGCATACATTCCTGTATTCTCACAGGTTGATACAATCGCAAATAATATTTTTGAGAACAATGGTAATCTAGGAATCGGTACAATAAATCCCTTATCCAAACTCGAAGTTAATGGATTGATTCATTCAACTTCTGAAGGTATCAAATTCCCTGACGGTACTATTCAGACAACTGCTACAGGTTCAATGACTAACTGTAGCCTTCTTACCCCTTCAAGAATCCATATTGGTGATACTTCGCTTTTCCCGGCTTTCTCTGATGGCCCAGTTAAAATTCTAACAACCAATAAT
>JAFGBD010000032.1 GCA_016933335.1 Bacteroidales bacterium | reverse complement strand
CTCTTTTTGCAGGACAATGCGTTAAGAAACCATTCTGTGAATGGTTTTAGCATTGGGCCAGCATGAAGGGGAGAATAGAGCAAAATGTGTGTGGAGTGGAGCAAATGACTAAGAAATAATGGTTAATGCAGAGTAACATCCTCCAATATTCTTTCTAGCTCATCTATTCCAATGATTTTAGTTGTCTTATATTGATGTACTTCCAGCAAATCTTTATCGCTTGAAACCAAATAATCTGCTTTGCTTAAATCCGATAGACCTAAAAGGAAATTGTCTTTTGGATCACGGCAAATTTTTGGTTGTTTAGTGACTTTTACAATTTTTCCGATTGAATACATTAAATCGATTAAATCAAGTACATCGTTTTTGTTGAAGTATTTACGAAATTTTGGGCGATCAGTAACAAGCTTTAATTCGAGAATATTTTGTTCTGAGAAAATCAGTTTAATCTGTGAATTGATAAGCAATTGCTTAAGCTTTTTCAATCTCTTACCAATAAGAAAGCTAACAAACAGATTTGTATCAATAATAATCTTAATTGCTTTACTTTTTGGCATATATTCCTTCTCTTATCTTTTCAACTTCTTCATTGATAGTATCTTCATCTAATTCATTAGTTTGAAAAGAATTTAATAAATGAGTTAGTCTAATGTCGATTGCTTCTTTGGCTAATTCTTTACTTAGCTTAGCTTTATCTTTCTTTGGTAATTGCTTAACCAATTCAAGTACCTGACTATAACTCAATGAAATTTTATATGCATTTGTATTCATTTTCCGTCTTTTTTTCAAAAATAATCAAAATTGAAATGAATTAAAAGCTGAATAATTTACTATCAATTTATAAACTTTGAATACTATTAAAAATTCTATCTCTAATTTCAGTACTTTATTATATGGTTAAAGATATTCGTGAAAGATATCATTCGAAATCAATAACCAATCGTAGCTATTTAATATAATGCCAATTATAAGAAACGTATGTAAATATGTGTCTTATAATGCTGCAAGCATTATGTTAACATAGCTTAGGGCTGTACGTTCAATAAGCTCCTTATCTGAAAAAAATCCTTATAGAGTACATTCTTAAGCGCGCAGGACAAAAAGTTTTTGTAACGAATGTTCTCCCGTAGCGGAACACTCTTTTTGCGCAGAGAAGCGGAGCAAAATGGGTGTGGAGTGAAATACTTATGCTATTTATCGATAATAATATTATATTCAATTGTGATATCCATTTTTTTGGTAATGAAATCTCTGACATCTTTCGCGATGGAAATAGCTTGTTTAACATTTTCCTGCGAAAGAAATATAGTTTCATCAGGGTATCTTATTTCCACCGCATACCCCTGTAGTTCTGAGATACTATCATAATACTTCGCAAAGTCCGGATCGTTTTCAGAAATAAGATCTAGCAAATAAACCAGATCATGGGAAAATCGAAATGGTTTTGACAGAAAAACCAAAAAAGCCTTTAAATACTTTTCCACTGCTTGTTGACAATGAAAAGTAACAGTATCAAGATATTCAGGAATATGCAAAAAAGTTATTTTGGCGGTACCAAGATCATGATCACCTTTTATTATCCATTGTTTTATTTCCTCAAGCCGGTCGCTCATATATCGTTTTTCCTGTATTTAATACTTCAAATACAAAACTGTATTTGTTATTTTTAGATTCTTCGATTTCTTTGGGAGTATATACGATCAGGTCAATAGGGATCTTGGCTCCATAAAGCATTTTTCTAACCTGAACCGTTCTTTGTGGTCTGGGTAAATCTGAATCCTTGATTACAAATAAATCTAAATCGCTGTCATCATTGGGATTACCGCTTGCATACGATCCAAAAAGAATGATTCTATCAGGATTATATCCTGTAGCAATTTTATTTATAATCTCCGATATTTTATCCTTTTTGATCATATCTACAATAAGCGAATATACAAAATTCCCGGCTTCTAAACTGAAATACACTCAGATATAACAATCGGTGTATCCTTTAGTCCACTTAGGAACATTTGATAATGCTTTAACGCTAAATCCTGCATGTCATTAAGCTATTTACACATAATGCCAATTATAAGAAACGTATGTAATATGTGTCTTATAATGCTGCAAGCATTATAGCCTGTCCCGACATAACATGTCGGGATTAAGATAGCTTAGGGCTTTAAGTTCGATAAGCTTCTCATCAGGATAAATCCTATTTAGGGAACATATTAAAGCGCGTGAGCTAAAAAGTTTTTGTTCCGGATGCTTTAACGGAACACTCTTTTTGCACAGTGAAACGAAGCAAAATGAGTGTGAAGTGGAGTAAATGATTAATAAAAATTTTGATTTTTCAAATAATGTACGTACATTTGTACATAATTTATTTTTAAATATTGTACATTATGCAAACAACTAATATGTCAGAATTTAGAAAAGATTTAAAGAAATTTCTTAATATAGTTACTGATGATCATGAAACAGTAATTATTAACCGGGGTGAAAAAAAGGCAGCGGTTATTATTTCTTTAGATGAATATAATTCATACATAGAGACTAACTATCTTTTATCATCCAAAAAGAATGCTGAAAGATTAGAATCAGCTTTAAATAAAGCCAATAAGGGAGAAACATTCACAAAAGATTTAATTGAAGAATGAAGAAATTATCTTTTGTGGATGAATCCTGGGAAGATTATTTATATTGGTTAAAAGTTGATAAGAAACTATTTAAAAGGTTAAATCAATTAATAAAAGAAACCTTAAGAAATCCTTTTGAAGGGTTAGGTAAGCCTGAACCTTTAAAATATAAATACCAAGGTTGCTGGTCACGCAGAATAAATCAGGAACATCGACTTGTATATAAAGTATTAGATAATGAAATTATCATATTGAGTTGTAGGTTTCATTATGATTGATATATTTTATAATTGCCTTCCAAATCCCAATAAATATTGATAACTTCAAGCTATTTATTATAATGTCAAATTATGAGACTAATTTGTCTCATAATGCTGCAAGCATTATGTTAACATAGCTTAGGGCTATAAGTCCGAAATGCTTCTTACCAGGAAAAATCCTCTTATAAGTACATTTTAAAGCGCGCTGGCCAAAAAGTTTTTATAACGAGTTTCCCTGTAATGGAACACTCTTTTTGCGCAGTGTAGTGGAGCAAAATGGGTGTGGAGTAGTAATTTCCACAAAAATATTACACATAACCACAAAATTAACCCATAATATATTACAATATTCTAAATAAATTACCCTAACTTTGTAACATGTTTAAAAGAGATATCATACATGAACTTGAAAACTGGAGGTTATCATCAAATCGAAAACCTTTGATTCTAAGGGGTGCCAGGCAAGTTGGCAAAACTACTGCAGTAAATATATTTGCAGAACAATTTGAACAATTCATATACATGAATCTGGAGAGATCAGAAGACAGAGAAATATTTAATAAATATCCAAATACGGAAGACCTGATACAGGCAATATTTTTAATAAAGAATAGACAGAGGAAAATAAAGAACACATTATTATTCATTGATGAGATTCAGGAAGCTCCGTCTGCAATAGCTCAACTTAGATACTTCTATGAACAAGCACCAGACATATTTGTATTGGCCGCTGGTTCATTACTTGAAACCTTATTTGATAAATCTATTAGTTTTCCTGTTGGACGTGTTGAATATAGAGTAATTCGGCCTGTGTCTTTTTATGAATTTTTAGAAGCAAGCGAAGAAATCGCTGTTTTAGAATTGCTGAACAAGACTCCGATTCCTCCATTTGCCCATGACAAAATCTTAAAATTATTTAATACATACACATTGCTGGGTGGTATGCCTGAAATCATTGAGAATTATATTAAGAATCATGATTTAACATCTTTGAAACATATATATGAGTCATTATTAATTTCCTATATGGATGATGTAGAAAAATATGCCCGTAATTCCACCCAGGTGCAACTTATAAGACATGCAATACGATCAGCATTTGATGAGGCCGGCAAAAGAATCAGGTTTCATGGTTTTGGTAATTCAAATTATGGATCAAGGGAGATGGGGGAAGGTCTGAGGATTCTTGAAAAAGCGATGTTGATCAAACTTGTATATCCAACTACAGGCACTGAAAATCCGATAGCTCCAGACAAAAGAAAATCTCCAAGACTGCAGGTTCTGGACACTGGTTTGTTAAATTATTTTGTTGGAATTCAGCAGGAACTAATTGGAATAAAGGACTTAAGTGATTCATACAGAGGTATTATTGCAGAACATATTGTAGGACAGGAATTATTGGCTAAAGAATACAATATTCTTAGCGATATTATCTTTTGGATTAGGGAGAAAAAAACATCCACAGCTGAAGTAGATTATTTATATAAATTCAAGAATTTCATTATACCTATCGAAGTTAAATCCGGCGCAACTGGTAAACTCAAATCCCTGCATCTTTTTATGGATCTAACCAATCATGATATGGCTGTAAGAATTTATTCCGGAAACCTAAGTATAGACAAAGTTTTGACTTCTCAAAACCAAGAATATTATTTATTAAATCTTCCATATTATCTCATTTCAAAACTAGATGATTATTTGGTCTGGTTTGAAAAAGAGATAAGCAAATAAACCATTTTCAAAACCCATATATTCTTTATAACTTCAAGCTATTTACATATAATGCAAATTATGAGACTAATTTGTCTCATAATGCTGCAAGCATTATGTTAAGATAGCTTAGGGTTATAAGACCGAAATGCTTATCTATTAGAAAGATCCTCTTATAAGTACTTTTTAAAGCGCGCAGGCTAAAAAGTTTTAGTATTGAGTAGTCTATACAGAACAATCCTTTTGCGTAGTATAACGGAGCAAAATGGGTGTAGCATTTAAAGTTTTAAAAATGGTCTGCATTATATGATCAGCCAAATTATTACTTATTATACTTCTCAAAATATTTATCGATTTCCGGTCTCAATTCTATACCAATTCTTTCAAAAATGTCAAGCAGATCTTCATATGCACCAGTTCCACCAATGAAATCCCAAAATTCCTTAGCTACTTTCAATTCATTTTCCAAGTCTAACATTCCTCTAATTGTCCATCTTCTATAAGGTTGTGGTTCATAAGGGTTGTAAGGAATTGCAATAATGGTTTGAACAATTGCTTTTGGATTAGTCGCAAGCGTTGCCGCTACCCACTCTAAAAGTGTTCTCTTGAATTCTTTAAATCCACCTGCATTAGGTTTGGCTGTCTTCAAATCGATTAAGCATATTCTACCGTTTTTATCGATTAATTTTATATCAACCTTTGTAAGTTTTACCCTATTCATTTCACCCTTTTGGCATACTTCTCTGATAGCTAAAATTTCATCCGGTTTATTTGGTAAAGTTTCAGCAGTAGTAAGTCGATCTATGATATTTTGGATTACTTTTTGAGATTCAGAAGAAATTTGCGTTCCAGCAGTTTGCTGAGATTCTGCACTGGCAAAACTTAAAGAAGCTAATGCTTTGGCAACTGGTTCAAAAATACTTGTTCCAAAATTTGTATTTAATGAATGTATAAAAGAAAAAAGAGCTATTCTGTCTTTACCTAGTAATCTTGTATGAAAGGGCATCGATGCTGGTTCCGGGTGATAATTTTGAAATTTATGTCTTAAGCTGTTTCTTAAAACATTTTCGACATTCTGAATCTGTATTTCTGTTAGTGCCATAATTATTTTATATTTAGAGTTATGGTATTAACAATGGCACAATACCAGTCAATATTATCGCCAATTTTTCCTTCTATTAATTCAATTTCATTAATGGTAAGCAATCTGCCTAAAAAATCATCTGCAACATTTTGTATATCTTCTATCGTCAGCTGATAAATTACTTTGTCTAAATTTACTGCAATCACAATTGCTTTGATTTTAGATGAAATATTATTTCGGAATAAGCGCCTTTATCTTTTTCCGTTCGATTTAAAACCGGCCTTTTAAATTGGTCTATAATTTGCATATCGGCTTTTCTAGCAATTATCGGATACATATTATACTTATCATTGGCAACCAGAAAAACATCATAGTCGTCAACTAAATATTTTTTACAATTGTTTAGAACATCGCTGATACCTTGAATATAGCTCTCTTTTGCCTCTCTGCCCTGACCTTTGAATAAAGGACCTATTTCTAGTTCATCTTTTCTTTCAAAACCGAATAAATCATAAGCATATGCATGTTGTTCATGATAATCTATTAAGCCAACATAGGGTGGAGATGAAAAGATTCCTTTTATCTTTTGTTTTCTGGCAAGTTTAGCAAATGTTGGATCAATACTATCAAGTTCACTAAAAATATTTATAACCCGACTATCGCCTGTTAAACAGATTTGTTTGGTATCTGTCCTTAACTTATTAAAGCGCACTAGTCTTTTAACAGTATCAGTTGAATATGTTTCCCACCATTTTAAAATTGAAAAAAGAGGTTTACACATTTTACCGTGTTTAGCACAATAATAGGTCGATGTAATAGGTTCTATTAAAGTTGCCAGGTCAGCATGTGTTGTGGCTCTACAAGATCGAATAGTCCTGCTAAGTATTATACTAATTATTGTCTTCGTATCTTCATTCTGAATTTTCTTTATCTCTTTGTAAACAAATTGAATTTCTTCTCTGATATGCTGCGAATACCATTTATCCAGAAATGTATCAGATTTATCCTGCCGTAATTTGATATTATAATCCTTTACTAGCTTTTGAAAAACCGGTAGAAATTCCTTTTCTTTTTCCTCACCGTATTGTTTCTCATTTATTTCTCCCTGTCTTAATCTATACTTATATTCGGGCACTGGAAAATACCTATTATTGAACTCATACAGAGCCTGCATAAGCTTATCTTCAAATTCAAGCGTATGCGAATCAGTTAAAAATATCCTAAGTGCCTGGGTAATTCGCATGATTTCAGATTGAACATCCACAAGATTATAATGAGCAACTTTACAATTACCAATCATTGTGTTAAATGCTGAAATATCGATACCTATTGAATGCATCCCCAGTTCAGAAGCTTGTACCATGGTTGTCCCGCTGCCTGAGAATGGATCAAGAATAATGTCACCTTTATTAAAATAGGTTTTTGTCTTGAATTTATCCGTATGATCATCCAAAAAATATTCGACTAATTGAGGAATAAACTTTCCTTTGTAAGGATGTAACCTATGAACATGCTTTGTTGTTTCTGCTTCTTTATATTGGTCAAATGACAATGCCCAATTCAAATCATCACCCAATTGATCCTTCCAGGAGACTTCCCGGTAACCATTATACGATTTGTAATATTTAACTAATTCATCTTTTGAAACCTGTATTGTTCCATTATCGCCTATCTTTCTTATTCGACCATATTGAATTAAATAGGAAATATTTGAAGTAGTTACATTCTTGCCTAAATGTTTGCTAGCCCATTTACTTGCTTCTTTTATAGTTAGTAATTCAGCCATTAATTTTATTTTTTAGATAATTAACTTTTTCCTCTGCCGCTTTCAAAATATCAATATCAACATTTTCCTCAATGATTTTATAAGCAATAAAATCACTTAAAAACTCATTTAAAAGCTTTTGCTCTTCAATTTTAAAGAAAATTGCAATTTGTCTAATAAATTCCTTTGAAGGGGATCGTTCATTTCTTTCAATTTTTGCAATAAGTGAAGAATCAACATTTAACCTTGATGATAAATCTCTAAGAGATAGACTCTTATCTTTTCTTAGCTTTCTTAAATACTCTCCAAAAGTATTCATCACCTATATTATGTGGACAGATTAAGTCCAAAAATATAAAAACTCAATATAATGGACAAATTATGTCCACATATTTATTAACAATTTTATCAACCAAAAAGTAAATACAAGTATCAATTATGGGGATTTATAACTTGGAATCAATAATAGACTTCTAATTTCTGCTGTGCTTTAAATATATTTCAGAAAAGATCTTCAAGACCTGAATAATAGGGGTAATGAGTTTTTATAGCATTGTTATCTTCAGCAGCAATTACTTCGATTCTTTTTTCTGCTGTAATGTTTTCAAGCACACAATTGTAATGATAATGCTTATGGTCAGCATATGAATGGTGAGTATGTGCCAGTGATTGTGCTCGTCCTCTTGAATACTTACAGTAATTGCAATCACCATTTAAAATTTGTTCACGGGTAAAGTGATTACAATTTTCCAAACATTTGACTTCTATTCTTTCAATAATTGTATCAAAATTTGAATAATTATCAATTACATAAGGACAAAGATTTATCCATTTCTTACATATCGGACATCTATCTGAATTTCTTGAATTTATGGTATCGATTGTTGCTGTTGGTATAGCCGTTTTTAATGAAAATGATCCAGATTGAATTTCCTTTTTGATGCCAACTTCAATACCATAAATACGTTTGTCTTTTGTAATTAAAAGAAAATCCGGAGGAACGATATGATCATTCTTACTATATATTTTTTGATGTAATAATACGGGTAGCACATAACCTAAATCATTTCTTAATATAAAAGCATAAACTAATAATTCATGCCATAGACCACCAGCTGTTTTAGGCAATAATTTATCAAAATATCTACCAATTGTTTTACCTTCCTCTGAACTGGGTAATCCTACTTCGCCAGCATATCCTCTTAAAGAATTAAATTCATCTTCGTTAGAAATTTCTTCAACTAAAGCAGAAAGATGATCTAAAAATCTGTTTCTCCTTTCAACATTGACTGTTATCGTCTCAAAACACATCAATAAGTTCACTAAGTGCAAAATACCTTTTATAAAGTGTTGTTTTTTATCAATTCTCCTTTTAGCAGTACCCATTGAATAATACGCCCGGCCTAATAATATATATTCGAATAAATCTGCAAGAATATGTTGTCTACCTTTTTTATTATACAATTGACCAAACGCATCAATTTCTGAAAATGAATTGATTAATCCATTCAAATTGTTATGATAAATATCCAAATCGTTTTGTTCACTTGGTATTATATAGTTTTCAGGATTATTAAAGAAGCTATGTAAAGCCTTTAAATGTGTCACTGACAAAGCGACTTTATCAAAAAATTCGTTCATTATTTAAAATATTTTATGATCATACCTATTACTTCTTCTATTATATCTATGATTATGAGATTTTTCAGATTATGTTAATAGAAAAAATGTAATTGTGTGAATATCAAAATTAAGGAATATCTTACATTTTTTATAAAACATAATCTGAAATTTAGTTTGTAGTTATTCCTATAAATAATAGTTAGGTGGCATGCTGAAGGATTTTGCGGCCATGAATTATTTTAATAATTTTATATTATTAAATATGAAACATTTAAAATTGAAAATCAAATGGATGATTTAGAAATCACAGTTGGTCAAAAGGATTTTGATTTTCCTCTTGAGGTTAAACCTTTGACAATGGAAGAATGTGCCAAAATACTTAGAAAAGCTCTATCAATTTCTGAAAAATTTAAAACTCAATTAGAAGTTTCAAAGGCTACTGGAATAAATATAAAAACTGTTGGAGATTATTTCACTGCCAGGCATAAACCTCCTCAAGAAAAATGGAACTTGCTTAGAGAAGCTTTATTTAAAAAAAGTGAAAAAGACTTATTAGAGAAAAAGACTAAAAAACCAAAAAGGATTGAAGTGAAACAATCTATTGAAAGACTTAAGGCAATTTTATTTTTGCTAAAAGACGAACTCGAGTATTTCAAAGATTCAACTTTGGAGGATAGAGAGCTATTAAAAGAAAATATACCAGGACCATCTATTGGTTATATAGCGAGTCTATTAACCTCATTATATGATGAAAATCAACTTGAGATTTTTAAAAACTTTTCAAAATAATAGGTTAAATGGAACAGAAAAAACTTAAAATTGGTGACGAAGATGCCGCAATAAGGACAATTCAATCAACTCAATCTGATCCTCAAAAAGCTATATCTGAGTTTGTCGAAAATAGTATTGATGCCCATGCCAAGAACATTGAAATCTTAAGACATAGACATAATGGTAAAATAGAAATACAGATTAATGATGATGGTGAAGGTATTAAGGCTGGTTCAGATGGTAATTCCGATATGGATCGCATCGCAACAGAAATTTGTAATTCTTTTAAAAAGCAACTTGATGAACGACTTAGAGAGGGAATTCAGGGTGAATTCGCTATTGGAATGTTAGGATTCGCCGCTGTAGGTAATAATCTTGAAATATTATCTAGAACTGAAAGTTCCAGAAAAACAAAATATTTAAAACTTAAAGCAAGTTCATTAAACTATGATTCTGGAATTCATGCTTCTCATTTAGATACAAATGGTACCTTGGTACGCATATGGCCTATACATGACAATATTCAACAAAGACTAACAGCAGAAAAACTAAATAAATATTTAGGTGAAGAGTTACGTGAAAGAATTAAGCAATCACAAGTTAAAATATTTATTGAAGATAAAATTGGTCGAAAGGTTGAGCTTGAAGTTAAAGCACAGGAATATAAAGGGGATAGAATAACACAAATATCAAAGGTTAAGACAGCTCCAGGAAATATACATTTTAAATTATTCATTGCACAACAAGGAGAAAAAGGAAAAGTCTCTGTTTATCGACGTGGCACAAAAATTATAGATGATATTACAGAGATTCAAGAACTTAATCACGAACCCTGGAATAACTCTTTATTGGAAGGTATGATTGATAGTCGCTTTCTGAATGTTCCTCCTGCAACACGCAAAGGAGTTGTTCCAGATGAACATCTTGCTGAGTTTATTAAAGCTATTGTATCACAAGAAAAACAAATTATTGAAATCTTAAAGATTGCAATAGAAAAACGTGACCAAGAAATGAGTAGAGATATAATTAAATCTCTAAGAGATGCTTTTCAGGATGTTATGCAAGAATTACCTACTGAATATAATTGGTTTGATTCAAAAAGTGGAATTAGTATTAAAAAACCAGGAACTCCATCCGGTGTTACAGGAGAAAAGTTTAAAATAAGATTAGCTCCTGGGCCACTTGAATATATTACAATTACTCCAAAAGTTAGTCAAATTGAACCAAGTGAAAGAAAAAAATATACTGTAAAAGCATGGACACCAAATGATGAACTCATTCCAATAGGTGTTAAATTTAGATGGGAGATAAAACCTTCCTCCCTCGGAACTATTGAAACAAACAATGATGAATGCTTTTTTACTGCTGGTTTGAATGAAGGGGAAATTAAAATTACAGTCTATGCGTCTTTGGAAAATAAAAAAACTCAAGAAACGGTTGAAGTTCTTATTTTATCAAAAACAAATAAAAAAACTACAGCTGGATTTCCTTATCCTAAAGGTATTTATAAGCCATCTGAAAATTGGAGGTCAAGATGGGATGAGATCATAAATACCTTAGAGTATAATACCGGCCATGAAGATTATCAAAATGCAGAAAAAAAAGGTAAAAAGACATTATTAAGATATATGGGATTTTTATATGCCAAACAATTAGTATTACATAATTTTAAGGCGTCAGGAGAAGACATAGTAATGGAGAGGATGATTGAAGTAATCAGTCGTCTTGAAAACAGAATATAGTCTGTTAACTGAGCAATAAATAAAGCACGCCACCTAAGCAGCATATAGCCAATAACGCGGATTTCAGGTGTGCGAGTGTCGGAAACCCGCAAAAATGTTGGTATATAAGGATAAGAAATCACTCTAAAGTGCGCTACTGGCCAAATGCGTAAACGATATATAAAGATCTATTTATCAATCACTAAGCATTTATATAGAATAATCGGGTAGGGGTCTATCTCCTTAACAATCATTTGCGGTGTTTACCTATTGTTATCAATTAGATATGCTGAAAATCGCTGATTATAAGTTGGTAAATAGGAAACAAAAAAATTCCGCCTTTGAGAAATTGACGTAAAAATTCAAGGAAAATTTGTGTGCAAAGGAACCGGAGCATTCCTGTTTGAGTACCGATATTAGAACCAGTATGATTTTGTAAAACAAAATCCACAAAGTTCTTTATCGGGGCGAGTTTGGAATGCGCATGAAATCAAATTTTCTGTAGAATTTAGAGAATTTATCAGCAGCGGTGACTTTTTTGTTTCCTGGATTGAATGTAGAATAAAATGATTATAATAATAGGAGAGAGGTAAAAATTAGTTTTAGATACTAAAAAAGCAAGTGTATAGCAAACTGAACGAGCCTTCAGGCGTGAGAATTGCGAAGCAGTCATGAACACCATATAAAATAAACTGATTTCTGTGAATAATTTGCGTATACTCTTGCGAATAAATTCAAATATTTCATTCTCAGAGTGTTAACTTCCAAAAAAACTTTTTCAGGGAAGACATTTTTAGAAATTTATCATGCGGCTGCCGGTGAGGCTGGAAGTGCGCTGAATATAAATCTTTTATAAATTTTGAACTAAAAGATTTATTTCAAGCATTTGCGTTAGACGTGCGGCTATTTAACATAGTGGCGAATTATAGGACAATTCCGGGATGCTGATACTGGCGTCAGCTTACGGATGCATATAAGACATGATTTCTTGTTAAGAGGTAATAATTCAATTAGAATACGAAAAGTTTATTGAGTGCGTCGGTGTGTGCGTTCTATTTACCCGAACGGATTAGTGAGGGCAATCCCGACTGTAGTTTTGTAGGCTTTTGCTTCGCAAAAGCAACAAAAACTAAGATCGGGAGCAGACATAATATGCATTATGGTGACAATTGCCAGCGAGATATTCTTAAACCTTTTCATTTCAAAATTTGTAACAGGTAATCAGAGAAATTGCTTTAACATAAAATCCTTGCCGTTATCGGACTTAAAAGTCGCGATAACTGATTTTATATTAAATAGCAAAGCTATATGCAATTTCTCTGGCACAATGCAATGGCAATTGTCCTATAATGCTTATGCATTATGTTAACATAGCTTTGGGCTAAAGGTTCCGAATGTTTATTAACACAGATTAAATCCCCCTTAAGAATACATTTTTAAGAGCGTAGGACAAAAAGTTTTTGTAATGAATGGCTTCTACGGAATACTCTTTTTGCGCAGTGAAACGGAGCAAAATGGGTGTGGAGTAGGCAGTAGATAATTTAAATTGGATTTTAAGGCGAATTGATAGTACTTATTGCAATAATAATACACTTTGTATAAAATGTTTTAATGATTATTAACTGATTTAAAAAATAATTGTTAATATTAAGTTGATAAATAGTATTTTAACTCAATAATTAATTTGTATTAAAATCGTATATTCGCGTATTATGGTTAAATTAACAAAAAAAGATATAGAGGCTATTAGGCATATAAGAAATATTCTTATGCATAAAGGTCAAAATCCAAGTGTTCGAGATTTAATGAAAGTAATGGATTATAAGTCGACTCAATCTATTTCGATTATTCTTAAAAGGCTAGTAGCAAATGGAATAATAGAAAAGAATGAAAAAGGTAAGTATCGATTAGTTATTAATGATTCTTTTCAAGATGATTATAACAATGCTGAGACTGTTCAAATACCTTTGGTTGGTTTGGTCGCCTGTGGCACACCAATTTTTGCCGAAGAAAATATTGAAGCTTATATTCCAGTATCAGTGAAAATTGCAAAACCTTCAAACAAATATTTTATATTAAGGGCTAAAGGAGATTCAATGAATGAAAAGAATATTAATGATGGTGATCTATTACTTGTAAAACAACAATTTAATGCGAACAACGGGGATCTTGTTGTTGCTCTAATTGATGGTGATGCAACTGTTAAAGAATTCCATCACAAAGGCGACATGATTTTGTTGCTACCTAGATCAACTAACAAAAAACATCAGCCTATAATCCTGACCAATGATTTCAGGATTCAAGGTAAAGTAGAAACAGTAATATCAATTTCAAATATTTAAATCATGAATAAAAGTAAAAATCAACATGTGGTCAAGCACCCAGATGGCTGGGCTGTTAAAGGTGCAGGAAATGAAAGGGCAACAATAGTAGTCAGTACACAGTGTGATGCTATCAGCTTTGCAAAAAAGATTGCCAAAAATCAAAATTCTGAAATGTTCATTCATGGAAGAAATGGTAGGATCAGAGAGCGAAATAGTTATGGGTATGATCCATATCCACCAAAAGGCTAAAAAATGACTGGAATAGTTTTAAAAATATTATTTGGCATAGCACTTATTCTTATTGGACAACAAGTTAGTGATATATTAAAGCCGGAGTTAGTTGGCGGTGGAATTGTATTGCTTTTATCAGTTTTTTTAATAGATGGCAGTGAGTTTGCTATTAAAAATTGGAAAAGGTTGAAACTGGTGGTTCATTCAAACTGGTTGGCATTATTTGGCAAGTATATTAGATTCTCAATGTCTTATCAGTACCTAATAAAGGTAAATGATAAATATTTACTAGTACAAAATGCAAATCCAAATTGGCATTGGTATCAGCATGTGGGAGGAAAATATAAAAGGTTCGAGGAAACCCGAGATATTTTAGGTAAACTAAATGCTACTGATGATTTGAAAATGACGACAAAAGGCCTGAAGAAAGGTGATTTAGCAGTATTTATTCCTGCTAAAAACGCTATAAAGTTTTTGGATTGGTTTAATACTGGCATTAATCGTGAAATTTCACATTGGAGGGAATTTTATGAAGAATTATTAGGGAGAAAAACCAAAAAACAAATTCTATCGTCAGAAAATTTTCCATTCGTTAATTATCGTTTTGTGAAATCTATTCAGACACCATTGAAAAGAGCTCCAATAGAAACAGGCTGGAAATGTTGGGAAATATTGCAGTATGATGTTCTTGAATTAATTCCAACAAATGAACAACAAGTAGAACTTGCAACTTTGCAATCAAAAGGAGATAATGAATATATTAAATGGGTAAGCGCAGCTCAGATTAATCACTTAGGATATGATGAGAACGAATTACAAAGCCCCTATAAAATTAGTCCCCATGCAAAATGGGTGTTAAATCTAAAATGGAGTAAAGAATGATACAGTTTGATAGCAATAAGACACAGATAGAGAATCTGCTTGCAAGAATGGCAGAAAGTATCCAACTCGATGATACGAGAAAAGAAAGAATGAAGTCAGCTTATGAAGCAATTGAGAATTTACTAAAAGAAGATACAACCTTTTTCAAAAAAATTGATTTTGAAGTATATCCGCAAGGTTCAGTCAGGATAGGAACTACAGTAAAACCAATTGCTAAAAATGAATTTGATCTTGATATTGTTATTCATCTTATTCTAGATTGGCACAAATATACGCCTGAACAAATTTATAATGAGCTTAAACGTGTACTCATAAATAATGGCTCATATAGAGAAAAAATTGAGTTGAAAAATAGATGTATCAGGCTAAATTATGCAGGAGATTTTCATATGGATATTATTCCTGGATGCCAGGAAAATAGCTTTGACCAAGATAAACTTCTAGTTGCAGATAGAGAATTAGGAAATTGGACATCAAGCAATCCTCGTGGGTATTCTTCGTGGTTCATGCAAAAGGTAAATATTATACAGCTGACTTTACTTGAGAAAGCATATACAATGGAGAAGCTTCCAATTGATGAATTTGCAAAAAAGAAACCTCTTCAAAGAGCTGTACAGCTAATTAAAATGTATCGTGATAAATTCTTTGAGAATAATCAAGAAATGGCAACCACAAGCATCATTCTTACAACTATTTTTGGTGAATATTATAATGGAGAAGAATCTATTTTTAATACGATTGAAAATATTATTTCTAAAATTAAAAATGATATTCCCAATAAAGAGATGAGTTTTTCAAGAATAGTTGTATTAAATCCTGTAAATAATGAAGAAGATTTCACTGACAAATGGACTGATAAACCAAATTTATATAAGGAATTTAAAAATTTCATTGTGCATTTGGATTATCAGTGGAAGAAACTTAAGGCCGATAATGGAATAGACGAGGATAATTCAAATATTTTAAAAGGTTTGTTTGGAGAATCAATATTTAACAAGGCAAAGATGATAAATGAAGATTTTGTAACAAAAGATAGATCATCGACTAGTGATCCCTTCATTGGACTAAAAAAATTAGCTGCACCAGTAACTCCAGCACATAAAATGTGGCTTTGTTAATGAAACTTGAAAAGATATTAAATGCGGAATATGAACTTCTTAGAGATAATTTCCCGAAATTGAATAAACCAAAACAAGAGAAATTTGGATTTTCTATTTCAGGGAATCTTGAATTAATCGATCCATATAACAGTAAAATATGGGAAATTTATACAATCAGAATAGAAATTCCATTTGGTTACCCCACTATTTTACCATCCACTTTTGAAATTGGTAACAAAATAAAGAGAATTGACGATAATCATATTAATAAAAACAGTATATGCTGTTTAGCACCACGGCTAGAAGAAATTGAAATTTTGGGTTACGACTACAAATTAATAGACTATTTAAAAAAGCTTGTAATACCTTTTTTTGCTACACATAAATTAAATGATTTAAATCAAGACTCAGGCGGTTTGCAAGGGTATCCTCATTATGGTTATGGTATTATTAAATATTATAAAGAAAAATTTAATATGTCTGACATTGAGTTGATTCTGAAAACACTTGATGTTCTTGCAAATAATATTAAATACTATCGGGATGATCCTTGTTACTGTGGTAGTGGAAAGAAATTTAAAAAATGTCATGAAAAATTACTTCATAAATATGGAAAAGTTAGTAGAACGATATTTCTTCAGGATATTAAAGATATTAAACTGGCATTAAATAAGCCTAATTAGATTCATAAAAAAAGTTGTTCTAACGAGATATGATTAGCATGTTTAAAAGTCACATCTATATCGTTAGTAACTTTAAGGGTTTTGTTTTAAACACTGATTGAAAAAAACTAATTTTGAATATTATGATGAATCCAATTGAAAATATGAAAGTTGAAGAGCCTATAGAAGAGATTGTTAAGCAATTATTCAAATCAAAAAACAAGATAATTCTGGGTGATACTTACCTTGAATTAAAAGAAATGGAAAGCAATAAATTTGATTTGATAATTACTTCACCCCCGTACAATGTTGGAAAAGAATATGAAACAAAACAATCCATTGAAAAATATTTGGAAAAGCAACAAAAAGTAATCTCAGAATTAGTTAGGGTTTTATCTGACAAGGGTAGTATTTGCTGGCAAGTTGGAAATTACGTGAAGAAAGGTGAAGTATTTCCACTTGATATCTATTATTACCAAATATTCAAGAAATTTGGTTTAAAATTAAGGAATAGAATAATATGGCATTTTGGACATGGTTTGCATGCATCAAATAGATTTTCCGGAAGATATGAAACAATACTTTGGTTCACAAAGACAGATAATTATATTTTTAATCTGGACAATGTCAGAGTTCCGTCAAAATATCCTGGCAAAAGGCACTTTAAAGGTCCGAAAAAAGGTGAATTTTCCGGCAATCCAAAAGGCAAAAATCCATCTGATATTTGGGAAATAGTAATTCAGGATTGGGAAAACGAGCTTTGGAATATTCCAAATGTAAAATCAAATCATCCTGAAAAAACAGAACATCCATGCCAATATCCAGTAGAGTTAGTTGAAAGATGTGTTTTGGCATTAACCAAAGAAGAAAGTTGGATTCTCGACCCATATATGGGGGTTGGTTCAACACTGCTTGCTTCAGTAAAAAACAATAGAAATGTTATAGGAATAGAAAGAGAGCAGAAATATATTGAGATTGCAAAGCAGCGAATTAATGATCTAAAAGAGGGAAGACTAAAATTGAGGCCAATTAATAAGCCGATACACAAACCCAAATCGACAGACAAGATAGTACAAATACCTGAAGAATGGAAAGAGGGGGTACTTTTTAATAGTAAAATTTATTAATGAAAATAGCCCAAAAATATTCTCATTTAAATGGAGAAGAATATTTGATTGTCCATCATAAAAATCTCTATAAAGAAATTAGTGAGGTAATTAAAAACGTTAATGCTAATAAGTTAAAAACCAAAATAAGTAAGGAAAAAACAAAGACAGGAAATTCTTTATTTAGCCCAATTGATTTAAACAAAGCTTTTGATATCGAATTTTCAAAGAATAAGTGGTCAGAAAGCAGGTATCATTATTATATTACTCTGAACCGTGAGTTAATGGAGCAAAGCATACTTATGACTCCAAAAGAACAAAAAGATTTTCTGATCAGTAAAGGCGAAAATAACCCAATATTTAGCTATAATCAAACTGATTATGTGAAAGATAAAATAGCAGTGGAGGTACAGTTTGGTAAATATTCTTTTGTTGCATATGATTTATTTGTAAAGCATATGTTGTTTTATTCCGGAGGTGTCATAAATTTGGGAATTGAAATACTACCAACAAAAAAAATGCAGTCTCAAATGTCTTCAGGCGTAGCTTATTATGAAGGTGAGGTTTATAATGTCATGAGGCAAGGTAGAAATAGTCCTCCTGTTCCACTATTAGTTTTAGGAATAGAGCCATAATAAAAAAAGAATCCAAAATCCTAGACCTTTGGAATGTAAAAAATTTCTGACTATCATTTCAAGTTTAGTATCCTTACATCTAGTTTGACTCATATTATGATTTCTCTACCATTGATTCGTAGACATAAATATATGGCTCAAAATCATTTTTCATCTGACCATCAATTCTTTTCAAGGCATAATCAAAATCTTGAATTGGAATTATTCCAACTCCAGCAATTTTTTTCGGATTCTCTTTGCTTGCAATAATCTTGTATATACCTTGATGTGCCACCGATCTTACTTTATCACCTAATTTGTATGACATAGTAGTTTTGTATTTTACACAATTTATTAGTGGAGAAATATAAATTTTATTTTTTGAGAATAAATTTATTTCTCTTCTGTATCAATTCATCTGAATATAATATTTCATATAATTTGTTTGCAGGCACAACTGCTGCAATTCCTGAATTTTCTATAGGCCACAATACTCTTCCTGATGGCACATTTATATATCCTGGTTTTGTAAATTCACCAAAATATCCTTGAATTATTCCTCCAAGATAATATTCATAATTTTCAACTATTATTCTATTATCTAATCTTCTAGTGCCTAACCTAAAGAATAAGGGTGAACCGCTGTTTCCTCCAAATGATGTTGTTTCAATTAAATATAAATCCATTAATTGGTTATCAAATAACACCTTTTCCTTACTAATAAGTGCGACTCTTCCAAATCTAACAATCGGTATATTTTTTTCCATACCAAAATGTCTTGTAAATAATCCTGTAAAAAAGGCCTCATCACCTTCCTTTATTTTCTTTGTATTATATATTTCTTCAGTCAATATCAATTCTTTGCCTATATATACAATATCATATTTATTTCTTATGTCAGTAAAGGGTATAACTGCAATATCTACTGTCTGATCTTTATGTACATAAAAAATTGGCTTCTTATCATTAAAAAGTTCAAATAATATAGTATCTGATTTTCCATCCTTCTTATTAATTCTCAAATAAATACTATCTAAATAATTTTTATTTTGATCTTGCAGGATGTGTTTTGACGTCACTAAATAGCAAAAATTAAGAGATTCCTTTGGATAATTAATAGCTACAAAAAATCCCGTACCATATGGAACAAATCCATGGATTTTGTCATAAACAAAGAAAAATGCAACGCTCTTCTTTGCTTCATCAGGAATAATCTGACCATTAATCAAAATGGAAATCATTCCTAGCATTAACCCAATTGCAACTTTTCTTTTCATATTAATATCAACTTAAAGGTAAAATGCTACTCCAATACCATAGGGGTGTATTTGCTGGTTTTTCCATGAATATATGATAGCTCCATTCATATAAATATTCGGCTAATTTAAAAAACCAATCAATTTTTCATCTAAAGTATAAAAAAGCCCTAAATAAATGAAATAAATGCTTAATTATTAGCTAAATAATAGAACGGATAAAAATCGAGTAGGGGATTTGCTGCAATTTTAGCATACAATAATAACGTTACTTGTACCCTGCGCGCAGGCCGAAAAATTGCTGATATCGGGTAGGCCATGGCTAGTGCGGCTGCCTCAATTTTTCAAGATTTTTTGTTTACTTTTTTATCGATTGTAAAAAGTAAAAGCCCGCCCGGCTCGAGGGCTATGAAAAATGCAGTTTAATAACAAATGCAAATTATATATCTAATCTAAATGTGAAACGAAATACTGGTTTGTGCGCCAGGTCTCAAATAAGCCTCTTAAATCTACATTAAGTTACTTTCCGGAGAAGATATCGTTAAAGACCGGAACAACGCCTTAAAAAGGCTTGAAATATGTCATTTATTAAGCGATTATAAATTTAATATGTGAGAGAGTATAAGAGATGCTGTAGGAGCAAGTGTATAGCAAATTGAATTGGCCCTCAGGTAAGAAAATTTGCGTATACTCTTGCGACTGATTCTAAATATTAGATTCTCAGAACGTTAACTCTTAAAAAACTTTTTCTGCGAAGGCATTTTGTATTAATAGCTGTGCGGCTGCTGGTGAGGCTGCGGAAGCGCTGAATAAAGAATTTTTGTAAATTATCTACAAAAATTCTTTTTCAAGCTTTGGCGCCAGGAGCGCGGCTATTTAATATAATGTCAAATTATAGGACAATTCCGGAATGCTCATACCAGCTTCAGATAACGGTTATTTGTAAAGGATGTGTAGTTGATATCTGTAATAAATCATCTTTAAAACGAAATGCTTCTTATGCGCGTTGGAATGTGCGATCTATTTTCCCGAACGGATTAGTGAGGGCAATCCCGACTGTAGTTTTGTAAGCTTTTGTGAAGCAAAAGACACAAAAACTAAGATCGGGAGCAGACATAATATGCATTATGGAGACAATTGCTAACGAAATATTTTAGAACGTTTCATAACAACATCTATTACAAGAACCCGAAAATTTGCTTTAACATAATTTCTTTGCCGTTATCGGACTTCGCTTAGGGCTGCGTCGCGATAACTGAAATTATATTAAATATGCCTTGCAGGCCTATACGCAAATTTTCTGGCAATTGTCCTATAATTAATATTATGTTAAATAGCAAATATGAAAATAAAGGAGAAGCGAATTTTGCCTCTCCTATCCCTTTATTATTGAGGACAACCCATCGCTTCCATCTCTTCTATGGTTGCCAGTCTTTTTTCTTCATTTTTAACCCTGTAATACAAAGTTTTTAACGTACTTAAAACTTCACATTTCACTTTGTCATCAGGAACAATTTCCCTTGCTTTCTCCATGTACGGTATGGCATTTGCAAACTCAACCTCCGATTCGGCCATCATTTCATTATATGTAGCAAGATCTTCTATGTCCTGCGCATCATCAATGATTTTTACAGCTTTGTTATAATAAACGACACCCAAATTAAAATATGCATTGAAATAACTTGAATCCAGTTCAATACACTCTTTATATGCTTCGATGGCATCATCTGTTCTGTCAAGCTTATCAAAAATAGTACCTTCTGCAAATATAAATGAAATGTTTTCGGGGTCATCCTGTTTTGCCAGGGCAAGATATTCAAGTGCCGCCTCGCTCTCTCCCCTGAGCAGATAAAAGTTTATCAGTTCAATCAGTATCGACTGGTTTTCAGGATTTTCTTTAAAACCTCTTTTCAATGTTTCCAGAGCATTTGCAGTATCTCCGAGTGCTTTATAACATTCATTCATAAACACATATATGAAGGGATCCTCGTACTCAAGCTCAAGCGACTTGTTAAACAACTCGATGGCGACTTCGTTTTTACCGGTTTCCTTTGCTGCCCGCGCTGTATTGTAAAATATTAATGTGTCAATAATGCCTTCCATCGGAGGTAATTCATTTATCTTCAACACACTGTTAAAGCTATTGTATGCTTTCTCATAGTCCTTGCTGTTAAAAGCATCTATTCCTTCACTTTCATAGTAAAGCTTCAAATTTCTCAGTCCGTCACGGACCTTATCTGTCAGCTTATCATCAGTATCAAGCTCAACGGTCTTTCTGAAAGCTTCATCAGCCTGAGGTAATGGATTTTCAACTATTTTGGCCGTTTCTTCCCATGAAACCACTTTATTGCTTTCAAGCGTAATCGTAATTCTTTCATAGATATAGTCTTCCAGGGTTTTTTGTCCTTCTGTGCGTGTTTGTTTTGTTTTGGGCGGACCAAAAAGAATTTCCAGCTCGTTTTTGGTCATATCCCTTCGCAGGTATTGTAAGTGCACCTTGTAAATATCCAGAAATAATTCCCCTCGTTCAAGCCAAACCTTCGGATTGGTATTTTTCTTTGGATTCTCAATAAGTTCATTGCTTTTTTTTAGCTTATTCTCCAGGGTTTTGTAATTAATTAACACTGTGGCTGTTTCCGTTTGTGCTTTAATATACAGCCCTGCAAAGGCGAATAGTAAAATAAGACTTAATCGTTTCATTTTGTATTTTATTAAATAAGATTGCAAATATACAGCTTAATTATTTTTGTTCAAAAACTTTGCCATAAATCGCATCATATTAAATCGGCCGCCGTTCTATGCCTGCTTCAGGAAACAGATTCTTCAGAGACAGTATCCTCTTCCATCTTCCGGGATACCACCCTCGCCACACTTGCAATAGAATCACCCGGACGAAGATTTATAAGCCGAACACCCTGGGTAGCACGTCCCATCACCCTGAGCTCCGAGACCGACAACCGAATTGCAATTCCCGATTTGTTGATGATCATTAAATCATCATCATCAGTAACATCTTCAATTGCTATCAGTCTTCCTGTTTTTTCAGTGATATTAATGGTTTTGACTCCTTTGCCTCCCCTGTTGGTAATCCGGTAATCTTCAACCATTGTTCGTTTACCATAACCTTTTTCTGCCACCACAAGAACTGTCGTCTTTTCTATGTCCTTTACACATACCATCCCGATTACTTTATCATCCGCAGATCCAAGTGTTATGCCCTTTACACCAGAGGCATTCCTGCCCATCGGTCTGACCTTGCTTTCATGAAACCTAATGGCCTTCCCTGACCGTACCCCAACCAGAATTTCATTATTGCCATCGGTCAGACTTGCCTGCAAAAGCGAATCATCTTCCCGGATAAGGATGGCATTGATACCGTTCTGACGCGGTCTCGAATAGGCTTCGAGGGATGTTTTCTTGATGATCCCTTTCCTGGTGCACATGATAATGTAATTACTATCAAGATATGCCTGATCATCAAGGGTTTTAACATTAATATAGGCTTTCACTTTATCCCCCTGCCCGATATTTATCAGGTTCTGTATTGCCCTGCCCTTTGAAGTCTTAGTTCCTTCAGGTATATCATATACCTTGAGCCAAAAGCATTTACCTTTCTCGGTAAAAAGAAGCAGGGTATTATGCATGGTTGCATGAAACATATGTGCCAGAAAGTCTTCATCACGCGCTTCACTTCCCCTGGATCCTATCCCACCCCTTGTTTGTGTCCGAAAATCGGTCAGCGGTGTCCGTTTGATGTAACCGAGATGCGAAATGGTAATAATCATATCATCGTCGGAGTAAAAATCTTCAGGATTAAACTCTTCAACATTGGGTAAAATTTCAGTTCTCCGCGGATCACCGTATTTATCTTTTAATTCCTGCAGCTCTTCCTTGATGATATCCATTCGCATATCCTGGTTCTCCAGTATCAATTTCAAATGTTCAATCAATTTTTGTATTTCTTCATATTCCTGCCTTACCTTATCTCTCTCTAAACCAGTTAATCTTTGCAACCTCATCTCAAGTATTGCTTTTGCCTGAATTTCACTCAGATCAAAATTCTTCATCAAACCGTCTTTCGCGGTTTCAGGATCAGCTGAAGCACGAATCAGGCTTATTACTTCATCAAGATGATCAAGTGCAATTAGTAAACCTTCAAGTATATGAGCTTTCTTTTCAGACTGTTCCAGATCATAGTTCGTTCTTCTGATCACAACTTCATGACGGTGATCCACAAAATACCTGATCATCTGTTTCAGATTCAGCAACCTGGGTCTTCCTTTCACCAATGTTATACTATTCACATTGAAGGTGGACTGAAGCTGTGTATATTTGAACAGTTTGTTTAAAACCACGCTTGCCTGTGCTTCCTTCTTGAGAATGATAACGATTCTCATCCCGTTGCGGTCCGATTCATCATTGATATAAGAGATCCCGTCAATCTTTTTTTCATTGATAAGCTCTGCGGTCTTGCGGATCATCTCGGCCTTGTTAACCAGATAAGGTATTTCAGTTACAACGATGCGTTCCCTGCCACTGGGTGTAATTTCAATATCTGCCTTTGCCCTTATAACAATCCTGCCTCTCCCGGTTTCATAAGCTTCCCTGACCCCCTGATAACCGTAAATAATACCACCTGTCGGAAAATCAGGAGCTTTTATATGCAGCATCAGCTCTTCAATGGTAATCTCATTGTTATTGATATACGCCACAATAGCATCGCATACTTCAGACAGGTTGTGCGGCGGAATATTTGTAGCCATTCCGACTGCGATACCGGAGGCACCGTTCAGCAGAAGAATCGGTATTCTGGAAGGCAGGACAGTCGGTTCTTCAAGTGTATCATCAAAATTCAGCTGAAAATCCACCGTGTTCTTATCGATATCCGCCAGTGTTTCTTCTGCTATTTTCATCAGGCGTGCTTCAGTATATCTCATAGCCGCAGGACTGTCGCCGTCAACAGAACCAAAGTTACCCTGACCGTCTATCAATGGATAACGTAATGACCAGCGTTGAGCCATCCTCACCATGGCATCGTAAACAGAAGTGTCACCATGGGGATGGTATTTTCCAAGAACCTCCCCTACTATTCTTGCTGATTTTTTGTAAGGCCTGTTAGAAATAACCCCAAGATCAGACATGCCGTATAAGACGCGTCTGTGAACTGGTTTCAATCCATCCCTGACATCAGGTAAAGCACGTGAGACAATCACCGACATCGAATAGTCAATATATGCTGATTTCATTTCCTCCTCGATGTTGATTTTTATGATTCTTTCTCCTTCAGCCATATTGATAATAATAATATTTAAGGTTCTGAAAAAAAAGTGTTAAATTTAATTAAAAATAAACCACTAAGGTAGTTATTTGTTGTCTATTATTGCTGCTTGGCAGTCCGATAATTATTAACAAAAACTGTTTAAAAAAGGTAGCTTATTTATTCGTATATTTGCTTAGAAAATGGTTATTTAGAATACATTTCTAAAAAAGACTGAATTTATGGATTCAAAATTTTCACAACGGATTAAAGATGTTCTCACTTACAGCAAAGAGGAAGCTATAAGGCTGGGTAACAAGGAGATAGCTCCTGAGCATATTTTTCTGGGGATTTTGCGCGAGGGTGAAGGCATAGCTATTGACGTGCTGATATCACTTGGAGCAAATCTTTATGACCTGCGAAAAGAAATTGAGGCTGAAATCAGTCCGTCCGGAGCCGTTAAAATAACATCAACAGAAAACATTCCATTGCTTAAATCATCGGAAAGGATATTGAAGCTTGTGTATCTTGAAGCCAAATCTTTGAAAAAAACAACCATTGATACAGGGCATTTGTTACTGGCAATCCTGAAAGATGACACAAGCAGGGTGGCTCATGTTTTATATGATTATAATATTAGCTATGACAAAGTGAAACTGCAATTGCTTAAAGAGAAGGATGAAAACGATGAAACAGCAGAGCCACAGGCTGAGTTCCCCCAGGATGAGGATGAGGGGGGAACCCCGTTCGGACCCGGAAAAGGAAGTGGTTCCGAGCCAGGTTCCAAGTCTTCTTCAGATACACCTGTACTGGATAACTTCGGTGTTGATTTGACCAAGGCCGCAGAAGAAAACAGGCTTGATCCCATCGTTGGAAGAGAGAAAGAAATTGAAAGACTGGCCCAGATTTTAAGCCGGAGAAAGAAAAACAATCCAATCCTGATCGGAGAACCCGGTGTCGGAAAATCAGCTATTGTTGAAGGACTTGCGTTAAGAATCGTTAACAGGAAGGTTTCACGGGTGTTGTTTGGAAAACGGGTTTTAACACTTGATCTTGCTGCCATTGTGGCCGGCACAAAATATCGGGGACAATTCGAAGAAAGAATGAAAGCCATCCTGAATGAGTTGTCAAAAACAACAAGTATTATCCTGTTCATCGATGAGATCCATACCATTGTCGGTGCCGGTGGTGCAACCGGTTCTCTCGATGCCGCCAATATGCTGAAACCAGCCCTTGCAAGAGGAGAGATCCAGTGTATCGGGGCAACAACACTTGATGAATACAGACAGCATATTGAAAAGGACGGAGCACTGGAACGCAGGTTTCAGAAAGTAATGGTTGAACCTACTTCAATTGAAGAAACCATTGATATTCTGAATAATATTAAACCAAGGTATGAGGATCACCATAATGTGATCTATACACCTGAAGCCATTAACGCATGTGTACACCTTACAAACCGTTACATCTCCGACAGACTTTTACCGGACAAGGCTATTGATGCGCTGGATGAATCAGGATCAAGGGTTCATATTTCAAATATAGTCGTGCCTGAAAAGATCCTGGAGCTCGAAAAAAGGGTTGAGGAAACAAAACTTGAAAAAATAAAAGCAGTTAAAAACCAGAACTTTGAAAAAGCCGCCAGCTTCAGAGATAAAGAAAAAGAGTTTCTTGAGGACCTGGAAGATGAAAAAACAAAATGGGAAAAGGAGCTTGCCAGAAACAGGGAAATTGTCGATGAACATAAGGTTGCCGAGGTAGTTGCCATGATGACCGGGGTTCCTGTACAACGAATTGCACAGGCTGAAGGAATGAGACTTCTTAAAATGCAGGTGGAACTTGAAGGAAAGGTAATAGGTCAGGAAGAAGCCATTCAGAAAGTTGTAAGAGCTATTCAACGCAACAGGGCAGGATTAAAAGATCCGAACAAACCCATAGGAACATTTATTTTTCTCGGACCAACAGGAGTGGGTAAAACACAGCTGGCCAAAGTGCTGGCCAATTACTTATTTGAATCTTATGAAAATCTTATCAGGGTTGACATGAGCGAATACATGGAAAAATTTTCCGTGTCAAGGCTCGTCGGAGCACCTCCGGGCTATATTGGCTATGAGGAAGGAGGTCAGCTTACCGAAAAAGTAAGAAGAAGACCTTATTCTGTTGTTTTACTGGACGAAATTGAAAAGGCTCATCCCGATGTATACCATATTTTGCTGCAGGTGCTCGATGAAGGTCAGCTCACTGACAGCCTTGGCCGGAGAGTGGATTTCAGGAATACCATTGTAATTATGACATCCAATATAGGGACCAGGCAGCTCAAAGATTTTGGTCAGGGAGTCGGATTTTCAACATCTGCCAAACAAACATCGAGTAACGAATATGCAAAAAGTGTCATTCAGAGTGCTTTGCGAAAGACTTTCGCTCCTGAATTTCTCAACCGGATTGATGACGTCGTCATGTTCAATGCACTGTCTAAAGATGATATCTTTAAAATCATTGATCTTGAACTGTCAGGTCTCTTTGAAAGAATCAACGGACTGGGTTACCAGATCAAACTTACAAATCCGGCCAAAGAATTCATTGCTGAAAAAGGATATGATATTCAGTTCGGTGCACGTCCTTTAAAACGGGCCATTCAAAAATACCTTGAAGATCCTATGGCTGAGGTGATTATAAAAGCCGACATTAAAGAAGGGGATGTTATTTCCGTTGGATACAGTAAGAAAAAAGAAGAAATAACCATTCGTATTGTTCCCAAAATACAGGAACACTCTGCAATGGAAAAACTAAATTAGAATCATACCTGCCGGATATCAGGTGACAACCTCTCCATATAGATCATAATCTTCACAGGCGGTTATTTTAACATTGTAAAAATTACCCGGAATCAGTTTGCCGTCAGATTTTTTAATAAGCACCTCATTATCCACTTCGGGAGAATCAGCTTCGGTCCGGCCGATGTAATAGTCCCCCTCTTTCCCGTCTATTATAACATTTAATATGTTACCCATCTTTTTACTATTGATCCCGCGGGAAATTGAACGCTGAAGTTTCATGACCTCTCCAAAACGAATTTGCTTGGTCTTTTCGGACAACACATCTCTGAATTTTTTTGCTGCAAAAGTGTTTTCTTCTTCAGAATATGTAAAAGCACCCAGCCGCTCGAATTTTGCATCCTGAATAAATCCCAGCAATTCTCTGAATTCTTTCTCTCCTTCACCAGGATGACCAACCAGAACAGTTGTCCTTAACCCTATCCCCGGTATTTCATTCCTGAAAAAATCAATAAGTTCCAGTATTTGATCTTTGCTGTGATTCCGGTGCATATTGCTTAATACTTTATTGCTGATATGCTGGAAAGGAATATCAAGATACCTGCAGATATCATTCCTTTCCTTCATGATCCGGATAATCTCTTTCGGAAAACCGGCGGGATAAGCATAATGCATCCTGATCCATTTAAATTGCCCCATATCCGATAACCTGTTTAAAAGTTCAGGCAGCATCTGTTTTCTGTAAAGGTCTGTTCCATACCAGGTCAGATCCTGTGCAATCAATATCAACTCTTTAACACCCTTCCCGGCAAGATGCCGGGCTTCATCGATGATACTTTCGATCGGTTTTGAAATATGCCTGCCACGAATCATCGGTATGGCACAGAATGAACAGGTGCGATCACAACCTTCGGATATTTTCAGATATGCATAATGACCCGGCGTGGTCAGTACCCTTTCACCCTTAAGTTCTTTCCTGTAGTCAATCCCCAGGTGCCTGACAACATGCTCCAAATCGTTAACCCCGAAATATCTGTCAACCTCAGGAATTTCTGATTCCAGTTCTTTTTTGTATCTCTCAGATAAACATCCGGTTACGAAAAGCCTGTCGATTAATCCCTCTTTTTTGGCCTGAACATAATGAAGAATGGTATCAATCGATTCCTGCTTTGCATCTTTGATAAAACCACATGTGTTAATGATTACAGTACCGGCTTCAATAATTTCTGCGTTATGGATGAAACGCAGATTTCCTGCCTGAATCTGGCGTAACAAAAACTCTGAATCAACAATGTTTTTTGAACATCCCAGGGAAATGACATGAACCGTATTGTTTTGTAAGGATTTCATTTTCATAGCAGGATCAATCCCGGAAGCCATTTTCAGGATATGATGCAGGGAACTCAGCTGTTAAACAAAGAATCAACAAATTCAGATTTATTAAATATCTGCAGATCCTCCAGTTTTTCACCTATACCAATGTATTTAACAGGAATCTTGAACTGGTCCGAAATACCCAGTACTACCCCACCCTTTGCTGTGCCATCCAATTTTGTAACAGCCAGTGCATTAACTTGTGTTGAAAGTGTAAATTGCCTTGCCTGTTCAAAGGCATTCTGGCCGGTTGAACCATCCAGAATAAGCAGGATCTCATGTGGAGCCTCCGGTACCAGCTTTTGCATGACCTTTTTAATCTTTGCCAGTTCATTCATCAGGTTGATTTTGTTATGCAACCTGCCGGCCGTATCGATAATTACCACATCTGATTCACTGGCGATAGCTGAATTTAATGTATCATATGCAACAGATGCAGGATCAGAACCCATATTCTGCTTCACAACGGGTACATCAACTCTCTGTGCCCAGATGGTCAGCTGGTCTATTGCTGCTGCCCTGAAAGTGTCTGCTGCGCCAATCAGCACCTTTTTTCCTGCCTTTTTATAATGATAGGCAAGTTTGCCTATGGTGGTGGTTTTACCGACTCCGTTTACACCTACAACCATTATCACATATGGTTTATGATCCAGAGGTGCTTCAAAGTCATTAAAATGACCTGAATGGTTTTCCTCAAGCAGTGATGCTATTTCCTCCTTTAGTATTATATTTAACTCTTTGATATTCAGGTATTTATCTTTTAAAACACGGTTTTCTATCCTCTCAATAATACGCAGTGTTGTCTCCACCCCGACATCCGATGTAACAAGAACTTCTTCAAGGTTGTCAAGAACTTCATCATCCACTGTCGATTTGCCAACAACAGCCCTGGACAGTTTCTTAAAAACACTATCCTTTGTTTTTTCAAGTCCTTTGTTCAGGTCCTCCTTTTTCGTTTTGCTGAAAAAACCAAATCCTGCCATTTGATAAAGTATTGATCTTTATAAAAAGAAAAAGCCTTCTTTAATGCAAAGAAAGCTTTTTGTCTTTTTTTAATAGTATCTCTTACTGAGCGAAGAAATCCTTGATATGATCGTTATGTACAACTTCTTCCTTAAAAACATAGGCACCTGTTTTCTCTGACTTTACCATTTTGATGCATTTGGTAAAGTTCTTTCCGACACCTGTTTGTAATGTTGCTACTACTTTCTTTGCCATGTGAATAACTATTTAATCTCCTGATGCAATGTGACCTTTTTAAGAATGGGATTGTATTTTTTAAATTTAAGGCGTTCAGGTCTGTTTTTCCTGTTCTTGGTTGTAATATACCTCGAAGTACCGGGCATCCCGCTGTCTTTATGTTCCGTGCATTCCAGTATCACCTGTACCCTGTTACCTTTCTTAGCCATAATCCGTTTGAGTTTTTATTAGACATTTTTAACAAATCCTTTTTCACGGGCATCAGCAAGGGCTTTCTTCAGCCCGACTTTATTGATAATCCTGATCCCTTTTGCAGATACTTTCAACTTTACCCAGCGATTTTCTTCCGGCAGATAAAACTTCTTGTCAAACAAATTGGGTTTGAATGTTCTTTTTGTTCTTCTTTTAGAATGTGAAACATTGTTACCGACAATCATTTTCTTTCCCGTTATCTGACAAATTCTGGACATTTGCAAAAGATTTATATCGTTTCAAAAAAACAGTTCGCAAAGTACGTATATTTTATTGAATTTATCAAATTTATAAAAAGAATTTTGACAATTTAATGTAATATGCTTTATTCATGTTTACGCTGTGTGAAAGAAAACTTCCAGGAAGTGTATATTCGTTGTATTCCTGAATCAAACCAGCTTTAAAGATGATGAAATTCATCAATCATACCGGTTTTCCTTTGATCATACTTTTTGTCCGGAACGAAAGATGACACAATTTCGCATAAGGTGGCTAAGAAACATGTTGATGAAACAGGAAACAAACTGAGATTATTCCGGAGCTTATCCCGAATTCCGGTTTTTACTGCGGATGATAATCAGGCGCAGCATATTGAGAGCCGCAACAGATGCCCTCATGATATTGGTTTCCCGAAGATTACCAAAAGAGAATACCATTGCAAAGGTTTTTTCATCGCAGGAAACGGCAATCCAGACAGTACCTATAGGTTTTTCTGCCGTACCTCCGGCGGGCCCGGCAATGCCGGAAGTGGCAATGGCATAAGCGGTTTTCAGCTTTTTTCTGACACCTTCAGCCATCTGAATCACTACATGTTTACTGACAGCCCCGTATCTTTCAATTTTTCTTTTATCAACACCAAGCATTTTAATTTTTACATCATTATCATAGGCTATGATACCTCCCCTGAAATAATCAGATGAACCCGGAACAGAAGTGATCATCCGGCTGATATTTCCGCCGGTGCAGCTTTCAGCAACAGCAACCGTACTGCGTGATTGCCTTAATAACGATCCTGTTTCTGCTTCAATAGTTGTATGACCGATGCCAAAAATACCGGTTCCGATTATTTTCTTTAGTTTCTCTGCCTGATAAGAAACCTGCCCTTCAAGTGTTCTTTTATCAGTGCCTGATGCTGTCAGCCTTAACCTCAGGATTCCAGGGGAAGGAAGGTATGCCAGTTTTATGTTTTGGGGCAGATCCGATTCCCATCCCGATATTTTGTCAGCCATTACCGATTCGGCAATACCTGCAGTATGTATTGTACAGTGAACAATTGCAGGTAACTCAAACTGTTTTATCAACGCAGGGATAACATGACCGGTCATCATGGCCTTCATTTCATGGGGTACACCGGGTAATGCAAAATAATGCCTGTTCTCTTTTTCAAACCACATTCCCATGGCTGTTCCGAATTCATTTGGCAACAGTCTGCATCGCTCAGGCAGCAGTGCCTGAGCCCTGTTACGCTCATTCAGTTTTAACCTCCTGGTATGAAGAAATCTTCTGATGTGTTCAAGGACTTCATTATTAAGAACCAGGTTCTGATTAAAATATTCAGCCAGTGCATGTTTGGTAACATCATCACTTGTAGGTCCCAGACCGCCGGTCGTCAGCACTATTTTAACATCTTTTCCCGATGTATTGATGGCATCAATGATTTCATCTTTGTTATCAGGTACGGACAGGATTCTGTTAACCTTAATGCCGGTTTGATTTAACTCACTGCATATAAAGGCCGAATTTGTATCAATCACCTGGCCTATCAGGATCTCGTCACCAATGGTGATTATTTCTGCTTTCATTGCGTGGATTATAAAATGTTATAAAGAATCCGGTGAATATATTTAACCGGATCAAAACTAGAAATATATGATTTGATGTACATGCTTATTTCTGAGATAACTCCGGATTATTGATTGCACATCATGATTATCAGGATAGCTATTGATATAATCATTTACCTGTTCGGGATCTGTGATGGATTCCGAAGCATCCACATATCCGAATCCCATGTATTTTCCATTCTCAATTTTTACTACTGCAAATTCATCTGCTCTTCTTCCTGAATCAATAATAAGCATGTTGTTGTTTTTAAAAGTGAGTTTTTCAAGAAGCTGACAAGCACGCCGGTTATAATTTTCAGGAGATTCAAGACCTGCGCATGCACCCCTGCAGCTCATTAATTCATAATGAAAACATGTACCCTTGCTTTTATATAATCCGCAAAGTTTCTGACACAGCTCATATTCTTCAATCCGTTTGTTCAGGTAATTCAATGCTTCTTTTTTCGAACTGAATGATAACAGAGGTGTCTTTGTTTCCCGGTTATTCTTGTCTATGGAAAAATTGAGATATCCCGAATAATCATGAAAATAATACAAGCCATATTGATAAAAAGTTCTGCGCTGTGCCCTGTTATATATTGGCTTATATTGCTTGATCTCGGCTGATTCCTTTAGCAATGCAATCAATTCGCTGCCTGTCAGCTCAAAATTGATTTCAGCAGTTCTCTGAGCAAGCTCAATGAATCTTTTCGAGGAATGATTGCCAAGATGATTCAAAACCCTTGATTTAATGTTTTTGCTTTTACCGATATAAATAACATTTTTCCGGTCATCAAGAAAATAATATACCCCGGCTTCTTCAGGCAGGTTCCTGATTTTATCGGCATTGAGAAACGGATTGAGTCTCCTGAGCCTGAAACTGACATCGTCAAAAAGATCAAGGCCCGAATGACTGTTCAGATCCATCAGTATTTCCATGAGCCTTGCAGTTGCCATGGCATCACCAGCGGCCCTGTGCCTGTCTTTATTATCAATTCCAAGCTCATCACAAAGATATCCCAGGCTGTATGAATTCAGTCCCGGAATCAGCTTACGGCTCAAACGGACAGTGCAGAGCCGGTCTCTTTGAAAATGATATCCGAGGCTCTTAAACTCGTTTTTAATGAAACCATAATCAAAGCCGGCATTGTGAGCCACAAAGGTTTTGTTCTCGGTCAGCTCAATTATTCTGGCTGCGATCTCGTAGAATTTTGGCGCTTCTGCCACCATTTCATTGGTGATACCTGTTAGTGCAGTTATGTGAGGAGGAATATATTTTTCCGGATTCAAAAGGGTGCTAAATTGTTCAGTTATTTTACTGCCGTCATGAATAATCACCGCTATCTCGGTTATTTTTTCATGACCGGGACTACCTCCTGTTGTTTCAATATCAACAATCGCATACATCACAAAGCAAATTTAATGTTAACAGGATTAAAACAACTGTTGCAGGCGCTCTTGTTATTAACAGGAACCGAAAGTTCTTAAACATCATTTCCCGGCAGGATCATCGGTGTAGCTGATAATAATAATGGTATTTTTTACAGGATGATTAATAAACAAAAACTGAACAGAGAGCCACTCAAGCAAAAAGCCCTGCATGGATTGCAGAGCCTTTGACCGTTAGCGCGTGTGACAGATTAAGGTAGGAGATGTAAATGTAATTAATTTTACGGATTATTACAAAAAAATCAGAAGTTTTATATCTCGTTTTAAAAATTATTTTTAAGAATTCATCTGATCTGTAATAAACATAGCCGGTTTAAGCTTATTTATGACCATATGAAGATATTTTGACTTTTTATATTATTCATTTTTCTTTAAATTTGCGTATGAATCAGCTATAAGATTCTGGAAATTAATTATATTTCCATAATAAAAGTCAGGAGAGAGAAAATGATGCCAGAAATGAGGAAGAATGAGACTCTTGAGGAGATGGTTGCACGTCGTAACAAGAGGCTCAAGAGTCTGTTTCAGAAATGTGGAATTAATGTGAGATTGGTTGGAGATGAGAATAAGCCTGCAGTGATTCAGGATGAATCAATAGTTCTGTCGTGCTATGTAAAAAATTTCAACCTTCACTTTACCAAAGAACCCTTTAGTGATGAAATTGTAAAAACGGTTAAGCTTAAACAGGAACCTGATATTACACGCTTCGAGCTCCTGGAGGTACTGGAGATCTGTAAACACAGGCCGGTATTTAAGCTTAAGCTGACAAGCACCGAACTGTATCTTGTCGGTTATAATTACCTGAATTCGGAAGATGCCGTCGGAAGATATCCCGTATTCGCCAAACACAAGCCGAAAGTATACTTTGACTTTGAATATGCCCAGAGCGTGGCAGACAATCTTCGTTCAGATGGTTATCAGATAAATATCGAATAGCCGCTTGTATCACAACAGTTCTTATCGTATTAACCGATCCTTTTTAAAAGGCAATCTATTCAATGAGGATGCATCAAAAGCCAATTTATCCTCTGGAGAATTGAATATTTGAAAGCACTCACGCAGGATTTAAAGATAAATCAGCAAAAGAGAGACTTCTTTTACCTTTTGAGACATCCCCGTTTTTTCAGGGTGAGTTAAATCTTTAACTCAATTCTGTAATAAATTGAAATCAATTTGCTATCTTTAGTAAAGTGACTTCTAAATTACGGGCTGAATTTTACCTCTGTTTGCATGGCAAGGATACGAATACTGATTATTGATGATGAGGTTGGTGAAGGGAAAATTCTGAAATACATGACATCAATCTCCGAATTTTTTGTCTTTAAAAAAACATCAGTAATTAACGGTCAAATAATCAGATCTTTCAATCCTTCACTGCTGGTTGTTTCAGATAATTGTTTTTCGCGCAAAGCAATCATGAAAAATCTGCTAACCGAGCGTGAAACACACCGGTTACCAATGATCCTGTTCTCGTCAGAAGCTCCTGACAATCATAAAACAGGCTTTTACCGAAAGCATCAGGTCTCAGATTTTATTTTCCCAACTGACCATCCAATGGTCGTATTAACAAGGCTTGAGAATCTGGCCAGAACCATTAATGCACAAAAGCAGACTGGTAATGCGGCCAGGACTGATGGCAGAAAGAATGCCCTGTCAGAAAAAATAAGATATCAGATCCTGGCCGGTACTTTATTTGAAGGGATTGTTATCCTTCGAAACGGAATTGTCAGGGATGTGAATGATACCTTTCTTAAGTTATCAGATTATCAGAAGGAAGAAGTACTCGGCAGCAACTTTAAAAAGAAGTATGTTCCGAAGAAATATCACAGCCAGTTTCTCATCAAAGAATTAATAAATTCAGGATCACCTGTTGAAATTGAACTTATCAGAAAGAACGGTACTTTAATACCCGTCGAGACAGAGATAAAAAGCGCTATGGCAGAAGGTGAAGAAATGGTTGTGGTCGCAATCAGGGAACTGACAGAAAGAAAACAGGCCGAACAGGAGATTAAAAGACTTTCCCTTGCATTGGATCAAAGTGCAAATACAGTCGTCATAACAGATATTGACGGTAAAATTGAATATGTAAATAAAGCATTTACCAAAACTACGGGATATACATCTGAAGAGGTTATCAACAAGAATCCCCGGATTATAAAATCAGGTAAAATGAATGCTGATTTTTATAAAAAACTCTGGAAAACCATTTTATCCGGTAATAAATGGGAAGGAGAATTTCTGAACCGCAAAAAGAACGGGGACCTCTTCTGGGAAAATGCGAACATTACCCCTGTCAGGAACCAGGAAGGCAAAATTGTAAGATTTATAGCGATCAAGGAGGATATTACACTGCGAAAACTCACCGAACAGGCGCTTAAAATGAGTGAAGAGCAATACAGAACACTGGTCTCAAATGTCCCTGGTACCATCTATCGTGCTGCATATAATAAAAACAGGACAATATACTATATCAGCAATGCAGTAAAGGATCTGACCGGTTATCCTCCCGAGGATTTCACAAATGACCTGCGAAGAAAGTTCATCAGCATCATTCATCCTGATGATCTGGAAAGGGTGCTTGATACCATTCAAATGGGCATTAAAAACTTTAAACAATATAACATCGAATACAGGATCATTACAAAAGAAAATAAAGTCAGGTGGGTAACAGATAAAGGTACTGCCATATTTGATGAAAATAAAAAAATTCAGTGGCTCGACGGATTTATTCTTGATATCTCTGACAGGATAGAAGTACTTGAAGAATTCCGAAAGGCTAAGAATCAGGCTGAACTGGCCAACCAATCGAAAAGTGAGTTTCTGGCAAATATGAGCCACGAGATACGAACCCCGCTTAATTCAATTCTTGGATTTACTGAACTGCTTGAAAATGAAATAACAAACAAAATCTACCTGAACTATCTCAACTCAATCAAATCAAGCAGCAAGAACCTTCTGACCCTGATCAATGATATTCTCGATCTGTCCAAAGTGGAAGCCGGGAAAATGGATATCAACTTCAAATATTTCGATATCAGGACTATTCTAAGAGAACTCGAACAGATATTCTTTATTAAAATCCAGGGTAAAAAAATCGGATTTCATTTGGTTATTTCAGAAGAGATTCCGAATTACATCTATCTTGATGAGGAAAGACTGAGGCAAATCATGCTGAACCTGGTGGGCAATGCCATTAAATTCACTGAAAAAGGACATGTGACCGTGAGAATAACAGCTGAAAATGTTGATCATCATACAAAGAAAATCGACAAATTAATTATTGATGTTGAAGATACCGGCATTGGCATCAGGAAAGAAGTTATAAAACATATCTTTGATACCTTCAGGCAGGTGTACCAGCAGGATAATAAAAAGTATGAAGGAACGGGACTGGGCCTGGCAATCAGTAAAAGACTTGTGGAAATCATGAACGGGGCCATATCTGTTACCAGTCGCCCGGGATCAGGCAGTACTTTCAAGGTTGAGTTCTCAGATGTTAAATTCAGAAAGGAGTATGATAAAAAGATTGTCACAGATTTTGATTACAAGCTTGTGGACTTCAAAAACATAACCATAGTCCTTGCTGATGATAATGATATCAATCGTAGTTACATTAAAGAGGTTTTTTCCCATACCAAGGTTAACCTGGTTGAGGCAACCGATGGTCAGGAGGCAGTTGACATGACCTTAAAATGGTTACCGGATCTCATACTGATGGATATTAAAATGCCTGTTGCCGATGGTTACAAGGCTTCAAAAATAATAAAATCCAACCCCGTATCACATCACATTCCTATCATTGCATTGACAGCTTTTCCGGTTGATAAAAGAGATGATGCATTAAAGGAAGCAGGAATCGATACTGTCTTGCTGAAACCGGTTAAGATTGATGATTTATACCAGCAAATGATGAAATTCATTCCCTTTGAACTGAAAAGCAATGTTGCAACTGATCAAACCAGCAGATTGACCCTTGATGTACAATCATCTGAAACACATTTATCCAGGGAAGTTTATGAAAAAATCAATAATTATTTTAAAAATAAGTGGAACCAGTTTGCCCATAAGCAACCCATTGCTGAGGTTACACAATTTGCAAAAGAATTGAAAGAGTTTGGGCATCAGCACAGGATAACCTTATTGCAGACATATGGAGATATACTGCTTGATTATACCAATAGCTTTGATATAGAGAATATGAGAGAACATCTCTATAAATTTAGAGATACCATAAGCTATCTTAACCGTTTATATATTAACAATGATAAACAACAGGCCAGTCATTCTGATAGTGGATGATATTCCAAGGAATATTCAGATCATTGGAAATATTCTCAAAGAATGTGATTATGTCATAGAATTTGCCACCAATGGAAAGGATGCTCTTGACTGGTTAAATACCAAAAGATTCGATCTGGTTTTACTGGATGTAATGATGCCGGAGATGGATGGTTTCGAGGTTTGTGAAAAAATCATTCACAGTGATTTGGGTTATAAGCCTGAAATTATTTTCATCACTGCAAAAACAGAAACGGAAAGTATTGTAAAGGGACTGGAACAGGGAGCAGTGGATTATATTGTGAAGCCGTTTCATAAAAAAGAGCTTCTTGCCCGAATCCGCATCCATCTTACCATTATACAGCAGAGACATGAGTTACAGCAAGCCAATATATTTAAATCCAAATTGTTGTCAGTAATAGGACATGACCTCAAAGATCCCATCGGATCATTGAAGAACTATACCGATGTCTTTCTGGAGATGCATCCTGAGCTGGATATAAGTATCAAAGAATTCATGCAGGAGGCTTCAGGTATCGCGGAAAACGCCGTCGTGCTTCTGGAAAATTTATTATCATGGGCCAGAAGCAAGACCGGAACCATTAAAAGCATACCAAAAGTTACAAACATTAATAATATTGTCTCTGATTCAATCAGTCTTCTTACCAATCTGGCAAAGAAAAAAGGCATATACTTTTCCCTCGGGATCGCTGAAAACACCATGGTTTATTGTGATGCTGAACTGATTTCTGCTGTTTTAAGAAACCTGATATCCAATGCCATTAAGTTTTCATACCCCGATGGTATTGTAAAAATAAGTGCCCGAAAGAAATTTGTATCCGATAAAGAAATATTGATTGTCACTGTTGAGGATCAGGGTGTGGGAATTAAGAAGGAGAACATCCAGAAGCTGTTTGGTAAGGAAATCCATTTTACGACCTACGGAACAAAGAATGAGAAAGGTTCGGGTCTGGGATTAAAGATCTGCAAGGAATTTGTTGAAATCAGCGGTGGTGAGATCTGGGTCGAAAGTAAAGAAAACAAGGGAACTGCTATCAGTTTTACACTTCCTCTTAAATCATAATGAATTGTTAAATTTCCGGTTTTTGCTGAACCTCATCAACTGATATTTGTTGTACGCTATAAACATTATTTTCTATGAGGTTCAATATTTCCGTAATTATCATTTCGTTAAGCCTGCTGAGTGCTTCAGATCATTTAGCCGGATTTCAGATCCTTAACTTTAAGGAATTTGAACACCATTTGCATCAATACAATGATACGACCTATATTATTAATTTCTGGGCAACATGGTGTTTGCCCTGCAGGAAAGAACTTCCTGATCTTGAAAGAATTAATACCGAATATCGCGATCAAAAAGTAAAAGTGTTGCTGGTGAATCTCGATTTCCCCGATCAATTAAGTAAAAGCCTGGTCCCGTTCGTTCAACAGAATAACATTCAATCAGAAATAATTGTGCTTGACGATCCTGACAGCAATTTCTGGATAAACCGGGTTGATTCATCATGGAATGGGAACATACCTGCTACACTGGTCTATAATCAACATTACCGTGAATTTTTTCCGGAACTGCTGAATTATGGGTTACTGGACTCTATTTTAAAACTTAATACAATAAAGCAATGAAAAAACAAGTACTGAATTTTCTTCTTATAATAATATCACCTCTATTATTCGCCGGTGGTATTCATGTTGGTGAAAAAGCTGAAGATTTTCGTCTGAAAAATGTTGACGGTAACATGGTCAGTCTCAGTGACTATAAAGATGCCAAAGGATTTGTCGTGGTTTTCACCTGTAACCATTGTCCTTATGCAAAAGCTTATCAGGACAGGCTAATAGATATTGATTTGAAATATAAACAATTGGGATATCCTGTTATTGCCATCAATTCAAATGATGAAAGAATTGTTCCCGAAGATTCGTATTCTGAAATGGTAAAAAGATCAAAAGAAAAGAGTTTCACATTTCCGTATCTCCATGATAAAGATCAGACAGTAGTATCCTCATACGGGGCAGAACGAACTCCGCATATATATTTGTTGAACAAAGAAGGAAATAACCTTGTTGTAAAGTATATCGGAGCCATTGATGACAATTACAAAGACCCGGATGCTGTTTCGCAGAAATACCTGGTAAACGCAATAGAGGCTCTTCTCAACGGGAAGAATCCGGATCCTTCCTATACAAAAGCTATCGGATGCACAATAAAAATGAGTAAAATGTAGAAATCCGTTTGCCGTATCCCGGCGGGCGCCGGTATTCTCCGTTTGTTTTTCAGGGATAAGAGGCACTTATAAAGGTTCATCAATAAATCTTTCAGTGGATGAACCTTTATTTTTTCCGGAAAAGTTATCAACAGAAGAAACCTTAAAGTTATTAACAATTTTAATGCTTTGATTAATCATTGGATTTTTTATATGAATACGTCATACAATTTGACAATCATATTAAAATTGCAGACATGGGTCCGGAGTTATTAACATTTCAAAATCTTCGGTCAGCCATAAGATATTAACAGAAAGTGCTATAAAACAAATATTTAGAATTTTTTTTAGTCCTCCGATCTTGTTAAATTTTGAACCGGGAATTATAAACCTGAAATAACCCATATCAAAATTAAAGACTATTTTTGTGGGCTTTAAACAGAAACATGTATAAAGTGTTATTGAAATTAATACCTGAAGCGATGAACCCGAAAAATATCATAGGGTTGCTTTTGTTTTTCTTCCTGTTCTTTGGTGAAATAGCCATGACATTTTCATTCAAACAGGAAAGTAACAGAAATATACCTACCTCCGAAGTCACCCCGTTATCCTTCAAATTAACAAACGAAATGTCTTCGAGTAAACTCACCTTTCCAATCGATTCTGTTTTTAATGATTTTCTTTCAAGAGAGCAAATAAAAGGTGCGTCGGTTGCCATTTCAAAAAACGGGAAGTTGATATTTGCCAAAGGTTTTGGCTTTGCCAATGAAGAAGACAGCATTAAAGCCGGGCCAAAATACCTGTTCAGAATAGCCAGTGTATCCAAGCTTATCACAGCTGTAACAATCATGAAACTATATGAAGAAGGACGTATTGATCTGGATGATAAAGTGTTTGGACCAAATGGCATACTGAACGATTCCATATTCCTTCATTATGCAGATAATCGTGTGGAAGATATCACTGTCAGAGATCTGTTGAGACACACCGGTGGCTGGAATGGCAAAAAATCGGATCCTCTCTTCAATTCACTGTATATTGCCAATAAAATGAACATCAAACCTCCGGCTACACTTGATGATATTATCTGTTACCAGCTGGGCGAGAAGCTTTATTATGCGCCGGGTTCAAAGTACAGCTATTCAAATTTTGGTTATACGCTGCTGGGTAAAATCATAGAAAAAACAACAGGTATGAGCTATGAGGATTATGTTCAGTTTGCCGTCCTCCACCCGCTAGGTATTTATGATATGCACATAGGACACAGTTTTTTTGAAGAAAGATTTCCAAATGAAGTGAAATACTATGAGCTCGGGAAACCTGATAAGTGCTATGTATATGACGGATCGGGAAAGCTGGTCCCGGTTACCTATGGCGGTAACAATATTGAATTGTTAGGTGCTGCCGGAGGCTGGGTTGCTTCTGCACCTGAATTGCTTAAGCTTATTATTTCCATCGATGGGTTCGAAAGCAAAGCCGATATTCTTTCAGATGAATCAATTGAGATGATGACACCTTCAAAAAAGAATAAGGGAAATACCATTGGCTGGAGGGGAACAGACGGTTACGGCACATGGTGGAGAACAGGTACGCTTGCCGGTACATCAGCCCTGATCATGAGGCACAACAATGAAATTGACTGGGTTGTATTGCTCAACACCAGTACAAAAAACAGATCAAGGATACATAATGAGATTTCACGCACCATGTTTAAAGCACTCCGCAGTGTGAAAGAATGGCCCGACTTTGATTTATTTAACTATGCTGCCATGAATTAATTACAGACCTTGTAAAAACAAACGCGTTTCCCCGACACCAGATCACTTAATAATCATTACCTGTTTATGAAAGGCATTATGTGCTATCTTTGCTGTAATGGAATACAGATGTAATGGAGGTGATGCAAACCAATTTATTTGGCAAGACCTATAATGAAATTCAGAAGATAGTAACTGAGTTATCACTACCACCTTATTCGGCAATACAGATATGTGACTGGTTATACAAGAAAGACGCGGATTCAATTGAGAAAATGTCAAATCTGTCAAGACCGGCAAGAAACGGACTTGCAAAACATTATACCATCAGGCATGATGTTCCGCTGGATGTTAAAATTTCTTCCGACGGAACCAAAAAATACCTGTTTCAAACCAGTCGTTCTCACTATATTGAGACAGTCTATATTCCCGGGGTTTCAAGACACACTGTATGCATTTCATCCCAGGCCGGATGCAAATGGGGATGTTTGTTCTGCATGACCGGAAAACAGGGTTATCAGGGCAATCTATCGGCTGCTGAGATCTTAAGCCAGATCAGGGGGATACCGGAAAAGGATATCATTTCAAATATTGTTTACATGGGTATGGGCGAGCCAATGGACAATCTTGATGAAGTAATGAAAAGCCTTGAGATTCTGACTTCCCCGTACGGATATGCAATAAGCCATTCAAGAATTACGGTGTCAACCATCGGAATCATACCTGCCATGAAGACTTTTATTGAAAATAGTAATTGCCATCTGGCAGTGAGTCTTCACTCCCCTTTTACTGACGAAAGAAAAAAAATCATGCCCGTCGAATCTGTTTTTCCTGTCAAACAGGTCGTGGAAACGCTTAAAAACTGCCGGTTGGGTAAAAAAAGAAGAGTCTCTTTCGAATATATTATTTTTGAAGGATTTAACGATTCACTGAGACATGTCAATGAAATCGCACGGTTATTAAACGGATTAAAATGCAGGATAAACCTGATCAGGTTTCATCCTGTTTCGGGTATTCTTCTAAAATCCCCGGAAGATAATGTCATCAAGAGGTTCAGGGACAGTCTGACAAAGAAAGGGATCATAACTACCATCAGAGATTCCAGAGGACAGGATATTCTGGCTGCCTGCGGACTGTTGTCTACCGGACATCCGGGAAACGTCAAACCATTCACTGCCAGAAATTGAAAAGCTGGAGATTCTATATTGGCATGGCATTTATCTTTTACCCGTTAATCCTGAACGGGCAGTACAGATATGGAGAGAGTCTTTCTGACAGCGTATTTAACCTGGCGCATTCCAGAAGCAATATTTTATATGCCGGAATGGATAATCCGGTTGAAATCGGTATCAGTGAACACGAAAACATTGAAGACTTCATTCTCGAAACCAGTAACGGCATTGTATTTTATGACAGTCTGCGGTTTATTACCATTCCTGTCAGAAGCGGTTTATCAAGACTGGTATTGTTAAAAGTCGAAGACAATGACACAATTCTTCAAGGGCACAGGTTCTTCCAGGTAAAAAATATTCCTGACCCACTTTTGAAAATCGACACCTCCTTTTTTGATGAGACATCAGAGATTTATAAGCGGCAGCTCATTCAATCCGACAGTATTTCAGTTTTCTTCAGTTCCGATATCATCGGTTCCGAAAACTGGTTTAAGATCAAAGAATATTCCATTGGCTATACCTTTGGAGGGTTTTACCGGTCATATTCCTTCAAGGGTAATAGAATCACAGATGCTGCCAAAATAATCATTAACAGAATCAGTCCGGGAAAAGTGGTTGTATTCAGAATAACTGCAGAAAGTGAGGGTAATATTATGAAGGAATTGCCGGTATATCGCCTTAAACTGTATTAATCATTGCATTTTTTCCATTAATTCAATTGCTTCTTTAATGGTAAGTTTTTTACCATCCTGATATGCAACAATAAATGCTTTCCTGACCTTACATTCTTCGAGAACCTTAGTGGCTTCCTCAAAACCGGTAAATCTGCCAATGGAATATTTATACCACTCATCTTCATATATCATGTCTATGGGCATTCCTCCTTTGTAAATTATTCTGAGATATTCCTCAGTCAGCGGAACGGTATGAGCAGCAATCTGCACCTTAAAAATAATCTCTTTCATCAATACCGGATCTACTTTGGCATCGGTATCGACTGTGGCATAGATATCCTCCGGTGGTTCGTTGACTGCAGGATTCTTATATATTTCGTAGACTTCTTCAAGGGTTATGTCATTTTCCCATTCATAGTTATATTCCACAGGATAATCAGTATAGATCTGCAATGCCCTGCCCTGATCCCTGATGGCCTCATTTTCCAGTTCGTTTGCTTCTCTGATTTTTACCCTGGCATATTCGTACCTGTCTGTCCATGATGCCTGATCACGTCTCTGCTGAGCCATCAGCATATGTTTTCTTGACTGACTTTCATAATATTTACCTTTTTCAACACCCGCAGCAAAATGCTGCACCTTTTTCATCCGGGTCCAGAATGTCTCGCACTTTTCCTTAAAAACCTGATGAATACTCATATTACCCTCCTTGTATAGTTCGGAAACAGCTTTCAGTTCCTCCAATGCCTGTTCATAATTTTCGGATATTTTTTCCTTTAATTCAAGTTCCGAAAGGTTCAAATACCTGCTTTCAGCCTGTGATAATTGCTTATCAGCTTCAATCAGGATTTCAATTCCTTTTTCGATTTTTTTTTCGTCAGAAGAGGTTAATTTGATGTTGAGCTCCCCTGTATAATTTGAAATAAGTCTCTCCTGTGCATTTATGAATAAATTGTTACCCAGGAAAAACAACAAACAAAAGACCTGACCAGCATATTTTGTATACATATTTTTCAATTTAGAACATAAGTAAGATAATGTCTTCAAAACTATAAAAAAGCTTTTGAAGATAAAACGATAAATGTGATATGGAATAGGAATAACAAAAAGGAAGCCAAAAATTCAATTTCTTGGCTTCCATGTCGGGAAATAATTGCCTTTATTAACGAATTTCTTTAAATTCAGGTGCAGTAAATACAAAATAACCGATCACAGCCAGTGAGAAAAGCGGAATCAGAAGTAAAAGTGAAACAGCCATTTTTGTAGTTATTAGTGAATAATTATGCAATATACGGAAACAAATATAATAATTTCGTCAAATAAATTGATACGTTCGTCAAAAAAAATTAACCATTCGTCAATTTTTTTATACGCAAAGAACATCAATTATGTTTCAAAAAGTTGTCAGTCAATTCACTAAAAATATACAGAAAAATAAAAAAATGAATAAATAAATATTCATTTCCTGTCTGCAAACAGAAAGGATCCTCTATGTTTAACGGTCAATATAAAAAATACATTGTTGCCAATAACCTGCGGAACTAAAAAGGATGTTGATCATTATGCAATCATCTTCTCAATAGTGCCAAAGAGTTTTTTGAAATTATTCCGTGTTTCTTCATCAAAATCAGCCAGCTTCATCCTGTTATCCTGAACATAAGTCAGGAATGAAGCGGCAAGCAATGTTCTTGATAATTCATTGGTAAGTATATATTCTGAGTTTGCTTCTGTGATCCCCACCCGTTTTTGAAGGATAAACCGCTTAAAGTCAATGGTAGAAAACAAGTCTTCGATCATAGCGTAAGTTTCCAGTATATTTATTCTTTTATCTGCTTCTGCTTCTTTTCCAATAAATAATTGTTTTTTTATTGTTTCAGCAAATTCCCTGTTCTCTCCATTACCAAACAAAAGAATGGAAAAGTCAAGTTTCCAGCCCGTAAGAACATTTGCAAGTATCCTTATCCCTTCTGTTCCGGTGGCTGGTATATAATGCACATCAAACCGGATGTCCAATAATTTTGACATTACATTCAGATAATAATAAACAATGGTATCCTGTACAATAAGATTATTCTTTTGTTTGATATACTGCTGCTCATTCAGTCTGGCGCCCATCAGGGAATATATCGGAGAAAGGGTATCCGAAGATGCAAGAGGTAAAGATTTTGCATCCAGTATAACCGTTTCACTGTTTTCATCATTTTCATCAGCCCTCTGGACAGCAAGTATTCTGTAAAGCTTATTTACGTCCACAAGATGTGGTGAATGTGTACAATAAATGATTTGCATTGCATCCTTAAGATCTTCAAATACTTTAAGTACATCTTCCTGAGCTCTTGCATGCAGGCTCAATCCGGGCTCATCTATCAGCAATACCCTGTTCTGTGAATTTTGCAAAGCTGTGGCTTTCAGTTCAAGATAGAATGAAAGAAACCATCTGACTCCCCTGCTCCGTTGTTTTGGATATAAACGTTCCTGCTTGTCTTTTATCCAGAATTCAAGATAAGGTTTGCCACTTTTTTCAGGGACACTGTAATCGTAATGTTCAAGTTCAAAATTCAGCCTTATTTTATTGTCTTTCCCGACATTTTGCCTCCAGTAATCCTGAAAGTCAATGGCAATCTCACTGTTCAGATTCTCAATTTTCTGCTTGAGAATACGGTGGTTTTTTTCACGGAAAAAATCAGAATTAAGGCCGGCAATCAATAAAAAATTCTGTGCAGCTTTATAACCTTCTGCATGAACATTGGCTGAAAGCAGGTCTTCAAGGTCTATTTTATTCGGAAGCAGGCTACTGAAATCTTCAAAAAAATCAAACTGGGGGATATGTTCAAAAATCTGGTTACCAATATCTTCAGGTGTCAGGTATCTTTTTTCGTTTTTCAGTTCGGCAATTGCTTCAGTCTCGGCAATCCTGAAATTCTGACCATTAAACACACGTGCGGCAGTGGCTTTCTGAATTTTTTCATGTTCAATGGCGTCATTATGGATTTTCTGAATCCTGGCCAGATCCATCCTGCATTTTTCAAGTTTCTGCTGGGCAGTCTTCTTTTCTTTCTCATTTGAATAGATATCATACAGGTGCTCTGCTTCTCTCAGTTGCTTGCTTAATGACTCCAGATCCTGTGCCGCAGCTTTCACTTTCTCTATAGCCTCAGTGCACCTTTTGCAAACAGTTACTTTTTCTGATAATTCCTGTGTAATCAGCTTTTTTTCTTCAAAGAGCTTCACCTTGCTGTTAAACTGTTCTTCACTTTGACCGTATAGCTGCTGAACTGTGTCAAGTTCTTGTTCTGCAATAAGTCTGGCATCATGTTTTCTTGCCTTTTTCAGACTTTTCTTAGCTTCTTCAAGTTTCAGGTACCACTGGTTAAGATCATTTCTGGCTTCCTGTTTTTCGCGTTCTGCAAGCTCCATTTCATCAAGTACCTTATCAGCTTTAGACAGTAAATCATTGATTTCCTTTTGAACAAGTTTCTCAAGCTCTTCTTTTGCTTGCTGTATTTTTAAATAATAATCCCTGACATCATCATCCCCGACTGTAACCGAGCTGGTTCTGTCCGGTTTCCATTCACGCTGAAGAATGATCTCTTTCTTATTATTGATGATATCTCTGAGTTCTTCAGATATTCTGGATGTGTCTATTAACTGGCTGATATTCTTATCATTCAACTCAAACATGCAACAGACAACCGGAAATGTCATATCACTCCGTAATACATCATCAGAAATTTTTCCGTCATAGTAACTCATTAATGCTTCAAGTACAGATGTTTTCCCGGATTCATTCTGGCCAATCAGTGCTGTAATGTTATCATAGGCAAGAAAATTCCATCCGGAATCAACAATTGACCGGTAGTTATTGATCTTGAATCCCCTGAATCTCATGTTATTTGTAATAATTGATTCAAAAGTGAAAATAGCTAAAATTTTAAGTCAATTTTACATTGACTGATAAGAGTTATCCACATTGGTACCTGAAACCAACAATCAACAGATCATCGAGCTGTTGATGGGATCCTTTCCATTTTTCAAATTCATTTAGAAGCATTTCTTTTTGTTTATGCATGGGTAATTCATGGATCTTCAGAATCAGTTTCCGGAAGGGCTGGTATTTGTATTTTTTCCCCATGGCACCTCCAAATTGATCCACAAAACCATCTGTGAAAAGATAGATGACATTATCAGGTTTCAAAGAAAACCTGTGGGTTTTAAATGGTCTCTCTTCTTCTGCCGATATACCAATAGGCATTTTATCTCCATCAATTTCGGTAAGCCGCCTGTTCTGGATAATATAAATCGGATTAAACGCACCGGCATATTCAATCTCATTACTTTCAGTATTTAATTTGCAGATTGCCATATCAATACCATCCTTCTGCTCATACTCTTCCCCGGTCTGATTTAGTGCCTTCATGATGCCCTCCCTGAGCTGGTTTAGAATTGATCCTGCAGAAGAGTAAGATCCTCTGTTTATCACCTCATTCAGGGTTGTGATCCCCAGAATACTCATAAACGCTCCGGGAACACCATGGCCGGTACAATCTGCCACGGCAATAATGATATCTGATTTTTTCCTGGTAATCCAGAAAAAGTCCCCGCTGACAATGTCTTTGGGTTGAAAAAGAACAAAATGATCAGGCAGTAATTTTTTGAACAACAAGGGTGAAGGTAATAAAGCTTTCTGAATGTAACTGGCATATCTGATGCTTTCGGTCAACTCTTTCTTTTGCCGGTGAATCTCATGTTTCAGATTGTGAATGGTCGAATGCAGCTCTTTATCAGAAGACATTTCTTTTTTTTATCAAAAAAAAAAAGGGGGAAAACACATCTTTTACGATAAAATTACGTAAAAGTATTTACAAAGTTTGACGAACAGTTAAAAAACGATGATTAATCTATCAATATTGTTGACGAATATCAATATTTTATTGACAAATCTTTTTTTGTTCGGATTGTTCTATTTCTTCATATTATGCTTTGTTCTCCTGATGATACTTGTAATTTATGCACCTGTATGCACAGAGAATGAAGAGGATGCCATTTACCCTGCAATAAATAATAAGTCAGCCGGATAACTAAAGATCCGAACCTGTGTTTTTTATCAGGATCATATTCCCGCCAGCAGTCATCTGAATCATCAGATTTCCCCGGACATCCATTAAATACGAGCTTATTTTCAAATTGTGAGGTATCGGAACATGATGCTGCTCATCACCATTAAGACCGTAATAAACCAGCATCTCCCTGCCGGGTGAAGTCAGGTAACCAAGATAACCGGAGTTACTGACAGGTTGTATGCTTTTCAGTACTGTGGATTCAGGATTATCATGAATTCTTTCCCAGACTTTCCTGCCGTTACTGTCAAATTTCACCAGCATTCTTCTCGTGGAATCCCTCAAACCGCCAAGTAATATGCTACCGTCAGTCAGCCCGGTAATACATGTAATGCTGTCTTTGTTTTCAAAATGATTTTCCCGGATAATATATCCTTTCGCAGTCATTTTAAATGTCCATCCGGAACCTCCTATAGTAATATTGTCGTCATATCCGGTCAGCATGCCTGTTATTTCTCCCGATGAGACATAGGTTCTTTCCCATAGTTTCTTTCCCCCGTTATTGATAACCATCAGCCTGTATTTATTTTCCAGTGAATCATTTTGCTGATATCCCCCGATGAAAATTTCATTTGCTGAATTTATTGTGAACGAAGTAATATTCCATTTACCAAGACTTCTGTTCCAGATCTTCCTGCCTTCGTCATCAATCTTGAATAACCATCCCTCCTTTGAAGCACTATCCGGTGTTAACCAGGTATATCCGAGAGCTAAAATATCCTGGTCGTTATTAAGAGTAACTGCGAGGATACTGTCATGGTACCTGCCTCCTACTATCTTGTTCCAGATCATTTTTCCGTTCTCATCCAGCTTTATGATCCATGCATCCCTGTATGCAGAATCGGTTTGCATGGTATTACCGGCCACAATATAGTTATTTGTTGCCGTCACAGCCAGTCCGGCTGCGTTCTCCGGAAACATCTTATTATCAAAGCTTCTGCACCAGACAACATTATTCCAGTTTAACCCCGAGGCGTTGAAGAATTTCATGCCGAGATCAAGGGACTTCAGATTAAAGATATCGATGTACTGACTGCCTTCAGGATATTTGGCAATAAATTCGTTATATGCTTCCAGCGTTTGTATTTTTCTGGCATAATCGTACAGAAGCTGTTGCTGAATCCTTTTCGCATCAGGTATTTCAAGGGCATCGTGGTACCTGTTAATAAAATACTCAAACGCCTCGATTGTATTTTGCTGCTTTGCCAGTCTGAATGCAGCTGCATTTCTGAGCTTAATGGCATTGCCATAGTCAGCTGCCTTTGGATATCTTTTCATATAGTTTTCATAGGCATCCACTGTATTGATGCTCCTTGCTTTTTCAAATGCCATCTTATCGCGGTATTTTATTGCTTTCTCGTTCTGTGCGGCTTCAGGAAATTTACTCATGAATTCCAGGTATCCGTCAAGCGTATTTTGTTTCTCATATTTTCTGAATTCAAGCTGGTTACGTATATGTATGACATTATTATAATATCTGAAGTCGGGGAATTTTTCAATAACGTCGTATGCAAGTCTGAGGTTGTTTTCCTCTCTGATATACTTAATCAATCTGGCTTCAACAGCACCAATGGCTTGCAGGATTTTCTTATTGACCGGCCAGTTGCTTCTGCGTGTTTCGGTATTAACAAAATATTCAGCTATGATCTCTTTTTCTTCCGGACCGAGGTTAGCTATGTTCTTTTGAACAATCCTGGCACAAGACCATGCTTCTATAAGGTTGTAATAGGGAGAATTCTCATCACCAAAAATGACCATTCGTCCAAAACCAGCAGCGGGGCTTTCGCCTGAAAGCTTCTGCTCCTGGTCAAAAATCTCTTTTGCTTTTTCATAGTCAAGCTTTTCCAGCTGTTTGAATCCTCTTTTCATGTTTTGGGGGAACACATTCAGGAGGAACAAATGACAGATGATGATGATGCAGATCTTCTTCATGTGTATTATTTATTGTTATGTTTTTAATTACATGAATCCCGAAGAACCTGTCACGACCATAGATTTTCCGGTTTATCAGGATTCAGCTCATTGTTTCTCACAGATATTTATCTTTTTATCAGTGTAAACTCAACCCTCCGGTTCTGTGCCCTGCCCTCCTCACTCCGGTTTGTATCTATCGGCCTTGATTCTCCGCATCCTGTTGCTGTCATGCGTGAAGGATCGACGCCATGACTCACAAGATAGCCTACAACAGAGGCTGCCCTTCCCTCAGAGAGTTTCTGATTATATGTTTCCGAACCTTCGCTGTCGGTATGACCGGAAATTTCTATTTTCCTGATATCATTCTCAACCATGAAAGCAACCACTTTGTCAAGTTCTTCATACGATTCCGGTAACAGGTCAGTCTTGTTGAATTCAAAAAAGATGTTCCTCAGGACAATTGATGATCCTTCCTGTATGTTTTTCAGTCCGTCTTCAAATTTATCTGATGTAATCCCGGGTTCTGTAAAGATGACGGTTCCTTTTGATTTGCAGTTGTAATAATCAGATGCGACATATTCATATCTCCCTGCCGGAAGATTCTTCAATTCGCTGCCTGTGGTTTTATTATTCCAGACTACCTTATAAGGAGGTGTTCCCCCGACCATGGCAATCCTTATATGTCCGTCGTTGATAATCCTTTTGACCTCTCCTGTTATAGGATCCCTGCCCCCTGTATAGCTTGAGTCTACGATCCTGGCCTCGAAATTATGCAGGATACAGGGACAAACATTGCAATCGTCTATTTTTCGCACGGCCACATCATCAAAATAATAATAGGCATAAGCCTTGTTTCTCAGATTTACAATATTCTTGTCTGTAACAACATAATTCGTGTTTTCATAGTTTTTGAAATTCCCGATCGTAAAATACTTCTCACCTCCTTTGGCTTCATATACCTGACAAACCTGTTCCCAGTCCTCCACATTATCAAAAAACAATCCTTCGCGGGTGGTCAGCTGGGGAATTACGCCCATCGCTTCGATGCCCTCTGTCACAATCCTGGCATTGGAAAAATATACGCTGATCTGATCCACAGCAAGCCTTGAACCCGAGGCAAGCCTGTAGTGATATGTTACACAATATTTCTCCCCGGCTATCATGGGGGTGATCAATTCACCCTGAATGTATTCCCGCCTGCTTTCATCGCTACCTGTCAGTATGGCTCCCACATAACCGTCACCTGATTTCGGTTCACTGTAGCCGGCAAAATTCTGTGGCACATCAGCGTCTTTTGAGCCGCAGCGATTGAAATAATCAGGTGCGGCAAAAGTCGGATAAGACCACCCTGGAACAAGTTTATGAGACTGGTTTTCAGGATTATGAGATTCCGGACATTCATCATGATCCTCAAAATCCGGATTGATTACCATATTTCCCGTTTGACCGAAAATCAATGAAGATAATCCGAAAAACAATGCCGTTAAAGCAAACCGTAATTTGTATTTGCATTCTGGGTACATGATTGTATGATTTTAGATAAAATTAAGGAATTTATGAAAGATGGACAAGAATCGGCAACCATTCTCACCATGTTCTGATATATTTGTATGTTGTTTTTTTTCAGGTGAAGGATGAGAGTATTATTTATTAATCCGAACAGATATCATTACCCTCCTGTTATTCCGGTGGGAATTGAGTATCTGTCAGCATCCCTCCTTTCACGGGATATTGAATTTTCGGTTCTTGATCTGTGTTTTTCTGAAGCACCTGAAGATGAGCTTCTCAGAACCCTGAACGATTATCTTCCGGATATCGCTGCTATTACAGTCCGGCAAACAGACACCGTACTGTATCATCAGAACGAATTCTTTCTGCCCGCAATTAAAAAATATACAGGTATATGCAAATCATGCGGTTGTGTGACGGTACTCGGCGGATCAGGATTCTCAATTATGCCGGAACAAATCATTGAATATACAGGAGCAGATTATGGTGTTTGCGGTCCGGGTGAATATGCCTTTATCAGACTGATAAAGTCTCTTGAAAACGGTAACTGTGAGGAGAAAATATTGAACGGTTATGAGGACTTTACCGCCTCAGCACATGAATTTGAAAGGAAGATTGTATCTGATTATGCTTCCTATATCAGAAATAATGGCATTGTAGGTTTCAGAACCCAGATCGGGTGTGACGGAAAATGCATTTTTTGCACAGAATCAAACAAAAGGATCATCTTTCATGATCCTGGACAGGTTGGAAAGGAAATCGCCATGATCAGAAAACTGGGATATCATCATTTTCACCTGTGCGACAGTGAATTTAACCTGGAAATTGAGCATTGCACCGAAGTATGCAAGGCCATAAAATCCGTTTCAGGCCCGGTTAAATGGGCACTCTACATGAAACCGGAGCCTTTTGATGAAGATTTGTTCTACTGGCTGCATCAGTCAGGAGCCGACATGTTAACACTGAGCATGGATACACAGAACACCGGCAAGGATTATCTGAAGATGATCGGAGATCTGTTGTTTCTCGCAAACAAATATCAATTGAAGGTTGCCGTTGACCTGTCCACAGGATTCCCCTATGAAGAGATGGGAAATGCAGAAAAAATGATGGACTTTCTGGATAAACAGCCAGTTCAGACAGTTGGAATAAACTTTTTTTACAGGGTTTATCCGGGAACAGGATTATTTGATATGATAAGAATTCATCCAGACCTGGAGCGCTATGTTATCCGGACATCAGATAGTGAAAGCTTCGTGTTCCCTGTCTTTTTCGGTTTTTTTGATCTCAGCCGGATGACCCGGATGGTCAGGGACAGAAAAAAATTCAGGATCGAGGGTTTTGAAAAAGCCACCAATTATCAGAGACTGGGAATTAAGGATTCAATAAAATAATTACGTATGGTTTAAACTTTTTCAGTTATCGGGTTTGACAGAGAAAGGATTGTTCTATTTTTGTAACAAATCTATTATTAATAAAAAGAATATGACACAAAAGATTATATCCCTGGCGATCATCCTGACATTTGTATTCCTTTCCTGCAGCGATCTGAGAAAGAAGATGGACGAATCTCAGCTGATCGAAGCTAAAATCGATTCGATACTGGTGCTGATGACCCTGGAAGAAAAGATTGGACAATTGCAGCAACTGCAAATAAAGAAAAACATGCATGACTCTGTTTGCGATCTGGTAAGACAGGGTAAAGTGGGATCATTTTTGAATCCGGGGAATCTTGAAACCAGAAACAGGCTGCAGAAAATTGCCATCGGGGAATCAAGACTGGGAATACCACTGATTTTCGGACGTGATGTTATACACGGTTACAGGACCGTCTTTCCCATTCCTTTGGGACAGGCAGCCAGCTGGAACCCGGAACTGGTTAGGAAGGCAGCACGTATTGCAGCAATGGAGGCTTCTTCCGAAGGTATTGACTGGACTTTTGCTCCCATGATCGATATTTCCAGGGATCCCCGCTGGGGAAGGGTTGCTGAAGGATGCGGAGAGGATCCGTATCTTACAGGCATCTATGCAAAGGCAATGGTGCATGGATTTCAGGGAAATGATCTGAAAGATCCGTCAGCAATTGCTTCATGCGGAAAACACTTTGCAGGATACGGGGATGCTGAAGGCGGAAAAGATTATAATACGACCCTGATCCCTGAATCGGAATTAAGGAATATTTATCTCCCTCCCTTCAAAGCCCTTGTTGGTGCAGGGGGACAAACCATCATGAGTGCCTTTAACGATTTGAACGGGATACCTGCATCAGGTAACGAATTCACATTGCGCCGGATCCTGAGGAATGAATGGAATTTTGATGGTTTTGTCATAAGCGACTGGGACGCCATCATAGAAATGATCATGCACGGCTTTTGCAAAGACGGTTCTGAAGCAGCTTTGAAAGCCATCAAAGCAGGTGTGGATATGGAGATGGTCAGTACTTCATACATGAACAATCTTGCCGGTCTTGTTAACAACGGCGAACTGAATACAGGCCTGATTGATGATGCGGTTAAAAACATACTGAGGGTCAAATACAGGCTGGGTTTATTTGACAGGCCGATTGCAGAGGTCCCCTGCGAAAATGTCATACTTACTGCAGACAATCTTGAACTTGCCAGAAGACTGGCAACTGAAAGCTGTGTGTTACTGAAGAATTCTAACCAGGTATTGCCTGTGAAAGAACCCGTAAACAGAATTGCCATTATCGGTCCGTTAGCCGATGCACCTCGAGAACAGCTTGGCGCCTGGTCACCTGACGGAAGACCTGAAGAGTCACAGACACCGCTGGCAGCTTTTCAGGCACTTAAAGATAACAGGAAATACCTTTATGCACCCGGTTTGCAATCGAGCCGTGATAAATCAACACGAGGCTTTGCTGAAGCATTGAAAGTTGCCGGTAGCTCACAGATCATCTTTTTGTTCCTGGGAGAAGAAGCCATTCTATCCGGTGAAAACCATAGCCGTGCATTTCTGAACCTGCCGGGCGCACAGGAACAGCTGATAGACCTCCTTGCCTCAACCGGTAAGCCTCTGGTAGGGATCATCCTTGCAGGAAGGCCTCTCATCCTGTCAGATATCGAAGATAAGCTCGATGCCATACTATACGCCTGGCATCCGGGTACCATGGCAGGACCTGCAATAGCTGACCTGCTTCTCGGAAAGAGCGTTCCTTCGGGCAAACTGACCATATCTTTTCCACGGGCCGAAGGGCAGATACCTGTTTATTATAATCACCGCAATACCGGCAGGCCGCCTTCTGAAGTCCATCAGGGGATGATCCCGGGTGATCCCGTAAATCCTGTGGGACACGCTGCATTCTATCTCGATCTGGATTACAGACCCATGTATCCTTTTGGCTATGGATTATCATATACAACATTCGAATATTCCGGCCTGAAGCTGTCAGCTGATACAATAAGCATGGATGATACACTCAGAGTTGAAATCACAGTAAAAAATTCAGGCCTGTATGAAGCATTTGAAACAACGCAGCTGTATATCAGAGATCTGTATGCCAGTCTTACACGGCCCGTCAGAGAGCTCAAAGGATTTCAGAAATTCGGTCTTGAGCCCGGTGAATCAAGGAAAGTTGTGTTCAGGCTTACTGCTGCGGATCTCGCCTTTTACAATTATAAAGGAGAGCTTCTTGTTGAATCCGGAGATTTCAGGGTATTTGTCGGTAAAAGCTCGGCAGATGTCCTGGAAGCAGGATTCTATCTTAAATAGGAAATCCCTGGAAGGTACGAACAATCCCGGCTATTCCAGTGGAATAAACCAGTTATCCCTGTTGAGCAGCCTGCCTCTTACCGTTGCAGCAGTACCCATATCACCTTTGGCTTCGAATTTTCTTGCAACGGCATCTGCAAGGAACTGTGCACCAGAGCCCCCGGCTTCTTTTTCTCTTCTGTCTGCTATACGCAGGAGGTTCATCCAGCGGTCGCCTTCAAAGGCTAATTCAAGCGCATATTCCTGAGAAATCAGATTTTCAATATACAGGATGGAATCCTGCAGGGTTGCCTGTGGAGGAACTGTATTTGGTGCGAGAGAGATCCTTCCCCTGACACCTTTCGACAGTGCAAACAGTCTCTTCTTATCCTTGTCCTGGATAGAAAAGAAATCAAATGTTGCATTGCCTGTATCAACAACTGCAGGATCTGCAGCAAGGCCTGAGCCATTAGGATTCAACATAGCAAGTGCCAGTTTGCATTTTCCCAGTCTGTTTACCGCCTCTGCATATCTCAGGAATATCGTACCTGTGCGGCAAAGATATAAATCCGCATCATTCTGGTACGGACTGTTTATTTCCATCAGATATTTATAAACCACCGGATTGCCTCCCTCATATGTCCATGAGGCGCCTTCTCCCCTCAAATCACCCTGTATACCGTTTATAAGAAATTGCGAATTCCAGTTATCGATAGCTTGCTGAGAGGGTCTTACCAGGTAGTCACCATAATAGCCTGATGTATATTTTACAATTGAATTGGTCTGTTCAAAACGGTTGTCTATAATCGCATGCCAGAACCATTCATTATAAAGGTTACTGGAAGAAGTCCCCTGGTATGAGGTCATAAACATCTCATCCCAGTCGAATTCTGACTTTTCATCCAAAACATTATATCCAAAGGGTGAAAAAGTGCATTTGAATTTATTTTGCACATTCCTGTTCAGCAGGGAATTCCACCGGTACATCTCGGCAGCTCTCTCATACTCACCTCTCCACATATACAGGTCACCCAGCAAAGACCGTTTCTCCACAAAAGACCTGTTCAGACTGTATCCGTCAATCTTATTTGTACTTTCCAGGTATATGCGATCATAGTCCTGTAAATCCAGGATGGGAAGTGTTTCCAGCAGGCTGATGAGTGAATCAACCAACTGGTATATCTCCAGCCTGGGATATTTTTCATTTAATACCATATCTATGTTATCCAGTGGTTCTGTAACGTATATCACAGGACTAAAATGCTGCATCATCTGGTAATAAATAAAACAACGGAATGCAGCTATTTCCGAATAATCAACATCATAATTATCATAAGATAATAAAGAATCACTGTGCAGTTCATTGATTCTTTTCATGGCTTCATTGCATGCAAGGATAACAGAATAATAATCTGCCGGTCTGACATAAGGATTCCCGGGTTTTACCAGGTGAGTTGAAATTTGAACCAGGTATTGATCTGCACTGCTTGTAACGTCGAGCAAATCACCGCGTAATTCATTCATTAAAAAATAATTATCAGCCATTTTTTGCTGAAATAAACCATTGATTCCCAAGGCAGCGGAACGTGCATCGAAGGTGTTTTTATATCCTTCCTCAGCCTCAAGCACATCCTTCAGGTCAATATCCAGCATTTTTTCACAGCTCATGGTCATTATTGAAAAAACAATAACAGAAAGAACTGCCAGCAGACAATAACAACGCTTCATACTCATATCATTTAATTTTTTAAACATCATTTTTTTTTATAATCCCACACGCAAACCGGTATAAACCGACTTGTAAACCGGGGTAAGACCTGTATCAATCCCTTGATAAACACTATAACTGCTGTTGCTGAATTCAGGGTCATAACCAAGGTATCTGGTGAAGGTGATCAGATTATTGGCAGACAGGAAAACCATTGCATTTTTGAAGAAACCCTGTTTCACTGGAAGATCATACGACAGGGTGAGTGTTTTCAGCCTGAGGTATGAGCCATCCTCGATCCATCTGTCAGAGAAACGGGCATTTTGCATCGGATCACCGTATTCGGCACGCGGCATATCGGTTACCTGTCCATCGTATCGCCAGCGATTATTTACTGTTATCAGTTGGTTGTCATAACTCCTCATTGATTCATACTGTGCCCTGACACCATTGTAAACATCATTGCCAAAGCTGAATGAAAAGAGCATATCAAGGGTAATCCCTTTCCAGGAAACAGAACTATTCAGATATCCTGTAAGATCAGGCGTGGCATCCCCGATTATCTGCCTGTCCTTCTCATCTATGATATTATCACTGTCATCGAAGTTCACATATTTCACATCGCCTCCCCTGAAATTTACAAGTTCACCGGAAGGTAACCTGTTTAATAATCCTGATTCCAGTGCTTCCTGGTCACTGGCATAAACGCCATCAGTCCTGAAACCATAAAATGAACCGGTCGGAGAACCTTCCCTTGCAATTATGACACCATTTCCAAGGTAAGCATATTGTTCTTCAGGAATGGAGGTTATTTCATTTTTAAAATGGGCTATTGCCAGTCCTGCGTCCCATTTCAATTCACGGTTAACGATCCTGGTGTTTATCCCCAGCTCAAAACCATGGGATTTCATAGAGCCGTCGTTGGAAAGGAAATAGTCGGTACCTGAAATAACGCTTGCCGGTGAATACACAAGCATGTTTTCTGTTCTATGGCTGAAAATATCACCATGGAAAGCCAGTCTTTCATTAAACAGGGCTATATCAATGCCAAAATTTGCTTTTTTCACAGTCTCCCACTGAATATGCTGATTCGGGATGTCGGTGTATGCTATTCCCACAACACCGATATAACGCTGTGTGCTATAATATTTAATATCTGATCTGTTGCTGATATCATCATTTCCCGTGGCTCCGTAACTTGCCCTTATTTTCAGGACATCTATCATTTCAATGTTGCTCATAAAATCTTCGGAAGAAATAAGCCAACCTGCGCTCACTGAAGGGAACAAGCCAAATTTGTGTGAAAACAGGCTGATACCTTTAGCCTGTGAGCCAAACCTGGAGGAACCGTCCAGGGATAATCCGACAGAGAGAAAATATTTTTGAAGCATATTATAATCTGCCGCAAGGTAACAGGTAAGTTCCTTCCATTTGCCTATATTTCCGCCTGTTCTTCTCAGATTCTCACTTCCCGACGACAGGGTACTGATCTCGTCACTGGGTGTATTGTATGCATTGGCCCAGTCACTTTCGATATCTACTGTGTTAAATCGGACACCGGCAATTACATTATAATTGTGGATCGGGTTGGTTTTATTTTTATAGGTCAGCCGGGTGTCATTATATAAACCGGTGTACCGGTCCACCAGTGCGGAAGCGCTGTTATCTGCCACACCATTTGGTAACAGTGTTGGGATAACCCCTATATCAGGCATAAAATAGGTTTCTCTTTTTTCATCGAAATTAATGTTGAATGTACTTCCAAAGATCAATCCGGGAATAAAACGATATTTAAAGCCAAAAGTTCCAAAAAATCTTTTATCCTGTACATCTCCCACCATGTTTTGCAGAATGGCAACAGGATTACTGATTGCCAGAGGGTCATAATCCTCGAGGTTCGGAGTGGTTCCCTGTTCATTATTAATATACGGGGCAAAAATTGGTCCCTTGGCCAAAGCAAGATAAACCGGGGAGAGTTGATTATAAACCCCTGAACCCTTCAGGTCTTTGTCATTTAAAGTGAAAGCAAGGCCAACATTTATATCAAGATTCTGGGTGGCAACAATATCACCATTGATCCTCATGTTATACCTTGACAATTCACTTTGTTTGATTATTCCTTCTTTGTTCAGATAACCCACAGATGCAGCCATCTTCATCTTTTCGTCTCCCCCTGTTACCCTGACATAATAATTGTGTTCCGTGCTGTTATTGAATATTTCATCCTGCCAGTTGGTATTGTTATGATACCTGTAATAATCCTGGGAAGTGATATCATCTGACATAAAATCCAGGTTGGATGCATCATCGCCGGAAATCCCAGCAGTAGTAATCTGATCGGTTAAATAGACCTTATAGTCATCTGCTTCCATCACAGGCAGGTTAACCGGTTTAAAACTGACTCCATGATGAGTATAAAAATCAATTCGGGTGGCCGCCTGCTTTGCCCTTATAGTATTTATCAGTATAACGCCATTAGCCGCTTTACCTCCGTATACAGGAACAGCATCCTTTAATACTGTAATACTTTCAATATCCTTGGGATCTATGAGAAGCAACGGATTATTCTCCGGATTTCCTGTAATATTGGATCCTGCATAATCCCTGTTATCATATAACACTCCGTCAACCACGATCAATGGCTGGCTGTAAGTATTCAATGAATGGTAGCCGCGGATAAAAATATTGGTTCCGGCACCCGGATCACCGGACCGCGAAATGACATTCACACCGGCCATTTTACCCTGCATAATCTCATCTGCCGAACCGGCTGTCTCTTTATAAGATCCTTTAATGCCATTTACAGCATTATTAACAGATATCAATGTTCTGTCACCGGTTGGTGTCACTACCGTATTATAAACCGAATGATATCCTTCTTCATTCAGTTGGACCTGAATATCAGACCGCCCCTTTAAAGCTACCAGTTCCGACTGATACCCTATTCCTTCGAACCTCAGCGTTATGTTATCATCCGGTACTGATATCTCAAATATGCCGCTGTCAGCGGTAATGGTCGAACTGATACCCGGCAATGTAACTTTTATACCATCCAACAACTGGCCGGTAGCAGCATCAACAACCCTTCCTGTAATTTTTTTATTGCCGGTTTGCGAATAACCCGCCTTAAAAAGAAAGGTGATTATCAGAAATAATATTATGTATTTACTTCGTTGTGATGACATATTGATCTGTTTTATATTATTCATTTGTCGGTGTTATTATTATTCTGTCGAGTGTAATTGGAGGCACCGGGGTAACATCTCCGTCACTGTAAATCCTTATGGCAATTGTCTGTTCTTCCTGAAAGGTATATTCGCCCATAGGTATTTTCTGGCTGTAGTCAGCTGCAGTTAAAGCTTTATCAAAAGCAGCAAACGGCACCGATTTATCATCAGCTCCCTTTTGATGCAACTCAATATACTGGTTATAAGGTGAAAGTGTATCCGGGGCCACGGCAGATATTGAGAACTGATATCTGGCCGGGTAAGGTATATCAAACTGATATTGTGCCCAGGTTCCCTTCTCAGCCTCATAATACAGCTCATAACCTCCTGATGCACCTTCTGCCTGTACAATCTTCCATGTGAGTGTTTTAGCTGATTCTATATCTTCTCCTTCAACAACCATCTCTTTAAATTTGGAGGTAAGTGCAATGGGATTGGTATTAACATAATAAATGATCCCGTTACTCGCCAACTCAAAATCTGCAATATTATCCGGTTGAAGGGACATCTCAATCCCGGTTTCAGTTATTGTTGCTGCCGGCAAATCTGCTGTTTCAATTTTTCCGGGTATTACCAGGTCGATACAGGTATTATAGGCCGCCATATAATCAACAGAGGTGGAATCCAGTGGTTTATAATAAGTCTTGTAGGCGGCAACCGTGCTATTATAGGCATCATCACTTAAAATGATAAAAGTGTACAGTTTTTCTTCATCTTCAAGGTCAGCGACATCAATAAGAATTTTATTGGTGTAAATTTTGACTGAATCATAGACAGAAAGACCCGTTTCCTGATCCACCCCTATTATTTTGCTGTTTTCCTCATCAAAGATATAACCATAAAGTGTTTCAACAAATTGCTTTTGCACAGAGGCAGGTGCATCTTCCGTAAATATTTCCCAGATATTTTTTTTCGGACTGAATTTTTCAGTGGTAATATACAATAATCCGTTTTGATATACCTGCGGGGTACCCGAAAAGGACGCATTTTCGATCGTATTGTTTGTATTATCAAGCAGGGCATATTTGCCGTTTAACATTTTAATTCGGGATTGTTCTGTATCATTATAATTACCTACAGAAATACAATACCCGACATAATTGCTGATGGATGCAGTATCACCAGGCTCAATATCTGAAATGATATCATTGGTTTGTGCCCATACACTGTAACTAAGTGGAGAGGCAAGCTGTTTATCATAACCGCTGATCTTCAGGTACTCATTAAATTTTGATAATGCAGGGTCATTTTCTATGCCCTGCAAAATCGTTTTTTCAATATTTTCGTCATCAGTTTTATAATAACTGTCCCAGTTATCACGGCAGCCTGATAAAAACAGGGTAAAAGCAATTGCAATCAAAAAAATGGCATTGTATGGCAACTTTGAAGTTTTATATTTTGTCATATCCCTAATAAATTACTTATACTAATAAATTACTTAAAAATCAGTTATACAGTCATTTAAAGATCCGTCTTTTCATCCGGTTAGCCAATCATGGAAAATCTGTCATATGCGATATTTCAATATCATCCATTTGGGAATTTCACATCATTCTGGACCTTGTCAACCGGGATAAAATGCATCATATCCAGTGTTATTACCCATCTTTGCCGGTCAGGATTGCCAGGGTCCCATTTAACCAGTTTTACCCTGTGTTTCCCGGGAGCGGATATATAAACTTTTCCAATGAGAAATCCAAGGAATTGTGAGCTGTTTGATTCTGTATAATATTTCATGTTATTGGCGAGCATTTCTTCATCTGTACCTGAACCCTGAACTCCCATATCTATATGCCCGAGTAATTCGTCATCGAAATACACTTCAGCTGCAGCACGGTCGTTGGTAACACATTTACCGCAAATCCACAGGTTATATTCTGCATCTGTTACCAGTGCCGGCGTTTCAAATTCAAACCATAAAAAGCCTGTAGCATCATCAAACCAGTACTGGAAGTAATCACGGTGGTAGTGACCGCTTTGTGTGCGGTATTCCCATTTTGTTCCGTCTGCAATGGTAATCCCGTCAACTCCGTCAGGAAGCTGTGTCGGAACATCTATTCTTGTCAGGCGAAAGACATCCGTCAGTGCCCATAGATCAGGGTAATCGGTCACTTCCCAGTAAACTGCCACAGGAATGGGAACAAAGCCCAGCATATTATTCAAAGCATGGTAATTGCCATTTTTTGCCGTGTTATTGCTTAAACCGACATTAATGGTTGTTTTGTTCATCAGAATTTCAATGCCCTTATCAATGGAAAAAATAATTGAACGGGTGAAATTTTCATAGGTCATGTTCTGAAGGTCTGTTAAAAACATAGTGGAATTAACACAATGATAAGCTACCCACAAATACAATGTATCTTCCGGATTAAGGTAAGGTGCTCCGGTCTGCGAAAATTTTACCAGCAACTCGTCATAAGAATGAATGCCATCTGCAGCAAACGCCGAATCGCTTTCGGCAAACAAGGTGACTTTTATTGATTTCATGTTGAGCGAATCATACAAGCCTGTTTCTTTCAATGCCCTGCTGAAAATAGTGTATTGTGGATCCTGATCAATCATTTCTGCCACTGTTAAAACAACCGGGTCAAGCACCTCATCAATAATATGGATGATCCCGTTTTCACAGACAATATCACGTTTAATGATCCTGGCTTTATCGTTTACCACGATATTGCTGAGACCTCCTTCTTCAAAAGAGGTTGTCAGGTAATCCCCGCTCATGGTGGTATCCGGAAGTCCTCCTTCCGTGAAATCACTGGTACCCATGGAATCGGGACAAATATGATAAGCAACCACCTGTTTTAGAAATTCTATCTCATCTTCTGTAACAAAATCATCGACGGACGATTTTCCTTTGGCTGCATAGAATCTTTGGAAAGCTTCATTGCTGGGAATGAAGCAGGTAAACTGGCCATATGCTTTCAGAAATGATACGCTCTGCACTTTGGCCAGCACCTTGTTAAATTCAAGCAAAGTGTCAGGGTGCTCATCAATATATTCGCCTATAGTGATCCCTTCAGCAGTTTTAAAAAGCTTGTCTTTATCCGGATCTTCACAACTGTTCATTACAGATGCAGTGATCAGTACAACTATTGTTAACAACAATAATCTGATCTTTATATTAAATCTAAACACTTTCATGGCCTGCATATTTTACCTTAAATAATATTCATTTTGTTCAAGTTCATAGTTTACTTCCAGCTCCTCATAATAGATTGGGAAATAATGGCTTAGCGGATCACTGTATTTGCTTTTTACCAGATCCACAAGTTCGGCGGGAGCATAAGATTCGATCATTTCAATCAGGATTGATTTATGCGCGTAGTTATCTCTTTTGGCATTCCTTAAAACATCAAACCATCTTTTACCTTCATATGCCAGTTCTTTTCTTCGTTCCATTAAGATCATTACCCTGATCTCATTGTCATCGGTAACATCAGCAGATGTTAATGATGCCCCGGCCCTTGCCTGTATCCTGTTGACCAGTTCAACGGCTTCAGCTCCCCTGCCAAGCTCGTTAAGCGCTTCCGCTTTCATAAGTAAAAGATCAGCATACCTGTAAAAAATCCAGTTGGCTTCATAATTTGCTGATGACCTGCGCATATCTTCTTCTGAAGACAATGCCATATATTTATAAATCACCCCGGCGTTACCGAACCAGGTTGCACTGTCACCACGTACATCAGCACCTGCATATAATTCCATGATATAGGGAGAGGCAAGGAAGTATCCCGGAGACTCGTTGAAAAAATCATAAAAGGGATTTGGTTTGTTTACTGAAAATTGTAATTCAAAGATACTCTCATTGGAATTTCCATCGATAAATATCTCCTGCAACCATTCATTACCCGCAACCAGTCCGAACCTGTTGGAAGTAATGATCTCATCACATACCTCAAGGCATTCTTCATACTGGTCGGTCCATAAATAGTAATCTGCCATAACAGCATCCACACCATACCTTGTAAGGCGGCCTTTGTTATAAAGAAGGTTGTCATAGTCAAAAACTGCATATTTCCTGGCTGTATCAAGATCATTCTCAATTTGTGCCAGAATATCAGCCTGGGAACTTTTTGGAATAAAAAAGTCAACCTGGTCGTCTACCACGGCATCAAGCATCAGGGGCACTTCTCCGAATGACCTGACAAGGTAAAAGTACAACAGTGCCCTTAAGCCGTAAGCTTCAGCTTCATACTTTTTCAGTTCGTCTTCGGTAAAAGTAACGTCTTCATCAACAGCCTTTTTGGCAAATTCGATCAATATATTGCATTGATTGATGGAACTATAAAAAGCATCCCATTTGAAAATGGAATTATCAGCAGTGATATCGCTGTTTAAAATCCTGTAAATATTGGTCGTAATGTAATTATTTAATACCAGGCCATCTCCTCTTAACTCGCTCCAGTAAAACAACCGTTCGGATAGTGCTTCATCCATTAATTTTCCATACAGGCCCATGGTAAAGGAATGTACCTGTTGCTCCGATTTCCAGAATTCCTGCTGAATAACATTATCCTCAGGTTCAAGTTCAAGCCAGTCTTCACATGATGTAAAAAGAATGACTGAAGCGGCAATAAGCAATATTTTGTTTATTTGTTTATACCTGTTCATGTGCATAGATTTTTCAACTTTAATTTAAAATGAGAGACTTATGTTGAACTGAAATTCTTTTGCCCTGGGTGTTCGCGAGTTATCAAATCCCACGTAAAAAAAGTCCGAGCTCTTAAGTGAAATCTCAGGATCCTGCCCGGTATAATTTGTCCATGTGTACAGGTTCTTCAATGTCACTCCGATTCTGGCAGCTGAAAACCTTATTTTATTCATTATTCTTTTGGGAACATCGTAATTCAGGCTTATATATTTAAGCCTTACAAATGAGCCGTCTTCAACAAAACGGCTGGAGCCCAGGTAATTAAATCCTCCGTTCAGCAAAGCCCTTGGTATATCGGTTATGTCGCCGGGATTTCTCCATCTTCGCAATACAGCAGTACTCTGGTTGTCATAATTATACATTTTTTCCGTATCCATTCTCACCTGGTTAATAATGTCATTTCCATACCTGAAGTGGAAGAAAGAGTTTAATGAAAGGCCTTTAAATTTGATGATTGGCCCGAATCCGCCTGTAAACATGGGATTGGCATCGCCCAGGTATACGACATCCAGTTCATTGATATTCCCGTCATGATTGATATCTTCATAAATGGCATCACCTGCCTGAAAAGTATAATTACTTACCGGATAGTTGAAGGTCATATAAACCGGGTTGCCATTGATATCCCTGATCTGGTTTCCATCTTCATCCAGGGCAATGGCAGCCTCTTCATCCACATAAACCCCATTATATATGTAACCATAGAATGAGCCTACCGGATTGTCAATCTGGATCCTCCTGAGGTATTCTCCGTTTTTGGTAGCCAGTCCTTTTTGCTGCGGATAGAGGTCCGAAATTTCACGGATGATATTTTTATTCCGGGCAACATTAAAGTTAAAATCGAAGGTTAATCCTGAAGCCTTAATATCCAGTACACGGCTTAAAATATTCAATTCCCATCCTTTGTTATCCATGACTCCTGCATTCATTTCTATGGTATTGAATCCGGAACTGCTGGGTATGGTCAGGTCGTCAAAATAAAGGTCCAGGGTTCGTTTATTATAGAAATCAAGGTCAATATTGATCCTGTCTTTAAACATTATTAATTCGAAGCCCAGGTTTTTCTGTATGGCTGTTTCCCATTTTTTACTGGCCAGCTCCATTGTTTTTGAATAGATAGCAGCCTCACCCAGATAGTTCCATGACAGGGTTCCATAGGTATTATACTGTGTATAGCTTTTTCCGGGAGCATTGCCATTTTCTCCATAGCTTGCCCTGATACTTAAATCGTCAATGAATGCAAGAGACTTCATAAAGGATTCGCCTGAAATCCTCCAGCGTGCCGAGATGGCCGGGAAAGTTCCCCAGCGGTGTTCTGCCCCGAACTTGGAACTGCCGTCACGGCGCAATGAACCGGACAGGATATACCGATCGAGCAGGCTGTAACTGAAGGTAAATAATCCTGCCATATCCCTGCTCCTGCTTTTTCCCGAACTAACCGAAAGCCCCGATCCGTTTATAATCCTTGATTCAATGGAAGGATCCTGCAATTCAACGGAGGCTGAATTAGCCGTATATACCGCATAACCATGATTTGTTTTATCGGTTGTGATAAAAGATGCCAGCAACAATAGATCATGCTTATCGCCTAACCTGGGATGATAATATAATTTATTAAAAGTCTGAACAGAGAATGCATCATTATCAATATCCCCGGATCTGTTAACATTGGGGTCTGTCCAGTTTTTGCCGGTAGCATCCTGGGGCAGGAAGGATCTTCTTTTTTCATTATTTACATCAAAGGCAACATCAAAGGTGTATTGCACACTTGAAAGGATGCTATAACGCAGAGAGAATTTGGGGATGATCCTGTTGTTTAAAATATTGTACATACCTTTATCAGCCATTGCCACGGGATTGTATGTATTGTACCATCCTCCCTGTGAGTTTTCTTCGGGTGAAAAATAAACATCAGTCGGGTTTCCTTCCTCATCCATTTCATAGATGCTCATATTGGGCATCTTTTTATAAGCTATTTCACGGATGCCTGCATGTTTATATTTTTTTGTATCTATTTCCGGGTAATTCTTGTTGTTATCACCAAGATTATAGGAAATATCTGTGCTGAATGAGATTTTATCTGAAACAAAATAATCAAGGTTTAACCTTCCTGATAATTTTTGCAGGTCAGTGCCAAGTGTGGTACCGATCTGGTTAAGGTATCCCACTGAAAACCTGTACCTGGCTTTTTCACCGCCCCCGCTTAAAGAAATGTTATGATCATGGGTGAAGCCTGTACGGGTAACAGCACCTATCCAGTCGGTGTTCTGACTGTAATTGTAATAATCTTCCCATTCAGGATCGTAACGAAACTCTTTGTTATCGGCAGAAATAGGTACCCCTCTCAGATTCATAAAACCTTCAAGTATCATCATTGAATACTGGTCTCCGTTCAGCATAGGTATCGGATCAGGTTGTTCGGCCAGTGAGAATTTATAGGTGTATCTGACAACCGGCTTTCCGATCGAACCCCTTTTGGTTTTGATCATTAAGACACCATTTGCTGCTTTTGATCCCCACTGGGCTGTTGAAGCGGCATCTTTCAAAACAGTAATTTCCTGGATATCTTCAGGTGCAATGTTGAGCATGGCAGCATAACCTTCCTCATCGGCCGTGGCAAAATCAAAATCAGCGCTTATTTCGGTATCATAGGGAATATTATCAACCACTATTAAAGGTTCTGATGATGAATTGATAGAGGAAGTACCCCTGATCCTGATTGACATTCCGGCACCCGGGTCACCTGAACTGGCGACTATGTCAACACCGGCGAGACGACCCTGCATGGCTTCATCAATAGAAGTGGCCTGGATATGTTCAATTTCTCTGGCATCTATCCGCTGAACCGAAGTGGTGAGGTTTCTTTCACTGATATTCATGAAACCGTCGCTTATTTTTCTTTCGCCAACCACCTCAATCTCCTGAATCTTCAGACTTTCCAGTTCAAGACTGACATTTATTGTCTGGCGACCTTCAAGGTATGTCTCAAAACTTTTATATCCGATAAAAGAATAAACAATCTTGTTTTCGGCGCTGGAAATCTTAATCACGTAATTTCCGAATGCATCAGTTATTGCACCGGTAATGATACGGCCTGTCCTGTCCATTTCAACGATTGACGCACCGGGCAGTGTCGTGTTGTCATCCGATGACTTCACCGTTCCCTTTAACAGGATTCCCTGTGCAAAAATGCCGTTGCCGGCACAAAACAGCCCTGCAACCAGAAGAAGTTTTCGTATTGGTTTATATGGTCTCATTCGGGTATTTTTTTAAGTTTTTAAAGCAAGCTTCCCTTTATGTCCGGATATCACAGTTATATGTATCTCTCAACATATTCCATTTTTTTTATGCATGCAATCTATTCATACTTCAGTACTTTGTCAATCTGGTAAATACAAGCCCCTTCAAGGGCAAAATTACAGCTGCCTGCTGTATTTAACACGGTTGCTTTGTTTCCCGTACCGTCTGTTATTTCAAAACCGTCAGTTGTTGCGGTCGTGGTTATCTCCCTGTATACATTGAATCTTCCCATTACGCCGGAAACATTGTATGTTTTATATGTTCCGGATTCAGGGTATTTGACATCCTGGAACATATGATACAGGAGGAAATTCTTAATTTCTGCCTTGCTGGCGGAATCTGTAGCCGTATAGGCAGGCAAACCTGCAGATGTAACGGCTTCATCAACAGGAACTACAATGGTCAGTCCTTTCCGGGTTTGAACACCGGTAACTGCACCACTGCTGATCAGGCCGGAATTTGCAAGATATAAATTAAACTGTGTATAGCTTGCACCGGCAGGAGGGGATGCCAAAACTTCAATATAGGTCTTTGCCGGTGGAACAAAATTCCTGTTTACCTTGTAAACAGTTCCATTAATCGGTTCCACACTGGTTTCAAGGATGCTGACCGGTGTACTGTTTTCAATATTTCCTCCTCCCCAGACAACCTTGTTGTCATACCTGATAATATCGCCACCCAGGGTTTTCAGGAAGCCATTTCCTGACAGATCATCATAATCACCCCTTACGATCATCATATTAACTATTTCTGTGACTTTTTCTTCACCTGTTCCATCCGGGACAAAACCGTCAGCGACATCACTGAAGTAATAACCTCCGGCAGTAAAAACTGAATCGTTGCTCAGAAACAATGTATAATCAATTTCCCTGCTGGTTAAAAGGTTCCTGATACTTTTAAGCACGTCTATTCTTTGGATCGCTTCATAATAATTGGTATGCTCCGGATTCAGACAAATATCACCATAGACCGTGTTAAAATAATTACCTGTCTGCAATACTTCGGATATTCCGAAGAAAAAGCCATTACTGGCAAGCTTTGCAGATATAACATTATTTTCATTTAGTAATACACCGAAAGAAGGTTCCTTTGAAGGAAACGCATTAAACCAGATGGCACTTGAAAACAAATGAGCGTTGATCAGGTCGTAAATGACCTGCGGCCTTTTATCATATATTTCATCCAGTGAATTATAATGCTCCAGGAATTTCGTATTATAAAAACCGGTCAAAGCGCTGTTTTCAGGCACAAACATTGTATAACAGTTTGTTTGAGGATTATAGGTTTCTTCCTCATTGGGGGGCGTTAAAATTTCATCAGGGTAATATTTGTAATATACCGGTAAATCCCTGCTCAGATCAAGACTATCCTTCTCGTAGGTAACGACCAGCGACAACAGGTTGCCAAATTCGCTGAATTTTTCTTTTTCAGGATGCTCATTCATATATTCATCCAGGTTGGGCAAAGGCAGGATGACCTTGTCAAGTTCATAAATATAACCGTTCTCAGCAACTATAAAATCACCGATTACCCTTGCATCCACCACATTGAATCCCGTATACGGAACATCGGGGAATATCTTGTTATAATCTGCCGAAGGAATTCCGACGGTCGCAAAAAACTCATCCAGAAAATAGGGAATATACTTAACCCCGTCATTCTTCACAAAAGCATCGACATTTCCTTGTGTTATGTCAACTGCATTTGTCCTGTAATATTTTTTTGAAGAACGTGTCAGCCTCCTGAAAGACACACCATTCACCCACCCTTCCGAAGATTGTGCTGCGGCAAGGTGTTCAGGAGTATATCCGTTTTCCACCAGGGCATATTGCACAATATCCCTGATAAGAGCAGTATCAAGTTCTTCGACAGAACTGATATTTCTTGATTTAAAAAACTGGTCAAATGCCGAATCATTCGGGGCAAAAAGGGTAAAATAACCTGTTTTCCCAAGAATATCATCATAGCCCATGTATTCCAGAAGGCTCATAAAGGTATTGAACCTGCCCTCTTTTTCCAGTTGCTGGTAGATCGGACCTTCAAGCCAGTCAGGACGGGCATAATATTCTTCCCATTTGTCACTGCAGCCAAAAACAAGCAGTAGCAACATTACGGCTGTTATTGAATTTTGTAACTGTCTCATGATAAAGAGATGTTGAATGATTCATTTAAGATTTTCAAAAGGCACGGCAATATAATAAAATCTGCCATTACTAACAAAATTCCGTATATATTACATATTGTGTAAAATTCTCTCTTTACAGAACCCGGGCCTGTTTGCCTGAATTCATTGTACCGCAACCTCATCCACCATCAGGTCTGGCTTGCATGAAACCATTAGTCTCAGACTGTATGTTCCCGCATTTATTTCAGAACCTGAACCGGTGTTCAGGATTTGCCACCTGTCAATGGTACCAGGAAAATCCAGCCATTCCTGTTTCATTACTCTCCCGTCCGCGGATGAAAGGATCAGGATCACAGGTATGGTTTCGTTTGTCGGGTTCAGGTATCTGATCCTGAATGAATATCTGCCTGCTAGACCAATATTGATGTTCCATTCAAGAAAACCTTTATCCAGCTTTTGAAATGAGACATACCGGACTCCATCCAATGTGCCTGTTTTCAAACCCGGTCCGTGCAAACCTGCATCCTCCGCCTGGTAATGCCTGACAGGTCTTTGATCGGCAGGCTGCTCCATTCCGGAGACAGGACAAACCGCAACAGTATACATCCTTTTTTCACTTTTTTCATTCCACGTATTTCCCATTATGATTTCGGATCCGGCAGCGAACCGGCCGCCGTAAATATAACAGGTGCTTCCCCCGTTGTCATCAGTGATCAGATTTGTACCTGTGTACACATAATCTTTCAGCCAGAAAGGTTTTACCTTCAGTTCCCGGTCGAGTGCAACATAAACATCCGATTCGTGAGGAATATCAAATGTGGCAATCGTATCCGCCGCGGTATTTATTGTCGCAGGTGTTCTGATCCATTCGGCACCGTACAGGTATGAAGGCAATGAAGCGAAACAGGCCATTTCCCCTGTATATTGTTTATCGCCGGTATCAAGCCACGATTCAACAGACCATTGTTCAGGTGAGGCCTTTTCGCAGATTTTAAGATTTTCAATTGATCTCTCAGATTCAGGTCCAGCCATTAAATCGTGGCTTTCCGACGCTATTGCAATGGCAGAAATAATTGCCTGACCCGATGAAACCTGCGGGAATGAAACGACCAGTTTACCGCCGGAAACATTCACTGTCGCGGTTTTTTTCAGGGCATGGTCGTGACCGGCCTCCTCCCAGATATCCAGATCTTCTATTAATGTTTCCTGATTCACTGCAACATCAAATATGCGCCAGCCTTTGCAATCCAGTCCGCCACCTGTGCCATACCAGGGTTCTGTAAAATACAATTCAACAAGATACTGTCCGTCAGTCACCGGAAACTCAAATTCCAGCCTGTCTCTTCCATACCGGAAGGATTGAAAGAGTTTCCGGTCAGAAGTACCTTTTACCTGGTCAAAGGTTCTTCGCTGGCTGCCATAGAAAGCGGGTAAACCGGGAAAATCGTCGGTCCATGATCTGCTTCCCCAGGAACCATTACCCGTAATATGCCTGTCAGACATCCATAAATTGCCATGGGAATCAGGATAGTCAGGTCCCCCGCAGTTAACCCTGTATAAATAATTATATACCGGCCGGGGCATCAGGATATCCGGGGCATTGTCCTGTAACGCTGAAAAAACAGGCGGCTCAGGCAAATGACTCAATACAATGCAATCTTCTGCCGCTCTTTTGCCATCCACATAACCCACAGCATAAAGCACATTATAACGGACATCAATGCCATCCCACTGAAAATGGGTGCCGATCCCATTCCTTGTTTTTTTGCCAAAGGATAGTGACTGTATATCATTAAACAGCTCAACCTCATCGCAATTTGAATAGACAATGATGCTGTCTTTGACCCCTGCCGAAAGCCATCTGTCCGGCCAGGTATGCGAAACAATGTAGACCATGGGTTCCGTGTCTTTTGGGGCATAGTTCGACCTGTACATATAAAATACATCCAGGGGTTCACCCCACGGGGTAAACAGACCTTTATAATTGACAGGCCCCACCCTGTCTATATCACGCAATCCTTCACCATTCTGGATTCTTCCCGGGTTTTCATGAGAAGTCAGCAACCACTGGAACTGGCCACAGCATTTGTCCCTGACTGATTCTGCAAGACGGATTTTCATTTCCATCAGCAGGGTCATCCTGTCTTCACTGAGGATACCATCCCTGACAAAAGATCCTTCCGTATGCAGGTCAATGCTTCTCCATGCGCCATATTCACCGTTCAGCAGCTGTTGCTGAAGTTCTTCTGCATAAGCATACGGGTCCCCCCCATAGGTTCCCGACCAGTTCTGGATGACATTCCAGTCGGTTCCTGTCCCTCCGTTGCAGGTTGTGATAAGCCTCTGTATAGATGCTGTCGGATCAAGTTCCCTGATGATATCAGCACATTCCCTGGCAAAATCAGTGGGCAAAGTACTTTCATTTTCCAGTCCCCATAAAATAACCGACGGACTGTTACGCCTTTCCTTAACCCAGTCTTTCAGCAAGGTCTTGAAGTTTTCGCGAAATGCCGGATCATCAAACCAGATGTGAGCTGCAAACTGAGGCCACCATAGCAGTCCCATTGAATCCCAGTATACATTGTACCTCAGGTTATGTGGCTGGTGTGCATCCCTGAATGCATTAAAACCGGCAGCTTTGACCTGCATCACCCGGGTTCTGATCTGTTCACCGGCGAATGCATGGCTGTTTCCCATGTTATGCTCATATTCGGCCGTGCCGTTGATAAATACCGGCTTTCCGTTAAGCAGAAACCGGCCGGTATCCGAATCTCTGCCAATGGGCCAGCTGATCCGCCGGATACCATACGGTGTTGTTATACTGTCAATAACAGTTCCCTTTTGAATGAGTTTTGTTTCCAGTTGGTACAGGTAAGGATTTTCCGGTGACCACAGACTAGGATCAGAAACATGAAAAGGATCTGTACGGATAGTTTTTACCTGTCCCCCGTCAATACATGTCTGCTGTATGGTGTTTGCAACCGTGATCCCCTGTTCGTCAATCAGCCGGTTCTGTATTGAAACATTGCCTGACTCATTCCGGTAATTTTTTATTTCGACCCCGACATTTACCATTGCTGATTCCACTGTAACAGAGGTATCGTTCCATATATGAACGCCGAAAGGTTCAATGCGAATCTGACCTGTAATCACCAGATGTACAGGCCTGAAAATCCCCATGGGCTGGGAGCCTTCAGAGAAGCCCCATTCCTCTGAGCATCCGCCGCACACCCATGGCAGATCCCTTATATTTGCAGGGTGGTCCGCACGTACGGCCAGCAGATTGGAATCACCGAACCGGATATATTCCGAGATATCAATTGTAAATGATGAGCGGCCGCCTGCATGATACCCTGCCTGTTTGCCGTTCACCCAGACTGTGGCATACGATCCCGCACCTTCAAACCACAAAAAAATTCTTTTTGCTGCATGCTTCCTGTCCATATAGAACCTTTTCCTGTACCATGCATACCCATGTCGGTTGCCGTGTTTCATGCGCCGATAGCCTTCATATCTGTCCCAGTTATGAGGCAGATCCACCCTGTGCCAGTTTGTGTCGTCAAAGTCTGCTTTTTGAAAACCGCTGAAAGCATGCCGGTCTGAATCATTTGCCGTGGTCATCCACTCGCTGTTCAGCAAAATATCCTGCCTGGCCGGCAATTGTGCCCGCAGGTATCCGGAGGAAAAAGCCAGCAGCAGTAGCAATACCGGCTTTAACATATCCGGCCATTTAACAGCGGATAAATAAACGGGATCTGTTCGTCTCATCATAAAGCCATGACAAATGGTTATATTTTTACCGTCTTATCATCTGCAACAAGTAGCCTTAAAAACAGCCAGCATAGCAGGTAAGCAATACTGGCAAAACCAAAAAGAACATAATAACTGCCGGTATATTCAAGGATCAAACCTGCAGTCCCTGAGAACAGTAATCCACCTATAGCTCCTGCAAAACCGGATAATCCTGTTACGGAAGCAACCGCATTTTTCGGATAGATATCAGAGACAATGGTAAAGATATTTGCAGCATAACCCTGGTGGGCAAAAGCAGCCAATGATATCAGCACAACGGCAATCCAGACATGGGAAGCACCGGATGCAAAAAAGATAGGGATGACGAGCAACGCCAGCAGAAGTATAGCCAGTTTGCGTGCCTGAACCGGCTTTCTCCCTTTTGATATTAAGAAAGAAGAAAGCCATCCTCCGAATACGGAACCTCCGATAGAAATCATATATATGACAATCAGGGGTGGTCCGATATGGGTCAGGTCGATGCCATAGTTGCTGTTTAAAAACTTGGGCAGCCAGTACAGAAAGAACCACCAGACAGGATCAGTTACAAAGCGGGCCAGACAAATTCCAATGGTCTGTTTGTGCGGGATGATTTTTTTCCAGGGTATCTTCACTGTGTCTTCAGGTTCATTTTCAAGGATATAGTCCTTCTCTGTCTTTTTCAGTCTCCTTATCAATCCGGGACGATTGTAGAAAGGCACCCAGAAAAACAACCATATAAATCCCATTGCACCTGTCCCTATGAAAGCCCATTTCCATCCCCACTTAAGTGCAACGGCAGGTATGATCAAAGGGGTCAGGATGGCACCAACATTTGAGCCGGCATTGAATAATCCGGTTGCCAGGGCTCTTTCACGCTTCGGGAACCATTCTGCAACAGATTTTACCGCAGCCGGAAAATTAGCGGACTGGCCCAGACCCAGCACAAAACGCACCGAGGCAAATGATATGACGCTTCTTGCCATAGCATGCAGCATACCTGCCAGGCTCCATACCGTCATGGCAATGATATATCCTGTCTTTGTTCCGATTCTGTCAAGCAACACGCCCATTGTGACAAGACCGATGGCATATGCTGCCTGGAAGGCCATGATGATAAATCCGTAATCAGACTCAGACCAGCCAAAAAGCTCCTGCAGCTGAGGTGCGAGAATACCCAGTATCTGCCTGTCAACATAGTTAATGGTTGTTGCAAAGAACAGCAATGCAACGATGCTCCACCTGTAATTACCTGTCTTGTTTTTCATCACGGCTGAATGACATTAGCAACAAATCTGATGAATCAAATCATAGGCCATTGACTGTTCTTCGGGATCCCGGCAATAGGTAACAACGATAAGTTTCATGCCCGGGCACCAGAGACGCCTGACCTGTCTCTCTATGGTATTAAGGTCACCGACAATCCTTGCATTAAGTATGATACCGGTTCCGGCAAAGCGGTGAAATGATTCCAGGTTGTCGGTTGCGCCGGGATCAGTTTCAACAGAAAAGGCAGCATCTGCCATCAGAATACCTTTGATACCAAGAACAGCCTCAATCCAGCCTGACCAGTCACCGCAGGAATGAAAAACCGGTCCGCCCAGCTTTTGACATATCTTTTCCACCGAAGGAGCTGCAAGACTGAGATATTGCTCCGGTGAAATCATAATTGCATTGTCATCGCTCATACCCAGGCCTGACCATTTGCATGAAGAGGCAAAACCGTGGCCCGGGAATACCAGGGCATCCCCGATCAGTTTGATTTGTTCTTCATTGAATTCAATGGATAAGTCGGCCAGCAGATCAAACATTCCGGTTACTTTTTCAGGTGTTGTCAAAAGTTCAAAGAAAAACCGGTCAAGCGATAACAACTGACCGGCCATATTCAAGGGTGATTGTGAGTCTGTAAATGATACCGGCAGCATACCTCTTGTTTTGTCCATAAAATATTCAATCATTTCGAGGGTATGTTTGCCAATACCGGATTTGGCCACCGGCATGTATTCGTGGTTCAATATCTCATCAATATTCCTGAACAAAGGTTTCATAACCGGGGCACCGCCCCCGGGCCATGAATATTCTCCGCCAAAAGCACTGGAAATGGTACCGATGCCATACCATGGTTCGATGAAATTGGGGACATCAGCTTTGTATTCCATGCTCATTTTCAGGGCGCCCAGCTGGTTTTCAAGAGAGCTAACCATATCCCTGCAGCCATAGGAAAAACACTCTGCAACGCGCATTCTCCGGTAAACAGCAACGCCCGATCCTGCATCCCGGAAACCAGCACAAATCCGGTTCAGTTCATTTGCATAAGCTGCATATTCAGAGAAGTCAAAATTTTCCGGTTTTACCGGTGTGACTTTGGTTGCCTGTGCATCAGCCAGGCTGATATTAAATCGTTTCACAAAAGTTATTTTACTGCAGACGGTTTATGCAATCAGTTCACAGTTTTCACCAGCTTGCCAAAGATGTCATTCTCTTCCAGTCTGATCCTGTATATATAGATGCCTGCATTCAGGCTGCTCATATCGATATTGACTTCAGATATCCCCCCGGATAATTCCTTAATTGATGCGGAACAAAGCAATTTACCGTTCAGGTCGAAGATAGCAATATCCGGACTCAGTGGCTGATCGTATTGATTTAGCAACAGCAGCTTATTACGGGCAGGATTGATCAGTGATATCTTTTCTCTCTCCGGGCAGACAGCATCATTAATACCTGTGGGTGGTGCAACATGTATGATATATTTGTCTCTGGTTACTTTGTCAAGTGCGGTGACCTCAATCTCGATGTCACCGGGCAATGTCGGGGGAATTGTCTTGACAACCAGCTGGCCCTGAACTTTTGAATGGACAATCACAGAACTGACCTTTGTTGCACCGGGCCCCAGCTGCATGTTATATTCCCTTACTCCGGGCTCGAGCTGCACCGTGTCTTTATAATTGACAAGTATCAATTTTACCTCTGTATCCCAGTATGCCGAATCTTTGGAATAATAGAGAGAATAAGTGGCCCCGTTTGCTTTATCCTTTGAAAGAGCTGTCACTTTTGCAAAACCCGGCAAAGATGACGGATAATCAACCGACACAATCGCATCATCAGATACCAGTGAAATTACCGGTCCGGTTGTATCATTTTCATTAAGCTCTATGACATAATCGGTCATTCCGGGATCGAACCCGTCCAGCTCGATGTTGTCCAGAAGCAGATTTTCAATATTAATTTCACCATTGGCGGAGTCCATCATCCGTAAAGTGTTGTTCTTTATTACCTGGCAGACCTCATCATAAAACACCGGGGACCAGTCCTCTGCCGGATATTCAGGGAAGGTATCTCTTCCTCCGGCAAGCATAATTACAGCACGTTCGGGATATCCTGATGCTTCAAACCGGCGGTAAATATGCATCACCTCTGTTGTATCTCCTTCATATCCAAGATGTGTGGGGAAATTACCGGCTGCAAAAATGGTATCCGTGATATATCTGGAAGCTCTTGAAGGATCAAGCTGTTTGCCAAATTCAACCCTGTTTGTGGTATCGGAACCCGGTCCGTAACAATTATATTCTCTGTAGAAACAGGTATTTTCCCTGCCTGCCCATCCGCTCCATCCGGAGCCGCTAAGTTCTTCCGGTTCCCAGCATTCGTAAAATACCGTGTTGGCCCAGTCAAACCATGGTCTGCCAAGTACAAAGCCGGAAACGTCCAACCCGCTGGTCAGCCTGCAGTTTTTGAATACATACCCGAACTCATAGTGCTGCGGAGTTGAAGCTGCCGTTACATAACCCCCGTTACGGTTGGTGTGTAACTGGCAGCTGTCGAAAAGGGTAACTCCAAAGCCGAATATATAATCAACTCCGCCTTCTATAAAGCAGTCTTTGATATACCTGCGCTGCCGGATGTTATCAAAATAGGTGTCCTGGTTACCAAGCAACCTGCAGTGATACAATATCTGGCAGTCTCCGTTACCATGAAAGGCCACCCCCTGTCCCCTGTCGCCTGCCGTACATTCAAATGTAATGTTATAAGCCTGAAAATCAGGAGCATCAGCTCTGAATGTATAGGTACTGAAGGTATGGCCCGGCATAACTTTGTTGGCATAATCATCATAGGTGATAATGGTATTGTAAACATCTTCACCAACCAGTATTACTTTGGTTTTGGTAACACCCAGTACAACTTTTTCGTAATAAGTACCTTTCTTTACAAAGATCACTTTCCAGGTATCGTTGTTATCAGGTACCGAGTCAATGGCTTCCTGAACTGTTGTGAAATCTCCGCTGCCGTTGATGTCAACAACCAGATCAATCTTTCCGGAAAGCTGGTCATAAACTGATTGTGCCTCAAGGTACCCGGTACTCAACAATACCAATAAAATAAAAATAATAAACGGTGTTGTTTTTTTATTCATCTGTTTAAATTTTACAGTTAATAATCAGATCTTCGTTATATCCAGTTCGCGGTTCATGAAAGGCCGGCAATTTCAGCCCGGGATACTATAAATCTGTCATTACCTTTCTTTTAAGTTCATCTACGGTTTGTAATATCGTATTTATTTTATCATCTGTGACGGTATCATCCATATTTATACAACAAATGCCTGTCAGGTAAGGATTTGCAGATTCAGATACCAGTTTTTTAATGGTCTTTGAAAGTTCATCGTCATTCATGTGTGTTATCTCAACCGGACTTAACCTGATGTTTAAAAATGTGTCGGGCAGATTCTTTCTAAGTATGCTGAGATCCCCGCCCCAGCCCACGTCAAGAAAATCAAGGTGGGGGATTTTTGCAAAGCTGGCTGCCATCCTGTGCGGATCAGGCCCGCAATAATGTATTCCGAATGGTCTGTTTTTGCTCCATGCAATATCAAAATCCATCAGAAAATCTTCATAATCACCGGCAGATATCATGGTATGCGAACATTCCGAATGAAGGAACACCGGATTCTTTAAATGCTTTACAACGCGGTTCACCGATATGGAAGAAGTACCTGTTTCGCTTTGAATAAAAGCAGTAAATTTATGAATAACTTCTGCAATTTGCCGGAAATATGATCTGACCTGCCCGGGATTCATCATCATATCAGTTAAAATATCATTACCTCTCAGATCCATTGCCAGGTTAAGGATACCTCCCCAGTTAACATCACCGGTCAGGTACCCGAATTTTTTCTTCATTTCCTCCTTCAAAGTCACAAATTGTCTGAAAGCTTTTGATCTGAAAGCATCATCCGGTATTAATGTAAGATCTTCCCTGTTTGCAGTCAAAACACGGGGAGGATGGGAGTCTGAATAGTCAATTTCACAACCGATCATCTCTGAAAGCATAAAACCGGCAGCAAGATGAACAGCTCCCAATTCAGGCCTCTTTGTGCCTTTTTCGCTGCCAAGTCCGTATTTACCCCACTTTTCATAAAGTATCCTTTCCATTTTCTGTTCTTCCTCCGCCCTTCTTATGGGATGGAAAAAGAAATCCCTGTCAAATGTGATCTTTTCATGTCTATGCCACCATTCCGGGGCCAGAACGATGTCTACCGGTAAAATCTCTTTCCCCAGTAAGGGATTATAGGTATGGTCCATTTTCATTTTTTTTTTGCAGGCCTGATCTTTTTAATAAAACAACCAGTCAATGCCTTCGTTATTCTTATCAACTCCCATGCCGGCATCAATCATATGAATATCCTGGTTGCCATCCATGAAACCCAATACCAGGACAATTCCCCTTCCCAGACGAAGCTCATTTTCTCCGGCTTCAAAAAAATAAGTATAGATATTAACAGGATACAACCCGGGAATATCCAGTGCATTGGCAATCCTGATATCAGCCTGTCCCCTGTTATTGGCAGCGGCATCTTTTTCAAGTGTGGGAGGTTGCAGGATTTTATAACTGTTCCCGTTGAAATAGCCGGTTACAACTTTAACCGGATTTTCACATCTGAAACGAATTACGGTGCCTTCTGATACCTGCCTTTCATATGAAAGCCTGAGTCCCTGAAGGTACATCAGTTCATCCGCAAAACCATCGATAACATATCCTTTATCGGAAAACAAACGCTGACCTTTCTCTATCCGGTACCGTTTCAGATGATCACCTTCCAAATCTATATTTGCCGGTTTCAGGTATTGTATCTGTTTCACGGCAACGTTTCCGGCGGTGGATTTAAGGGTTTGAATATTCCTTTTGAAGTTGTCAAGTTCTTTCCGGTAATGCGGCAGCATCTCAGCACATGTTTTGTTCTTTCCGTCCATACCGCTAATGGGGATCCTCCTTTGTCCGGTTTGCATGCTGTTCGCGTACAGGTAGCTGTTCTGCGTCAGCTCAACAAGCCGGGTGTAATAACCAACGCTTTTTTCCAGAAAAGGAACAGATGCTTCAAGGTCGGCGATGTTTTCTGAATATTTATACCTGAGCACCTGCAATGCAGATTTAACCTTTTCTCCAAAGAAACAGGCAAAAGCATGGTAACAGTGAATGTCGTTTTTTAACCTCAGGAATTCTTCCTTATTGTTTTTAATATGCGAAGCAGCCTTCTCAATGGCTTCAACTGCGCTTTCTGCATGACGTATAACCTCCTCAATGACCTGTGGCGGGACCTCTCCCTGGTGTGATTCATTCTTCCATTCTTTTTCAGCATATTCAAGGAGTATCTCACCCTGCGGGCCGTTTGATTCGTAAAAACTGCTGTAAACCCTCCATTTGTATGGATTAACAAGCTGGCTCATGAACATTCCCAGCAACAGTGTCTGCCTGTTTCCGTCAGAAATACCGAAACGACGCAGCAGTTTGGGGGCAATTTCACCGGTTTCCTCGTATGCCTTTAAGATCTCCCTGCCATATCTGCCGCAGCTATAATAATTTCCCAGTTCGTTTGTCCAGTAACGGTTTTCACCAACACTGTCGCGGTTGTCATTCCAGGCATATCTGCCCCATGCCTTATACCAGATCCAGTCCCTGTCAGCCTGCAACAACCTTGGAGAAGCATTGTCTGCAGTATAGGGCCAGTCCCAGTAAGAAGCCTGGGGGTACAGGTGCAGTCCGTTGGCACCCATCAGGTCATGCATGGCGTTTACAGATTTCTGAATGAAATCAGGCGAGCCATACCTGAATGGCTCGAGATTTGCCAGGATATGCACATTGGCGATATGTACCGCACCCAGTTCGCTCAGTCCCTTATGAATCTGCAACCATTGTCCCCCCGGTTCATATGTTGTCAGCGATTCGCCGTTATATTTGTGCATGGTAAAAAGATTCTTATAGAGGGGAAGTGCCGCGTCCATAACCAGATCTGCCTTTGTATCATGTCCTCTCAGAATAACGGGGGGTTCATCGGTTCTTCCAAGGATTTTCAGACCATCTTTCACCCCCGGAATGATGGTTTCCGTAAACCACTTAACATCGTCTTCATCGGTACCAATTGCTTCACCCAGACAGACCATCAGTCCGACATTCGGATATTTTTCAATAAAGGCCGTAATGGATTTCCTGGTATAATCTGCAATAAGCGGAATGATCGGTCTGTTTCTGTCCTGTGTCTGCAGTCCGTGATATTCAGCAAATGGTTTTGATACAATGATGTTGTAGAACATCTGAATCACCCGGATACCTCTTTTTTCAGCCTCTTCGGTTAAAAATCCGAATATTTCCTCATTTTTCCGGAATGTCTCATCATCCACTTCAACTGCATAGGGATAATCTTTTAACCTGACCAGCGATGCAAAAGGATGACCATTCCAGAGATACAATGAATTCATCCTGTTTTCAGCCAGCATATCCAGGTATTTGATCCATAGTTCCCTGTCATAAAACCAGGGGAAGTTATCAGGGGTGTAGGGATATTCATAAACGTTCCGTCCGGGCAGGTAAGTTGTTTTCTGCAGCCCGATGCATGCTCCGCGTAATGTCATTTCAGGCTGATCGGTAAATGGAGATATCCGGCTGATTCTTTCATTTCTGTTCACCCTGTCTGTCATTTCAAGGCATCCGTACAGTGCCCCTGAAGCATCAGCTCCTGCAATAAACAGTGAGTTTTTAACAGGTATCAATGAAAAACCTTCTTTACCGGGAGTTTTATTGATATGAACAGATGCCCGGGCTAAAAGACCCTGAAAGGAAGTATCATTCAGTTCTCCTGCTATGACAGAAAAACGCTTGTCTGAAAAAACATTTGTTATTGCTGTCTTTACTTCTGTCTTATAGCCCTTCTCTTCCAAAGCATCTGCGAGTTTCCTGGCTCCGTAACGGATTCTTGCGGCATCTGATGCCGGAATGATAATATCAACCGGGGCTTTCTGGCATGAAACAAAAAGAAGCAATGCAACAAGCAGTTTGAGAATACAACGATACATATCAGAAGATTTCTTTTTTTGTTATTTAATTTACTAATATTTCCTTAATATAATATAAGTTTAATGATCAAACAGGGATTTCAAAAACCAAAAAACTGAGATTTAACGAAACTGCCTTAATGAAAACGTTTTTAATTACAATATTAAATTCCTTCGTAAAGATTCGTAAAAAAAATAAAAAATAATACAGTAATTTTATTTTTGATTCAATAATAACCAGAGATGACAGGAAAAGAAAGAATCCTTAAAACCATCAAACTGCAAAAAACAGACCGGATACCCTGGGTGCCGTTTGTCGGATGTCACGGAGGAAAGCTCATCAATGTCAGCGCAGAAGAATATTTAAAATCTGCCACCAATATTTATGAAGGTGTAACCAAAGCCATTGAACTTTACAGTCCTGATGGTATTCCTGTGATCTTCGATCTGCAGGTTGAAGCGGAAGCTTTGGGATGCAAGCTGGTCTGGGCAGAAGATAATCCGCCTGCCATGGTATCTCACATACTGGCAAACGAAAAAACACTTGCCGATCTTAAGGTTCCGTCTGAAAATGACGGAAGAATACCGGTAATAATGGAAGCAGCGAGACGGCTGCGTAAAAAGCATCCGGACATTGCGTTATACGGACTGGTAACAGGGCCCTTTACCCTGGCTTTGCACCTTCTGGGTACTGACATTTTCATTAAAATGATGGAATCACCGGATGAGATTATCCAATTGCTGAATTTTACAAAAAATGTGACCAAATCTATGTCAGGCTACTATATCGATGCCGGATGTGATGTCATAGCAGTTGTGGATCCCATGACCTCCCAGATTGATCCCGGTTCTTTTGAAGCATTTGTCACCGGACCTGCAACTGAAATATTCAGCTTTATCAGGAAGAAAGGCGTTCCCGGTTCCTTTTTTGTCTGCGGCCATGCAGAACAAAACATCGAAGCCATGTGCGGCTGCGATCCTGATAATGTTTCAATTGATGAAAATATATCACTTGACTTTGTGAAACAGATTGCCCTGAAGAACAATATCAGTTTCGGTGGCAATATTAAGCTAACTGTCGTTTTATTAATGGGCACACCCGATGACGCACATCGTGAAGCCCTTGAATGCATGGACCAGGGAGGTGACAAAGGATTCATTCTGGCCCCGGGCTGTGACCTGCCCATGAATACCCCGCCGGAGAATATCATTGCGATTACAGAACTGGTCAATGATAAATACCTTCAGGATGTTGTAAGGGCCAGGGAAAGAAGCGAGTCGGATCTGGATCTGCTCAACATGAAAGATTACGGTAACGCCGGCAAGGTTATTGTGGACATCATTACCCTTGATTCTGAATCCTGCGCGCCCTGCCAGTATATGGTAGAGGCGGTTAAGAACATAGCACCGCATTTCGAAGGTATCGTCGAATGGAGGGAACATGCCATTAAGAAGATGGAAGCTGTTACTTTCATGAATTCACTGATGGTTAAAAATATTCCGACGATCTGCATCGACGGGAAAATCGCATTTGTCTCCAGGATTCCTCCGAAAAACGAGCTTGTTGCGGCCATACAAAAACGGATCAATGAAAAACTTAAGCTGATTATTACTTCACGCAATGCAGAAGTGCTGATCATTGGCAAAAGCGAAAAAGATTGTTCGCAGGCCATGGAAAATATATCTCTGGCCATTAAGGAAACCGGCAAAAATATAAAAGTACGGATTGCAACAGATGAAGATACAAAGCTTTCCTATGGAATAACCAGCACGCCGGCCATTATCCTTACCGAGCACAAAATAAAATCGCAGGGGGAAGTTCCGAAGGCAGAGATTATAAGGGAGTGGCTGAAGGAATTGTGAACAAAGTAATGGCACATGCCTGGTTACCGGAAAGACCGGATACTGAATACACAATTCAGGCATTGCAGAAATAAAGTATGAAACACCAATGTCAAAAACACCCGTATACCTGATAACCGGTTTTCTCGGCAGCGGTAAGACCACCTTTATTCGGCAGTCGATCGGTCATTTTTCAGGTAAAAATAAAACCGGCATTATCCAGAATGAGTTTGCTCCTGCCAGCATCGACGGTAAGGAGCTGAAACGCATCACGGGCAAAGATTTTGATATCCTTGAGATCAACAATGGATCAGTATTCTGCGTATGTCTGCTGTCGGGATTCATCACTTCTTTGAAAAAATTTGTCATGAAATATCAGCCTGACATCCTGCTGATAGAAGCCAGCGGATTATCCGATGTAATGTCTGTTGGAGAGGTTTTCAACTCTCCTGAACTCCAGGAGCATATCTTTCTGGCAGGAACGATCTGTATTGTGGATGCCGGTCATTTCATGAAAATCGAAAACCTGATGCCCCGTGTCAGGCACCAGGTTATGATTGCAGATCACCTGCTGATCAACAAAACCGACCTGAATCCCGGTCACCGCGATATTCTGGCAAAAATCGAAGCGATCAATCCGTTTGGAAAGAAATACCTGACAACCTATTGTGATGTTGGCCTGGATGAGATTTTCCAGCCCATGCCGGTGCCGTCCTGGAAGAAATTGTCCGTATTTACTGAAACACCCGGGGATGCCGGCAGGCCGGAGGTCCGGTCAGCTGTCTTTCGCTCGGGCAGACCACTGAACAGCGAACATCTCGATGAATTCGTCAGACTGGTTGCTTCAAAATCATACCGTTTTAAAGGAATGGTATGGTTAAGCAATGAAAAAACCTATAGCATTCAGGCCGTTTTTGATGATGTTCAATATACAGAAGTTGAAAGATTTGACAGGCAGACAGAATTGATTGCAGTCGGTAAAGATATCAACATAAAAGAGCTGAAAAGCATTTACGGATATTACAGCAAGGTATAAAACAATCATATAATTCATACCTTTAAAAAATAATATGTTTCAGATGATAAAAACAACAAAATGAAACGAATCCTTTTCATCGTAACGGTATTGTTAAGTCACATGTGCCACTTGCTTCCGCAGGAATTCATTCCATTATGGCAGGAAGGGAAGATGCCCAATTCAAAAGGAGCTGAAGTAAAAGAGATCATCGTGAATGAAAGAATCTTGCAGGTCAGCAAACCCGGCATCTATGCCTTTTTCACCCCGAAAGAAGAGAATAACGGAAGTGCGGTTCTGATCTGCCCTTCAGGAGGATACCATCATCTGACATATAATCTCGGAGGATTTCAGCTGGCCAAATGGTTCAATACCCTTGGCATGAATGCTTTTGTCCTGATTTACAGGCTGCCAAATTCTCCTGATCTGGAAGTAAGACATACAGCACCGCTGCAGGATGCGCAGCGTACCATGAGGATCATCAGGGCCAATGCAGAAAAATGGAATATTCAAACAGACAAAATCGGAGTTATGGGCGCTTCAGCCGGAGGACACCTGGCAACAACGCTAGCAACACATCAGGAAGATGTTTCGATGGCCGGTGATTCGCTGGATGAATATATATTCCACCCGGATTTTCAGATTCTCATCTCCCCGGTGATCACGATGGGATCGTATACACATAAAGGAAGCTTTGAATATCTTCTGGGAGAAGATCCTCCCGGACAGCTGATTGAGAAATATTCCAGTGAATTGAATGTATCTTCCGCAACACCGCCTGCTTTTATTGTCCATGCTGAAAACGACAAATCTGTCAGTCCCCGCAACAGCATCATGTATTTTGAAGCCCTGATGGATCATCAGGTAACTGCTTCACTGCATATTTTTCCAAAAGGCAGTCATTCCATTGCTCTGACCAGCAATCCGGGATCAACACAGCTGTGGAGTACCCTATGCAAAGCATGGCTTGAGGAAACGGGATTCTGCTGTATACAAGGCGCTGAGTGATGTACGACCCTCAACTTATCTCTTCAACAGAACCATTTTTTTTGCGATCCGGTAATCTCTTACTGTCAACTTAAAATCAAAATAATGCTTCGAAATTAAGCTTAATTGGACGAATGTAGGTGAGAATCTGTTCTCAGGGAATGCTATTCAGCGATTAAAAATTTAATTTCGTTTGTATTGAGCCATTCAATATCTTCCTTGGTAATATTTGAATCAGTAATCAGGTAATTTATCAAAGAAAGAGCTCCCAGACTGGCAAATGAGCTCTTACCGATTTTAGATGAGTCTGCCACCAGGTAGATTTCGTCCGCCGATTCGATCATAGCTCTCTTTACGCAAATATCACTGATACCAGGGTATGTTAGTCCGGATTTTAATGCAATTCCGGCAGTTGCAAGGAACAATCTGTCGACATGCAGGTTTTGAAAAAAATCAGCTGCCTTTTGTCCCGTAAGCGAAAGTGTGGGTGCTTTGAATTCACCACCTGTAACAATTACATTGATTCCTGCCTGTGCACCTAAAATCAGAGCAATATTGAGTGCATTGGTGATAACTGTAAGATTTCTGTATCCGCCAATGATTTTGGCAATCTCGGTTGTTGTAGAACCGGAATCGAGAATAATGGTTTCCCCATCATGAATATATTCAAGTGCCTTCCTTGCAATAACCATTTTTTGAGCCATATTTTCCTGGTTTTGCAACTGGAGATTCCGGACATTCATATCAATATTCTTCAAAAAAGCTCCTCCATGTTCTCTGATAATCAAGCCTTCATTTTCAAGTCGCTCAAGATCCTGCCGGATGGTTACCTCGGTAACCTTAAAAATGCGGCTTAATTCTGTAACTTTAGCCTGTCCGTCTTCTCTGATCAGCTCAAAGATTTTTTCACGTCGTTGATTTGCTAGCATTGGTGTTAGAATTTTTGTCATTTGAATTTTATCAGGCACGAAATTAACAAAAAAAAGTTTAAATGTAATATTTTAACATTATCTGATTGATAATGTATTTTTTATGAACTGCTTCTTTACTGCGTTCTGATGCGATTAAATGAATTCCTTTAGAAAAATACTGAATATCCCAACCGGTTAATCCAATCGAACAAGGCTTGTATCAGAATGGTCTGTCAGATGACAGTGCATATGATCAGTTTTGTCCCTTTTAACAGTTGATTAGCCATATTCACCATCAGGGTTTTAGCAGCAGGATCTGGATATATCAAGCTCAAAGATTATTTAATCAATTGCATAAGACAAATATTCTGTGATTTATTTATAATAAAAAGTTTTGGTGCCTTAGTGGCTCTGGTTTCTCCTGCCACTAAGACACAAAACTTATACAAAATTTATGAAAAAAATACTCATTACTTCATTGTAAAAAGTCTTTTAAAAATAGTCATGAAGGATGAATCCATATCCTGTTATTTATTTTTATTCGAATGGTATCTCACATCATTTTTCAGGTGTTTAAAAAACAATAACATCTCAGTTTATTTTTCAAATTCCGAAATCATGCATACAAATAGTATATTCTTGTTATTTTCGTTTAATACTTATTTGGTTTTAAATATCATTTTATACAAAATAAATAAATAGTAATAAAATATATATGAAATATATTAAAAAATATATGAAATACAAAATTTCTATACTAAATTAGCCTGGAGCCTGAAGATTTGGATTGGTACCGAAGGTTATACAGGCTATCGAAAACAGATTCAACAATGGAATTGTAAATTTTATTACTTGTTTTCAACTGACTGTTTATCTTGAAAAATTCCTTTGCTTGCTAAGTTAGTATTATTGTATAATCCTGATTAAATGCAAATTACTATTTTCAATCACTTTACTATTTGTGGATTTACTAATTGATTTGCCAATACCCGGATGATACAAATTCAATCAATTGGATCTGCATTTTCCTATTACCGGCAACTAAATCTGAAAAATCGACATGGTATATTTATTTTTTATTTGTTTGGTCACATTTAAAAATAATTAGTAAAAAGACAATGATTAATAAACATAAATTTTAAAAATTTATGTTTTTGGTTTTATTAAGTATGCAAGTAAGATTTATTCGTTCTTATCTTTCAAAAAAATATTCATCTAAACTATCAAAAAAAAATAATTAAATTATGAAACCTCCATGTTTTTCAAACACAAATAAGTATGAATATAATTTGCAAACATGGAGGTTCCATACGACCATTAAACTTAGCGCAGCGATCTCATGAACGAAGTGAATAAAATAAAATTATATACGTATGAAACAGAATTTCTTATTACTATTATCGATTATTCTTTTTAATCAATGCCATCAGAATGAGACTGAGAATTTAAAAACCTCTGAAAATCATCGTATTATAGTAACAACCGATATTGGTGGCACCGATTTCGATGATTATCAGTCCATGGCTCACTTGCTGTTGTACGCAGATACCTTTGATATCGAGGGAATAATTTCATCTCCTTATGGTGAAAGAGGGAAAGCCCATATCCTTGAGGCTATTGATGCATATGAAGTTGATTATCTAAAGCTTAAAGCTTATTCAGAAAAATACCCTTCTGCGGATTCCTTGCGTAAGATTGTAAAACAAGGAGCAACTGATATACCTGGTCCGATTGGTTACAGTGAGCCAACAGAGGGTTCCGAATGGATCATTGAATGTGCAAAACGGAATGATCCCCGGCCGTTAAATGTCCTCGTTTGGGGAGGAATCGAAGACCTTGCCCAGACCCTGCATGATGCACCTGATATACTGCCGAAATTGCATGTCTTCTTCATCGGGGGACCCAATAAGAAATGGTCCGTGAATGCTTATCAGTATATTGTTGAAAATCATCCTGATCTTTGGTTTATAGAATCCAATGCAACTTACCGGGGATGGTTCGTAGGAGGTAACCAAACAGGAAAATGGAGTAACACAGAATTTGTCAGTACTTTCATAAAAAGTTTTGGAGCTTTGGGCAATTATTTTTATTCAAAAGGTACTGTAATGAAAATGGGAGATACGCCATCACTGATGCGTTTATTCCATGGAGCTCCTGACGATCCGACTCAACCCAGCTGGGGCGGGCAGTATGTTTGTGCATGGAACCGTCCGCATAAAAAATTTACCCGGATTACAACTGAAAAAGACAGTATTGAACAATTTGGTGTTATGGAACTTCTTATGCCCTATTCAGATGTTATTACTGCTCCTTATGCAACCATGAATATTGACAGACCTATTCAGGCACAAGTGCAAAATGACACTGTAAGGTTTCTTTTTTCTCCCAAGAATCCATCGAATTATAAATATAACATAACCAGCAACATACCTTCCATAAATAATTTGTCTGGCAGCATTACGTCTTACCAGCCGCCTGCATCTAATAAGTTGCATCCTTCTTCCTTATACGCAAACTGGTGGACAGACGATCCATCGCCGGAATTTATGGAAGACGGGCACATTGGGATAAAAACCCTGAATTGTTGGAGAGAAGAGTTTCTCAAGGATTTTGCAGAACGCATGTCCCGGTGTGCTCATTTGCCAGATGAATACTAACAGAGAGTGATTGAATAGCCAATGGCAGTGAGAGAAAATTCTGAAAAAATTCATTCAAACAAAATATGCAACAAAAAATAAATAAGATGAACTTCTTAATGACTAAAAGTAAATCAAACAAATGCAATTATTCCTTTCAGGCCAAGGTTATTCAAATGCTGTTTGTTGTTTTTTCTGTTTCGATCTGGGTGGCTCCGGCCGCTGAAAAACCCAGGATTTTTGTACTGACAGATATAAAAAATGAACCTGATGATGAAATGTCTATGGTGCGCTTTCTGGTGTATGCAAATAACTTTGATATAGAAGGGTTGGCCGCCACAACATCCGTTCATCAGCGAAATGCAGTAGCCCCCTGGCGCATAAGTGAAATTGTTGATGCTTATACCAGGGTTCGCGACAATCTTGAAAAACATGAATCCGGCTTTCCTGCCGGGGAATACCTAAAGACCGTTATCACAGAAGGGCTTCCTGCTTACGGTATGGATGCCATTGGCGAAGGTAAAGATTCTCCTGCTTCAGAATTATTGATTGATGCCGTTGACAGGGATGATCCAAGACCTTTGTGGGTAACTGTCTGGGGAGGGCCGAATGTATTGGCCCAGGCACTGTGGAAAGTGAGGGAAACACGTTCGGAAGAGGAACTCAAAAAATTTGTAGCCAAACTTCGGGTTTATACCATCTCTGATCAGGATGATACCGGTCCATGGATACGCAAAGAATTTCCCGGATTGTTTTATATCATAAGTCCCGGTTTCCACAGCGGAGGTGCTTACCATTACGCCACTTGGAGCGGTATAAGCGGAGACTTTTTCCATGCCCGGTGTGACGGTGCAGATTTTGAGATTGTTACCAATGAATGGCTGGATAGAAATATCCGTAAGAAAGGCCCTCTTGGTGCAGAATATCCCCGCTGGGAGTATTTGATGGAAGGCGACTCACCTTCATTTATGTTCTTAATCAATAATGGTTTAAGTAATCCCGAACATCCTGACTGGGGAAGCTGGGGCGGCCGGTATGAGCTGTACACACCCAGAATGCGCAAATGGCACATTCAACCTGAAATCAGGCCTATATGGACCGATGCCGAAGATGAAGTTCTTGGAACAGACGGAAGATGGCATGAGGGAAATCATGAAACCATCTGGCGTTGGCGGGAAGCTTATCAAAATGATTTCGCAGCCAGGATGGACTGGACAATTACAGAATATAATGAAGCCAACCACCCGCCGGTACCAAAAATTGATCAGGAAACAAATATTGTTGCCAAAAAGGTAGATAAGGTGGTTTTAAGTGCTAAAGGTTCAAACGACCCCGATGGGGATGCCCTTTCATATCATTGGTTTTGTTATCCGGAGGCAGGAACATATACTTTTTCGAATGCACGGAGTGGTCAGCCACTAACGATTCATAATTTCGATCAAATTGAAATCTGGTTTACAATACCTGACAGACGTGTAATGACTCCCGGAACCGGCACGCTGCACATTGTGCTGGCGGTTACAGACCATGGATCTCCACGTTTAACCCGCTACCAGCGGGTCATAATAACAGTAGAACTTTAATAAAATAAACAAAACCAATTCCTTTATTGAATTATTTATACTGAACCAATTTGAATTCTGTGCTGTATGAGCCTTTATTCTCCATTCCGCCAAGGACCTTAAGCGCATATTCAATGCCCTTTGCAGCCATCTGTGAACCAAAAGCATCAATGGTTGCAAGCATCGCACCTGATTTCAATAATGGCTGAACAGAGGCATCGTTATCAAATCCAACAACCTGAATCTTACCAGCTTTACCATGCTTTTCCAATACCTTAATCACACCAAGCGCCATGGCATCGTTACAGCACATAACTCCTTCAGTATCGGGATGTTTGGAAAACAAAGACTCAAAAACCTTCTCAGCTTTATCGGTTTCCCAGTCAGCTGCTTCAGATGCAACCAGTTTCAACTGGTATTCTGCAATTGATTTTAAAAAGCCATTTTTACGTTGTTGTGCATTTTCGGCAACCTGAAGACCTTCAATCAATACTACCCTGGCACCTTTTGAGACTCTGCCTGCAAGTACATCACCTGCTTTTTGTGCTGCAGATTCGTTATCAGGTCCTACAAATGTAAGTTCAACATTATTCTGTTTTAAAAGCGTTTCATCAAGGCTTATGTCGATGTTAATCACCTTTATTCCTGCCCTGACTGCCTTTACTACAACCGGAACCAGTGCTTTCGAATCAATAGGAATAACAACGATTGCATGCACTTTTTGTCTTATCAGATTTTCAATCAGCTGAATTTGTTTTTCTATCTCAGTTTGCGTGTCGGTTCCTACTGTTATCAGTTCAAAGCTATCATGTTTCCGGGCAAACTCATGTGCTCCTTTCTTCATTTCCTGAAAAAACTCAGCCTTAAGAGATTTCATTACCAGACCGATGGTTGGTTTACTATTCATATTAATACACTAATGTCCGATTAAAATTAGATAGAGTTCTTTAAAATCATTGATATAACTGACTTGTAGAGGTTTTTTATTGCGTGTCGATTTGAATTGATATTTTGGTTAATAGCTTTATATAAAGTTAATAACCATGAATCAAGGCAAATTTATCTATTCTCAGCTAACAGATTTTCTTCCCAAACGCATTTTCGATGGATTGGTGAATAAATATCAGGGTAATAAATACACAAAACATTTCACTTGTTGGAATCAATTATTGTGTATGATATTTGGTCAATTAACCGGAAGAGATAGCTTGCGTGATCTCATGGTTAGTATTGAACCACATGCACCCAAATATTATCATCTCGGTTTTGGAAAAGGATCTTCAAGATCCAATTTTGCCAATGCCAATGAGAAACGTGATTATAGAATCTTTGAGGACTATGCATTTTATCTTATTGAACAAGCAAGAAAATCATCTATTGCGAATCAGGACTTTCAACTGAACATTGATGGTAATGTATATGCCTTTGATTCTACAACAATTGATTTATGTCTGAGTATATTCTGGTGGGCTGAGTTCAGAAAAACTAAAGGAGGTATTAAACTACATACTTTGTATGATATTAAAACCTCAATCCCTTGTTTTATGCATGTATCGACAGCATCATGGCATGATGTAAATGCCTTAGATTTGCTCTATTATGAGCCTGGCGGCTATTACATCCTTGATAGAGGGTATGTCGATTTTGCACGTCTTTATAGAATAAATCAAAGTTTAGCATTCTTTGTAACCAGAGCAAGGGATAATCTTCAGTACCAGAGAATGTACTCAAACAAGGTACGTAAAGAAAATGGTGTTATGCTTGACCAGATTGGAAAGTTGACCGGATTTTATGTCTCAAAGAAATATCCTGAAAAGCTTCGTCGTATTAGATTCTATGATGAAGAAACGGATAATGAACTTGAGTTTTTAACCAACAACTTTGTTCTTACTTCTGAGGAAATTGCTCAACTTTATAAATATCGCTGGAAGGTTGAATTATTCTTCAAATGGATCAAACAGCACCTAAAGATCAAATCATTTTGGGGTACAAGCTTAAATGCGGTAAAAATCCAAGTTTACTCTGCGTTAATTGCATACTGCCTTGTTGCACTAGTTTGTAACAAACTGAAAATCGAACGTTCAACCTACGAAATTTTACAAATTTTAAGCATATCTCTACTTGATAAAACACCTATAAATGAGCTTCTTACAAATCAGAGTTACCAAGATGTCAAAGAACTATATAATAAACAGTTGAAAATCAACTGGATTTAATCGGACACTAGTG
>JAFGBD010000005.1 GCA_016933335.1 Bacteroidales bacterium | reverse complement strand
TAGTGGGACCATTGGCAGGAGCAGCAATTGCTGCAATCATGTTTATATTATTTGTGCCTTCCCGGTAGTTATCGCTGGAAAGAAGACAATGGACTTTTCTATGTATAATTCATCCTGATCGTTAATATTGACGTTTATCTTTTCAAAATCAGCGTTTCGTTTTTAACAGGGTACCTGAAAACAATTTACAGCATTTGTTTGTTATTAAAATATTAACCGAAATTTAAAAAGCAATAATCATGTACAAGAAAACACTGGTGTCATTACTAATGGTTTTATTTACCGGAACCCTTATTTTAAAAGGTCAACCCACCGGTAATAGTACGGTAGATCTTCTGATGTCGGCTTACTCGGCAAGGATGTTCACATCAGACCCTGTTTCAGACAGTGATTTAGACCTGATACTTAAATGCGGTCTCAAGGCTCCGAGTGCAAGAAACGGTCAGCCCTGGAAATTCACTGTTGTCAGGGACAATGCGCTGGTGGCCGGTGTAATTAGCAACGCCACTCCCGGGAATGTACTGATACTTGTTTCCGGACCGGAATCTAGCCAGCAGGGTATGAATTCAGATTTTGATTATGCCCTGGCAACGGAGAACATGTACATTGCAGCCCAGGCTCTGGGTCTTGGGGCACGAATATATACCGGCCCTGTAAGCAGTATTAATTCAGGTAAGAAACAAACACTGAATATTCCCGACGGATACAGGGTTGTAGCTGTACTCAGGGTCGGGCATGTTTCGAAGGATGTTGATGCTTCTTCATCTGCTTCAACACGGAAAACCATTGAAGAGGTGGTTAATTACCGGTAGTAAAATTCTGAGGGTTTATTAAAAATAATTACAAGAAAAATTTTAAATCTGCTTTAAGTATCATGAAGATAAATGACAATAGGAAAATTATCGCTGCAGATGTACAGATGGAAGGAGCGAAGGATGTTAAAATGAAAATCCTGATCGGGACTGATGATGGATCACAGAACATTATAATGAGGCATTTTATTGTTGCCCCGGGAGGTAATACTCCTTTTCATCAACATAACTATGAACACCTTGTAAAGGTTGAAAGGAACAAAGGTATTACAGTGGATGAAAATGGTAAAGAGTATGAGATTGGAACAGGGCAGAGTGTTTTTGTCAGGCCCAATGAAAAGCATCAGTTCAGGAATCCTTTCAGTGAGGATTTTGAATTTATCTGTATAATTCCAAATCCCAATAAGTAATAAAATAACTGGTTTAGCGGATTCTAAGTCGTTACAGTAAAAAAAACTGACACCACGATTTAGTGGTGTCAGTTTTTTTAGTAAGTTATGAAAATCTTTTTTATTTAATAAGTTCGACGACAGCGTATTTTGATATTTTCCAGAACTGTTCCGGATCTTTTATCTCTATATAAGCTATCTTCTTTTCACCCTCAGGAATGAGTTCATAGGATTCAGTAGGATGATCTGTAATCAGTTTAGCGTTTTTTGAATTTACAGGGATTGTTGTGGTCTGTCTTACATCAATCTCCGAGAACAGGCTGTCAGCAAAGTCATCAATCAGGGATTCTTTCCTGCCTATTCCCAGAAATCCTCCTTCTTTGGATACAAGTCCTTTTTCTTTCAGGTCCTTAAAAGTTCCGTAGATAACATATGCGGTATTCATCCTGCCGACCTGATTAGTTATTGTTTCGACCTGCCTGGTAATTGTATCTGTAAGAGCTGTAACCCGGGTATTTAGTTGTCCGATCTCGAAATCTTTTTCGTTGACCATTGTTCTGAGGTCAGCTATTTCAGTCTCGTACTGTTGAATTGAAGCCTCAAGAGAAGCGATTCTTTCCTGGAATCCCTTGATTGTCCCCCCTGATTCTTTAAGCTGAGCGCTCAGAGAAGCAATCCTTTTCTTGTTGGCTTCGAGCAGAGCGTTGATAGTCTTAATATCCTCAAGTACCTGGTCTTTTCTGTCTTTAGTGAATTCCGAATCCGATGAGCCCATAGTGATCAGATTTTCCTTTTCCTTTATTGTTCTCAGGTCCCTCTCGATCTCATCAAAAGCCATAAGCCATTCATTGATCATTGAGTCACGGGCGACCAGTTGCTCAGTGAAGTTTACTCTCTGATCTTCTATGACCGCAAGTTGATTGTTGTGATCCTTCTTGTAAAATAAATAAGCCAGGACTCCCAGTGCAACAAGCAGGATCAAACCTATTATTGACGATGTCAGAGCCCCTTTTGTGATCCCCTCTTTTTTCGCATCGTTTAACCTGTTATTAAGGACGATGTTTTCGTTAGCCGATTTACGATCATTTGTTTCTTTCGTGTCTTTTGTTTCTTTGTTTTCCATTATTGTGCCTCCTTGATTTGTTTTAAAATGATTAGTCTGATATATGTTTCAATATAATGATGCAAATGCCGGACCGGCATTGAGAATATTGAATAATAGCCACATTATGAGTGTAATAGGTATGATCAGGGAAAGTGTAAATTGTTCATTTTGAGAAAATAATTCTCATTTTGACAACAAAAGTACGAATAGTTATTCAAATAGTATGATAAAATTTTCTTAAGCGGAATATTATGGATTTTAATTCTATCGTTTTTCCCGGGAACCTTTGTTCTTTTTTTCCTTAAGCATCCTGTAGATTGTTGAGACGCTTATATCAAGCTTTCTGGCTGTTTGGTTTATGTCGTTATTATGCTTTTTTAATGTTGCTTTCAGGATCTTCAGTTCATATTCGCGCATTGTCAGTTTTTCATCAGAGATCACTGAAAGAGGCTCATCAGCATCAATTATAAAGTCGGATGGTTCAATCTCCTCGCTGACGGATAAGGTAAGGGCAAGTTCCACAAGTGATTTGAGCTCCCTCACATTCCCTGGAAAGTTATAGTTCATAATCTTTTTCCGGGCCTGGGCAGACAGCCTTTTTATGGGTATTTTATTTTCGTTACAGAAACTGTTAATAAAGTGCTGTGCAAGTATCAGTTTATCATTTCCCCGTTCACGAAGAGGGGGTAATTCGATTGG
>JAFGBD010000004.1 GCA_016933335.1 Bacteroidales bacterium | reverse complement strand
TATTTGCTGAAAAATGTACATCGTTATTTGCTGAAATTGGTACATTCTTATTTGCTGAAAATGATACATTGTTATTTACCGTTTACAGTAATCTGGTTGTATTATGGGAACCCAGCTGATAAATCATTATCTTTGAATAAAACAGGATAAACATTCCGGGCTTTTTAAAATATCCTTTCCGGAGTTATAAAAAAGATGAAGATCTGCCTGAAGAAATTATCATACAACAGTTTGTACTTAATCAGCCGCCTGTCAGCATCCGGTCAGAAAAATATCAGTCGCATTCATTTTTGTCAAAAAGCAACTTTTGAATGAGCGAAACAGACACCGGTTTAGTGAAGATCTTGATTTTACATCCGGGCTGAAAAAGATAAAAAACAAGCTGTTCTGAGAAAGATGCAAGCATTATTTATATTATATTTATAGAAATCTGAAAACACCCTAAAAACCCTGTAAAATGAAAAAATTTCATGATCCTTTAAAGTTTTTTGTCTTAATCACAGTCATCTGGTTTCTGCTCATAAAAACATCCAGCGGACAAATTGGATGGATAAATCAAAGTCCTTTTCTTCCCGGTGTTTACATCTATGATATGTATTTGTTTAATAAAGATACCATCATAGTAATTGGTTCAAATGGAACAATTGCCAAATCAAATGATGGAGGGAGTAACTGGAAAACACTGAAAAGCGGTACAACTTCAACTTTAAGTGCCATAACATTTGCTGATGCTGATAACGGCTGGATTGTTGGTAATGATGGAACTGTTTTAAACACAAGCGATGGCGGAAATACATGGGATCAGCAGATAAATGCAACCACAACCGCCTTAAGTAATGTACATTTTAGTAATGAGAATAACGGGTGGGCCATATCAACGAGTAAAATCATAAAAACGATTAACGGAGGTACCACCTGGGAAGAACAAACAATGGGTTCTGTTGGTATTTCAAGCAAATCCTGTACTTTTATAAACCAGGATTTTGGCCTGATAGGCGGGGTTTTCGGAATGTCAAGAACCATTAATGAAGGCCAGGATTGGACATCGGTATTGTCAGGTGCAATAATAGTATATGATATATATTTTCTGAATGATTCTGTGGGTTGGGCATCAGGAGTATCAGGTTCAAGTATTACACTTGATATCTGGGGATCAGTTTATATAAGCAACCCGCAATCCACATACTGGAAAACCGAGGATGGAGGCGAAAACTGGAATACAGTAAAATTAACATCTACAAAAAAATTAAAGGAAATATTTTTTATTAATCCCGCTACCGGGTGGCTTATTAATGAAGATTATGATATTTATCATACTGTTGACGGGGGTCTTGTATGGGATATTCAATCAGGCGGAACCACATCAGATATATATTGCATAAATTTTATTGACACAAACACAGGTTATATTGGTGGTGAGAATGGTACGCTTATATATACAGATGATGGTGGCTCTGCCTGGATTCCATTAAAAAGCGGCGCAAATGCGGATTTTAAATCAACCTGCTTTGTTACCTCTAATACAGGATGGGCAGCCGGTTTAAACGGTTTAATATTAAAAACCACCAATGGCGGAACCTCATGGGATGCACAAACAAGTGGCATTGAATCGGGATTAAATTCATTGTATTTCGTGGACTCAAATACAGGATGGGCGGTTGGTGCTGATGGCGTAATCCTGCATTCGGAAAATGGAGGAGATACCTGGTCTCCCCAGGCAAGCGGTACGGCAAATGAGCTTTATTCAGTCTGCTTTACAGGCTCAAATACAGGATTTGCTGCCGGCGCGAACGGTACTATTTTAAATACAACCAACGGAGGCGGTACATGGAACCCTCAAACCAGCGGTACTACAAGACATTTAAATTCAATTTTTTTTACAGATTCAAATACAGGATGGGCTGTTGGCAGCTATGGCACGGTTTTAAGCACAACTGATGGGGGCAATAACTGGAATCCCCAAACAAGCGGTACCACAAAAAATCTTCTTTCTGCCTTTTTTATCGGTTCAGATAAAGGCTGGATAACCGGTGATGACGGTGTAATTCTTAAGACTGTCAATGGTGGAAATTCCTGGTCTCCTCTGCCAAGCGGGCTGTCAACATACCAGGATCTGTTTTCAGTCAGCTTTGTTGATGAAAATACAGGCTGGGCAACGGGATATAAGGGCATCATATTAAAAACCTCCAATGGAGGAAATTTCTGGTCTTCTCAATTAAGCGGAACAGGTGAAAATCTTTACTCAGTGTTTTTTGTTGATTCTGTAAATGGCTGGACTGTGGGGAATAACGGAATCATCCTGAATACCTCTGATGGCGGAGGTATTTCACTTGTTTCTCCGGCTAATAATTCAACAGGAGTATTATGTGAAAATCAAAAACTGGAATGGAATTCCGGTATAAGTAATGCTTCGTATCACCTTCAGGTTTCTAAACTATCCGATTTTTCTGCTCTTGAACATGATATTTACGGACTTAATGATCCATATTATGTTATAAATGAACTCGACAGCAGTTCAGCTTATTACTGGCACGTCAGAGCTGAGAATGAAACCGATACAAGTGAATGGACAGAAACATGGGTTTTTGAAACTGTTGGAATAAGCTGGAAAGAGCAGATTACAGAAATCACAAAAAACCTGAAATCTGTTCATTTTGTAGATCTTAATACCGGATGGATTTCAGGTGAGAATGGCACTATGTTGAATACAACAAATGGCGGGAGCACATGGAATAGTCAGACAAGCGGAACTGAATTATCCTTAAATTCAGTTTATTTTACTGATTCAAATGCCGGTTTTGCTGTTGGGGGAAATTACGGACAAACTGAAATTTTAAGAACCACGAACGGAGGTAATGAATGGAACATGGTACTGGAGGGTACAGACAAAACCTTGTACTCTGTATTTTTTATAGATGAAAATACAGGATGGAAAGTGGGACAAAACGGTACAATATTAACAACCTCAAACGGAGGTAATACATGGATACATCAGACGAGCGGAACCACAGAAAATCTTAAGTCGGTTTATTTCACCGACTCAAATACCGGCTGGACAGCAGGTGAAGAAGGGATCATTCTGAAAACCTCTGATGGCGGAATCACATGGAATCCACAAACCAGCAATACATCTGCTGATTTAAATATTGTGTTTTTTATCGATTCGAATACAGGCTGGATAACCGGTTATTCAGATTGGCCTGATTTTGATATCAAAGTTTTAAAAACAACGAACGGAGGTAATACATGGAACAGCGTTATGAGCGGAACAAAGGCAGAACTGAAATCGGTCTTTTTTATTGATGAAAACACAGGATGGAAAGTCGGGGAAAGAGGTAAAATATTTAATAGCAATGATGGCGGAATCACCTGGAATAAACAAAACAGCGGTATAACAGAAAATCTTTGTTCAGTCACATTTACAGATTCAAATACAGGTTGGGCAGCAGGTTATAATGGCACTGTCTTAAAAACCACCGACGGAGGTAATACATGGAATCCTCAAACCAGCGGCACTTCCAATCAACTGTATTCTGTATATTTTATTGACTCGGATACAGGATTTATTGCCGGAGCTAATGGTACAATCCTGAAGACCACAAACGGAGGTTCTGACTGGAATCCGCAAACCAGCGGAACTACAGATAACCGGAGTTCAGTATTCTTTATCAGTTCAACCACAGGCTGGACTGTTGGTGGCTATAACGGCACAATTCTTAAAACCACTGATGGAGGAAGTACATGGAATCCGCAAACATGTGGAACTACAAGATATTTACATTCGGTATTTTTTATTGATGAAAATACCGGCTGGGCAGTTGGTAATGTTGGAACTGTAATAAATACCGCAGATGGAGGTGATACATGGAATCCGCAAACCAGCGAAACAACAGAAAGCTTATATTCAATATACTTTACAGATTCAGATACCGGCTGGATAGCAGGATCTAACGGACTGATATTAAAAACCACTGATGGCGGCAGTACATGGAATACTCAAACCAGTGGAATATCTGACTATCTGAATTCAGTCTTTTTTATAAATTCAAGTACAGGCTGGATAGCAGGATATAACGGATCAATTCTTAAGACAACAGATGGAGGCAGCTCCTGGGATAATTATACCAAATCAAGCCAGTTAAATTCAATATTCTTTACCAATGCGAATAATGGTTGGGCTGCAGGAAATATGGGTGATATTTTACAAACCACAGATGGAGGTGATACCTGGTATCCTCAGATCAGCGGAACCACTGAACACCTATATTCTGTTTGTTTTATCAATGAAAATATAGGGTGGACAGCAGGTTATAATGGTACAGTTTTATATACATCAGACGGAGGTAATACATGGAATCCTCAAACCAGCGGAACAACAGAGACATTAAAATCAATATATTTTACTGATGCACTTACAGGCTGGATAGCTGGTTTTAATGGTACAATTTTAAACACCGCTAACGGCGGTGCCATATGGAACCCCCAAACCAGCGGAACGACAAAAAGTCTGTTTTCTGTCTTTTTTGCTGATTCAAATACAGGTTGGACAGTGGGTTCAAATGGTACTGTTTTGACCAGCATGAATGGAGGTGACTCATGGATAAATATTACAAAATCATGTGTTCTGAATTCAGTCCGCTTTATTGATGCCAATACAGGCTGGACAGTCGGGACCTACGGTATGATTTTAAAAACAATGGATGGCGGTGTTTTCTGGAATCATCAAAACAGCGGAACCACTGAACACCTATATTCTGTTTATTTTATCAATGAGAATATAGGATGGACAGCAGGTTATAATGGCACAATCTTATATACAGCAGACGGAGGTAATACCTGGAATCCGCAGACCACTGGAACAACAGCCACATTAAATTCAGTGTATTTCACTGATGCACTTACAGGCTGGATAGTTGGTTATACAGGAGCACCTGATTATTGCGGTATTATTTTATATACTACAGATGGAGGTAATACATGGGATCTGCAGTATACAGGCAATACAAAGTATGCAGGCCTGAATTCACTATATTTTTCAGATCCGGATGTCGGATGGGTTGCAGGTTCGGATGGTATTATTTTATACACCACTGATGGAGGAATCACCTGGAATGAAAGGATAAAACCAACCACCCGCGATTTAAACTCCGTTTGTTTTGCAGATAAATTAAATGGCTGGTTTGTTGGTGATTATGGAATTATTTTGAAAACTGCCAGTGTTTTGAATACTCCTCCTTATTTTCTTTCATCTGATCAGGGTACAGCCTATGAAAATGCACTATTTCAATATATTGCATATGCTGTTGATCCGGAAAATGAATTGATAAGCTATACCTATATTGATTATCCGGGCTGGCTTACACCTTCAGATTCGGTTATTTCCGGTATAGCTCCATCAGGCGCAACGGATACATCGTTTGTTGTAATCGCTTCTGACGGTATACTAACAGATTCTTTAGTTGTATCGGTTGAAGTTAAAAACGAAATAACAGAGCCTTCAAATATCATGTCTCTGAACATGGAAGATCTTACAATAAATATATTTCCAAATCCGGCAGGTGATTATTTAAATATTGAATTGTTTAATCCTGAAGAAAAAGCGAGAATTGAAATACTGTCAGAAACCGGGGAGATATTGTCTGTAACATACTATAACGAAAGTTCTTATTTTGCTGATAAACTCGATCTGAAAAGATTTAAACCGGGTTGGTATATCATCAGAATTCAAGTCGGCAGCGGGATTCAAACAAATAAATTTCTGGTCGTCAGATAATACATGAGAGAGCCCTTTTGTTTTTAAGTACAATGGATACAGGATCATAAAGTGGCATGATCCTGAAATAAAATCTATCATTATACTTTAATGATAACAAAATGAACAGGCTTAAGAAATATTCTGTACTTATCGTATTTGTCTCCGCAATTTTTCAAACACTGTGGTCCTCAAAACTGGTGGAAATAAAAGTCGTTGATAAGGATTACCTGATGTTGCATTTCAAAGACGCCGAGGTAAAATTCGTGGATGACGGACTGGGCCCGGGAGCTTACGGCGGACACGAATCACTCGACCCGGATAATTCCTATGTAGTTACGTACGGTGATATGCTTGATTTAACAAATGCTGCGGCTATCGGCAACTGGACAATAAAATCTGATAACGACAGTCATTATGTAACATCCGGGGTATCTCCGAATGCAGTTTACAGAAAATCAAAAATCAATGGAATGTCCTATACCGGATGGGATGTGGTCAATGATGATTATAGTTATGATTATACCATGGAACATTTTATTTATCTGGAACTGCCTTCGTCGATGGAGCAGGATAAAACTTACACGGTTGAGATCAATGAAAATATTAGTGCCGATACAGGTTCACTGACTTTCACTTTTGATATATTTAACTGTCCTTCTGAGGCCATACATACCAACCTGGTTGGATATATGAGCAGCTCAGGAGTCAAGGCGGCTGATCTTTATCATTTCATGGGCGATGGCGGCAACAGGGATTATTCCGGTTTCGCTGGAAATGAAGTTTATATCTACAACGTGAATACCAAAGTATCACAGAAAGTCGGCTCAGTGACTTTCTGGATGGCAAATAAAAAGGAGACATTTCACAATCTGACAGGTTCCGATGTCTGGAATGTCGATTTTACAGGATTCAACCAAGAGGGAACATATCGCCTGGCAGTGGAAGGCGTTGGCTGCAGTGAAGATTTTGAGATCAGTGAGGACATTTACCACGATCCGTTTAAAGTATCGGTGCTGGGATATTTTTATATGCGGGTTGGCCAGGACAGCGCCGGTGTATCACCTGTGCCCAGAAGACCTTTATACATCCAGGACAAGGATCCGTCCGACTGCAAAATCTATGTCACAGACATGCATCCCTATCATCCGGAATGGAATACTTTTACCAGCGGAGACCAATGGGACAACCCTTCATGGAACGACTCACCGGATTGGGCGACCTATATAAAACCAGGCACTCCCACCAATCCCGGCGCCATCGGCGGGCACAGCGATGCCCATGACTGGGACCGGTTTCTGGATCATGTGGTCAACATCTATGATCTCTGCCTGGCCTATATGCTGAGTGACGGCGCCCTGGATGATGATGATCTGAGAATCGCGGAAAGCGGAAACGGTGTTCCCGACATACTTGACGAAGCCAGGAACGAAGTGGATTTCTGGTTAAACCTTCGCTATAATGGCGGCTATTCGCATGGCCTGACCAATCCTGATAATAACAACAGGCTTTACCAGGCAGGCAATACAGCGATGGCAGCATGGGCCAATGCGCTGAACTGTTCCATGCTGGCTTATTGTTTTCAGATTGCCGGACTGAACGATCTGAAAAATGCCTATCAGGACTCTGCAATAGCTGCATACACCTATGCCGATAATCTGGCTGATACGATACCGGACATTCAGATGATGCTGGACACACTGATAATAAGTATCAGAAGGATTGATTTTAAAATGATGGCTGCTGCCTACCTGTATAATTTGACCGGTGAAACAGCCTATGAAGATGTTATCAACAGTGAAAGCGTGGTCACCGGCACTGCTTCAAGTATCTATCAGAGGGTATCTTATAATCAGCTATGGGGAACAGCCGCGTATCTTCTGACAAAACGTCCTGTACATTACCCTGACTTGTATGAAAATATGAAATCATCTATTATCAACAGAGCTAAGTGGCAAGAAGCTGACAATGTAAACCTGAGACCTTCCCGTCGTGGTAACGGCTATGAACAAGCATGGCATCAAACCAGCCAGGATATGCACAGAACAGTTATAGCCCATGCTGTTACAGACAATCCAACAGACCGGCTTAATTTTTTGGATGCATTGCTGCTGGAAGCAGACTGGGGACTGGGGAGAAATCCTCTCAACATGATCCAGATGACAACGGCAACAACAGAACTAGCTGATAAACGCAGTATTGAAAACTGCAATACATCCGGGCGAGATGACGGAACACCCGGCCTTCATCCGGGGCATACACCTCTGCTGAGTAGTGAAGGATATGGAGGTCATATGGTAGGAAGCAATCCAATGTTAGTGCTTAATAAATATTACCCGGATATTGTTAACTGGCCGCATGCTTCAAACTATATTAATACCAGATATATCTGGGGGCATTCAGAATTTTGTCCGCGATATACCATGAGAGGGAAAACCCTTTTATACGCCTATCTTTATGGTCTTTCCCGAAATGGCGGCACCATCACACCGGTACTTGTTGCTGATGCCGGCCCGGATCAAAGAATTATTGATGAAGATAAGGATGGTAAAGCAACGGTTCACTTAAATGGTTCAGGAAGTTATTCAGAAAATAGTGAAATTATAAGCTATACGTGGAGCCTGAATGAGATAGAAATCGCAGAAGGAGTAACTGTTAATGTGGAACTGGATACAGGCAGTTACGAAATAATCCTGACGGTGAAAGATGCCAGTGAAGAAAATGACAGTGATACTGTAAAAATAGACATCATATTCCCGGGCACGGACCAAAGGACATATTACGATTTTGAAACCCCTGACCAGATCGATGACTGGAATGCCGGCAACATGGGAGAAGGAGAATCCCCGGTTGCTGCAAATACCCCGGAAAAATCCAATAGCGGCTCCTGCAGTGTTAAACTGAGTGGTAATTATGTTGTAAATTCCGGCAATTATTTAAAGAGAACAGGCGCTTTGGAGGAGGATATTGACACAATCATTTATTATGTCTGGATTCCACAGGCAATGGTGGAAGCTTCTGTAGCCGCTGCAGCCATTGATCCGACAAAAGGCGGCGGTATTCAAAACTATCTGACGCATACAGACTGGGTCTGGAGAAGGGAATGGGTCAATATTATGAATCTGAAAGGCAATGCCTGGAATAAGATATCTTTTCGAATACCTGAAGATGTCATTAACGCTGATATTAAAGAAATCGGACTGGTTTGTACCATTCAGGATGCAGCCGTCGGCGAAAGCAGTATTTATATCGATGATATTTACCTGAAGAAAACCGGCAGCCCGGCAGCCGTCAATGATGCGAATGATGAACCAGGTAAAGTTCCAGGTGGATTTAAACTTTATGACAATTACCCCAATCCTTTTCATGCCGAAACAACCATTAGGTATTACTTGCCTGAAAACTCCAATGCCAGAATGGATATTTATAATATAACGGGGCGGCAGTTAAAGACCCTGTTAAATGATGATAAAAGCGCAGGCAGCTATGAAGTGATCTTTGACGGCAGAGAACTGGAAAGCGGTATATATCTTTATATCCTGGAAGCAGGCAGGTACAGGGATATTAAAAAGATGATATTATTGAAATAGTCAATATACTGATATCACTGTTTTTTCTGTTAAAGATTTTTCACATCCGTTGATCATCTTATCTATCTGTAGCACCATTTCCAGGCAGTCATTCATATAAAGTATCAGGCTATTTCATGACAATGACGTATAAATGCCGGCAGACAATACGGATTTTGTAATCGTTACAAATCCTGACGGGAGCTGAATAAACTGTGAAACTCTTTATAATGTGCCTTATGGCAATTATCCTGCAATAGGAATGGCATTATTCAGGATTTATCCTATTTTTATACCTGAAACCTTAATCTGAGTTATGGCACTCAACTACATATGGATCGGCTTCTTTCTCGCCGGTTTCCTGGTTGCCCTTATCAGGGTGACAGGTTATTACTTTCGTGACTTCTTTGCCGAATATGCGGGTATCGTTTTTGACAAGGCTGACCTGAACATCTTTGCCGATATTGTGAATAACACCTTTACAATGGCTGCAGAAAGCATCAGGATCATCATCATCCTTATCGGGGTAATGACCCTGTGGCTGGGTATCCTCAAAATAGGCGAAAAAGGAGGGGCAGTGCAGCTGCTTTCAAAGGCCGTCTCACCCCTCTTCAGAAAGATCTTTCCCGAAGTACCGAAAGATCATCCTGCCATCGGGGCCATGCTGATGAATGTGACGGCCAATATGCTGGGACTGGATAATGCCGCGACACCGTTCGGACTGAAGGCGATGGAAGAGCTTCAGAAAGTCAACCCGAAAAAAGATACCGCCTCCAACGCACAGATCATGTTCCTCGTGCTGAATACATCGGGACTGACCATCATACCGATCAGCATCATGGCATACCGCATGGCCGAGGGCGCTGCAAACCCGTCAGACGTGTTCCTGCCCCTGCTGCTTACCACATTCATATCCACCCTGGCCGGACTGATCGCAGTATCCGTTGTCCAGCGAATCAACCTTCTCAACTGGATCGTCCTGCTCTATGTGGGCGGACTAAGCGCCATCATCGCACTGATACTGTTCCTGGTAAAATCGGTGGAAAGCGCAACAGCTGATATCGCAACGGCTTTCTGGGGCAATTTCATCCTGTTCTCGATTGTAATTTTCTTTTTTATTCTGGGACTGAGAAAAAAAGTAAATATATATGAGGAGTTTATCGAAGGGGCAAAAGAAGGATTCGGGGTGGCCATCAGGATCATCCCTTACCTTGTTGCCATGCTCGTTGCCATCGGGGTATTCAGGGCTTCAGGCGCCTTTGACGTGATCCTGGCCGGTCTGGCAAAATTCTTCGGACTGTTCGGGTTTGACACGGAATTTGTCAAAGCACTGCCCACAGCACTTATGAAACCCCTGAGCGGGAGCGCCGCAAGAGGCATGACCATCGAGATCATGCAGCACTATTCGGCCGATTCTTTTGCCGGAAAGCTGGCATGTATCTTCCAGGGATCAACAGAGACCACCTTTTATACCATAGCGGTGTATTTCGGTGCCGTGAATATCCGCAGAACACGCTATACGGTAACATGCGGACTGATCGCAGACCTGGCAGGTATCATCGCCGCGATTTTTGTGGGATATATATTTTTTAGTTAATCCGGATTATTAGGCCAGGACATAAATAATAACAGAAATTTTACAGATCTAAACGTTGCTGACTAAGGGAAGCTTACATAGGACAATTACAGGAATCAGGCATTATGGTTCATGAAAAAACAGGAAAAGAAATTGTTTATCTAAACATAGATTTGTTTAACTTATTATCTGAAATTTAAAAAGGTACAAATAAATCCGGAAACGCTAAAGCGAAAGCGAGCCAAATATTAACAAGCAATAATAAAATAAACACCTGATGAAAACAAAATTTTACTTAACACTGGTCCTTCTGACAGCCGCAACAATAATGATCTCCTGCAAGGGGAAAAAGGGGGATGAAGAAACGAAAGAAACCGCTCAGAAAACGACCGACAGCATACCTGCCGTGAATGTATATGACTACAGCGTTTACGGCCTTCCGGTGCTTGAAGATTATTACGACTCAAAAAGCCGGATAACCTTCCTCAGGGTGGGCGAGTCTGTGATCAGTTCCGGTGTTAAAAAGACAGACACCATCAATAAAAAGGAATACAGTAAAATTGTGCTCTCAGACGGTACAACCGGCTGGTCAAGAAGCGACTATATCATCGAAAGTGCCGTTGCCGGGGCCATCATTGCAGCAACACCCGTATATGAACGACCTGATATCCTTACAAAATCGACAAATAAAAAATACGATGACATTGATATCGTTGCCGTTGTTGGTGAAAAGGATGGCTGGTACAATGTCACCGGCAGGAATAACCACAATTCGGGCTGGATCATGAAAGAGTATGTGTCAGTGAGTAAGGAAGATGTCGGGATGGCTATCCTTGCACGTAAAGAGCTCTTTGATTCCAAAGGAAACATTATGGATGACCGGCTCAACGATTTTATCAATAATGCCCCCTACCCCGGCAGCCAGATCGTGACCATCCTGCGCGACAGGCTGATCAAAAGCGTGGAAATGAAAGCGATGTCGCCTCCTGCAGATATAGAGTACAAGGTTGAATCACTTCCGGAATAGCATAAGGATTATTTTAATATCTCCAGAACCATGGCCACTGTGCCTTTGTACGTGATATCCGTTGAGAACTTAATGGTCTTTCCGCCTTCGAACCTGACATCTTTTGCCAGCTCCCCCTTCAGGGTATTGTAAACCTTCTCGCTGTATGCCGCGCCCGGCGCACTGTTGATGGCACCGTTCAAACGGTTGTAATCCAGCTTCTGTACAGAGACAACAATGGCTATGAAATCACTGTCACCCACCTCATCGGGATACAGCGAATAGTCTTTCGGAAAAAGCCTTGTCCCCGTTATGCCGCAATAGGGTGAATGCTTTGCGGTATAAGGAAACAGTACATAGCTTGATCCGTCGGTCTCCTGCCCGAAAATATAGGTATAGCACTCCAGCGAATTGGTGATCTCAACCTTGAAGTCAGTGTTCTTATTCACTGTTGAAGCGGAAGCGTATGTGATCCCCGAGTTGTAACGAAGAGGTATGTATTCTCCTGTCGTATTGACAACCAGTCCTATCTCAACATCCAGCCTGTACGATGCTACCTTGTCTGCATCTCCCATCGGGTAAAGTCCATAAGCTTCCTGTGTAAAATAATCAAAGTCGTTGTAACGTATCCAGAATATGCCTTCATCGCCCCATTCTTCCCCCCAGCTGTTCATCACCTGGAATGCCCCTCCTTCGTAATAATCGTCAAAGCCAATGACACACATGGCATGCCCTCCAAATCCGTACATGTTGTAATCCGACCTGCGCGGTGTCCATAATTCCTGCCCTGTCATGTCAGACATGAAGCTTCCACCTACCATCATACCAATGACCACCGGTGCACCCTGTGCCAGGTTCTGCTTTATGGCCAGCAGGTCTGTACGGTAGTCATTGCCTCCCTGGGTCAGACGGTTAAAGCCTTTTGTTCTGAAGGCAGAAGCTGCCATTTTTTCCGCTTCGGTAGGCTTTTTTGAACAGCTGCTTTCATCATATGCAAAATTTGAAAAGGGCAATGCACCTCCCTCGTGCATGACCTCCATGGCATTCTGCATGTATGTGCCCTGGCAGCCGGGAAGGGCAATCTGGTTGTAAACATAAGACGGACTGAAAGTCACATCATCAGGATCCTGACCGCTAGCACGTGCATGAAGAATGGTACGTGCAGCATAGGCCGATGACCATCCCACACACGAACCCTGCGATCCCTGGTTCATACGCCGGGGACAATATTCCAGCAAAGACACGCTCTCAGGCAAAGGATTTTTAATGTTGTCAGCCAGTGGCTCAAATACCGCTGCCTGGTCATAAACCTCCTCATCCATCATCAGCCCGGTACCGAAAAAAAGGCTCTGTACCGCACTGCTCGCCTGGTTGTTTGTCCTCGTCAGTATAAAATACCCGGCTACTGCCAGTATTATCAATACGACAGCTGTTTTGGGATTCTTTTTAAAAAGATTGATGATCAACGGCAGAAGAGCGCCTGCAAGCCCTCCGCCTCCCCCGCCGGAAGTCATCCCGCCGCTCTGGCGTGGTATCTTCCGCTGCGGACCCGAAGCATCGCTGTCTTTACGGATTCTTATCGGCATGATTGAACTCTATAAGTAAAACCCGGTTGAAAATTCAGAGGTGAGAACAGAACTTCTTCAGCTATCCTGCCTGCCGCCCTGGAGCTCGTCCTGGAGCCTCTTCAGCCCGGCCCAGTTACCTCTGTAAGCCAGCTCCGCCTGCTTCGACCAGGTACCCGGATCATGGATCCTGTATTTTTCGCCCCCTTCGGCAATCAGGATTGAACTGATTCTTTCTTTATTGCTTTCTGCCAGCTTCTTCCATGTATCAATGTTGTTCCTCTTAAGTATTCCTTCAATCACAGGCCCGATGCCTTCAACGATCTTTAAATCATCCCGGGCAACATTTTTTCCCAATGCCGCCTTTGCTGCATTTGCATCGAAAGGGGGCATCACCTCTCCGGGTTCAGCCTTTCCGGTATCCCCTGAGACTTCTTTGACTATGGTTTTCGGCTTACGCAGGAAGTATCCGATCAGGAAACCAAGAATGGCTGCAATAATTAGTGCTATCAGAATAAATAGCAAATCGGAAGCAAATCTTTCACTCATTTTGTATGGATTTTAGTTAATGGTAATTTCAGCTCTGCGGTTTAGTTTACGGCCATCTTCAGAATCATTTGAAGCAGCCGGCTCAGTATCGCTCCTGGAGATCGTCCTGATCCGGTTCTCATCAATGCCGTTTCCGGTTAAATACTGCATGACAGCTTCAGCGCGCAGTTTTGCAAATCTGTCGTTGGCAGCTGCGGAACCCCGGTTATCAGCATGGCCCTCGATGGTGACTGATGCTTCAGAACGGTTCTTAAGATACAGCCTGAGCGCAGACAGATATGCAGTGTCTCCTTCATCTGTCTTTAATTCGGCCGAGGCAAAATCAAAGTAGTAGGTCTTTGTTCCAACCCCGTCGAGGTAATCAGCTGCAAGGGCAACCGGGTCTTTCTCCGGAGATGCAACCGGCTCTGCAGCATCGTAGGCTGCCTGCAGGGTATCCGTCGGTTCAGCAAGCGATGCCTCCGGCGCCCTGCCGCAATCATTCCTGATCTTACAAACATACCAGTAGGTGGCTATGATGATCCAGAGCACCAGCAATACAAAGAAAAACAAGCTTAATCGTTTCATTTTTAAAATAGGTTTAATTATATCTCGTAATAACGGAGAATGAAAATCATGCCGATTCTCGTGGTATTTTAAATTTAAAAGGTCTATCTTTAGATAATGTCTCCCAGAAAAAAAGCATAAACTGAAATTTAGTTATAAAATTTTATTTTAAAAAGAAATGATTGAGAATTTGATTAATGGACTTAAAGATCAGATCGGTGATCAGATCCTTTCGAAAACAGATGTTAAGCGTGACCAGCTTAACGGTATCTTGTCGGTGATCGGCAGTGCCACACAAAAAGAAGTTAAAAGCTCGATGAAAAAAGACGGCTTCAATACAATTATGAATCTTTTCTCGGATAAGCCCAACAATTCATTTGCCGATACCCTGCAGTCCAACATTGGAAATTCAATTGTGGCTGGATTAATTAAAAAGCTCGGACTGTCACAATCAACAGCTTCGGCTGTATCGGCAATTGTCGTTCCCGCATTGATGAAACTGGTTACAAAGAAAAATAATGAAACTCCGGAAGACGATCCCTCTCCTCTTAAAGAACTCTTTGGCGATAAAAGCGGGATGGGAAATCTCGCAGGAAATTTAATAAGCAGATTCTTAAATCCTAAAAAAAAGTAACATGGCAAAAATTAGTTTAATTGAAGGTATCGGACCAGCACTGGCCAAAAAACTTGAAAAAGCAAAAATCAGATCGGTCAATAGCCTCCTGAAACATGGCGCAACAAAACCAGGCAGGAAAAAGATTGCCGAGGAATCAGGCATTTCAGAATCACAGGTCCTTGAGTTTGTAAACATGGCAGATCTGATGCGGATTAAAGGAATCGGTGCAGAATTCGCCGAACTGCTCGAGGCTGCGGGTGTTGATACCATCAAGGAATTGAAAACCCGGAATCCTGAAAACCTGCATCAGAAAATAGTAGAAGTTAACAAAGCCAAAAAGCTTACAAGAAGGGTTCCTTCCCTGAAAATGGTCAAAGATTTCATTAAAAAGGCAAACGCAACTGCACCCGCTGTAATGTATTAACAAAGGGGATCAGGATACTGATCAGTCCCCTGTCACCATACCCTCCGCAGCCGGGTTAAACCCTGGTGGCAGGAGGGTATGGTCGTCTATCATGGCCCCCTGCATCTTTGCCCCGGTGAGCTGTGCTTCGCTTAAGTCCGCTCCCCTTATGTTGGTTCCCCTTAAGTCGGCCTTCACAAGACTTGCTTCACCCAGATCAGCATTACTTAAATCACTGTCACGCAGATCTGCCCCGCTGAGGTCAGCCTCTTTCAGGTTGGTGCCGTGAAAAATGGTATTGCGCAGAAGCATACCGGACAGTGTAACCTCTTTCATATCTGCATGTGAAAAGTCAGCCCGCATCATACGTGCCCCGTTAAATGTGGCTTCTTTCAGAATGGCGTATCTCAGGCTGGCGCCCTCAAGATTGGCCCAGTCAAGCACTGCCTCTTTCAGATCGATGTTATCAAGAAGGGCATCGTGCAGGTCTATCGAATTAAGATTGGCATCGCTCAGGCAGGCACCCCTCAGATCGGGCTCAATCCCCGGATTATCATCCCTCCACTGATTCCATTCACCCACACCCCGGCTGATGATATCCAGCTGGCCGGGCTCTCCCCTGAAGCTTTCCTGGCCTGGCCGGGCCTGTAGGTGATACTGCACGATCCTGTTCACATCAATCTCCTGCAGCGCAGTACGTACTCCCGATATGATCTCACTTGCAAAAACATTTAAATCTATTTCGTAGATCGCAGCCTCTATGCCATGCAATATCTCTTCTGAAATGATCTCCGCGTCAATCTCCTTCACGCCGGTCCTTATCCCTTCGACAGCTTCCCTCACGATCCTGTTAAGGTCCATTCCGCTTATGCCCGCTTCGGCACCTGCCATGGCTTCATCCACTACTGCATCGATGTCCATCTCTTCCAGTCCTGCCTCCACCCCTTGGATTATTTCTTCTTCAACCTCTCTCTTCTCTGTTTCAGCATCGATCAGTGCTTTTTCAGCCTCCTTCTCAGCCTTTTTAGCTTCCATTTCCCTCTCCCTGGCTTCTGTTTCTGCTTTGCTGATTTCTTTTCCTGCTTTTTCTTCTTCAACTGACCTTCTGCCAGCATCAACAGCCTTTCTATCCTGCTCCAGCTCAAACAGCCTGTCTTCGGCACTGCCCTGGCCTGCCGATTCCTTAGGGATTGCTGTTTTAACTGTATCATCCGCGTTGCCCATGACATCGTTTATGAATTGTGCTGTTTTCGATTGCATGTTATCTCCTGCGGTGAATCTTGCGGAGCCTGTATTGAGCATCATGATAAATATGCCTGCAAAGATGATGCATGATGCCGTAAATCCTTCTGTAAAATTTGTTTTCATGTTTGGTTGGTTTAATAATCTTTTAATACGTTTGAACAAATGATTGCTGTCTCTTCCAAGGGCCAAGGCAATATTCTCCCTTATAAATATCTGTTCCTGGATATTGGCCAGGGCTTTGGCAAAACTGACCGAATCGCCTGATTTTTCGATGGCAATGTCATCGCAGCAGTGCTCTCTTTCCTGCCTTACCATTTTTGACATCCACCATACGGCCGGGTGATAGAAGAAGATGATCTCAACAACCGACTGCAGGATGTTGATGATATAGTCTTTCCTGACAATATGCGCCAGCTCATGCAGGATAACAGCCTCAAGCTGCTTTGGTGATAATCCTGTGAAAGCACTTACGGGTATCAGCACCACCGGTTTAAAATAACCGACAACCATCGGTACCGTGACCAGGGTGGACTGCAATATCCTGACGGCCTTTTTCAGGTTCAGCATCTTGGCCAGACGGTCGAAGACCTGCTGCCATTCATCACTGACAGGCAGTATCCTGTAATGTTTAAGCCTCTGCGTATATGCCAGTCCGCCTAAAAACTTCAGGGCAAATACAAGCATGCCGAGCATCCAGATGGTAACGATAAAAGGTATGTGCTGATAAAAATATTCCCGGTATGATCTCATCCTGCCGCTAACCCTCTTTTCAGCTGCCGGCAGTGTAACAGGGCGGATCCTGTTTTCCTCCGATTGGGTGTTCGTGGCTGTAACAACAGCTTCAGATCTGACCATAGGTGCCTCAACTGTCATAACTGACCCTGCAGGGGTATAATACCTGAAAAAGGTATAAACTGCTGTAACCGGCATGAACAGCATGGCCGTAATGGCAATGAAATACCTGCTTCCGGCACTGAACTTCCGGGTGATAATCATCATCAGTCCCAGTATTACCGAAATAACTGCTCCCTGCCACAAAGAATGCAGGATCATCCATCCGAAAGCCTCCACAACACCGGAAGGCAATAACGAGTTTATGAAGTTTGTCATTTCTTTTCCTCCAGCTTCTGAATTAACTTTTTGATCTGATCGAGCTCTTCCCCGCTTGTCCTGTGATTACCCAGAACCTGCATCACAAGTGTTGAAGCAGAGCCACCGAATGCGGTGTCGAGGAATTTATCCAGCAGCATACCCTGGGTTTCTTCCTTCTTTAACAAAGGAATGTAAACATGACTCCTTCCGTTCTGCTCTCTTCTGACCATCCTTTTAGCTGCCATGTTCTGCATGATCTTCAGGGTTGTGGTATATCCCACATTTTTCTTTTGATTGATCTTATCGTGTACAAACCTGACCGTTGCCGATTTGTATCTCCACAGAACCTGGAGTATCTCCAGTTCTGCTGCAGTTGGTCTGACTGTTTTGTTTATCATGAAACTACGAATTTTATCGTACAAATATACGACATAAATCGTAATTGCCAAATTTTTTAACATTTTTTAGGAAAGAAAAAGCAATGGATTGTTATTCAGAAATAGCAGGAGATTTGCAAATAAAGGCTGTAGCTATTCAAGAAGAGACTGATATTGAAAAACTTATTGCTGATGTCCCGGGCCGGATTTTCCGGGCCGGAATGAATCTGATATCCGGCATCGATTATTCCGGTATTAAAAATTTACTCTTTCGGCAGGGACTCTTTGGATATCCCGAATTTTTTTTCATCTGTTTTATCGCCCAGCGGCTCCATATGTATAGCAACATCAAAGATATTGCCGATCCTTGACCTGATGCTTGCTTCAACCTTATGTGCAATATGATGTGCCTCCTGAACAGGAATACTCCCGTCAACCTCTATATCAACCCCAACCATGATCTTATCCCCTATCTTTCGTGCGCGTACCCTGTGGGGATTGTTAGCGCCCTCAACCTGATCGATGGCAGTAAAAATCTCATTATAAATGGAACAATCATCAATACCATCCATCAGGTCGATATTGGTCTGCATAAAAATATCGAAGCCGGTCTTAAGGACCCAGATACTGACCAGCAATGCAGTGATGGAATCAATGACTGGCATCTTCAGAATGTAAGTGAAAAACAGTCCGGTAAGCACCGAAACCGATATCAGCACGTCATTCTGCATATTGCGGCCGTTGGCTGTCAGCATGGCGCTGGAAGTTTTTTTGCCGGTCTTTTTCTGGTGCCTTGCCAGCAAAAGCTTCCCTACTATTGATATGACTGTCACCACGATGGCAAGTTTTGCCGGCAGTTCGGTAGCCGTGCCCTGGATCAGTCTCCTGACAGTGGTAATGGCCAGCTGCGCACCTGCAAAAAGGATGATGAAGGATAGTCCTTTTGTGGCAATGGTATCTGCCTTACCATAACCGTAAGGGAACCTGATGTCCGGAGGCCTTGAAAGTATCCTTGCCGCTATCAATATTATCAACGAGGTGATGATGTCGCTCAGCGAATCGATACCATCGGCAACCACTGCAAGACTGCCGGATATCAATCCGGCCGCCACCTTAACAGCGGCAAGCAATGCATTGCCTGATATGGCAATCCACGATGCCCGTTTTATTTCAAGTTCCCTGTTCAATGGTTGAAAATTATCCAGGACAGCAAAAATACATATAATCAGAGATTTTTCGATGGGAATAGTGCTCTAAAGATAGTATGAATGATTAAGCCTGATATTACAGGTTTTCGGACTGCAAATCTCCGGAGCCGGGATCAAAAAGAGTGAACCTGTAAATGATTCCTGTTCCCGGTATGGTCGCTTCAAAACCTGCTCCAAATCTTAATTCCATGAATTTCATCAATCCGAATCTCAGCAATGTGCTGTTATACTCTGTATGGATGTATTCAGCGTCATTGCCTGTACTTTTCATGTAAAGGAATCCTGATTCAATCTGCAGGGATTGATGCGGGACTGCTAAGGAAGATTCTGTCTGATCGGGCCTGTCACCGACCAGCTCAAACGGTTCCTGTCCGTTCAGATCATGACAGATAAACAATACAATGAATATAAGCAGTATATAATTTATCACGTTACTTATCATGCAAAAAGCAACAGGCTGACAGCCATGATGATCATACCGCCTATAAGCCCGTATATCGACAGGTGCGCCTTGCCATACTCCCTTGCTGCAGGAAGGAGCTCATCCACCGAAATAAATACCATGATGCCTGCCACAGAGGCAAACAGCACGCCGAATATCACATCATTGAAAAAGGGCAGCAGGATAAGGTATCCGATCAGCGCTCCGGCAGGCTCTGCAAGTCCCGACAGGAAAGACAGCCTGAATGCCTTGCGTTTGTCACCTGTGGCATAATATATCGGTACCGAAACGGCAATACCTTCTGGTATGTTGTGAATGGCTATTGCAACAGCAATGGCAATACCCAGTCCCGGATCCCTCAGGGTGGCTGTAAATGTGGCAAGTCCTTCGGGAAAATTGTGGATGGCAATGGCAAGTGCCGAAAACAATCCCATCCTGAGCAACCTGTTTTTCCTGTAAATCTCCGGGTGCTCTATGCCTTCAACCAGTTTGATCTCATGCGGGTTCTCCTCTTCAGGGACCAGCCTGTCGATGATGGCAATGAGAAACATACCTGCAAAAAAGGCAATGACAGTAACCCAGTAACCCCGGGATTCTCCAAGACTGATAACAAGCGACTCCTTTGCCTTACTGAATATCTCAATCAGCGAAACATAAATCATCACCCCGGCAGAAAATCCGAGCGCAACGGAAAGAAACCTGGTGTTTGTCGTGCGCGCGAAAAAAGCAATCGCACTGCCTATGCCTGTTGACAAGCCCGCAAAAAGCGTGAATGCAAAAGCCAGTAAAAGATGTTCTGTTGCCATAAAATATAAATTGTATCTGAATTGAAGAAATACTTTTTCCCCACCATCACCGTTAACTTTCTTAAAAAATGATATACCTGAATTTCAGGATATCATATAACAAAACCGCCGGATAAGTGTTCATCAGGAATAACAGGCTTAGTCGTGAATGTTTCCAACCTTGATCAGCTGTTTCTCGTCGAGTATCCTGATCCGCCTGCCATGCAGTTCTATGAGCTTGTCCTGTTTGAATTCAGACAACAAACGAATGACCGATTCAGTTGCAGTGCCGACAATATTGGCAAGCTCCTCGCGGGTGAGTGATATCCTCAGGAATTTTTCATTATCCAGATCAAACTCTTTCCGCAGATGAATGAGCACCTCCGCCAGCCTTTCCCTTACGGTCTTTTGTGCGATATCGGTAATGTAATCATTGGCTTCGCCCAGCTCTTTGCAGGCTATGCGGAGAAGATCATATGCAAATTCACCGTTTGTCTTGACCAGGTGAATAACCATGTCGGCACTGACCTGGATAATGGCAGCATCTTCAATGACTTTGGCAGTTGTGCAAGCACGTTCCCTGGCCAGGGTGGATCTGAATCCCATGATATCACCTTTCTTGGCAAACCGGATGATCTGTTCCTTCCCGTCAAATCCTGTTTTATATATCTTGATAATACCTTTCTGAACACAGAAAAATCCCGGTATCCTGCTCCCTTCTTCATAAATGATGGTCCCCCTTTTATAGTATTCAGGATCCTGGTCGATGGGTATCTGTGCCAGCTCTTCATCAGTGAGATGCCTGAATATCGAATTGGCGTCAATCAAATTCATGTTTTTTAAAGTGGCAAAGGTTTTGTTTATCATAATAACCTGAATTTGTTTATACTAAAAAAATAAAGATATTAAATATAATGTAATTTCGAAAGTATAGAATTATTACTTTTATCTTTAAACAATATTCCTGTATACATGTTAAACATTCCTGCTATAATATTCTGACATGAAAGAATCGATTGATTTAAAATGGCGTGATAAGATGGCTTTTGAAACCGAGGTTAACGGACATCAAATCATCGTTGATGCAAAGGAGGAGGTTGGCGGAACAGACCAGGGCCCGCCTCCAAAACCGTTGATGATGGTCGCGCTCGCCGGTTGCACTGCCATGGACGTCATATCCATCCTGAACAAGATGAGAATCCAGGTGGAGGATTTCCATGTTAAAATTGAAGGCGATCTTACAGAAGAACACCCGAAACATTTTACGGCAATGCATATGATCTATGAGTTCAAAGGCATAGATCTGCCAATGGATAAGCTCGAAAGAGCCGTGCAGTTGTCACAGGAGAACTATTGCGGTGTCAGTGTTTCATACAAAAAGGCCATGAGACTGACACACGAAATCAGGATTTTATAATTCCCGGTCTTGCTGAACAGGGTTTACAGAGCACTCACCGATTTTACAGGCCTGATTTTCCCCCGGCTTTGCGCCGCATGCGGAGCAAACCTTTACGAACAGGAAAAGGTGATATGCACCAGCTGCCTGTATGACTTTCCGTTAACCCGTTTTAAGGATCTGAAAAACAACATGGTGGCGGAACTGTTCTGGGGGAGGGTGCCGGTGATGTATTGCACCTCCTGGTTCTACTATCTGAAAGACAGCAAATACCAGAATATCATCCATCATCTGAAATATGACGGTAAACAGCACATCGGACTGGAACTGGGTAAAATATTTGGTTCTGAGCTGGCAAAATCCTCTGTTTCGGAAACAAATATCATTGTTCCGGTTCCCCTTCACCCTAAAAAGCAAAGGAACAGGGGATTTAACCAGAGCGAGATCATTGCCAGGGGGATGGCTGAAAGCATGGACAAAAAAACAGTAACCAGAGCCCTGGCCAGAATCCGTTATTCCGGTTCACAGGTTAACCGGCCGAGATACGAAAGATGGGAAAACGTGGAAGGAATATTCCGCGTAACAAAACCACATCTTCTGGCCGGCAGGCACATACTTCTGGTCGATGACGTGGTAACCACAGGATCAACCCTCGAAGCCTGCGCCTCGGAAATACTTAAACTGCAGGGAACAACGGTCAGCATCGCTACACTGGCTGTGGCAAAATATGGCATTTAAGACTTTTTATTTGAAAATTTTATGATAAAAATGTCATAAAAAATGAGTAACTTGTTATAGTCTGTTTAGAGAGACTTAAGATATCTCATTATGGGAACGAAAGTTGGTGTTGGAGAAAGCAAAAAAACAGATTCTTTTGAAGCAGGAGCTGAAGCTGCGCGTATTGCATTAAACAGGGCAGGAATTGAAAACTGTGATTTTGTGTTTTTACATGCCACGGCAGGTTATAACCAGCCGGAGTTGCTGATGGGCGTGCGATCAGTCACCGGTGATGCGCCTTTGAGCGGATGTTCGGGAGAAGGAATAATAACCCAGGCCGGCCCTGAAGGAGAAGTGATTTTTACGCAGGCAGGGACTAAAAAGGGAATAGATGCAGCAGGAGTGATGGTTGTTGCTTCGGATGAGATAAAATTTGTCAACTATGCCGGCAGAGAACTGAAAAATGATTCGGAAAAAGCAGGTAAAGAAATAGGGAAAAAAATAGTAAATGACAACATTGAGAAGCCACTCGTACTGATGATGTATCTTGACGGTTTAACCGTAAATGTCAGGGAGTTTTTTCACGGGATAGATGCCGTTGTGCAGAAGCCTCTCTTGTTTTGCGGAGGATTGGCAGCTGATGACTTTACCTACGGGAATACTTATCAATATCACAACGATCATGTATTATCCGATGCCGCTTCATGTGTATTGATATCAGGGAATGCTGAAATCGAGCTTGGCGTAAGTCACGGATGCTATCCCATAGGACTTGAAAAAACTGTTACCAGAAGAAAGAGTAATACAGTTTATGAGATTAACCATGAGCCTGTATGGAGTTTCTTTAAACAATACCTCGATCCTGATCTGAAAGAGTTCAACAATGAAATAAATACTTTTATCGGTCTTGGTGAGAAACTACCTGAGGACCTGACCACAGAATATGATAAATATATTATCCGTGCACCTGTAAGCCAGAACCCCGACGGCTCCCTGAACTTCGCTACTGAAATAGACGGAGGCACAAATGTTCAGCTGATAAGAAGAGATGCTGATAAAATCTCCATGAATGCCAAAAAGGTGGCTGAAAGAATCAAAGCCAGGCTTGGGAATAAAAAACCTTTTGCTGTTCTTCATATTGATTGCTCGGCAAGGGGGAAGATGTTCTTTGGCAACGATGTTAAAATAAAGGGTATAAATGTGATGCAGGATGTCCTGGGCAAAGATATTCCCTGGTTAGGATTTTATTCCTATGGTGAAATATCTCCCATAAAGGATAAAAATTATTTCCATAATCAAACAGCTGTTCTATGTGTGATACATAAGTAATCGATAAGAACAATTCATAATTCCTGTTTATAAAGTTAACCTGTTTAAAGATCTCCGGCAATGAAGAGAAATTGACCCTTATGCAGGAAAAAAAACAGTTTCAAACCTTTACAGACAGACCTGAAACAGGAACCACGTAATACGAAACACGGAAACAAGGAGGATACCATGGGAACAAAAGTAGGAGTCGGAGAAAGCAAACAAGCCGATCCTTTCATGGCAGGAGTTGAAGCAGCCCGGACTGCACTAAGTAATGCAGGGATTAACACCTGTGATTTTGTTTTATTATTCGCCACAGCCGATTATGATCATAATAAGCTGCTGAAAGGAGTGAGATCTGTAACCGGCGAGGCACCTTTAAGCGGATGCTCTGCATCAGGGGTAATTACACAGACGGGACCTTCCGGAGAAGGATATTATACCGAATCGGGACTGGTAAAAGGCGAAAGTACAGCAGCTTTAATGGTCTTTTCTTCGGAGAAGATCAGGTTTCAAAATTTTATTGCACATGATCTGAAAGAAAATTCAAAAAAAGCCGGGGGTGAAATAGCAAAAAAGATACATTCACAACCTGACCCCCCCCTTCTTCTTGTCATGTTCCCCGACGGCCTTACGGTTAATTCAAGCGCATTATTTTCCGGCATTGAAAGCAATATTAAAGAGCCCGTTTTGTTTAGCGGGGGATGCGCCAGTGAAAGCCTGAATGCCTTTAAAACATACCAGTTTTACAATGATCAGGTTTTCAGCGATAGTGTCTCCTGTATCATGATTTCCGGGGAAGCCGCAATAGAAACGGCAATCAGCCACGGATGCACACCAATTGGTACAGAAAAAACAGTTACCAGGGCGGAAGCAAACAGAATCATTGAAATAAACAATGAATCTGCATGGGCATTCTTTAAAACCTACCTGCCCGAAAATGCCACCGATCTCACTGCAGAGCTTGCCGGTACCCTCTGCCTTTGTGAAAGGCTGCCAAAGCAGCTTGCCACAAACTACGACACACATATTGTTCGCGCACCGGCCCTTAAAAATCCTGACGGTTCCATACAGGTGCTGGCGGAGATCCCAACAGGATCGAATATACAGCTGGGCAGAAGAGATCCGGATAAAATATCGCTGAATGCAAAAAAAATGGCCGAAAGAATCAGGTCTAATCCGGGGGACAGGAAGCCGGTGGCAGTCCTGCATTTTGATTGTGCCGCAAGAGGAAAATTATGTTTTGGTTCAGAGGCAAAGGAAAAGGGTATTGATGTGATACAGGATGTTTTTGATAAAAATATTCCGTGGCTGGGATTCTATGCATACGGAGAAATTGGTCCTATCGGGCGAAAAAACTTTTTCCACAATTTTACTGCCTCGCTGTGTGTTATTTATTGAAAAACGACCGGTATGCCCTATGGATAATAAAACTGAAATAGAAAAATTAAGGGCCGATTGCCAGGCACTGGAAGAACAGGTAAAACTTCTCGTAAGAACGGAACTGAAATTAAGAAGAACACAGGCAGAACTGATCCAGTCCAGAGAGATTATTGAAGAATACAGCATGACACTGGAACAGAAAGTTGAAGAAAGGACAAAAGAACTCAGTATGTCCGAAAAGCGTTTTAAGGATATCGTGTTCAACAGTGCGGACTGGATATGGGAAGTTAATGAAAATGGCAGGTTTATTTATTGTTCTGAAAAAGTTGAAGATATTCTGGGATATACCAACAAAGAAATTATCGGAAAACCTTTTTATTATTTATCGCTCCCGAATGAAGCACAGAGAATAAACCAGAAATTTCTCAAGATCGCCAGTAAGAGGAAACCCATTAAAGATATGGAAAACTGGATACTGACCAGGAACGGCAGCCAGGTCTGTCTTCTTACCGACGGTGTTCCGGTTTTTGACGATTCAGGAAACTTCAAAGGGTACCGCGGGATAAATAAAGATATTACTTACCGGAAAAAGGCGGAAGAACTGATCAAGGCATCCGAATTACAATACCGGCGTTTGTTCGAAAGCGCTAAAGACGGCATCCTGATCCTGGATTTTAATACCGGCAGGATTAATGATATAAATCCATCATTATCAAATTTATTAGGCATTACAAAGGAGGAAACAGCAGGGAAAAAAATGTGGGAAGTAATTTTCTTTGATGAGCCCGCGGAAACAAAGAGCCTGTTTAAAGAAATGCAAAAGAAAGAGTATGTTCAAAATGAAAATCTGTGCTTAAAAACCAGGGAGGAACATTATATTGATATAGAATTAGTAAGCAACGTATATACTGCCGGAAGGAAAAAAGTGATGCAATGTAACTTCAGGGATATCTCAGAACGCAAACACGCGGAAAAAATGCGCTTTGAGAAAGAAGCTGCAGAAACTGCAAACCGTACAAAAAGTGAATTTCTCTCCCACATGTCGCATGAGATCCGCTCACCACTGAATGCAATTATCGGTTTCTCCGATTTGCTTGTACACTCAGTGGAAGATGAAGACCAACGTTCCCAGGTTAATATCATTCTTAACAATGCAAATAATTTGCTCAACATCATTAACGACATTCTCGACCTGAGTAAAATAGAAGCCGGAGAGCTTGGAATTGAACCGGCTCCGGTTAATATTAATAATCTTGTTAAAAATGTTGAAAACGTGTTTATTAACAAGATTAAAGAAAAAGGGCTCTCGTTTATTGTTGAAAAAGACAGCAATATTCCGGCTATTCTGATGCTTGATGAAGTGAGGATGCAGCAGATACTTGTTAATCTCATCGGCAATGCCTGTAAATTTACCACTAAAGGGTATATAAAACTGATTTTGGATAAAGTATCAATGCACGATGGTAATGATAAAATGGATTTATCCGTATCTGTTGAGGATTCCGGCATCGGTATTCCTCCGGAACAACAGGCACTGATATTTGAAGCATTCAGGCAACAGCTCGGACAGAACACAAAAATATATGGCGGCACTGGATTAGGACTTACCATTACAAAGAAGCTGGTTGAAATGATGGGTGGTACAATAAGCGTCACAAGCACCCCCGGCCATGGAAGTACCTTCACCATAGAGCTTTCAGATATACAGGTTCCAAGGCAGGAGATCATTTCAGCAGACGAAACAGTTTTTAATCCCAGATCAATCTTGTTTGATAAAGCAAAAATACTGATCTGTGATGATAACCAGACTGCCCGCAGGCTTATTATGGACGTGCTTAAGTATTCACCGCTGGATTTTATTGAGGCTGAAAACGGGGAAAAGGCCATCAATGCGGCAATGCAATATCGCCCTGATCTTATATTAATGGATCTTATTATGCCGGAAATAAACGGTTACGATGCCGCCAGGTTTCTCAGGGAACATGATCATACCAGGAATATCCCGGTCATCGCAATATCTGCCTCTTATCCGAAAAATGAAGAGCAGAAAAGCTTTCAGTCGTTGTTTAACGGCTTCTTAATAAAACCGGTCAACCTGAAAGATTTGTTTGAAATGATGAAAAAATACCTGAGCCATAAAGCCGTTGGATAAAAATCCCGGGCCCGACAAGCAATGAATCAGTTGTACTTTCTAGCGAATATCCCACGAAAGGTCTATGTCCCAGTTGGATCTTAATTCTATTTTTTCGGGATAAAACCAGACCTTCTCGGGCTGAATATTTTCGAGGTATTTGCCGGTATCCCACCGGCTGTTCCGGTTCATGTCCCTGATGGCCTTTAACCTGTAATTTCCGGGGTAGAGGTAATCGAAGACAGTTTTAACACCACCGGTAACTGACCCCGTGGCAACAATCTTGTCTTTATCATCCAGCAGATGAATCAGAAAAGGTGACTGGTTCTCCCCCAGGCTGAGAATGATCTTTCCGTAATAGTCACGGAAACGTGTGGTAAAATGCATGTCTATGGTATCATTTGCCATGCCGTAAATATCGGTAAATGCCCCGGGATCTATGTAAAGATGGTATTTCATACCTTCCTTCCAGTTCACCCTGAAAGCAAATCTGCGGACCCGGGCAGAGTCAGGCAGGAGATGAAAAGATTCCTCCACATCAACCGAATCTGCCACGCTGTAAAGATGCATCCTGCTGCTGTCAAAGTCAAACACAGGTCGCGGAGAAGTAACGGTTAACAGCCTGTTCAGGTCCATGCTGCCGTTCGGGACGAGATTCAGCTGCAGACCCAGGTATTCTGTTTCAGGTACTTCTTCTTCCCTGTCTTTGCGTGATTTCCTGCCTCTTTCAGGTTCAGGCTTTCTTTCCCTGAACCTTAAATTAAGCGTGTCAGATGTACGCGTCAGACGATGCAATGAATCATACACCGAATAGCTTACTTTCAGCAACAGGGTATCCATCGCGACAATACTGGTATCCGTAATCCATAAAACGATGGAATCGTTACCGGCTGATACCTCCTTAAGCAATGTATGCGTCTCATCCCCGAAACTCAGGGGCTCTATTGTTACACTGTCAAACGGAGGCCTGTTGAAAGCGATGAATATCTTTTCTCTTGTATGCCTTTCCTTATCTGTTATATACTGAACGGTTGTCATCTCGTTAAAGAGGTAAAGGTTGATATGCAGGGCATAACTTAGCTTCTGCGGAATATTAATGGTGTCACCGGTGATTGAGTCAACAACAAAGGTCGCAAACAGCGAATCTGAAAACATGGTGGAATCAACATAACCGGCAATACGGGAAGTGTCGATGATGATGTCTTCGCTGAAATCAGTAATACGTGGATCAAAAACAAAAGCAGAATCTGAAAATGCAATCGACTCATCGGGAAGATCATAAATCATATTGTTGTTGACATCCTTTAATGCAAAGATCCTGTATGTCCCTGTTTTTATGTTATTAATGGTAAAATCACCCTCTTTGCCGGTCTTCCCCAGGTAAAGGGGTATCTCCTGCAATGGTGCAGAATCGTTCAGGTTACTGTACATCATCACCAGCGCGGGATCTTTACCCGGCTGAAGGTCATGGGCCTGCAACAACCTGCCCGTTAATGACAGCGAATCCAGAAAATCACCGGTTGAAACGACAAACTCATAATTAAGCAAAACATTGCCTTCATGAAAATCTGTGATGGCACTTCCAAAATTAAAGGTATAGGTGATGCTGTCTCTCAGCTCGTTGTTCAGGTTAAGGATAAAGGCCTTTCCGCGCATCCTCATGGTTGGCCTTTCCTTGAGCGGTGGAGAAACGATCAGTTCACTGCTGAGGTTCCTGATGGTTACAAACTCGTCAAAAGTGATTTCAAGCCTGTCGTCACTGAAATTGCTCTTATAATTGGCAGGCTCGCTGGATACTATCTGTGGGGGGATTTTATCCTGAGGCCCTCCCATAGGTGTTCCAACCTTGGCACAGTCTGTAAAGCAAACGGCAAAGACTGCGCAAAACATGAAGAACAGGATGTATATTCTGTCTTTTACCAAGGATATCAATTATTCAGATACAAACTTAAAACTTTTATAATAACATAATATTGCCGGCTGCCTCAAAAATATAACAACCGGTTGATTTGTTTCTCAATTTGCATATTTTAACATTAGTTTGCTAGATTTGCATATAAAAAAGACTTAAATGCTGAATTTTATTATCTGGAACATCAAACCTCAGATTGCAGACCTGGGAGCTATTGAACTGAGGTATTACAGCATGTTATTTGCCCTTTCGTTTGTTATCGGGTATTTCATCATGCTCCGGATGCTTAAGCGGGAGAACCTGGATACCTCCATTATGGAAAAGCTCACCATCTATGTCATCCTGAGTACCATTATCGGTGCACGGCTCGGACATTGCCTGTTTTATGAGTTCGGTTACTATTCGGAACATCCGCTGGAAATCATACTGCCCTGGAGGGGAACCATCGGACAGGATTTCAGGTTTACCGGGTACCAGGGACTGGCAAGCCATGGTGCAGCGGCTGGTATCCTGATTGGCATGTACCTTTTTTCACGGAAAACCAGACTGCCGTACCTGTGGTCGCTCGATCGCCTGGCTATCCTGGTTGCACTGGCAGCATTCATGATCCGCACGGGCAACCTGATGAATTCCGAGATCTACGGCAAACATACCGGCAATGATTCAGGATTTGTCTTTGTACAGGATTTTAACAGCCTGATCTCAGACGATGAGATGATTGATAAAATATGGTACAAAAAGAAGGACACATCTTCCGCTCATCCGGATGCTGCAGTTCCGCTTGAAATTTATGTCAGGTTCTCCCAGCGTGTGAAAGATACCGCAACAGCCGAACTGTTTGCCAGCCGGAGATTGAAAAGAGCCCTGGCACCTTATATCTATCAGCTGGATGTTACGCATCCCCGTCCTGAAGAACTGGACTATCGCATCGAAAAACAAGGCCGGAAACTGGTTCTCAGTGCAGGTGTTTACGGACTCCCCAGGTATCCGACCCAGATTATGGAAGCATCGGCTTACCTGGTCATCTTCCTGCTGCTGCTGTGGATATATATCCGCAAAGGCACAAAGATAAAAAACGGCTTTTATATAGGCCTGTTCATGGTCCTGGTATTCCTGTCAAGGTTTTTCATCGAATTCATCAAGGCAGACCAGGAGGCATTTGAAAGCACAATGCTTCTGAATATGGGACAGCTTCTCAGTATCCCGCTTGTGCTGGCCGGACTGGTACTGGTATATCTCAGGCGCCCTTCACGCACTGAATAAAACCTGCAGCCGTTCAAAGGACCGGTATAATGGTTTATGAGGAACGGTTATCGTATTTGAACTTTAACCTTATAAAAATTGTTCTATGACAGGCCAGTAACCCTGCAAGGGCTATTGTTAATCATAAACCGGCATCCGGACATCTTATGGAACATCATCAACACCATTATCATAAGGATATCAGCGGGAAAAATCTCCTTATATCATCCGTCCTGAATTTATCCATCACCATTGTTGAGATCATCGGGGGACTGGTATCCAACAGCCTTGCCCTGTTGTCAGACGCCTTGCATAACCTGGGCGATACCTTTGCAGTATTCATTGCCTGGATGGCACATCTCATCAGTAAAAAAGATTATACCGACAAGAAAACCTTCGGCTATAAACGCATTGAGATACTGGCAGCCCTGTTTAACGCCATTGTGCTGATTGTTATCACCTTCTTTCTGTTCACCGAGGCATTCAAAAGACTCAGCAATCCTGAACCTGTTATGGGCCAGGTGATGTTTGTGGTTGCAGTAGCCGGACTCCTTGCAAACATTATATCAGTTTTTCTCCTGCGGCGCGACTCACGGCATAATATCAATGTGAAGGCTGCCTATCTTCACCTTCTGGGAGATACGATCTCATCAGTTGCCGTTATAATTGGTGCCGTATTTATTTATTTTTTCGGATGGTACTGGCTGGATCCCGTCATAACAGTCATCGTTGGATTGTACATCCTGAAAGAAACATGGACAGTGCTGAAACAGGCCCTGGGAATTCTGATGCAGGGTACCCCCCGTGAACTGGAACTGACCGAGGTTAAACAGGCACTGGAAATTCTTCCTGAAATTGATAATATCCATCATGTACATGCCTGGAACCTTAACGACAATGAAATTCACTTTGAATGCCATATCGATCTGAAAGAGGATATCAGGATCAGCCAGACTGAAAAAATCAAAGAAAAGATACACGAGATCCTGCTGAACAAATTCGGTATCTCGCACGTTACTATACAGTACGAGTTCAACTGCTGTGACAACAAGGAGATGATCCACTCACGATAATCGTATGGAATTTCTGAAATCATATTTCAGGGAGCTTGTCAGTATACTTTATGATATGTCTCCCTGGCTGATTCTGGGCTTCCTGATAGCCGGGGTTTTGCATATTTTCTTCCCCGACGGGAAGATCAGGAAGATTCTCGGCAGAAGCAATACCGGTTCTGTTGTGAATGCAGCACTTCTGGGTGTTCCGATGCCTCTTTGCAGCTGCGGCGTTATCCCGACAGGCGTTTCGTTCTACAGGAGCGGTGCCTCAAAAGGTTCGGCAGTGTCTTTTCTGATATCAACCCCGCAAACCGGCGTGGATTCGATCCTCATCACCTATTCAATGCTTGGCCTTCCCCTGGCTGTCCTTCGTCCCCTGGTTGCTTTCATCACAGGAATCGCGGGCGGATTTGTATCAAACTTCCTGGAAAAGAAGAACCGGCAGGAAAAAACCATGAGTGAAGTCTCCCAAAAATCAAATAATCATAGAGGTAACCTGTTATGGGAAGTCCTGCGGTATTCATTTGGCACTTTCCTGATGGATATCGCAAAATGGATAGTGATCGGATTGCTCATAGCAGCCCTCATCGCTGTTGCAGTGCCTGACGATTTCTTTGCGGCTTACATCAAAAGTGATTTTCTGGGTATGCTGATCATCCTTGCCGCCTCAATCCCTGTCTATGTCTGTGCCACCAGCTCTGTTCCTATTGCTGCCGTACTGATGCTTAAAGGCATATCACCCGGAGCAGCCCTGGTCTTCCTGATGGCAGGACCAGCAACCAACGCCGCAACCATTACGGTTATCGGGAAAGTGATGGGCCGCAGAACACTCATGACCTACCTTGTGTCAATTATGACCGGGGCATTGTTCTTCGGATTGCTGATTGATTACGTGCTGCCCAGGGAAATGTTCCTGAACGCCCTTCACATGACCCATACAGTTCATGAACACGGACTGTTGCCATTGTGGCTGAAGATGAGCTCGGGTATCATACTCTCTGCCCTCATCATTTTCGGTTACCTGCGAAAAACCATGATCAGGCATAAAAAAAGCAAAAAGGAATTCACCAACATCAATAAACCAACGGAGATGAAAGAATTAAAGCTGATCGTAAAAGGAATGACCTGCAGACACTGCAAGATGTCTGTTGAAAACAGCATCAATGCCATAAAGGGCATCCATGACAGCACTGCAGATTTTGAGACCGGCGAGGTGACCGTTCACGGAGAATACATCGACATGAAAAAAATCAGAGATGCGGTTGAAAACGCCGGATATGCCTTTCAGGGAATAAAAAATTGACAAATTCAGGAATAGTTTTTAATTTCACCGCAAAAATAAAAGAATATGTTTAAAGTTGTTTTACTCAGGCACGGCGAAAGCGTCTGGAACAAATCCAACCAGTTCACAGGCTGGACAGATGTTGATCTTACTGAAAAAGGTGTAAACGAAGCAATCAAAGCAGGGAAGGTATTGAAACAAAACGGGTATGAGTTTGATATTGCGTTCGTTTCGGTTCTGATAAGGGCACTCCGAACCCTTTGGCTCTGCCTTGAAGAAATGGACCAGCTATGGATACCCTGGGAAAAATCATGGAGACTGAATGAAAGACATTACGGGGCACTGCAGGGCCTGAACAAAACTGATACGGCAAAAAAATACGGTGAAGAACAGGTGCTGATATGGAGAAGAAGCTACGACATACCGCCACCGGCACTCGAAAAAACAGATGACCGGTATCCGGGTAAGCTGAGGGTTTATGCCAATGTCGATGAAAAAGAACTTCCCCTGACCGAAAGCCTGAAAGATACGGTTGCCCGGTTCCTGCCTTACTGGCATGAAGAAATAGCCCCAACCATCAAAAAAGGTAAAAGAGTGCTGATTTCCGCACACGGGAACAGCCTCAGGGCTTTGGTGAAATATCTTGATAACATGAGTGAAGAGGCAGTCCTTAAACTGAATATCCCCACAGGCATACCCCTGATTTATGAGCTTGACTCAGACCTGAGACCGGTCAGGCATTATTACCTGGGAGACGAAGAAGAAATAAGAAAAGCAACCGAAGCGGTGAAAAACCAGGGAAAAGCCAGGTAATATTGACTGCCGCTTTTTTTTGAGTCCCCGGGACCTGAAATCCGGGTCCGTAAATCCCTGCTAAAACTTTTCCGATGTTTCGTCATCGGGTTTTTTATCAACAGCCTTTGCAGGCTTTTTACCGGACAGCGAGAGGATCAATCCGAGGATTACCCCCACTGCCAGCGTCAGAACGATAATTAATGCCACCGGCAATGTGGCATCCCAGAAAAGAAACCTTACCGTGATTGCATTTGCATTCTGGATGGCACAAATCACCGCCACAATTAACAACAACAGGCTTATTATTATTTTTATACGCATAATGTTAAATGATCCTGAATTATCTTTTAAAAATTATTGATAAATGGATACCTGTAAAGGTATGCTAATTTTTGAAACAATTATAACCATAACCGGGCAGGGATTAACTGCAATGAAACAGAGTCATACCATACGCGCTGGACAGGATTATTAAAAATGAATGAGCGTAAAGATGTCATAATCCCCTGTTATTCTTTTTCTGCCCTCCAGGGCATCCAGTTCAACCAGGTAGGCCAGATATACCCTACTGACGCTGAATTCCCTGATCAGATCCAGTGCTGCAAGGGTTGTGCCTCCCGTAGCCAGCAAATCGTCATGGCACAGAACAATATCTTCTTTAGCCAGCGCATCCCGGTGTATTTCAAGGGCATCTTCGCCGTATTCAAGCTGGTAGGATCTGCGGTATACCCCGGCTGGTAATTTACCCGGCTTACGCACAGGCACAAAGCCGGCTCCCAGCTGATGTGCCAGGATACCTCCCAGGATAAAGCCTCTCGACTCGATGGCAACAACCCTGGTAATTCCCCTGTTGCGGTAATAATTTGTGAACTGCTCAATGACATAATGATATAATGCCGGATCTTTTAGAAGTGTCGTAATGTCTTTGAACTGAATCCCTTTCCGTGGAAAATCAGGAATATTGCGGATTGCTTTCTTTAAAATATCCTTGTTAACAACTGTTTTCATATCATTCCTTAAAGTTCGTAATTCATTTGATATTTGAGAAAAAATATTCCAAATAAAAGAATTTAATAACACAATTTAAATAACTTGATAAATTATTTATAAAATGTTATATTTATAATATCCTGTAACCAAAACTGCCAAAATGAAAGTCGATCTGCTTAAATATATGTCTGACCGTCTCCAGGAAGATTTGGGAAAAGTCAAAGAGCCCGGGCCTGTCATCACCATATCAAGGGAATACGGATGCCCTGCCAGGCGTATTGCAGAGAAACTGACCGAAGAACTTACAAGAAAGATGTTTGTAAAGGGAAAAGACATTGAATGGAAATATATCACCAAAGAAATTATGAGTGAATCTGCCAAAGAACTTGAACTGGATCCTGAAAAAATCCGGTATGTGTTTAAATATGAACAAAAAGGCCTCCTGGATGATATCATAACTTCGCATTCAACAAAATACTATAAAAGCGACCGCCGTATCAGGAATACCATTGCAAGAGTCATCAGAAACATCAGCTGTGAAGGCAATGTGATTATTGTCGGACGAGGTGGAGTAGCAATCGCTCATGATATTCCCAGGTCGCTGCATATTAATCTTGAAGCCCCCCTGGAATGGCGTGTTCTCAGAACAAGTGCAAAACTGGATTTGTCGCTCGAAGAGTCTGAACAATATGCACTTGACATCGACAGAAAAAGAAAGCAGTTCCGTGAATATTTTGAAGGCAAGAATACCGATTATACCCGCTTTGACCTTAGCTTTAACTGCATGACCCTTTCGATTGATGAAATAGTGAAAATCATCATCCGGGCTGCCGAGATTCGAAACCTGATCTGAAAATAATGACATGGGATCAATATAATATATTCATTCACATCATGTTAATATCTTTCTTTGAAACCCCCTTTTTCTTAAATTACTTTAGCATGTAAGCATGAAAAATCCACCTGTTTTTCATATTATTAAATACGATGTTCATCAACTTAAAAGACCGGTTTGTCAATTAAAATGGAATTCCCGTAAAAAAATGCTTTAACTTTATTTTTCAAATCAAAAAACCACATTATTAACCATGCAAGATCTTTATATTGAAAGAACCCCAACAATGCCCGGTATCCTTTTTAGTACCACGGGCGAAATCAAAATGGAAGGCAGGGCAATGCCCGAAAATGCATTTGCTTTTTTTCAGCCTTTGATAAAATGGGCTTCGGAAATTGACGTTAAAGAGATCAATATTGAGTTTAACATTGACTATTTCAATACAAGCGTATCCAAACAATTGCTGGATCTGTTCAGGAGCTTTGAAAACAATCATCATATTGAAAAGATCAGCATAACCTGGATGTATGAGGATGGTGACGACGAGATGCTGGAATCAGGAGAAATCTATGAAGATATGCTGAAAAGATTTCATTTCACCTACCAGAAATATGCTGAAATTATCGATTAGCAGATACACTTTAAATATATTACAGGCACACATTGACAGGATCCCGTTTCAGACGGGATTTTTCATATTCCTCCATGCTTTAACAAACATACTGATTCTTATATATTTTTTATACAATCTGATACGATTGAAAATTGTTTGCTAATTTTAGCACTTAATCTGCCAGATCATCAACATGCAACATCAATTCCATATTTACAATTCCCTGACAAAGAAAACCGAGCTTTTTAAACCCGTCAACCCGCCTCATGTCGGCATGTATGTCTGCGGACCGACAGTTTACAGCGAGCCACACCTGGGCCATGTCAGGATGGCTGTTACATATGACGTGCTTTTTCGCTATCTGAACCATATCGGGTATAAAGTCCGTTATGTCAGAAATATCACCGACGTAGGCCATCTTGAAGGTGATCTTGCTGACGGGGAGGAAGACAAAATTGAAAAGAAGGCAAGGATCGAACAGCTTGAACCCATGGAGGTGGTGCAGAAATATAAATATGCTTTTCAGCATGTTATGGAGATACTGAACGTGCTTCCTCCCAGCATCGAGCCGCTTGCATCAGGTCATATCATCGAACAGCAGCTGATGATAAAGAAGATCCTTGATAACGGGTATGCATACGTAACCAACGGTTCTGTATACTTTGACATTGAGAAATATCATCGCAAATACCACTATGGAAAGCTTTCAGGAAGGAAAATTGAAGACCTGCTGGTTAATACCCGCGATCTTGACCGCCAGGACGAAAAACGCTATCCGCTCGATTTTGCACTCTGGAAAAAAGCCGGTCCGACGCACCTTATGAAATGGCCTTCTGAATGGAGCGAAGGATTTCCGGGATGGCACCTTGAATGCTCTGTTATGGGTACCAAATATCTTGGTGAGACCTTCGACATCCATGGCGGCGGAATGGATCTCCTCTTCCCCCATCATGAATGTGAAATAGCCCAGGCAGTGGCTGCCAATGGTAAAGAACCTGTCAGGTACTGGATGCATAACAACATGATAACCATCGAAGGCCAGAAAATGGCCAGGTCACTGAATAACTTTATCACATTTAACGAGTTTTTCACCGGAACACACGTAAAACTTACCCGGGCATATAAACCCATGACTGTAAGATTTTTTGTCCTGCAGGCCCATTACCGCAGTACGCTCGATTTTTCAGATGAGGCATTGCAGGCTGCGGAAAAAGGACTTGCCAGGATGATGAAAGGAATACAGATACTGCAGGGCCTGAAGCCTTCCGGCAAATCAACAACCAGTGCAAAAGAACTGGTCAGAAACTGCTACAAAGCTATGAATGATGACCTGAACTACCCCGTTGCCATCTCACACCTTTTTGACGGGATCAGGTTGATAAATTCTGTGAATGATGGCAAAGAAACCATCTCTGAAGAGGATCTCCGGGAACTTAAGAAACTATACCGGGAGATCGTATTCGATGTGCTCGGACTGAAGGATGAGAAGCAGGATTCAGAAAAGGAAAGACTCCTGGCATCAGAACTGGTAGAGATGCTGCTTGAATTCCGTAATGAAGCCAGGCTCAGGAAAGATTTTGCCGCTGCTGATAAAATCAGGGAAAAGCTTCAACAGCTTGGCATCCGTATCGATGACACAAAAGACGGTACACACTGGGAAATGTTGTGATCAGGATATGCTTTTGATCTGTCATGTTTTGACCTTGTTCATACAAACTGGTGCATTGCTTTGATTAACCAAAATAATTTTCATAAATTAGATTCCGCTTCGAACGGAATTACCTGTAATATGATAAAGAGATGAAGGATATCAAACAATAGTCAAAAGTAATGGAGCCCTTAATCATTCATTTAACAGATTCAACCCCTTCCATACATCTGGATAAGGTATCCGGGAAATTCGAAATATCAGGGAGATCTTTGCCGGAAGAGGCCCTTGCTTTTTATCAGCCTGTTCTTGAATGGATTAACGCCTATATCGACACTCCCAACGAAAATACAGCTTTTGTTTTTAAAATGGATTATATCAATTCAGCATCTGTCAGGGCATTGAATGATATCCTGACCATACTGGAAAAGCTGTTCCTGAAAGGAAACAATGTCAGCATTGTGTGGAAATTCAGCCTTGAGGATAAGGAGCTGAAAGAAACAGGGGAAGAATTTTCAGAGATTTATAAAATGCCTTTCAAACTTGAAGGTTATACTGAAAACTGAGAAGTATCATTATTGCTAACCATAATTGTGTGACAGATGAACAGATTTATTGTACTGACTGCCGTATTACTGATCTCAGGATTCCTGCACGGACAAGACCGGTTAAACCACGAGAAAAAGATATATGTTGCTCCCGGTGGAAAAATATATATCAATAAGGCGCTGCCCCTCTATCTGCGAGTTGCAACCTCGCCGGATGAAAATGCAAAGACCTGGCTTCTTCACAGCGAGGAAACATCGAAATACTCCAACCCGATGTATCTTGATACTGAAGGATACAATACCTTTCGTTCGCCTTCAGCAGTCGACACTGTTACTAAAAAACCGGTCTATCCTTTACAGGATATCATATTTGAAGTTTATGCAGACAGCAAAGCCCCGCTCACGACCATCAGTTACGGAGATGCAAAAACCTATAGCGAGGGTGGCAGACTGTTTGTTAATGGCAGTGTCAGCCTGGACCTGAAAGCAACGGACATGATGTCCGGTATTGAAAATATTTATTGTTCCGTCGATAATGCATCTTATGTCAGATATACCGGGCCCCTGAAACTGGAAACTGAAAAACAGTACAGCATCAGGTACTACGCTGTCGACAATGTGGGAAATGTTGAGGAACTGCATGAAGCAGTCATCAATATCGATAAATCAGATCCCGTATCCCGCTGCGAAGTCTCCGGTGACATCCATGAGAATATTATCTCCGGCCGTTCAAAGATCATCCTGAAATCTGAGGATGGAACCGGGATCGGGGTCGACAATATTTTCTATAAGATTGATGAAGGTACTCAAAAGAAGTATGTCACCCCTATCCTGGCAACATATCTCACACAGGGCGATCATATCATAAAATTCTATGCCGCCGACAAGGTCGGTAATACCGAGAAAGAAAACATCTTTGAATTCTATGTTGACAAAACACCACCGGTAATCGTCCAGGAAATTATCGGAAAGAGCTTCTTTACAGGCGGAAACGAGTATTCATCAGGACGCAGCCAGCTGAAACTTACAACCTTTGACAACAAAGCAGGTATCAAAGAAGTCTGGTATTCGCTAAATAAAGGGGAATATAAAAAATACGACCGCCCTGTCTATCTGACTGATGTTACCGGCCGGCTGACTGTTAATGCTTATGCGCTTGACAATGTCAACAATAAAACAGAAAGTGTCGAATCAGGCGACAAAACTGCCATCCCTTACGTTGACCTGACAGGGCCAAATATCAAACATCATTTTTCCGGTCCTGTATTCATATTCAGGGATACCGTTTTTGTTTCGCCCGAATCAAAAATATCGATTACAGCCACCGACAGCGAATCAGGCCTTGAAAGAATCGAATACAATGTTGACGATGATCCTGTCAGTGTTTTTGAGAATGAATTCTCTGTGACTGAACCCGGCATTCATAATGTCTATGCCACATCTTATGATAACGTTGAAAACTCAAGCTCTTCTGAGTTTGTGCTGATTGTTGATAATAAGGGACCGGAAATATTTGCCACATTCAGCATCAATCCGGCAGGAACCCTGACACTAAAAGAAAAAGTACTTGATGTCTACCCCGGCCATGTTGTATTATTCCTTTCAAGCACCGACGACATGGTTGGTTTTGACCAGATGCTTTATTCAATCAACGATACCCAGGAAAAAAGCTATGCAGGAGGGATTGGTAATTTTCCGTCGATTGGAGAATACACCATCAGGATCCGTGCAAAAGACAAGCTCGGGAATGAAACGCATAAAACCATTGCATTCTTCATCAATGAGTGACATGCCTTTTTACATGGCTTTTCTGCTTTTTTGATTTCTATTAATTCCTGCCAGGCTGTTATCGCTGATCAGGGTGAATGGGTCAGACGCAGTACTCCTTTCCCCGGTGGTGCGGAATTTGTTGCTGTGTGTTTAACTGCATTTTCACCGGAAATGGTTAACCGGGATGATATTTAAAATATATGTCGTGTTCCTTAAACAGCCGGCAAATGTGTGCTTTACAAAAAACATATCCGCTGAATATCAAAATCTGCTTACTGCTGGTTCTGTTACTGCATTTTGGCTGTAAAACCAGGACCCAGCCTCAGGCCGATGAATACCTCCCGCTCAGGAATCAAATGGTGGATCAGCAAATTGCCTCAAGAGGCATTACCGACAGGCAGGTTCTTACTGCCATGCGAAAAGTTGAACGTCACCTGTTTGTTCCCCCTGAACTGGCAAGGTATGCATACGGAGATCACCCCCTGTCTATCGGATACGGGCAGACCATCTCACAACCCTATATCGTGGCTTTCATGACACAGGTACTTAACCTTGAAAAAACAACAAAGGTCCTGGAAATCGGAACAGGTTCGGGTTACCAGGCTGCCATCCTGGGTGAAATATGTGATTCTGTTTTCAGCATCGAGATAGTGCCCGAACTGGGTGTAAGGGCAGCCAGACTTTTGAAAATGCTCGGTTATTCCAATGTGCTTGTAAAAACAGGTGACGGATATCTGGGATGGCCCGAACACGCCACCTACGATGCCATCATCGTTACCTGCGCACCCACCCATGTTCCTGAGCCATTGATGAACCAGCTTGCCGAAGGCGGAAGAATGATCATCCCCGTCGGCCAGAGAGGTGTTCAGGACCTGGTTTTGCTGAGCAAAAAAAAAGGAAAACTGGTGAAACATTCGGTCCTGCCTGTACGGTTCGTGCCCATGGTGGATGATAAGAATAAAACCTATTGATGCGGACAGGAACACGAAAAAAACCCCTTCCCGTAAACGGAAAGGGGTTGAAATATATCATGGATTGTATTAATACATTCCTCCTCCCATGCCTCCGCCGGCTGGCATTGGCGGTGCCTTTTCCTCTTCGGGCTTGTCTGTAACAACACATTCGGTTGTTAGAAACATTCCGGCGATTGAAGCCGCATTTTCCAGTGCAACCCTGGCTACCTTGGTGGGATCAATGACTCCCGCCTTAAACAGGTTGTCGTACTTATCGCTCTGTGCATCATATCCGAAATCGTCTTTACCATCCCTGATCTTCTGCACGACAACCGAACCTTCGAGCCCTGCATTCTCAACAATCTGACGAAGAGGTTCCTCAAGGGCTCTTTTAATGATTGCCATACCTGTATTCTGATCTTCATTCTCACCCTTAAACTTGGTAAGTTTTTCGATTGCACGGATGTAAGCAACACCGCCACCGGGGATGATACCTTCTTCAACAGCAGCCCTGGTAGCACTGAGTGCATCTTCCACCCTGGCTTTCTTTTCTTTCATTTCAACTTCTGAGGATGCTCCAACATAAAGAACAGCAACGCCTCCGGCTAGTTTTGCAAGTCTCTCCTGCAGCTTTTCCCTGTCATAATCAGAAGTGGTTGTTTCGATCTGGGCTTTAATCTGCTTAATCCTGCCTTCAATGTTTTTCTTATCTCCGGCACCGTTAACAATGGTTGTATTTTCCTTGTCAATGACAATTTTTTCAGCATTACCCAGCATATCCATTTTTGCTCCTTCGAGGGTCAGACCCTTTTCTTCAGAAATTACAACACCACCGGTTAAGATGGCAATATCCTCAAGCATTTCTTTCCTTCTGTCTCCGAAACCCGGGGCCTTAACGGCAGCTATCTTGAGTGATCCTCTTAGCTTATTTACCACAAGGGTTGCAAGGGCCTCTCCATCAACATCTTCAGCAACAATCATCATCGGACGGCTTGCCTGTGCAACAGGTTCCAGTATCGGCAATAAGTCCTTCATGGTGGATATTTTCTTATCAGAAAGGAGGATCAGCGGATTTTCAAGAACGGCCTCCATCTTCTCGCCATCAGTGATGAAATAGGGAGAAATAAATCCCCTGTCGAACTGCATACCTTCAACAACGTCAACATAGGTCTCTGCAGTTTTTGATTCCTCTACCGTGATGACACCCTCTCTTTTTACCTTTGCCATTGCTTCTGCAATCAGTTTCCCGATATCATGATCATTATTGGCCGAAATGGCAGCAACCTGTTCAATCTTCTCATTATCTTCACCAATTTCCTGAGACTGGTTTTTCAGTTCATCAACCACAAGCCTGACAGCTTTGTCTATCCCTCTTTTCAGGTCCATAGGATTTGAACCTGCAGTGACATTCTTCAGTCCGACATTTATGATCGACTGAGCAAGAACGGTGGCTGTTGTGGTTCCGTCTCCCGCATTGTCACTTGTCTTCGATGCAACCTCTTTAACCAGCTGCGCCCCGATATTTTCAAATTTTTCTTCCAGCTCAATTTCCTTGGCAACAGTTACACCATCTTTCGTTACCTGCGGGGCACCAAATTTTTTATCAAGAATTACATTCCGCCCTTTGGGTCCAAGTGTTACCTTTACGGCATTGGCTAACTGATCTACACCCTTCTTTATCAAATCACGGGCTTCAATATTAAATTTAATTTCTTTTGCCATTTTTTATAGATTTTATTGATTACTTCTTTTTAAGGTTAAATAATCGCAAGGATGTCTGATTGTCTCATGATCAGGTATTCCTTATTATCGATTGATATCTCAGTTCCTGCATATTTTCCGTATAATACAATATCACCGGCCTTCACCTCCATCTTTTCGTCTTTCGTTCCCGGACCGGTAGCAACGACTTTTCCTTTCTGAGGTTTTTCTTTAGCAGAGTCAGGTATAATAATGCCACTGGCAGTTTTTTCTTCTGCCTCTTTTGGTTCAATAACCACCCTGTCAGCAAGGGGCTTAATTTTAAGTTCAGACATACTTTTTTATGTTTTAAAGGTTAAACATGTTTAATTTTCTGTCAGGAAGCTATCATAATTTATGCCAAATCATTATTTACATTTATTCCAGCTAATCTGACGACAAAATTTCAGTCATCACTGATATTCGGGTAACCGGAATGATACCGGTTACTTGTTATCTATGTTATTGATAACGTGATTTATAACCACAGATTTTGCCTGGCATATCCCGGAACTAAAAAAAATGCCAGCATGCATGACAAACTGACATTTTTTCATGTATGGAGTTAAAAGATACCTCTGATTACTCTTCGCTGCTTCCTGACTCGTCTTCAACCTGTTCCGGGGTTGTTGTCGGAAAAGCGGGCAACCGTTCCGGATCAATGGCATTTTCAAGCTGATCTTCGATCAGGGATTTCGCATTTTCCTCTTTTGCCTTTGGAATGGCAATACTCGCAAGAAGGCTTAATACAAGAAGCGTAGATGCCAGTGTCCATGTTGCTTTTTCCAGAAAATCCGCGGATCTTCTTGCTCCCATTATCTGGTTGGCAGCGGAAAAATTAGCAGCCAGACCACCTCCCTTGGAGTTCTGCACCAGCACAATGAGAATTAACAAAACGCAAACAATGAGTATCAATACGGCGATAACGTTGTACATATTATCCTGAATTATAGATTCCTGATTATTGTTTTTATCTCTTCGATCTGAGCTGCAAAGTAACTACTTTTTTCGGGAAATTTCAAAATTAATTTTTCGTAAGCAAAAATGGCTTTCGAATAATAACCTTGTTTTATATAGATCTTTGCAAGGGTATCGGTAATATATCCCTCATGCTCCTTCACACTTTCTTCAGAGATGTCGATGAGTTCATTGTGGTTCTCTTTCGGTAAGATCTTCCCTGATCCTTTTCTGATGAATTTTTCTATCAGGTCAACATCTGAATCCCTGCTGCCGGTGACGGTGCGTTGCTCTGATCCGCTTTCTTCCGGAGAACCATTTACGAATAACGGTTTTTCTGTTTCTTTATCTGTATCTGTGATGACACGTTCTTCGAGATCAAACTCGATGGGCTCATCCTGCCCCGTATCAATCATACCTGTCTCTCCCGGCAGATCTTTCGTATCTCCGGCCGCACCAAAGGCTTCCTCTTCTGTACAACCATCCGGCAAAACAGATAAATGATCTTCCAGTTCGAGGATTTCCGGATCCTCTTCAACCGGGATATGCCTTTTCTCTTCTTCAACAGTTATTATCCTTTCTGCAGATTCCTTTTCATGGTCATCTTCCCTGCCGTGCGAAAGCCTGATGCTGAAATCAGTATCATCAAGCTCGATACCCTCCCCATATTCTTTTCTCACATCAATGGCTACTTCAGGTATCAATTCCTTCTGATCATCATCAAAATCTTTCATATTCCGGACCTGGCTGTTAAGCGTCGCTGAAATATTTTCTTTCAGGCTGTCTTTTATTATTCTGCTTCCTGAAATATCAGCCCTGTCCTTTTCCAGCCGGACAGAGACAAGACCCGGATTATACAATAAATCATACAGCACACGACGATCTGAAACATATGCCGCGGCCAGATGGAGTGTCCTGTCAAAATCGCTACTGCTGACATTATGATGATTTTTTGTAGCCAGAAGGTGAGCTGTCTGGAAATAAGGGAATTCATCCTTCAGCAGATTCAACTCCCCCAGGGTCTGGCTATCCAGATCCCCCGGATTCTTCAGGTATTTTGATAAATCAGCCTTATTCATCATGCACCGGTTCTACCAGTTGACAAATGCTTTATTATATATATCTTCGATCAGCAGCTTTAGAATATCTTCTGTATAGGCAGCCTGGGCTTCTTCAAACGACTGGTCATAAGGATATTCCTCAAACCTGCTGAAGCTCATTTCCCAGTCCTTGGATGAGTCGAACGTATTGGTATACCTCACATTCAAAGTTATTGTAAACCTGCTGTTGGCAGCAATATCACCTGCTGAAATAGAGGTGGGACGCGAATCATACCCTGTTATTTCACCTTCAAAATCAAGTTCTCCGATACCGTTTACCAGGATCAGCTTCGAATTTGCCTGGATATAATCTTTAAGCGCATCGGTAAGCTGCTGGCTTAGTGTGGCATCAACAAGCGGGGCCCTGTTCTCAAAAAACTGCACCGACACTGTTTTGGCCTCAACCGGAATGGATGCACCGGTGGTGGAGTACTTCATCGTAAAGCAGGAATACAGAGATATCAGCAATATGAAAATGACAATATATGTGATTACTTTTTTCATGACTTCATGTATTCGCCTCATGATCAGATATTATATTCCTTGATTTTCCTGTACAATGTTCTCTCAGAGATACCAAGCTCACCGGCAGCATATTTTCTCTTTCCGTTATGCTTGTCAAGTGCCTTCTTTATAAGCTCCTTTTCTTTTTCTTCAAGTGATAAGGATTCCTCAACAATCTCTTCAGTATCCTGTATATCTTTCACCTCCATTTTTCCGATATCAATTTTCCGTGATGTCATACCATCTTCTTCCACTGGTTCCGAAATGTCATACAACTTTTTGATCAGCCTTGCATTGTCCTCATGAATTTCAATTCCGCCCTTACCTTTCTGCATGATATCCAATACCAGTTTTTTTAAATCGGTGACATCGGTTTTCAGATCAAACAGTATTTTATATAATATTTCCCTTTCGTTTGCAAAGGTTTTCTGATCAACCGCATCAAATAATGCCGGAAGCTTTGACTCATAGTAATCGGGAAGATAAGTTCTCATAATATCGGCCGTGATCTCCCTGTTCTGTTCTATGACGGATATCTGTTCGGTAATGTTCTTTAATTGCCTGATATTACCAGGCCACCGGTAATTCATGAGTATTTGCATGGCATCTTCTGTGAGCATGATGGCAGGCATCCTGTTCCGCTCGGCAAAATCAAGCGAAAATTTGCGGAACAGTATGGGAATATCCTCTTTCCTTTCCCTGAGCGCAGGAATGTCAATGGGCACTGTATTCAGCCTGTAAAAAAGATCTTCACGGAACTTTCCCTGCTGTATGGTTTGCTGTATATCCACATTTGTGGCGGCAATAACCCTGACATTGGTCTTTATGACCTTTGAAGATCCCACCTTTAAAAACTCTCCTGTTTCCAGTACCCTGAGAAGCCTGACCTGGGTAGAAAGAGGAAGCTCGGCTACCTCATCGAGAAAGATAGTACCCCCGTTTGCTACCTCGAAATACCCCTTGCGGCTGTCATAGGCTCCCGTAAAGGATCCCTTTTCATGGCCAAAAAGCTCTGAATCAATGGTACCTTCGGGAATGGCGCCACAGTTTACCGCAATGTATGTCCCGTGTTTCCGGCTGCTGTATTGATGAATAATCTGCGGAAAGACCTCTTTACCCACGCCGCTCTCTCCTGTAATCAATACCGATAAATCAGCACGTGCAACCTGCAGGGCAACATCTATTGCCCTGTTAAGTGCAGGAGAATTTCCTATTATTCCAAAACGTTGTTTGATCGACTGAACATCCATAAAAATCAGTAAAAAGTACTATCTCAACCGCTTCATCAAAGATTGATTTCTTAAAAATATGAATTTTTGTCAATTGTATGACAAAATTACAATAATATAAGTTTTTTACATAAATTGCACCTATCCAAATACGAAGTTACAAACGAAATAGTATTGAAAATCATGATTATTTGATGGCATTGTCTCCTGAGATCATGAACAATAAACTGAAATATATAGGAATTATCCCGGCCAGGTATGCCTCAACAAGATTCCCGGGAAAAGCTCTTGCCATGATAGCCGGGAAAATGATGATTGAACGTGTGTATGAACAGGCCAGCAAAAGCCTCGATCATGTTTACGTGGCAACGGACGACCAACGTATATACCATGCAGTGGAACAGTTCGGAGGAAAAGTTGTGCTTACCTCTGCAGATCATAAAAGCGGAACAGACAGATGCGCCGAAGCAATAAAAACCATCGAATCAGCAGAAAACACAGGTTATGATATTGTTATAAACATCCAGGGAGACGAACCTTTTATTCAGCCCGCACAAATAAAAAAACTGATGACATGTTTTGCAGGTCCTGATGACTGCATTGCCACACTTGTCAAACCTTTTACAAACAAAGATGAATTGTTTGACCCGAACAAGGTCAAAGTGATAGCTGATAAAAAAGGTCATGCCATCTATTTCAGCAGGGCAGTTATCCCTTTTCTCAGGAACGTTGAAAAACAGGACGATTGGATATCAAATCACTGTTTCTACCTTCACATCGGAATATATGCATATAAAAAAGATATTCTTGCCCGGATTACAAAATTACCTCCTTCAGAGCTTGAGGTTGCTGAGTCGCTTGAACAACTCCGCTGGATTGAAAACGGATTTAGGATAAAACTGGATGTTACAGAATATGATAGCATAGGAATAGATACACCGGAGGATCTGGTGAGGATCAGAAATCGCTGGACTGGCGGATGAAATGCAGTATAACAGTTCATTTCTTCATCATACCGGTTAACAATTAATGATATATCTCTCAGTCTGTTTCAATTATTTTTAATAATTTTTCAGGCTGTAAATATTTCGCAATGAATGATCAGATATCTCCGCAGGCCGAAATCCATCCTGATGCCTCCATTGGTATTAATGTAACCATCGAATCATTTGCCAGAATAGACAAGGGTGTTATCGTGGGTGACGGGTCATGGATTGGCTCCAATGCCATAATATATGAAGGCACAAGACTGGGCAGGAACTGCAAGGTATTTCCCGGAGCAGTCATCGCTGCTGTCCCTCAGGACCTGAAATTCAAAGGTGAAAAATCTTTTGTTGAAATCGGCGACAACTCTGTGATACGTGAATCAGTTACTGTAAACAGGGGAACAGCCTCAAAAGGTATCACAAAAATAGGGAATAACTGCCTTCTGATGGCTTATGTCCATATTGCACACGATTGCATACTGCGAGATAACTGCATCATATCCAACGGGGTTCAGATAGCAGGCGAAGTTGAAATAGATGATTTCACCGTCATTGGAGGTATGTCCAGCATACACCAGTTTTGCAGAATAGGAAAACACGTGATGATATCCGGGATGAGCGGTGTTCTTTCAGATGTTCCTCCTTTCCTGAAAGCAGCAGGCATTCCGGTGGTCTACCAGGGTATCAATTATGTCGGACTGAAAAGACGGGGTTTCTCCAAAGAGATGATTGACGACATACATCACATATACAGGATTCTCTACCAGGAAAAGTACAATACATCTCAGGCCATTGAATACATTGAAAAAAACATCAGACAGTCGCAGATGAGGGAAGAGATCGTATCATTCATCAAATCCTCCGAAAGGGGAATCATCAAGAAGTTAAGCGACCTGGCCCCCGGCAAATACAACAATCATTGTGTTGAAAATAATGAAGTGTGATTACAGGATATGCTGAAGATGTTGAACAGTATATGCAGATTCTGCCGGACAGTTTGACATGTGCATGCAGAATCACTGGTGATTTAAAGGAACTGGTCCCTCTGCCTCCTTCAATACGACATAAGCCCTTTTTGTGATTTCCAGGGCAGTAGTGAAAGTGCTTAAATCAGGATATATCTTCCCGTCATCCCCCGAATAATGCCCGTGACCGATTAACTTCAGATCATAAACACCCTGACTGCTTTTCACATCGATCTGAGTAAAATATACCAGTGAAGGCTGGCAGGAGGTTTTGTAATCCTCATCATCCGGGAATTTGTTGTTGGTCCAGTACTCGTTCCAGTCCCAGCTCTGGTTAATTTCAAAATAAACATTGAAGATGTGATTCGTGGTGTCCGGAATCCTGGAAAATATCACAAAATGATTCAACGGGGTGGCACCGGTATATGCATCAGCAATGGGTGTATGAACGGTTGGTATAAAGAGACTGTCTTCTTCCGGAACGCCCCTGCTGTGCGCCCAGACCGGTAAAGCTGCCGGACGTCTGATTGGTCCGGGCATCCATTTTCCGGTTGATGTCTCTCCGTGCTTAAAGACACCTTTGGCTACAGATTCGGCAACATACAGAGTCTGTAAATAATTGTTACCTGTATCTGTTATCCATAAAGCCATCAAAGGGTAATTGTGTTTACTGCCCTTTATAAAATGAAACTCGACCGGATAACCCTCTCTGTCCTGAATGGTGTATATGGTGTCAACGCCGGCAGTCTGCACACCAATCCGTCCGGAACGGCACGAATTGATGATCATTGCCGGTACAGCTGCGATAACAAGTATCAATAAAATGGTTCTTTTCATCATATCATATCAATTAAAATTCAATCATGATCCCTATAGTGGGCAGTATGGTTCCGCTTCCGTCCGAAGGTATATATGTCAGCCTGTATAATCCGTTACCTTCATCGTCATTGACTTCAGGATTTACAATCGACGCCCTGACAAGCCTGTCCGGCTCATAACCCTTGAAGTTATACAGATTCTGAATATCGACATATAACATAAGCGACCATTTACTAAAATAGTATTGTTTGTCAACCCTCACATCAAGCTGGTGAAAAGGCTTCAGTCTCAGGGTATTGAATCTTGAATAATCAAGATATGGCCCGCCTGTTGCGTCCCACGCAGCCTGAATGGAAGACTTCTCATAATCATAGGGTGTATAAGGAGCTGCCCCGATATATCTCCACTTAAAGCCGACATCCCAGTTTTTTTTAAAACTGCGTGTGGCGGTAAGGTTGAAAAGATGCCTGTTGTCCCACGAGGTAGGTATATACCCGCGGTCAGCCGATGCAAGTCCGGTATTCTTAAATTCACTCCACACCAGCGTATATGAAAATATGACATTGAATCCTTTCAGGTCAAGCGCTCTGCCGAATACCTCCAGTCCATAAGCCCTTCCCTGTCCTGCCGGGATCAGCTCCTCATCGCCGTATGTACCGAAATCCGCACCTTTGCTGGCTAATGCTACCGAATCATTCACCGAAAAAGGATAATTATTGTAGGATTTGATAAACCCTTCAATGCTGATCTTCGATCTTTCATCAGGATTGAAATCAATACCGGCAACAACCTGATCGGCAGATATGTAAGTAATCCCGTTTTTCTTATTAACAAGAATACCCTGGTTATCGGAATAACCCAGCGCAGTGTAAGGAGGACGCTGATAAAATCTTCCGGTACTGAAATTCGCCGATATTTTTTCTGATAATGCATATGAGGCAGAAATCCTGGGTGAAAAAGTCTTTACCGGGTTGGACATTTCTTTTGAATAGGTGCTCCCGTCAAACCTGATGCCTGCTGAAAGAGACAACCTGTTTTTTAAATACTTCCTGCTGACCTGTCCGAATAATCCGTAATTAAACATATCCAGACTGGTATCGTAGTTTATGTCAGCCAGCGAATCGGAAATAAAAAGCTGCCTGTAAGTCTGATTGTTATACCTGGCATATTCGGCATTGATCCCGTAGTTGATCTTATAGTTATTCTCTGTTTCGCTGTTATGTTCATACCTGAATTTATTTTCAGATTCCCACGATGAATAGTTAAAGGTCCGTGGTAATTCGGTGTTATTCTGTTCATGCTTGTAGGCGATGTTGTTCAGATAATTCCTGCTGAATACCCAAGTATCATAACCGTTTTTTCCAAAGTGCTTGTAAACTGCTCCGATGGTATAATTCCACTGTTCATTAACCGGGATATAACTTAATATGTAACGCTGGTCGGGCGTCTCATTGGCCTTCAGGTTAAGGTCAAACTGGTCTATGGCCCCAAGGCCGATCAGTGTCAGCTCGTTTTTATCGCTCAGTCTTGAACGTATCTTGAACTGAAAATCATTGTAGGCAGGCAGAAAAGGCAGCTCCAGGACAGTAAAAAGCAGTTGCAGATATGATCTTCTGGCAGAGAAAATATAGGAGGTCCTGTCGCCCAAAGGACCATCAAGGGTCAAAGCCAGATCGGAAGCCCCGATGGTGCTTCTGAACCTTGTTTTTTCCCTGTTGCCGTCAACCTGCCTGAAATCAAGGATTGAACTGAGCGCATTTCCTTTATCTGCCGGAAAGGCCCCTGAATAAAAATTTACTTCGCGTATAAAGTCAACGTTTATGATCCCTACCGGGCCACCCGAAGCTCCCTGGGTGGCAAAATGATTCAGGTTGGGTATTTCCACCCCGTCGAGATAAAAACGGTTCTCACTTGGTCCTCCTCCCCTTACGATCACATCATTCCGGTATGCCGGTGTTGACGCCACTCCCGGAAATGACTGTATCACTTTGGAGATATCCCTGTTACCGCCGGGATTCTTTTCGATCTCTGAAATGCCTATCCTTCTCAGTGATACCGGACTTTCTTCCTGCTTCCTGAAAGGAGAGGCCTTTACCACCACCTCATCAATTGCAATATTGGCCTCTGTCAACGCTATCTCGATGTAGCTCTTTTTGGCATTGGTGACCAGAAATTCCGGTGAAATATAACTTTCAAATCCGATGGAAGAGGCAGCCAGCTGAACAAAACCGGGTCTGATGCCGGTAAATAAAAAATTACCGTCCATATCGCTGATGGATCCGATGCTGGTCCCCCAGATGATGATGCTGGCAAATGGTATCGGTTCATTGTTTTTGGCGTTGTAAATCCTTCCTTCGATAATACCGCTGCCCTCTTCCTGGGCTTTTGCCATATAAAAGATCCCCGTGATTATGATCCATGCAGTCAATATCAGATATCTCTTCATTTTTATATTTTTAAATCTAGTAACAGCACTCCTGTTCTTTTGTTCAATTATTTCAAAATAATGTTAAACAAATAAATCTTCCGGCATATGGCTGCCGGCAGGTAAACAACCATGCCTGTTGCCGTATCATACAGGTCAGGCTTATGGTAACGGCCTCAGGAAAAATATGCCGTCTCTTCAGAAAGGTTGAGTCCCGGGTATTTTTGATGCAGCAGGTCAATCTTTTTCCGGATCTTCTTCCTGAATTCAAGAAATCCGGCCGAATCATGATTAACGGGTCGGTGGTTCCTGGCTTTTCTGATCTCTTCAACTTCCTTCATAATACCGGTTGATTCTCCCGAGATGAAGGTACCGGTAAATCTTTCCCAAACATAATCAAGGCCGGCTTCCGAGGGATGGATCATATCCTTGTCATAAAACCTGTAGTCACGCAGCTCATCCATAAATATCTCATAGGAAGGAAAATACTGTGCATTCCGATGCCTTTCAACAAGATGATGTATGGCAACCAGCAGGATGGATTTGCTGAGCTGATTGCCTGTCGCTCCGTCTTTCCAGTGACGGATCGGACTTACAGTGAAAACAATATTCAGATCAGGATTGAAAGCGTTTAGCTTTTCAAGCAGGACATCACAGGCATGAACAATATCCCCGGGATTCAGCAAAAAACGCCTGAATTCAGCGGCAGGAATCTTATGGCAGTTGGCCACGATCTGACCTGTCTTGCGAAACTCATAAACCCATGCGGTGCCAAAGGTGATAAAAAGAAACCGGGCATCTGACAGGAATTCTGACGCTGAAACAATGGAATCATTGATTCTTTGAAGACATGTTCTCTGATCAGGATCGGAAAACATGGTGTAATGATTAAAACTGATCCACCTGCCGTTAAAGCTGTACAGATCAGATTCAGTAAACAGTCTCCTTTCTGTGAGAATCTCCAGACCAATCTGAACAGACACCGGATTGAAAAGAACACCAAACGGATTATGTTCAACCATGAACTTCAGGTCTTTTAACCTTAATCCGATATTGTCTGCAAAACAGGAGCCCATTAAAAGGATTCCGGTGGTATGATCTATTTTGGCTTTGCTCGCAGGTATGTCAATTTTTGTTCTGAAATCCATCATTCAAGAATATTAATTACTGAACCCGGCCTGCCGTAAATATTTTCTTGCCATTCCGCTATATCCGGTATTATCTCTTCTGTATCTTTCTTTTCTGTGCATTTAATTCCGCCAAACCGGTTTCAATTATTGATTGTATTATAAATTTGCCAAAAAGGTATTCAGAGCGCTTTATAAAGATACTAAAATGCAAAAAATAATTCAAGTAAGCACCGGCAAACATAACGGTTTGTATGATATAACCGGGGAAGTGAGGGCTGTTGTCAGTTCCAGCGGGGTTAAGACAGGCTTTGTAAATGTTTATGTCCAGGGAGCCACAGCAGCCATCATGATTCAGGAAAACTGGGATGAATCAGTGCAGAATGATGTGATAAACCTTCTGAAAAAACTCATCCCGCATGGTGTGTGGGAACACGATCACCAGGATGATAATGGCGATGCCCATCTGAAAGCCGGGATCGTGGGGCCGGGTGAAACCATTCCTGTTATTGACGGAAACCTGGGATTATCAAGATGGCAGAACATATTTCTTTGTGAGTTCGACGGTCCCAGGTCTGCCAGAAAGATTGTTGTAACGGTTTTTAAAAGTGATTAGGATAATGGTTCTGGCACAAGGCTGGAGCCTTGCGCCATATATGGTTTATTGCCCAGATATTGTATATTGCTTTTTCGGATTTGAAATCCGGAAGAGCTTAAGGAGCTTAAGCCAGCTTAAGAGCTTAACACAAAACGGATATTTCTTTTTAATCCTTCAAACCCGGCTCTTTTTACTGCAGAACCTTCAAAAAGCCGGTTGAACTTTTTTTCATCAAGTGTGATCCAATCACTGCGTTTCATTTCCAGCAGCTCCTTTGAGGGCATAAAATCTTCCGTTCTGTGCAGGGGAGCCTTCCTGTTCCAGGGACAGACCTCCTGGCAGATATCACAACCGAAAATCCTGTTATGAAATTTTTCCCGCAGGTTTTCAGGCAGTTGTCCCTTGTATTCAATCGTTAAATAAGAAATGCACCTGTTGCTGTTTATCACTTTAGGTCTGATAATAGCCTGTGTCGGACATGCATCGATACATTTCGTACAGCTGCCGCACATGTCTCTCACCGGTGAATCGGCTTCCAGTTCAAGATCAATGAAAACAGTACCAATGAAAACAAAAGACCCGGATTCCGGTGAGATAAGGTTTGAGTTCTTACCAATCCAGCCCAGTCCGGCCTTTACAGCCCAGGCGCGTTCAAGTACGGGCGCTGAATCTACAAATACCCTTCCGCTGGCCTGTTGGATCTCTCTTTGAATGTAGTCAAGCAGTTGTTTCAGCTTTTTTCTGATAACCTTGTGGTAGTCTCTTCCGAATGCATATCTTGAAATGACAGGGGCTGAACTGTCTTCCTGTTTCAGGTTGGTATTGTAACCGGCTATGACTGTTATAACTGACCTGGTATTCCTGACGAGTTTTTCAGGATCGAGCCGCTCCTCAAAATGCCCGGCCATATAATCCATCTCCCCGTGTAATCCTTTTTCAAGCCATATCTTCAGATGCGATGCATGCCCGGAGAGATATTCCGCCCCGGAGATACCACAATTGTCGAAACCAAGACGGCGTGCTTCGGCTTTGATTAAACCTGAATATTTTCCATGCACCATACCAGGGAAAAAATGATGTTCGGCTTTCAAATTTCAGTGCAGTGCACTTTTATAATTTGAGTTTCACAGATAAGATGCCGGGATTTTATAGTTTTTTCTTGATTTCTCTGATATCATAGCCTTCAATGATGTCTCCTTTCTTGATATCATTAAAATTCTCCACATTCAGCCCGCATTCCAGTCCGCTTGCCACTTCCTTCACATCGTCCTTGAACCTCTTGAGAGAGCCCAGCTCTCCGGTATAAACAACGATCCCTTCCCGGATGACCCTCACCCTGGTATCACGTTTGATCCTCCCCTCCTTTACCATACAACCGGCAATGGTCCCGACTTTTGTAATTTTAAAAGTCTCCAGCACTTCCAGCGTGGCAATGATCTCTTCTTTGATTTCAGGTGATAACATACCTTCCATAGCTGATTTCACTTCATTGATGGCATCATAGATTACCGAATAAAGCCTGATTTCAATTTCTTCTTTTTCGGCCAGTCTTCTTGCCTGCATCGACGGACGAACCTGAAACCCGACAATGATGGCATTTGAAGCTGCAGCAAGCAATACATCACCTTCGGATATCTGACCAACTGCCTTGTGAATGATATTCACCTGTATCTCATCATTGGATAGTTTTATCAGAGAATCTGACAGCGCTTCGACTGAACCGTCAACATCGCCCTTTACAATAATATTCAGTTCCTGGAAATTTCCGATGGCTATTCTTCTGCCAATTTCATCAAGTGTAATGTGTTTTTGCGACCTTAATCCCTGTTCACGCTGTAACAGATTTCTCTTTGTGGCAATATCCTTAGCCTCACGGTCGTTATCCATCACATTGAACTTATCTCCGGCCTGAGGTGCTCCGTCCAGTCCGAGAATCATGGCAGGAGTAGAAGGTCCGGCTTCGGTGATTTTTTTCCCCCTCTCATTGAACATTGCCTTTACCCTGCCGGTATGTGTCCCTGCCAGAACGATATCTCCGATTCTCAATGTGCCTGCCTGCACAAGAACTGTGGCAACATATCCGCGCCCCTTATCCAGCGAAGATTCAATGACAGCACCAACAGCTTTCTTGCCGGGATTTGATTTCAGCTCCAGAAGCTCTGCTTCAAGAAGCACTTTTTCCAGAAGCTCTTCAATGTTTATCCCGCTTTTGGCCGATATTTCCTGTGACTGGTATTTACCTCCCCAATCCTCCACCAGGATATTCATTTTTGCCAGCTCTTCCTTTATCTTTTCAGGATTAGCTTCGGGTTTGTCGATTTTATTGATGGCAAAAACCATGGGTACGCCGGCTGCCTGGGCGTGGTTGATGGCTTCAACGGTCTGGGGCATCACGCCATCATCAGCGGCAACCACGATGATGGCAACATCTGTTATCTGGGCTCCGCGGGCTCTCATAGCCGTGAAGGCCTCATGCCCCGGAGTATCCAGGAAAGTAATCTGCCTGTCATCTGATAATTGGACATTGTATGCACCGATATGCTGTGTAATGCCCCCTGCTTCACCGGCAATAACATTGGTTTTGCGGATATGGTCCAGAAGCTTTGTTTTACCGTGATCAACATGCCCCATTACCGTGACAATAGGCGGACGCAGCTGCAGATCTTCTTCTGCATCTGCCTCTTCCCTGATAGACTCCTGAAGCTCGACACTCACGAATTCGACTTTATAATTGAATTCATCAGCTACAAGAGCCATCGTTTCTGCATCAAGCCTCTGGTTGATGGATACAAAAAGTCCCATATTCATGCAGGTGGCAATAACTTCTGTTGCCTGAACATTCATCATATTGGCCAGCTCGCTTACAGAAACAAATTCGGTTACCTTGATGATGTTTTTCTGCTGCTGGCGCATTTCTTCCTCAGCCTGCTGTTTCTGGCTGGCGAGATCACGTTTTTCACGCCGGTATTTAGAACCTTTTGATTTACCTTTCGGAGCCAGCCGCGACATGGTATCTTTTATCTGTCGGTCTACTTCATCATCGCTGATCTCAAACTTATATCCTTTCCTGATTTTTTTCTTTTTGAATTTATCCCCTTTTTCTTCAGTCTTCTTTTCCAGACGGTTCTCGTCAAATTTTACCCTTTCCTTATCCTTTCTTATTCTTTTTCTTTTCTTCTTTAAATCAGATAAACCAATATCTTCTTTTTCTGATACCGGGATTTCATCACCGGAAGATACTATTTCTTCATCAGTTTTTGTGATCTCTTCCCCTGTTTTCTCCTTGACCTCACCCTTCTCCTCAGCTTCCCCGGCTTTCTTCTTTGGAGTTGTTTTTGCTTCTTCCTGCTCCCTGAGTTTGGCAGCTATTCTTTCCTTCCTCTCTGTTTCTTTTTGCTCTTTTGTTTTACGGGGAGGCCTGGTACGCTGATTCATTGATTCCAGGTCAATCTTCCCAAGAACCTTAACCTCAAATTCTTTTTTCTCTCTCTTGAGAAATTCAGGTTCTTCCTCTTCCTGCAAATCAACCTCTTCAGCCTCTTTTTCACTTTGTGCTTCTACATCTGTGTCTTCTTCTTTACCGGGTTTTGCGGCCTTTGTTCCCGCCTTATCTTCAACCCCGGGTCTTTCTTCCTTTTCATGCTCTTCAGGATGCTCCTCTGCAGGCTTCTCTTCTTTCTTATCCTTTTTATCAATGCTTATTTTACCAATAATATTGAGCTTAATCCTGTCTCTATTTTCAATCTCTTTTTCGGTTTCTGTTTCAAAAGCACCGGAAGAAGCACTTGAATCTTTAATCAATACCTCGTCAAAATCCTGCCCCTCACCTTCATACTCCTCCCTGAGATCGTTCAGTGTAATTGTCTCCTGCTTTTCCTTGAGATGCTTCAGGTTAAGTCTTTCTGATTCTTTCTTGACAGACAAATCATTGCTGTACTCCTGTAACAACAGATCGTATTGTTCAGGTGTAACCTTGGTGTTCGGATTAACATCAATCTTGATTCCCTTTTTATGAAGAAAATCGACAATTGTTGAAATACCGACATTCAACTCCCTCGCTATTTTACTCAACCTGGTTGCCTTGATTTCTGACATATACAACAAAATAGTTATTCTCTAAATCGGCTAATTTATAATTTATAGCTTAATTTATTCAAATTCAGACTGTAAAATTTTAATGATCTCTTTGATCGTCTCTTCTTCCAAATCAGTTCTTTTCACCAGATCTTCAACACTCAGATCAAGAACACTTTTTGCCGTGTCACAGCCTATTGCTCTCAGTTCATCGATGATCCATCCTTCGATTTCATCGGCAAACTCTTCCAGACTGACATCTTCCTCATCCGCTGTATCAGTCTCCCTGAAAACATCAATTTCGTAACCTGTAAGCTGGCTTGCCAGCTTGATATTTAATCCTCCCTTGCCTATGGCCAGCGATACCTCGGTCGGTTTCAGATAAACTTCTGCCCGTTTGTGCTCCTGGTCGAGTTTAATACTTGATATCTTTGCCGGGCTTAATGCCCTTGTTATATATAACTGAAGATTAGTGGTATAGTTTATGACATCAATATTCTCGTTTTTCAATTCCCTGACAATGCCATGAATTCTCGAACCTTTCATACCAACACATGCCCCGACAGGATCAACACGCTCATCATACGATTCAACCGCTACCTTTGCCCTTTCGCCCGGAACACGCACAATCTTCTTTATTGTGATAAGTCCGTCAAATATTTCAGGCACCTCAAGCTCAAAAAGCCGTTCAAGAAACACAGGTGACGTCCTGCTTAAGACAATCAGAGGGTTATTATTCCTCATTTCGACTTTGATGACAACCGCCCTTATGGTATCTCCTTTCCTGAAATAATCCGAAGGTATCTGTTCAGTCTTGGGCAGGATCAGCTCGTTGCCTTCTTCATCCAGCACGAGAATCTCACGTTTCCACACCTGGTATACCTCACCGGTAACAATATCACCGATACGGTCACGGTATTTGAGATAAACATTATTCTTTTCCAGGTCCAGAATACGTGCAGTAAGGTTCTGTCGTAAAGCAAGAATCGACCTTCTTCCGAAATCGGCCAGCTTCACCTCATCAGTTACATCTTCTCCGATTTCATAATCACTGTCAATCTTCTTCGCCTCGGATAAAGAAATCTGCAGGTTAGGATCTTCAACTTCTTTGTCTTCGACAACTTCCCTGTTTCTCCATATCTCAAAATCACCTTTATCTATGTTAATAATAATATCAAAATTATCTGCAGTACCATACATTTTTATTAACATATTTCTGAACACATCCTCAATAACATTCATCATGGTAGTCCTGTCGATATTCTTGAGATCTTTGAATTCCGAGAATGTTTCAATCAGATTAATGTTTTCCATTCTGTTATTATATTAAAATGTTACTAAAACCTTAGCCGACCTGATCTCATCGAAGCTGAAAGAAAACCTACTGACAATGATCTCCTTTTTCTTTTTACCTTTTATCTTTTTTTTGGTTTCGGTTTCGACCTCAATTTTTTCTTCACCGGCATATCTCAGTGTTCCTCTGATTCTTTGATTGTCTGTTGTCAGCACTTCAACCTGTCTTCCTGTATTCTTTAAATACTGCACAGGCAAAACAAGGGGACTGTCAAGTCCGGGAGAGGTAACTTCAAGATCATAGTCCTCCTCATCCCTGTTAAACTTATTTTCGATCATCCGGCTTATCTGCGCACATTCATCAATGGTTATCCCCTTCATGCTGTCGATAACGACCTTGATTTTATTTGAGCTGCTTACCGTGAGGTCAATCAGAAAAAGACCATTCCTCTCAAGCTCTTCCCCGATACATTTTCTTATCCTGTCTGCAGATATCATATGAAATCCGGTTAACAAAATAGGGGACTAAGGTCCCCTATCTGCTCATTCTTTCGGGTGCAAAGCTATAAATAATACTTTAAAGAAAAAAATAACCTGGCTATAAATTATTTAAATTTACCCTTACATTGGTATTTTATCAATAATGTATCTTAATTTGTGGTGAAATATCCGCTGAACTAATCCTTTACTGAGTGAACGCTCAAAAAATTTACAAGGCAAAAATCATCAATGACCCGATTTACGGTTTTATTAAAATTCCATCCCGGTTCATTTATGAGCTGATTGAACACCCTGTCGTACAGCGGTTGAGACGAATCAAGCAGCTGGGTCTTACCTATTATGTTTATCCCGGTGCCACCCATACACGTTTTCAGCATGCGCTTGGTGCTGTATACCTGATGGATCAGGCCATTCATAATCTGCGGCTCAAAAAACATGATATCACAGATGAGGAAGCCGAGGCAGTTCTTGCTGCAATACTGCTTCATGATGTTGGTCACGGCCCTTTTTCTCATGCGCTGGAAGAAAGCATCATTCCCCAGATAAATCATGAAGACCTCTCAGCATTACTCATGCAGAAACTGAATACAGAGTATAAGGGGAAACTGGAACTTGCACTGAGCATATTTAATAACAGGTACAGTAAAAAATTCCTGCACCAGCTGGTTTCAAGCCAGCTTGATATGGACAGGCTCGATTACCTCAGGAGAGACAGCTTTTTTACCGGTGTGACAGAAGGAGTCATCGGATCTGACAGGATCATAAAAATGCTGGATGTTGTAAATGATCAGCTGGTGATTGAAGCCAAAGGTATTTATTCCATTGAAAAATTTCTTGTTGCCCGCAGACTGATGTACTGGCAGGTTTATTTTCACAAGACCGTAATAGCGGCAGAATTTTTACTTATGAAACTGCTGCAGCGTGCAAAAGAACTCATCATGAACGGGATCTCCTTATACGCCAGCCCGCCGCTGGACTTTTTCCTTAAGAATAAGATCTCAAAATCAGATATGGATGCCCGTAAGGACCTGATCATTGAAAATTTTGTTTCACTTGATGATGATGATCTGATGGTGTCGGCCAAAGTCTGGAGCAAACATAATGACGTAGTATTGTCACTTCTTTCAAAAAATCTGATAAACAGAATTTTACCAAAGATCAGGATACAGAAGAAACCTTTTGAGAAAAAGGTCATTTCGCAGATCAGAAAAAATGTCATCCGTGAATATGCCTGGCCGGAAGAATACATCCATTATATTGTATACACCGAAGTTATCTCAAATAAAGCCTACAGCCAGTTTGATGACAAAATAAGCATCCTGTACAATAATGGTGAGATCGAGGATATTGCTGAGGCATCCGACATCTTTAATCTGAATGAATTGTATAAAACAGCAAAAAAGTACTTTTTATGTTACCCTAAAAATTGTGGGGTTTGATATTAATGATTAGTTTTGTGCCCAAATTTTCCGGATATTTTACAAGAAGACAGCTATTAAGCATGTTTTTTGATAACATAGACCAGAACATATTTAATGTAACCACTAAATTTCGGTAACTTATGGAATTTACAGCAAAAGCTATTTCAGAGTTTCTCGGAGGGGAAATTGTAGGTGATCCTGAAGTGAAAGTAAATGACTTTTCAAAAATTGAAGAAGGCAGAAAAGGTACCTTATCGTTTCTGGCAAATCCAAAATACACCAAACATCTTTATACCACCAGCTCTTCAATAATACTGGTAAATAAAAACCTGCATCTTGATCATAAAATAAGTGCAACCCTTATCAAAGTTGATGATGCTTATCAGGCTTTTGCATCATTGCTGAACCTGTATGTGCAATCTGTTCCAAAGAATACGGGTGTGGATGCCAAAGCTTTTATTGATCCTTCTTCTGTTTACGGGAAAAATGCTTTTATCGGGGCATTCACCTTTATCGGCAAAAATGTTAAAATCGGCGATAATGTCAGCCTTTACCCTCAGGTATACATTGGTGATAATGTTACAATAGGAGATAACACCGTACTGTACCCGGGAGTAAAGGTTTACCGGGACTGTCTTATTGGGTCCGGCTGTACCATACATGCAGGGACCATCATCGGAAGCGACGGATTCGGATTTGCACCCCAGGAAGACCATAACTATAAAAAAATACCGCAGATCGGCAATGTGATCATAAAAGATGATGTGGAAATTGGTGCCAATGTGACTATTGACAGGGCTACCATAGGTTCCACCATCATCGGCCAGGGAGCAAAACTTGACAACCTGATCCAGATCGCGCATAATGTGGAAATAGGTGATAATACTGTCATCGTTGCCCAGGCAGGTGTTGCAGGATCGACAAAGATTGGCAGGAATTGTATTATTGCAGCCCAGGCAGGTATTGTAGGACACCTGAAAATAGCGGATAAAGTTATTGTCGGAGCCCAGTCAGGCGTGACCAATAACATTGAAAAAGAAGGAGAAATAGTGCTTGGTGCCCCTGCCTATAACGCAAGAGAAAAGAAGCGCGAATTTGTGGTTTCAAAACAGCTGCCATCGATATACAGGCGATTTAACGAACTTGAAAAAGAGGTGGAAATGCTGAAGAAGAAAAAGTAAAATAGCAGGATTTTTTACCCGATTGGTTATTTTTTTATATCTTTCGCGATTAATTAACTAAAAATTAATTTTTTACAAAGGATGAGTGAAAAACAAAGAACCGTAGTAAAGCCGGTTACACTTAAAGGTAACGGGCTTCACAGCGGTGAAAAGGTTGAGTTAACGATTCACCCTGCACCTGACAATCATGGTTATGTTTTTGAGCGAACCGATCTCGAAGGTAATCCAACGGTCCGGGCTGTTGCTGAGAATGTTGTTTTGACTGAAAGAGGCACTACCCTTGAAGAAAACTCGGTAAGGGTTTCAACAATAGAACATCTGCTTGCATCACTGTATGCCATGGGTATTGATAATGCACTTCTTAAACTTAACGGACCCGAAGTCCCGATCATGGACGGAAGCGCCATTGAATTTGTGAAAGCCATAAAGAGCGCCGGAACCGCCGAACAGGAATCTGAAAGAAAATATTTTGAGATCAAGAACAAGATGGCTTTCAGGGATGAAAAAAAGGGACTGGAGATAACAGGATATCCTGATGATACTTTCAGCATTGACGTGCACATTGGTTTTGACTCAAAAATACTTGATAACCAGTTCGCCCGCCTTAACAACTTTGATGAATTCGAAACACAGATTGCCCCCTGCCGCACTTTTGTCTTTTTACGGGAGGTGGAATTGCTTTATAAAAATAACCTCATAAAAGGTGGAGATTTGAATAATGCCATTGTTATCATCGATCGTAAAGTGAGCCAGGAAGAGCTTGACCGGCTGGCAGATCTGTTTCACCAGCCAAAAATTCAGGCCAAGCCGGAAGGGGTTCTTAACAACATTGAGCTTCATTTCAATAATGAGCCCGCAAGGCATAAATTACTTGATGTCATTGGCGATCTGGCACTGGTTGGAACAAGGCTGAAAGGAAAAATCATTGCCAACAAACCCGGCCATTACATCAATACAGAATTCGCAAGGATGCTGCGAAAAGAAATTAAGCATAAACTTTCAAAACCCGTCCCTCCTGAGTATGATCCGGACAAACCCCCGGTATGTGATATCAATGACATCATGAAGAAACTCCCTCACCGTCCTCCCTTCCTTTTGGTTGACAGAATAACCTATCTTGATGACTGGACCGTCTGCGGGATTAAGAATGTAACAATGAATGAGGCCTTCTTTGTCGGCCATTTCCCAGAAGAACCTATTATGCCCGGAGTATTGCAGATTGAAGCAATGGCACAGGTAGGAGGCATACTGCTCATGAGCATGGTGCCCGACCCTGAGAATTATGTGCTCTACTTTATGAAAATTGAGAATGTTAAATTTAAACAAAAAGTGGTCCCGGGCGATACCTTAAATGTCAGGATGATTCTGAAAGAACCTGTGAGAAGAGGGATTGCATTAACCTACGGACAGGGATTTGTAGGTGACAAGCTGGCAATTGAGTGTGAATTCATGGCCCAGCTATCCAGAAAACCTGGTGTTTAGATATTTAAAAGAACCATCACATTTGATACTTCTATGAATCAGCCACTTTCATATGTACACCCTGAAGCAGCCATTGCAGACAACGTTGTGATTGAACCTTTTGTCAGTATCGCCAAAGATGTTAAAATAGGTGAAGGCACATGGGTGGGACCAAATGTTACCATCATGGAAGGTGCCAGAATCGGTAAGAACTGCAAGATTTTTCCAGGCGCCGTCATTTCAGCAATTCCCCAGGATTTAAAATTCAAGGGGGAAAAAACCACGGTCGAGATAGGTGATAATACCACCATCCGTGAATGTGTTACCATAAACCGGGGTACCGTTGCAAAAGGCAAAACAATCGTCGGAAGCAACTGCCTCCTGATGGCATATGTGCACGTAGCACATGATTGCAACCTGGGAAATAATGTAATACTCAATAACAGTGTCGGGCTGGCCGGAGAAGTGGAAATAGACGACTGGGCCATTGTCGGTGCCATGTCAGGAGTCCATCAGTTTGTGCACATTGGCAAGCATGTCATGGTCGGTGCCATGAGCGGGGTGGGAAAGGATGTGCCTCCCTATATCAAAGCAGGCCGTGAACCTCTGAGTTATGTTGGCATCAATTCAATCGGACTGAGACGCAGGAATTTTGACAATGACACCATCAATGATATCCAGGAAATATACCGGATTTTATACCAGCGCGGATTAAATAATTCCGATGCGGTCGAATTTATCGAAGCAAACCTCCCTGCATCAAACGAACGGGATGATGTAATCCTGTTTGTCAGAAATTCAAAACGCGGCATTATCAGGGGTTACTTCGATGATAAAGAAGATTGAGCGGTCAATCCATCAGATCATTACCTTCCGTTAGAATCCCCTCCAACCCTGGGCAACCAACTCAACCTCCCCTTGCCGGAGGGTTATCATTTTTTTTCCATCATGCTCATTGACCATATGCCCGATTACTGATATCTCATGATGCTGACTGATTTTTTCATACATGGAAAGGGGAACTGTAAACAACAGCTCATAATCCTCTCCCCCGTTCAGGGCCGCAGTAACCGGGTTGATATTCATCTCCCCGGCCATTTTCCTTGTTTCCGGGTCAACTGGTATCTTTGTCTCATAGATCATGCACCCCGTCCTCGATTCATTGCAAATGTGAAGCAGATCCGACGACAATCCGTCAGATACATCAATCATGGAAGATGGTTTGATTTTCAGCTCCCTGAGCATCTGAATGATATCCCCGCGCGGCTCCGGTTTGAGCTGTCGCTGCAGTATATATTGATAACCATCCAGAACAGGTTGCTGGCTTGTTGTTTCAAATATCCTTTTTTCTCTTTCCAGAAGCTGTAATCCCATATAAGCAGCGCCCAGGTTACCCGAGACACATATCAGATCATTTGGTTGTGCCCCGCTCCGGTATACAATCTCATCCATGTCAGCCTCGCCAAGGGCTGTAATTGATAAAGTAAGACCCGTCAGTGAAGAGGATGTATCACCCCCTGCCGGATCTACCCCGTACCTGTCACATGCACTGTATATGCCTTCGTATAATTCATCTATCATTGAAGTGGTGAATTTTGCAGAAACAGCCATGGATATCAGAATCTGCCGGGGTAATGCATTCATGGCAAGAACATCCGAGAAATTCACAACAGCTGCTTTATAACCCAGATGCTTCAGGGGAGTGTAAACCAGGTTAAAATGAATCCCTTCTGTAAGCAGATCTGTCGTTGCAACAATCATTTTCCCTTTATAGTCGATGACAGCGGCATCATCGCCGACCCCCCTGACAGAACTGGAGTTTTTCAGCTTAATGTCTGATGTCAGATGCCGGATAAGTCCGAATTCCCCCAGATCTGACAATTGATTTTTTTTGTCTTTTTCCGAAGCCATCCAGGGTTTTAAAAAATCATAAACGATGGTAAAGATCAGTATTTATTAAAATAGTTTTTGTAAATTTGTCCTATTTAGAATTAATCTAAATAAAAATCGTTACTAACTGATAATCTCTGATTTATTACTTTTACATGAAGATGGAAAATGATCAGGATAAAATATTGACAGAACTTACAAAAAGCGATTATAAGTATGGGTTTGTGACTGATATCGAGACAGATACCATTCCCAAGGGTCTCAATGAAAATGTTATCAGGATGATTTCTGCCAAAAAGAAAGAGCCTGATTATATGCTTGATTTTCGCCTGAAATCTTTCAGGCACTGGCAGACAATGAAAATGCCTGAATGGGCTCATCTTGTGATACCCGAAATCAACTATCAGGATATCATATACTATGCCGCACCAAAACAAAAAGCTTCACTTTCAGGACTGAACGAGGTTGATCCTGAATTGCTCAGAACATTTGACAAGCTCGGTATTCCGCTGGACGAGCAGAAACGGCTAACCGGAGTAGCTGTTGATGCGGTGATGGACTCTGTATCCGTTAAAACAACCTTTCGTGAAACCCTTGCCGAACTCGGTATCATCTTTTGTTCATTCAGCGATGCCGTCAGGGAACATCCTGACCTGGTTGAAAAATATATGGGTACCGTGGTTCCTTATACCGACAATTTTTTTGCATCGCTGAACTCGGCAGTCTTCAGTGACGGATCGTTTTGCTATATCCCCCGGGGCGTTCGCTGCCCTATGGAACTATCCACCTATTTCAGGATCAATGCGGCAAATACCGGGCAGTTTGAACGCACCCTGATCATTGCTGAAGAAGACAGCTATGTCAGTTATCTTGAAGGATGCACTGCTCCTATGCGCGATGAACACCAGCTTCATGCAGCCATCGTGGAAATCATAGCACTGGAGAATGCCGAAGTCAAATATTCCACGGTACAGAACTGGTATCCCGGAGACAAAAACGGTAAAGGCGGTGTTTATAATTTTGTGACCAAAAGAGGAATTTGCAGGGGAGATCACTCAAAGATATCATGGGCCCAGGTTGAAACGGGTTCTGCCATTACCTGGAAATATCCGAGCTGTATCCTTAAAGGGAATCATTCCACCGGTGAGTTCTATTCGGTGGCTGTAACCAATAACCATCAGCAGGCAGATACCGGTACAAAAATGATACATATTGGCAGGAATACAAAGAGCACCATTATATCAAAGGGCATATCAGCCGGCAAAAGCAACAACAGCTACAGGGGACTTGTAAAGGTTGGGAAAAATGCCCAAAATGCAAGGAATTTCTCGCAGTGCGACTCACTGCTGCTTGGTGATAAATGCGGCGCACATACATTCCCTTACCTGGAAGTCGAAAATGAATCGGCCATCATCGAGCATGAAGCAACCACCTCCAGAATCGGTGAAGACCAGATCTTCTATTGTAACCAGCGTGGAATCGATACCGAAAAAGCAATCGGCCTGATAGTGAACGGATATGCCAGGGAGGTTTTAAACAAGCTCCCGATGGAATTTGCCGTTGAAGCACAAAAATTGCTGCAGATAAGTCTTGAAGGAAGTGTAGGTTAAAATGAAAAAATGAATTGTGATGATGTTAAACATTGAAGATTTAATTGTCGAAATCGACGGTAAACAAATACTGAAAGGCATCAATCTTACGGTTAATGCAGGTGAAGTACATGCCATCATGGGACCAAACGGCGGAGGCAAAAGTACCCTGGCTACTATTCTTGCCGGGAGGGATCTGTTCGATGTAACAAACGGAAAAGTGACCTACATGGGCGAAAACCTGCTGGAAATGAGTCCCGAAGAAAGAGCCCACAAGGGTATTTTTCTTTGTTTTCAATACCCGGTAGAAATTCCCGGAGTAACCATGGTCAACTTCCTTAAGACTGCCATCAACGAACAACGGGCATACCATAATCTTGAGCCACTTTCTGCATCTGATTTTCTAAAACTGCTGCGGGAGAAGCAGGAGCTGGTCGGGATGCACTCAAATCTTACCAACCGGTCAGTCAATGAAGGTTTTTCAGGAGGTGAAAAAAAGAAAAACGAAATCTTTCAGATGGCCATGCTTGAACCGAAACTGGCCATTCTTGATGAAACCGATTCCGGACTGGATATCGATGCGCTGAAAGTGGTGGCAAATGGTGTAAACAATCTGAAAAACAAGGATAATGCAACCATTGTCATTACCCATTATCAGAGACTGCTTGATTATATCATTCCGGATTTTGTTCATGTGTTGTATAAAGGCAGAATTGTTAAGTCCAGCGGCAAGGAACTTGCCCTGGAACTTGAAGAAAAAGGATATGACTGGATTGAATCAGAGACAAAAAAATAATTAATGATGGCTGAGAATACTACTGTCGGGCAACTCAAAGAAATGCTGGTCAGACTCTACCACGACAACAAGACATCCATCGATGCAAATGTGGGTGAAGGTATCAGGTCAGTCCGCGGTAAAGCACTGGGTGATTTCGAAAAGCTTGGAATACCGACCAGGAAAGTGGAAGCATACAGGTATACAAACCTTGAGAAAGTCTTTGCAGAGGATTACAATGCAGAATTTTCAGCTGAACGGTTCAAGGTTGATCTCAGAGAAATTTTCAAATGTGAGATTCCCGAGCTGGATACCCATGTTGTTCTGGTACTCAACGGATTCTATTATCATGATAACAAAATAACCGGCCTGCCTGAAGGTGTCATCATTACCAGCCTGGCACAGGCATCGGTCTCACATCCCGGAATCTTCAATGCCCATTATGGCAAATATGTCAATACAGAAGAAGACAGCCTGGCAGCACTGAATTCTTTTTTTGCCCAGGATGGTGTTTTTGTTTATATCCCCGAACATGTTAAAATAGATAAACCGGTGCAGATCATCAATCTGTGCTTTTCCTATAAAAACCTGCGCATCACCAGACGCAATCTCATCGTTGCTGAAAAAGGATCGGAATTGCATGTGATTGTATGTGACCACACATTATGCAGGAGAAAATATCTCTCCAATTCCCTGACAGAAATATATACAGGAGCAAATGCAAAAACAGAGTATTCAAAGGTGCAGAATGAAAACAACCTTTCTGCGCAGTTATCCAATACATATATCCATCAGGAAGCAGACAGCAAGGTGGTATCGAATATACTTTCGCTGCATGGCGGATTCATCAGGAATAACATCTTTGTAAAGCTGAATGGTGAGAGAGCCGAAAACCACACATACGGTTTGTTTATCAGCGACAGCAACCAGCATATTTCAAATTATACCAGCGTTCTTCACGCAAAACCTTACTGTAACAGCAATCAGTTATTCAAAGGTATCCTGAGTGAAAATGCAACAGGGGCATTTAACGGTAAAATCTATGTCGGCAAGGATGCTCAAAAAACCCTGGCATATCAGAAAAATAACAATATACTGTTATCACCCTCAGCCAGAATGAACAGCAAACCCCAGCTTGAAATCTATGCAGACGACGTGAAATGCAGTCACGGTGCGACAGCGGGTCAGCTTGATGAAGATGCATTATTCTATCTGAGAAGCCGTGGCATAAGGGAAGCAGAAGCACGTTTTCTTTTAATGTATGCATTTGCCAACGATGTGATCAGCAATATCGGCACACGGCATCTGAGGGACAGGATTATTGACCTGGTGGATAAGCGCCTGCGTGGCAAACTTTCCAAATGCAATGAATGTGAGATCCACTGTGGAAATTGATACTTTTAAATCAGATTATTGTGAGTTATAATGTGTATAAAGTCAGGGAGGATTTTCCAATACTTAAGCAAACAGTATACGGTCATCCGCTGGTTTACCTGGATAATGCAGCTACTACCCAAAAGCCTCAACATGTGATTGACACCGTAAATAAATGCATGTCAGCATCCAACAGCAGCATACACAGGGGCGTTCATTATCTGAGCGAGATCATTACCGAAGAATATGAAAATACAAGAAAGAAAGTACAGGAGTTCATACATGCCCGACACCTTCATGAAATAGTGTTTACCAGTGGTACCACAAGTTCTGTCAACGGCATTGCTTTTTCTTTTGGTGAAAGGTATATCGGTCCCGGCGATGAGATAATCATCTCAGCCATGGAGCATCATGCCAATATTGTACCCTGGCAGATGATGTGCCAGAGAAAAAACGCTGTCCTTAAGGTTATACCCATCACTGATGAAGGCGAACTTGTTATTGAGGACATCGGAAAACTGATTACCCGGAAGACCAGATTGCTTTCAATCACACATATCTCCAATGTACTGGGCACCATCAATCCCGTCGAAAAAATCATTCCTATTGCACACCGGCACAACGTACCTGTTCTTATTGACGCTGCCCAGTCTGTTCAGCACATCCCCATTGATGTTGAAAAAATGGATTGTGATTTTCTTGTGTTCTCGGGTCACAAAATGTACGGACCAACAGGCATTGGAGTTTTATATGCAAAGGAACGATGGCTTGAAGAATTGCCTCCATTCCAGGGTGGTGGTGAAATGATTGACATCGTAACCTTTGAAAAAACCACTTACAATCAGCCTCCGCTTAAATTTGAAGCAGGAACCACCAATTTTATTGGTGCTATAGGCCTGGGTGCGGCTATTGATTATATCAGTTCGCTTGGTCTGGATGGCATCGGGAAGCATGAGCATGAGCTTCTTGAATATGCTACAGGAAAAATCTCAGAACTGGGAGAAATTAAAATCTATGGGACTTCTAAAAAGAAATCTGCAGTGATCTCGTTTCTGATCGGAAATATACATCAGCTGGATGCAGGAATGATTATGGATAAAATGGGCGTTGCCGTAAGAACCGGAACACACTGTGCCCAGCCGTTGATGCGCAGGTTCGGGATCGAGGGTAATATCAGGGCTTCGTTCGGCTTGTATAATACAAGGGAAGAAATTGATGTTCTTTGCACGGCAATACAAAAAGTTAAAGAGATGTTCAGATAAGTTTAATGCATGCACGGTATTTTCTGACTTTTTCTCAACTTATATTAAATTCATTATAATCTTTTAAATAATCGCACTTTCATCATTCATTTTAATACCTTTCCTGATCTTTTGCTTTCATTGTTTTTTTGCCTTTTTGTGCCGGTTGCTGTTCTCATTTCAAATATCTTTTTCCTGATTTTTTTTTAGAATTATTTTGAACAGTGACTTAATAAAACCTGTTTTCTTTTTTCTTTATCTGACTGTTATGATTTGTACTATCTTTTCCCGGTCTTTATTTTCAGTATTTTTATTGAACTTTATCTTTATAAAACCTGTTTTCTTTTTATATTTTTAAAACCTCTTTAATTTTAAATTGTTTCACAGTGAAACGGTCATTAAAATTTTATTCAAAAATTTCACAAAAGGGAATGAATAAAATTTTATTGATAAGTCACATCAGACAAATAGAATAAAACAAATTTATTCTGATGAAAAACCTGAACGAAATACAGGATGAGATCATCAAAGAATTTGAGGTTTTCGGGGACTGGATGGATAAATATAATTATCTGATAGAGCTTAGCAATGATCTGCCGTTGATAGATCCGAAATTTAAAAACAATGATTACATTATCAATGGCTGTCAGTCCAGGGTCTGGCTTCATGCCGGTTACGACGGCGGCAATATCAGGTTCACAGCCGATAGCGATGCCATTATTACCAAAGGCATTATCGCATTGCTGATAAGGGTTCTTTCTGACAGAAAGCCGGAAGAGATCATAAATGCAGATCTTTACTTCATTGATGCAATAGGTCTGCGTGAGAATCTGTCTCCGACCCGTTCAAACGGCTTGCTGGCAATGTTAAAGCAGATGAAACTATATGCCATTGCTTTCAGTGCCAAATACAAAGCGTGAGATTAAATAATCATCAATCATGGAAAAAAGTTCCCTGCATATTAAAAAAGAAATAGTCAGCCTGCTTAAAAACATTTATGATCCCGAAATCCCTGTTAATCTTTTTGACCTTGGATTGATTTATGACATTGAGATGGATGACATTGGCAGGGTTAAAATTACCATGACTCTTACTGCCCCGAATTGCCCCGTTGCAGACGACCTGCTTCGTGAAGTTAAAGAAAAAACAGAAACGGTTGCCGGGGTCAGGGAAGCAGAAATCAACCTTGTTTTCGATCCGCCATGGGATTTTTCCATGCTTTCGGATGAAGCCAGGCTGGAGCTGGGGATGCTTTAATTATACCCAATAAAATCACCTTTATTGGTCTCCAGGAATTCCTCGATGTATTTCATCATTTTACTGTCCAGCTCGGGAGTTGGAAAAAACATATTATGCTCTTCGTCATATTCCAGCAGGTCCTCACATTTAAAATCTTTGAAAAAAGAATATATATATTGTTCAATATCGGTGAATTCATAATCTTCTTCTTTTGTCCTGTGACTGTTGACAACCCATTCCCCGATGTACACAAGTTTGGCCAGTTGCCTGAACTGTTTTCTGTTTAATTCTATCATCATGTGTTGAATATGAAAATAATTAATATCTGAATGGCATATGTTATGATAGTGTCACCTGTTAAACCGGTAATAAATTCCAAAAGACAAATAATTATTGTAATCTCCTTTTGAATAACCCAGCAAATTACCTATAACACTGTAATTGGAGCTGATGTTTTCATAATTGTTGATTGAAAACAACGAATAGGAATACCTGATCCCTGCCGATAATTTTTCATTGATCCGGTATCTCAAACCCAGCATCCAGTCAAGATCGAACTTCTTAAAATCTGCCATGTAATCACTGTCAAGTTTACCTCCGCTTTCCTCTCCGCTTGAAGCAAACAGATATCCGGTTATAATTCCGGCTTCCAGGATGATCTTTTTCTGTGCCTCAAAGAGAAACAGAACAGGCATGTCGATGTAATGCAGGTTAAGTTTATATATTTCGGTATCGGTTTCAGCGGTTTTTTTTCTCGCTCCGCGGCTGGTATATTTAATTTCCATCTGCACGGCACTCTTTCCTGACAGGAAAGTATTCACGAACACACCACCCTGGAGCCCCACCCTGTCAAATCCCGAATACGAATCCCCGTCAACCTGGCTGGCAGTTAATCCCAGCAGGATTCCTCCGTTAAAACGCTGTGCAGAAATAACCTCTGGTAAAAACAGGATGATAATGATCAGTAGCTTTTTCATATCATGAAAGATATTGTTTCTGAAGCTTTTCCTTTAATATTTCAACTCCTTTGACGGCTTTTTCCCTTATATGCTCAATTCTGCTTCTGAAAGGTATCGAAACCTCTGTGGGATCAATAACAAATATCGGAACATTTCCCGGAACATAACTTACTAAACCGGCAGCCGGATATACCACAAGGGATGAGCCAATCACTGCAAATATGTCGGCAGTGCCTGTAATGCGCACTGCTTCCTCAAATGCCGGAACAGGTTCGCCAAACCATACAATGTCCGGTCTGAGCTGATAACCGCTTTCGCAGGTATCTCCCATATGTATTTCATTGTAGCTGATATCATACACAAGGAACGGATCCCCCGTACTACGCACCCTTGTCAGAATTCCGTGAAGGTGAAGAACGTTTTTGCTTCCTGCTCTTTCATGCAGGTTGTCAACATTCTGCGTAATAATATGCACGTCAAAGTGTTTTTCAAGATCAAACAGACCGGTATGGGCTGCATTGGGACTGGCATCTTTCAGCTGTTTTCGCCTTTCGTTGTAAAACTGAAGCACCAGTTCGGGATTTCTTTCCCATCCGTCAATACTGGCCACGTCCATGACATCATGATTCTCCCACAATCCGCCTGAATCCCTGAATGTCTTCAGTCCACTCTCGGCACTGATACCAGAACCTGTCAGAACCACCAGTTTTTTCATCATATATTAAATGAATTTCCAACAAATTTAAAATAATTGAAGATATCATATGGGTTTTTTATTTATTAAACACTGGTTAATCCACATACAACATTTAACTTTGTATCTTCTGAACTTTATGAAAGATATATACCTGAAAAATTATTGCGCCAGCCTTAACAGATATTCAAGGCTTAAAACCAGGGAGGTGTTCATAGGCAAAATACCATTGGGTAATAACCATCCCATCCGTATTCAGTCAATGACCAACACACAGACAAGCGATATTGAATCCACAGTTGAACAATGTATCAGAATTGTCAGGGCAGGCGCAGATTTTGTCAGAATTACCGTACCTTCGGTGAAAGATACCGATCATCTGAGACAAATCAAAGACAACCTGACAAAAAAAGGCCATCACTTTCCACTGGTCGCAGATATTCATTTTAATCCGCAGGTGGCCGAAAAAGCAGCTGCCATTGTCGAAAAAATCAGGATCAATCCGGGTAATTATGCCGACAGGAATCTGCGCGTTAAATCAGAATTCACCGAAACCGACCATCAGCTGGCTCTGAAACGGATCAGAGACCTCTTTGTTCCCCTCATCCGGACCTGCAAAAAACATCATACCGCCATCCGTATCGGTGTCAACCACGGATCACTGTCTGAACGGATTGTCAGCAGATATGGAGACACTCCGCTCGGTATGGCCGAGTCGGCAATGGAATTTCTGAGGATATGCATCGCAGAATCATTTTACGATATTGTACTTTCCATGAAAGCAAGCAACACTCTGATCATGGTTCAGGCCACACGATTGCTGGTTCATCTGATGATGAAAGAAAATATGATCTTCCCGTTGCATTTGGGAGTGACCGAAGCAGGCGAAGGAGAGGACGGCCGGATAAAATCAGCAGTCGGAATCGGATCCCTTCTGGCAGAAGGTATCGGCGATACAATCAGGATTTCACTCACCGAGGAGCCGGAGTGTGAAATTCCTGTGGCAAATAAAATGATTAATCATCTTGCTGAAAAGATAAACCAGAAGCCTGTTAATCCGTTTGCTGCAATCCCTGTCAATCCGTTTGAATATAACAGAAGACAAACCAGCCCGGTTCAAAAAATCGGCGGATCAAATCCACCGGTTGTTGTGAGTGAGTTCCTGCAGCAATCTGTCTCTGCAAAAGATTTAATTCAAATCGGATGGATATTTAACGAAAAAGAAAATAAATGGACGTTCACTGATCAATCTGCCGATCTGTTGTATTTAAAGAAGTATAATCCTGATATCAAAATGCCCGAAGAAAAGGCTGTCTTAATTGACTATCCATTGTGGTCTTCGCTCAAAAATCTGCCCCGTCAGGTTCGTCCGTTAATGACATCAGCAGAATATCTGAATAAGGCAGAAGAAGTCGAGACACCGCATTTTATCATGTTATCGTACAGGGATTTGAATCCGACATTGATTTCACGCCTGAAAAATGATCCTCCGCTTATACTGGTTCTTGAATATGACAAGGAAACCGGATTTCACGGACAACGTGCCTTTGTTTTTGAACTGATGAATAACCAGTGTGATGTTCCCGTTATATTCAGGCTTGCAACACACGATCCGGAATATGAAAGTTTTCAGCTGAAAAGCGCGGCTGACCTGGGAGGGCTTTTTATCGACGGACTTGGAGACGGTATCTGGCTTTCGAACAATCAGGCAAGTGCCCGGAAGATATGTTCCACCGCATTTGCTATTCTTCAGGCCTCACGGGCACGAATAAGCAGGGTTGAATATATTTCCTGCCCGTCGTGCGGAAGAACCAATTTTAACATCATGGAGGTTTCTGCAAAAATCAGGGAACGAACATCGCATCTGAAAGGACTGAAGATAGGAATAATGGGTTGCATTGTCAACGGAATAGGTGAAATGGCTGATGCGGATTACGGTTACGTGGGATCCGGAAAAGGAAAAGTAAATCTTTACAAAGCCAGGGAAATGATCCGCAATAACATACCGGAAGCAGAAGCTGTTGACGAACTGATACGCCTGATCAAAAAAAACGGAGACTGGGTAAATCCTTAGATAAGTCATATTATTATTCTCCCGGTTTTATTAATTTTCGGTGTTTATATTTTAACAACCCTGCAATTATTGTTCTATTAATGAATCCAAAACATATTATTATGAAATATTTATTTGTATTGACTTTTATGATCGGAGTGACTATGAACACATTTACCCAGGAAGAATCAAGACTTTTCCGTTTCCCTGCGGTATATGGAGATAAGATCGTATTCAGCTATGCCGGTGATCTTTATTCTGTCAGCACCTCAGGGGGAATTGCCAGGCAGCTGACAAATAATGTAGGTTACGAAATGTTTCCGAGATTTTCACCTGATGGAAAAACAATTGCTTTTACAGGCCAGTATGACGGTAATACCGAAGTATTTACAATACCTTCTCCCGGAGGTGAGCCTGTGAGATTAACTTATACAGCAACATTACAGCGGGACGATATCGGCGACAGGATGGGCCCCAATAACATTGTCATGACATGGACCCCTGATGGCAATAACATTATATACCGCTCAAGGTGTTATTCATTTAATTCTTTCAGGGGCCAGCTGTTCAGTATATCCTCAGGCGGCGGGTTACCTTCGGAAATTCCTTTATATAACGGGGGATTCTGTTCTTTTTCTCCGGATGGCAGAAAACTTGCTTTCAACCGGGTATTCAGGGAATTCAGAACCTGGAAATACTATCAGGGCGGAATGGCTGATGATATCTGGATTTATGATTATGATAACCAAGAGGTTACAAATATTACAAATCATAAATCACAGGATATTTTCCCCATGTGGCATGGCAAAGACATCTATTTTCTTTCAGACAGGGACAGGATCATGAACCTGTATGTTTATAACCTGGAAAGCAAAGAATGCAAAAAACTGACCGGCTTTACAGACTATGATATCAAATTTCCTTCCCTGGGAAATGATGCCATCGTATTCGAAAAAGGAGGATATATATATCTCTATGACATCGCATCAAAATCAGCATCTAAAATAACCATCAAAATACACAATGAAATCTCCGGTGCAAGAAATGCTTTTGTTGATGCATCTAAAAACATCGTTACAGCGGATATCTCACCCGATGGCGAACGGCTGGTATTAGGTGCCCGGGGAGATATTTATACACTGCCTGCAAAAAAAGGGATCACCCGGAACCTGACACAAAGTCCGGGTATTCATGAAAGAAACGGACGCTGGTCACCTGATGGCAGATACGTTGCATATATCTCAGATCAGACAGGAGAATTTGAGATTTACATGCAAAAACAGGATGGCTCGGAATCCCCTGTTCAGCTTACAAAAGATGCGGATACCTATAAATTTGATATCAAATGGTCGCCAGACAGTAAAAAAATACTCTGGAGCGATAAAAAATTCAGGCTTCTGTATGTCGATATCCAGACAAAAGAATTTGTTCTTGTTGACCAGTCCGATGAATGGGAAATAAGAGATTTTAACTGGTCGCCTGACAGCAAATGGATTACCTGGTCCAGACCTGAAAGAGAAAAATTCAGTAAAATTATGCTGTTCGAAACAGCAACAGGAATAAAGACAGAAATAACCGACGGATGGTATGAAAGCTCAGATCCTGCATTCAGTGATGATGGTAAATACCTGTTGTTTGTCTCATCCCGTACGTTCGATCCGACCTACAGCCATACGGAATGGAATCACGCATACACCAATATGGACAAGATATACCTGATAACTCTTTTGAAATCAACAAAATCTCCTTTAGCACCTGAAGCCAGTGAAGTGAAGATCAAAGATACTGAAACACCTCCTGGAAAACCTGAACCGGAAGCTGAAAAAACCAAAAAGGTTGATGTTAGAATTGATCTGAAAGGCATTCAGGAAAGAATTGTTGAAGTGCCCGTAAAAGCATCAAATTATGCGGGTGTCGTACTGGCTGCAAATAAAATATATTATAATGAAAAAAGAGACGAGGCTGAAAAACCAACCATAGGGATGTTTGATCTTGAAAAAAAGGAGGAAAAAACCCTTGGTACCGGAATGGATTTCGAAATTTCAGCTGACGGTAAAAAAATGCTGGTGTTTAAAGAGAAAGAATATGCGGTAATCAACCTTCCTTCTGAGCCCATCGAAATGAAAGATATGGTTGATCTTTCCGGTATGAAAACCTGGGTGGACTATTCTGATGAATGGAAACAGATCTTTAATGAGAGCTGGAGACAAATGCGTGATTTTTTCTATGATCCGAACATGCACGGTGTCAACTGGACGGCCATGCATGATAAATATGCAGCTTTACTGCCGTATGTTAAAAACAGGGATGACCTGACATACATCATTGGTGAAATGATTGGTGAACTGAGTATCGGTCATACCTATGTACTTAGTGGTGACAGGCCCAAACCGGAAAGGATCACAACAGGTTTGCTGGGAGCAAAACTGAGCCGCCATTCGTCAGGGTACTACCGGGTTGAAAAAATTCTGAACGGTGCTAACTGGAGTAAGAACCTGCGTTCTCCTCTCACTGAAATAGGAACAGATGTCAGTCAGGGTGATTTCATATTGGCTGTAAATGGTAATCCGACAAAAGAGATGGATAACATCTATGCTTCTTTAGTTGGTCTTGCCGGCAAGCAGATTGAGCTAACTGTAAATTCCAAACCTGAAACGGCCGGAAGCAGGAAAGTCGTTATTATGCCCCTGGCAGATGAGTCTTCTCTCTATTATTACAACTGGGTACAGGATAATATGCGCAAGGTGTCGGAAGCCACCAACGATGAGGCGGGCTACATTCATATCCCTGACATGGGCCCCGAAGGATTGAATGAGTTTATCAAACATTTCTACCCGCAGATCATGAAAAAAGGACTGATCATTGATGACCGGGGCAATGGTGGAGGCAATGTGTCTCCAATGATCATTGAAAGACTTTTAAGAGAAATGATCCTTACCGATGTAGCAAGGAACCAGACAAAGGGAACCCCTGATCCTCCGGGTACTTTTGTGGGCCCGAAAGTTTTACTGATTGATAATTATTCGGCATCTGACGGAGATTTGTTTGCTTACAGGTTCAAGGAAATGAATCTGGGGAAAGTCATAGGTGTCAGAACCTGGGGCGGCGTTGTTGGAATCAGGAATCCACTGCCTCTTATTGACGGCGGACAGCTCTATAAACCCGAATTTGCCGGCTATAGCCCTGATGGCAAGTCATGGCCCATAGAAGGATACGGAGTTGATCCGGATATTTTCGTTGATAATGATCCTGCACAGGAATATGCCGGAACCGATGCACAGCTGAATAAAGCCATTGAGATTATCAAAGAAGAAATGAAAAAATATGACAGGTATATTAAACCGGTTCCGCCTTATCCCGATAAATCGAAATAATATCTTTTCTGTTGCCGTTACCTTATAAATACTTACGGGAAAGGGATGAACAAATCGTTCAAAGTTACCGGCGCTTGAAGATGATATACTCTGATACCAAGCTTTCGGGCTGATTCAGTATTCTTCTGCGAATCATCTACCAGAAGGGTCTCGCGGGGAAGCAAATCATTTTCATCCAGTACCATTTTAAAGGCCCTGGTATCAGGTTTACGGATACCTGTTATATAAGAAAAATATACCTTTTCAAAAAGATGCCGGAAGCCTCTTGTGCCAAATTTATGATAGAGGTAATCAAAATAGCTTTCAACATGTAAAATACTTGTATTGCTTAACAGAAAAGTCCTGTAATTCTTTTTCATTTCATGCAGCAGGTCCCACCGGTCAGCCGGGGTGTCACCCAGCATTGCAGTCCAGGCATTATCAACCTCCTGGTCACTGACCGGAAGTGAGAGATAGGCTCTCAGATTTGACCTGAACTCATCCGGCGACATTTTGCCTTCTTCAAATAAGCGGTAAAACTCAATCTGTTCTGCTATGAAATAGTGTTTTTTGAAATCATGCAGCCCTATTTTCTGAAAAGCTGCTTCGGATTTTTTAATATCAATATCTGTAATGACTCCGCCCCAATCCAGTATGATGTTCTTAATTTGTGCCCCCTGAATGTTTATTGCCTTGGATAATTTCATTATTTTTAACCTGAATTGTTGTTTTTTTTCATTGAGTCAAAGACATTGCAATGCAAAAGAAATAATTTTTTCGAAAATTATGAAGGTCAATGGCATCCATTATGAGACCATCTGGCTAAAGCCGGGTGACAATTCAGTTGTACAGGTGATCGATCAGAGATACCTGCCTTTTAAATTTATCATTGCTGATCTCATCACCGCCGAAGACGTTTTTTTGTCAATAAAGAACATGCAGGTTCGCGGTGCACCGCTTATCGGAGCCACAGCGGCAATGGGCCTTTATCTCGCCCTGCTTGAATGTAAAGAAAATGATAATCCCGATACCATTCTCGATGAGAAAGCGCTTTATCTGCTGTCTTCCAGACCAACAGCCATCAATCTTGCCCATGCAGTGAATAAAGTCTTTCAGAATGTGAAGATGGTAAAAGAATTAGATGATAAAATCAAAGTGGCCAGAGAAACAGCGCTTGACATCATCAATCAGGAAAAAGACAGCAGCCTGAATATCGGGCGGTATGGCCTGCCTCTCATTGAAAGGCTTTCTGTCGCAAACAAGGGGAAACCTGTAAATATCCTTACGCATTGCAATGCCGGATGGCTTGCATGTATTGACTATGGTACAGCCACTGCCCCTATTTATATGGCGCATGATAGCGGAATTGACATACATGTTTGGGTTGATGAGACCAGGCCAAGGAACCAGGGGTCGAAATTAACTGCATGGGAGCTTCAGCAACATGGCGTTCCATGCACAATCATTACTGACAATGCCGGAGGACATCTGATGCAGCACGGTTTGGTTGATATGGTAATGGTTGGTTGTGACAGGCTTTCTCTGAACGGAGATGCAGCCAATAAAATAGGAACATACCTGAAAGCACTTGCAGCCGATGATAACAATATCCCTTTCTATGTAGCTGTGCCATCCTCATCTATTGACTGGTCAATATCTGATGGCTTAACAGAAATACCTATCGAAGAACGCGATGAAAATGAGATAAGGTTTATACAGGGTATCAGGAACGGACAACTGGAAGAACTGTTGATCGCGGATACCTCCAGCAAAATAACAAATTATGCCTTTGATGTAACTCCGGCAAGGCTTATCGCAGGATTAATTACCGAAAAGGGAATATGCAAACCGGAAAAAAATAGTATCTTAGAACTCTTTCCTGAGAAAACACAAATGACTTAACTATGAAGAAAGTAGCTATTATTGGGGGTACCGGTTTTGAACAGCTGGATATCTTGTCAGGCAATAAGACTGTGAAGCCCAGGACACCTTTTGGAGACCCGAGTTCAGATCTTCATACAGGCCGGTATAATGGACTGGAAGTTGTTCATATAGCCCGCCACGGAAGAGACAACAGCATTCCTTCTTCAATGGTTAATTTTAAAGCAAATCTGCATTCACTGAAAGAAACCGGATGCACACATGTTATCTCAACAACTACGTGTGGCAGCCTCAGGGAAGAGATCTGCCCGGGTGAATTCATCGTATTTGACCAGTTCATAGACTTCACCAGGCACCGCTTTACAACCATATTTCAGGAAACACACTCCGGCGATTTCAGATATACACCAATGGCTTACCCGTTTTCAGATGAGTTGCGTGATTGCCTGATAGAGGCTGCCGTAACCCTGGGTCATACAGTACATACAAAAGGAACCGTTGTTACCATTGACGGACCAAGGTTTTCAACACATGCTGAATCACAGCTTTACCGGATGTGGGGAGGAGATATCATCAATATGACCACCGCTCCTGAAGTCATACTGGCCAACGAAATGGAACTGCCTATTGCTGTTATTGCACTATGCACTGATTTTGACTCATGGCGAACTGATATCAAACCTCCCTCAATTGAGGATATCACGGAGATCATTGAACAGAATATTACAAAGCTTCTCGAACTGATTAAGATATCCCTGGACAATATATAATCCCTGACCTGCTCCGATATTTTTTTTGTGTGAGACATTAATTTTCATAACTTGCATTAAAAAAGATACTTAAAAATATGTATTACAGTCTTTAACTAATAAATATAAGGAGATTTAATATGCCGGATATTGAAGGAATTAACAAAGCAAAACAATTTTTTACGGATGTGCCACAGACATCCAAAAGTTATTTTTTAAAAGGATCAAACGCTCTGGACTGGGGCATGAAAAACAGGCTTGGCAGGATATTTAATCCGGTAAGCGGCAGGACAGTCATGCTGGCCATTGACCATGGCTATTTTCAAGGACCAACCACCGGACTTGAAAGGATCGATGTAAATATACTACCCCTGGAGCCATATGCCGATACACTCATGCTTACCCGCGGCATCTTAAGGAGCATCATTCCTCCGGAAACTCAAAAGTCCGTTGTCCTCAGAGTCTCTGGTGGGACAAGCATCCTGAAAGAACTTTCCAATGAGACCCTGGCGGTGGATATTGAGGACGCCGTACGCCTGAATGCTTCAGCCATGGCTGTACAGGTTTTTATCGGTGGTGAACATGAAAAGGAATCAATTACCAATATGACTAAAATGGTGGATATGGGCACACGTTATGGTATACCGACACTAGCGGTAACGGCTGTGGGCAAGGACATGGTGAGGGATGCAAAATATTTCAGGCTGGCTACACGTATTTGCGCTGAACTCGGAGCCCATTATATCAAAACTTATTATGTACCCGAAGATTTTGAGACCGTCACGGCCTCATGTCCTGTGCCGATTGTAATAGCAGGAGGGAAAAAGATACCGGAACTTGACGCTCTGAAAATGGCTTATCGTTCTGTACAGGAAGGCGCCGCCGGAGTAGACATGGGCAGGAATATTTTCCAGACAGCTTCTCCCATCGCTATGATCCAGGCAGTAAGAGCGGTTGTCCATGAAAATGAAATCCCTGAAAAGGCTTTTGATCTTTATAATACTTTAAAAAATAAAAAATCCTGAGGATAAACACAATTAACGAAGCATTCTGCCGCTGTTTTATATCAAGATAGCAGGAGGAAAAATATGAAAGCATCCATATGGTACAATAACAACGACATAAGGCTGGAGGAAGTGCCCACCCCTTCACCTGGTCAGGGTGAGATGCTGGTAAAGGTTATTTCCTGTGGAATATGCGGCAGCGACATCGTAGAGTGGTATCGCCTGCCAAGAGCGCCGCTAATTCAAGGACATGAGGTGGGAGTAGAGGTTGTGGAAACTGGCCCTGGAGTTAGCAAATATAAAAAAGGAGACCGGCTTTTTATTGCACCAAAGGTACCCTGCCTGAAATGCAGTTATTGCTTAAAGGGACATTACCCTCAATGCAATGTAATTAAGGACAGACTGCCCGGAGGATTTGCTGAATACATCCTGGTACCGAAGGATCTGGTTTTAAACGGCACCTACCTGCTACCAGACAATGTAAGTTATGACCAGGCAACATTTATCGAACCTTTGGCCTGTGTTGTCAGAGCGCAGAGACTTGCTGCTATTGAAGAAGGACAGACACTTCTCATACTCGGCTCAGGTATATCAGGGCTTCTGCATATCAAACTTGCCAGGCATAAAAAATGTAAGGTTATAGCGACCGACATCAATCAAAGAAAGCTTGAACTGGCAAAAAGTTATGGCGCGGACTATGTCGCAGACGCGGCCTCTGATGTTACGGAACAGCTGTTACACTATAATGGCAGGAAAGCTGACGCTGTTATTGTTACAACCTCTGCCATGTCCGCTCTGAAACAGGCCTGGGAGACTGTCGACATGGGCGGAGTTGTGGTTTTATTCACTGTCCCCGAACCCGGTAAGGATGTTGTTGTTCCTGTCAATGATTTCTGGAGAAAGGAGATACGAATACTCACCTCCTATTATTGCGGACCCCCGGATATTGAAGAAGCCCTCGACCTGATAACAAACAGGGACATTATGGTTGATGACCTCATTACCCACAGGCTGCCGTTAAAAGATACAGATAAAGGATTTAAGATGCTTTTGGATGGATCAGAATCACTCAAGATCATCATCAAACCACATGAATCATAAGAGGAAAGTTATATGAACTTCATCCACAGCGGACTCGCCGCAAGCAGTGAAGAAAAGGCAGACCGTTTTTATATCGGTATCCTGGGCCTCGAAAAATCAATGCCGAAAACCCTTGACAGGAATCTTGCCCAGACCATTTTCGGGATCAATGATGAACTTTTAATCATACATTACCAGGGCGGGACTGCTCATTATGAGATATTAGTGTATCAGGATTATAAAGCCCCGGATAAACAGATCGCGCATTCCTGTATCCAGGTAACCGGTTTGACCAATATTGTTAATAAATGCAGGGATGCAGGCATGAAGGTCATAGAAATTCCAAAGGGTTCGGTTGTCCTTACCTTTATTTCCGATTACGATGGCAATCTTTTTGAGTTGAAAGAATAATCATCACTTCTATTCCGCATCTTCTGTTTCTGCTTC
>JAFGBD010000031.1 GCA_016933335.1 Bacteroidales bacterium | reverse complement strand
GCTGCCTCGCCAGGGCTCGAACCTGGACTCTTCTGATCCAGAGTCAGACGTGTTGCCAATTACACCACGAGGCAAAAGTGCATGCAAAAGTAACAAAGTATTATGTACTTTTCAAACAAAAAAAATAGATTTTTTAAATTTTTTATACGTTATTAGTATTTTTATACTATATTTGTATAATTAATTATTCATATTCTAATGAATCCCAATGAACATAATCCCAGATTCAAAAGACTGGTAAATACAGCCGACATGATGTTCTGGAAATTTGGCATCAGGCGAATCACAATAGATGAGTTATGCCTTGAGGCAAACATCAGCAAAATGACATTCTATAAATTCTTTGAGAATAAAATTGAGCTGGCCAAATACATTCTCGAAAAAAAAATGGATGAAGGAATAATAAAATACAGGCAAATCATGGATACCGACATTCCCTTCACAAAGAAAATTGCAATGTCTGTAAAGCTTAAAATGGAGCAGACAGAAAACCTCAGCCAGGAATTCCTCACCGATGTCTACCGTAATCCCGATACCGAATTGTTTGAGTTCTTTGAATCCAGGAAGAATGACTTCCTGAACGAGATTCTTAACGATTATTCAAAAGCTCAGAAATCAGGTCATTTGAGAAAAAACCTGAAACCTGAATTCATCTTGTATTTCCTTAACCATATGTTTGAGATGGCAAAAGATGAAGAACTGTATAAGCATTACGACAATGCCCAGGAACTGATCATGGAACTGACCAACTTCTTTTTCTACGGAATAATGACAGAAAAAAATGGCAGGAAAAAAAGTACATAGATGGTCTCTGAAACTGCACGTAATGATCTGCCTGCTTTCGGTTTTTATGATTCATGCTGTCAGTACTTTTACCCAGTCAGTGGATTTTAAGGGACAGCTTTCTGGATGGTCTGCCCTGAAACCCGAAAAACCCTTTCAGTCTGCCTTCGGTGGACGATATATCCCGGAGCTCCTGATCAGCAAACAGCTGAATGACAAACTTAAAGTCGACGCGGATATTTCAGTGAACCTTTACGGAACAAGCATCATACCCTCATTTGACAGCATAGAGACAGACGGAAAAGTTAAATTCTACCGCCTCTGGGTAAGATTATCATCGAACCAGTTTGAAGCGAGGCTGGGGCTGCAGAAAATCAATTTCGGCCCTTCCCGTTTTGTCAGGCCGCTGATGTGGTTCGACCAGATTGACCCCCGCGATCCGCTTCAGATAACAGATGGCGTTTACGGCATCCTGTTTCGTTATTATACTTTGAATAATGCTACCTTCTGGCTCTGGGGTTTGTATGGCAATACCGATCCGAAAGGATGGGAATTCATTTCCACCCGCAAGAAAAGTCCGGAATTCGGAGGACGCATTCAACTGCCGGTTCCGGCAGGAGAGGTGGGATTTAGTTATCATCACCGGATACAGGATACCCTGGCCAGTTTATTACCCTATCCGGCAGATGCAGGCAGGTATTTTCCCGAGAACAGAATCGGTATAGACGGCAGATGGGATATCGGTATCGGGCTCTGGTTTGAAGGCGCCTTTAATCACAGCAGCATTGATATTCCTGAATACAGGTATTTCAAAATGCTGACAGCCGGGATGGACTATACATTCTCGTGGGGAAACGGACTTGGACTTGTGAGCGAACAACTTTTCTTTTCAAATTCTTCCAAAGCTTTTGACATGAGTAATAACAGGTTCTTCTCTGCACTCTCCCTGAATTATCCGTTGTCACTCATCTGGAATATCACAGGTATGATCTATTTCGACTGGGATCAGAAGGATTTGTACAGGTTCCTGAACCTGACACTGACTTATGACAAATGGAGCTTTTACCTGATGGGATTCTGGAATCCGGAAAAATTTTTGATCTACCGTAACATTGATAACTTTGATCTGTTCACAGGTAAAGGAATCCAGTTAATGGCTGTTTTTAACCATTAAATTTTAAAGAATATTGAATATTAAATTGTATTTAAATCTACTTGAATGAAAAACTCAGAAATTGTTAAAATTTCCGGACTTGTGAAAAAGTTCCCCATGGCCGGAGGCTTTTTTACAGCGCTGGATAAGATTGACCTTACCTTTGGAGAAGGTGAATTTGCCGGTTTTGTGGGACCAAGCGGGTCAGGAAAAACCACCATGTTAAACATTATCGGTTCTCTTGATACGCCATCCGAAGGAAATGCCATTGTCCTTGACAATGATATCAATCAATTATCGTCACATAAGGCAGCACTCTTGCGCAGGAAGCACCTGGGATTTATTTTCCAGACCTATAATCTGCTGCCTGTTTATACGGTATTTGAGAATGTTGAATTCCCCCTTCTTCTACTGAGGATGAGTGCATCGCAGCGTAAAAAGGCGGTACTTGACGCCCTGGAATGGGTTGGTTTATCAGATAAAGTTAAATCACGGCCGGCCCAGCTTTCAGGAGGAGAATGCCAGCGTGTGGCCATTGCCCGGGCGATGGTTAAAAAACCGTTACTGGTGCTGGCCGATGAGCCAACCGCCAACCTCGATTCTGATAATTCGCATCACATTCTGAAAACCATGGAAAAACTTAATAAAGATCTGCTAACGACCTTCATCTTTGCCACTCACGACGATAAAGTGATCAGATACCTGAGAAGGAAAATATCGCTGCGTGATGGTAAAGTAACTGCTGATGAAATTGTTAAGAATTAAACCGGAGGACAGAATGATGTTATCAATAAAACTTGCCTATCGGAACCTGGTTGGTGCAGGTTTACGAACATGGCTCAACGTATTTGTATTGTCCTTTGTCTACGTATTGATCATCTGGCATTACGGTGTTATTGACGGATGGAACTACCAGGCCAAAAAAGACATGAGAGAATGGGAAGTTGGAAACGGACAATACTGGCAACAAAATTACGATCCTTACGACTACTTCACGCTGGAAGAAAGTCATGCCATAATTCCTGAATCCTTTAATATAGGAATCACCGGCGGGAATATTGCCCCTGTATTAATAAACCAGGGCTCTGTTTATCCTGACGGCAGAATCAAGAGTATGATATTAAAAGGCATCGATCCTGATCAGAAAGTGATTGCCTTACCAACTGCAGCTCTGAAAGCCGAATCGGAAGAAATGCCTGTAATTATGGGACGAAGGATGGCCAAAAGCTGCAAGCTGAAAGAAGGCGATGTAACAACCATCAGGTGGAGAGATGTGAACGGAACCTTTGATGCTAAAGAAGTAGAAGTGGTTGATATTTTTGATTGTGACGTACCCAATGTAGATGCCGGACAAATATGGCTCTCTATTGAAGATCTCCGGGAAATGATGCAGGCACCCGGCGAAGCAACCCTCTTAATACTTGGCGAGGAATCTGAAATAAAAGAAGACATTCCGGGATGGGAATACAAAGATCTGGACTTCCTGATGAGCGAAATGGATGAAATGATAAAAATAAAAAGAATAGGAGGTGGCTTTCTTTATCTGGTGCTGATCATTTTAGCCATGCTGGCTATATTCGATACGCAGGTACTTTCAATATTCAGAAGGCAAAAGGAAATAGGCACTTATATTGCCATGGGAATGACCCGGAACCAGGTAGTAAGTCTTTTTACCGTGGAAGGTGCCATGCATGCTATATTGGCTGTCATTGTCGGCGCTGTTTACGGCATTCCTTTCTTTCTGTGGCAGATGAAAGTCGGTTTCAGCATGCCGGCCGGAACCGATGATATGGGACTGGCCATTGCAGAGACCATTTTCCCGGTTTATGGTATAGGACTTATCCTGGTTACAGTACTCCTGGTATTGATCATAACTACCATCGTAAGTTATATGCCGGCCCGTAAGATATCCAAAATGAATCCGACTGAAGCAATAAAAGGAAAAATACAATGATACGTTTTCTGTTTAAAGGATTATTAAGAGACCGGAACCGCAGCCTGCTGCCGGTTCTGGTAGTTACAGTAGGTGTTGCACTTACTGTTCTGGCGCATTGCTACATCACGGGTATATTGCGTGATTCAATTGAATTTACTGCCAGATATTCATCCGGGCATGTAAAAATAATGACCCGGGCATATGCTGAAAACAGTGACCAGGTGCCAAACGATCTTGCGCTGCTAGGTGTGGACGAATTAATAAGTAATGTGCAGGATGACTTTCCGGACATGGAATTTGTACAACGGATAAATTTCGGTGGTCTGCTGGATTCTCCGGATAAATACGGAGAAACAAAAAAGCAGGGAATTGTTTCCGGCATAGCGGTCGACCTGATCTCGGAAAACACGAAAGAGACAGAACGCCTTAACCTGGCAGGAGCTTTAAGAAAGGGGCGTTTCCCTGAAAAGCCGGATGAAGTATTGCTGAGTGACGAGTTTGCCGAAAAACTTGAAGTTAATCCCGGTGACCCGGTAACACTGATAAGTTCCACCATGTATGGCGGCATGGCTGTTCAAAATTTTGTTCTTGCAGGAACGATTGAATTTGGTGTGGAATTCATGGATCGCAGCGGAATGATTGCAGATATCACAGGTATTCAAAATGCACTGGACATGCAGGATGCCTGCGGGGAGATCCTCGGATTCCTGGACAATCCAAGATATAATGATGAAATGGCCATGCAGGTGGAACAAACTTTCAACAATAAGTATGCTGATCCTGATGATCAGTTTTCTCCTGTTATGAGCAGGTTAAAAAATGAAAGCCTTTTATCCGGTTTTTTTGAGATGGTTGATATGTTTTCCGGCATTATCATATTCGTTTTTATTCTGGCAATGTCTATTGTATTATGGAATTCCGGACTGATAGGAGGATTAAGACGTTACGGCGAAATTGGTCTGCGACTGGCCATAGGCGAAGAGAAAGGCCATATATACAGGTCAATGATCGGAGAAGCTGTGCTGATAGGAATTGTAGGATCGACTATCGGAACGCTCATAGGGCTTGGTTTTTCATACTGGTTACAGGAGGCGGGTCTTGATATCGGCGGTATAATGAAGAATTCAAAGATGATGATGCCGAGCGTCTTCAGGGCAAATATCACTCCTCCTGCCTATTATCTTGGATTTATCCCCGGATTGTTTTCTGTTGTTCTGGGAACGATGCTTGCGGGCATAGGAATCTACAGACGCAAGACTGCTTCACTGTTTAAGGAACTGGAGACATAAAGGCACGTTTTTTGTTCTCAATACCTTGGATTTAAATCTGTTATCTATTGAACATAACCTTTAAAAATAAAAAAATGAAACGATTTGCCCTCATCATATTCTTCATCCCCGCATTTATCCGGGCACAGGAACCAACGGGAAAAGAAATCCTTGAAAGAATAGATAAGAACATGGCTTACAAAAGTGCCATCACCACTTCAAAAATGGTCATCCACGGGTCGCGGCAGACCCGCACCATTGAGGCAAAAACCTGGGGAATCGGCGATGAAAAAGCATTTACCGAATACCTTGCTCCTGCCCGCGAAAAAGGCACAAAAATGCTGAAACTGGAAGACCAGCTATGGATCTATTCACCCGGTTCAGACAGGACGATTCAGATCTCGGGACATATGCTTCGCCAGTCACTGATGGGCTCTGACCTCTCTTACGAAGATATGATGGACAATAATGAAATGATTGAAGACTATCATGCAACCGTCATTGGTTCTGAAGTCTTTGAAGAAAGAGACTGCTGGATTGTCGAATTGCAGGCAAAAACTGCAGAAGTGAATTACCAGATACGAAAAATATGGGTAGATAAAATCCGTTACATCCCGCTGAAAGAAGAATTATTTGCTAAAAGCGGGAAACTTCTGAAAAGGATGGAACTTTCCAATATCACAAAAATAGACAACCGCTGGTTTCCTAAAAAAATGATATTTAAGGACATGCTTAAGCGGGGTGATGGTACGGAATTTATCATTGAATCCATTCAGTTTAACGTCAATATACCGGAATATATTTTCTCAAAGGCATCTTTGAAAAAATAGCACTACCGGCTGTTTAGTCCGGTTTGACTTGATTATAAGTCTCTTAAGTTTGTTATTAGAAAGCGGAAGCATTGAAGCATTTGAATATTCATTAGTGTCAATGTTATCTGCATTTCATATTTATATGATATCAGCGCCCATGCACGACGCACCAAAAAAAAACCGCCATCACTCCCGGAGTGAGGCGGTCCTGATCAATCAAAATTCCCGTATATCTAAGCTATAATTCTATTTTATTCAGAATGGCTGTATCTCCCGCATGTTAATTAATGAATTGTCTTGCATAATATTTTGCAGTCAGCTTTTCACCGGTAGCCCTTTCAATCATTTCATTCCAGTAATACCTGTTGCCGGGCCTGAATATTTTTTCTTTCAGGTAATCGCCTACCTCTGTGTGGCCTGTATAACAGGGATCCTTATGCCCTATGATATTCTCCTCCATATAAGCATCCAGTTGCATTGCCAGCAGATCCCCAAGCAGATAATTATGATAATAACAGGGAAAAGTGGCTATATGGATTTTAGAAGCCCAATCCGGATTATCCCTGCCTTCGGGACATCTGAGCAGCTGGTATTGTTCAGCCAGATCCCACCATAGCTTGTTTAAATCCTGATCAGGATTTTCATACATGCTTTTTTCGAAACGGAACATTACCTGGCACCAGCGGCTGAAAACAATTTTTTCAAGCTTGGTAAAATTACTGACGTCCACAGCAATTATTTCAGCGTCTTCTGAAGGGATATCAAGATTTTTTCTCATCCACCTGAAATTGGATGCCAGCATTCCGAAAAAGTTGGCTATTGCTTCAGTGGTAAACATATGAGCCGGTTCTCTCAATGTAAAAGGAAGAGCAGGATCAATATATTTATCATACACGGCATGTCCCAGCTCATGCAATATTGTATTTGTCCATTGATAATTATCCTTCATGTTGACAAGGATTCTGACATCTCCTGCCCTGTCAATGGAAGTACAATAAGCATGCTGGTTTTTCCCTTCTTTTTCATACAAATCACTGTTCTCCAGTATATCTTCGACTTCAAGACCGATTCCTGCATAGAACTTTTCGACAATGTCAGGAATATCTTTTTCTTTATAATAGTGATCCAGATCAACCTCATAAATTTGAGGTGCTTCCTGAAAAAACCTGTTCTGGTAATGCCAGGGCATCAGGTCCTCCTTCTTTACATGATATTTTTCACTTAAGAAAATATCCATCTCTTCCTTTAATTCAGCAAAAGTGCCTTTGGTCAGGCTGTCAAGCTCGTCAAAAATCTTCATAACCTCTTCCGGGTCCTGGTCTGTAATCCTAAGTGACATTTCATGGAAGTTGCTGTATCCAAGATCACTGGCAATCTCATTCCTCAACCTGACAAGTGCAATAACATCTTCAGCAACTGCCGCTCCAATCTGCTTGCTTGCCAGCCAGGTCTCTTCAAGTATTTTCGAATCAGCAGCATTTCTGAGAATTTCTTCAATATAATTATCAGATAGTTTCTTACCGTTTACTTCGGCTCTGAAAGTTGAAAATTTCTGTCCGAGTTCCGTTTGCGCTTTTATTAACTTTTCAAGTTTAACCGTATCTGCCTGGTATTTTATCATGGAGTTATACAGGATATCAAGTGTCCGGTTAATTAACGAATCTTCAATTTCGCCAGATGACCTGAACTTCTTTACCTTTTTAAATTTTTCCCTGTCGGCAAGTATTTTCGAATATTTGAATTCAAGTCCGGAAGACCTCTCATAATCTTCATCCCTGCCTGATATGGATGCATCCCAGTATGCCTTGTTCATATCAATGTAAACAGGGATCATTTCCGCTTCAAATGACCGGATGAATTCATCTGCCATCATCTCTGCCCTCTTTGTTGATTGTTTGCACCCTGTAATTATCATTCCGGCAATACAGATAAAAAACAAGACTCTGATCGTTTTCATATGTCATATTTATTTGGATTGTGACACGAAAATAATAATTAACGGTTCCTGCATGAATGATATGTCTCATGTTTTAACATTTTCCACCGGATGAAAGTTCATTTTTTTACCAATACAAGTATGTCAAATTGGCACTTTTCCTTTGTCAATTAAAAATGGTAAAGATTTTGATTGCTTATTATTAATTTTGTATGATTAAAATAATTAAGATATGATTGGTTCAGGATATATCATCATTTTTTTAATTTTTGTTATTGTAAGCTGGATAATTGGGGAACAGCTCAAATCAAGGTTTAAAAAATATTCAAAAATAGCCGTCAATAACCAGATGAGCGGGAAGGAAGTTGCTGAAAAGATGCTGCATGAGAACGGGATATATGACGTTAAAGTTGTTTCTGTTGAGGGGCAGCTGTCGGATCATTACAATCCTGCAACCAAAACCGTTAATCTCAGCCGCGATGTTTATTATGGCAGGAGCATCGCCTCGGCAGCGATTGCATCGCATGAATGCGGGCATGCGGTACAGCATGCGAAAGCATATTCCATGCTTCAGTTCAGAACCGCCCTGGTGCCATTGCAGAATATCAGTGCAAAAATCATGAATGTTATCTTTATCATGATGTTTTTCGGTGTATTCATGTTTAACAACTTCATCAGCATAGACCTTGCATTGTATGTGATTGTGGGGTGTTATGCAATTTTCACGCTTTTTGCCTTTGTCACCCTGCCGGTGGAAATTGATGCCAGCAAAAGGGCACTGATGTGGCTTAATTCCTCCGGAATTACTGGTTATGGCACGCATGAAAAGGCTGAGGATGCCCTTAAGTGGGCAGCATACACCTATGTCGTTGCAGCACTCTCCTCTCTGGCCATGTTGTTGTACTTTCTTTTCATGCTTGCAGGAAGGAGGAACTGATTACTCACGGATTACCTCCACTTCACCGTTAACGCCCAGCTTGATGATTCCTGAAGGTTTATGACAGGACAGGTCATCCTGCCTCCAGTTTACAATATAATCAACTGATTTTTTGATGACCGGATCAATTTCGTTAAAAACCTGCGGTGCATCTTTACCGCTGATATTGGCAGATGTGGATACAACCGGTTTTTTGAACCTGTGTATCAGCTTTTGGCAAAACCTGTCGCTTGTAATCCTGATACCCGCAGAACGGTCACCGGCAATGAGATTGGCTGCAAGGTTTTTAACACCGGGATATATGATGGTAATGGGACTGACGGCTGCTTCCAGGATATCCCAGGCGATTTCGGGAATCTGGCTGACATACTGGTAAAGCCTGTCCGGGTTATCAATAAGAACCAGCATCGACTTAAGATCTTCACGCTTCTTGATTTGATAAATACGCTGAACAGCCTTTTCGTTTGTGGCATCACATCCGATCCCCCATATTGTGTCTGTAGGATAAAGAATGACTCCTCCCTGTTCCAGGACCCTGAGTGAATTTATGATATCTTCGTTCATTGCGCAACCACACGATTATAAACCTGCATGACATTACCGGCTGCTTTCTCCGGTGTAAAATTTTTTGCATAACGGTATCCGGCTTCGATCATCCGCTGCCTTAAAACTTCATCCGAGAGCACGCGTTTAATGGCAGCTGCCAGCTCTTCGTGATCAAGCGCATTGACATAGACGGAACCCGGACCTCCTGCCTCTGCAAAACATCCCCCGTTTGATGTAATCACGGGCGTCCCTGAAAAAAGTGACTCGATAATTGGTATCCCGAATCCTTCAAACAATGAAGGATAAACAAAAATATCTGCCATCTGATAAATAGACGGCAGCTCTTCATTACTGATGGTCTCGTAAATGTAAATGCCCGTTAACCTGTTGTCTTCTATATATTTCTTAACCTTTTGATAATACCTTGTTTTTCTGCCGATAATTACCACAGGAATATCAATTCCGGCCAGGTGTACAGCCTTTATCAGTGTCAGCAGATTCTTTCTTTCCTCGATGTTTCCGATATTCAGGATATAATGATCAGGCAAACGGTACTTCTGTCTGATCGATTGATTCTGATCATCGCCAGTATCTTTCATGAACAGCGGATTACAACTCTGGTATATCACATCAATTCTTTCATGATCGATACTAAAATATTCAATGATGTCATCAGCAGTCTGCCTGCTCACAGCAATGATCCTGTCAGCTTTTTTACAGGCATGCCTGAATTTCTTCTTATAGATATACCTGTCAGTTGCAGCATACAGCTCAGGATACCGGATAAAAATGAGATCGTGAATGGTAACGACTGATTTGATGCCTGAATTTTCAATACCTGCCGGTAATTCATGACTCAAACCGTGGTATATATCCAGTTTGTCCTTTTTTATGATATCCGTGATTGCAAAGGTACGCCATGCAGAAGGAAAGATCCGGTGAAAGATTCTATCAGGTGTTCGTAGCTCAAAGTTCCTGCCGGAAATATCAAACAGGTTTTTTTTTATCTGCGGCGTATACAATATATAACTGAAATCAGGGTAGCCGGAATAGAGGGCTGATAAAAGATTACGGCTGTAATTGCCCAGTCCGCTCCGGTTATTGAATGCCCGTTTTGCGTCAAAGCCAATCCGCATTTTAGCCGTTTAAACTGATATCCTTTGAATCCTTTTCATGGCCTCAATTACATTTTCACGCGAAGCAAAAGCGGAAAATCTGAAAAATCCCTCTCCTGAAGGTCCGAATCCTGAACCCGGAGTACCTGCAACGTGTGCTTCCCTGAGCAATCCGTCAAACAAATCCCATGATTTGATATGGTTACGTGTACCTGCCCAGACATACGGGGCATTGACACCTCCGAAAACCCTGAATCCCTGTTCAGAAAGGCTTTCACGTATAATTTGGGCGTTTCCCATGTAATAATCGATGACACGCTGAACCTCTTTCACTCCCTGCTCTGTATAAACAGCCGCAGCTGCTTTTTGCACAGGATAGGATACTCCGTTGAACTTGGTCGTAAATCTTCTGTACCATAGTCCATGCACTGATTTCTGTTCTCCCTGGGATGTGTAAGCCATTAATTCTTTAGGTACAACCGTGAATGCACACCTTGTACCTGTAAAACCTGCTTTCTTGGAAAAACTCCTGAACTCGATGGCAACTTTTTCAGCCCCTTTTATCTCATATATTGTATGAGGTATGTGATCCTCTGTGATAAAAGCTTCATATGCCGCATCATACAAAATAATACATTGATTCTGCAATGCATATTCAACCCACTTTTTCAGTTCCTCTGCAGTGATTGTGGCTCCTGTCGGATTGTTCGGATAGCAGAGAAAGATCAGGTCGGGACGCTCGTCCGGAATTTCCGGAATAAAATGATTGTGCTCATTGCAGGGCAGATAAATGATACCTTCGTAATATCCGTTGGAAGAGATACTGCCTGTTTTCCCGGACATAACAGTTGTATCTGCATAAACAGGATATACCGGATCTGTGATGGCAATTATACTGTCCTGGCTGAAAATTTCCTGAATGTTGCCGGTATCACATTTGGAACCGTCCGATATAAAAATCTCATCTGCCTCAATGTTTGCACCCCGGCTTTTATAATCGTTATCCGCGATGGCTTCGCGTAAAAACATGTATCCCTGATCAGGTCCGTAACCCTTAAAGGTATCCTTTCTGGACATTTCATCGACACCTTCATGAAACGCTTTGATTACTTCCGGGACCAGAGGCATGGTTACATCACCAATTCCCATGCTGATGATGGAAGCACCAGGATTTTCCTTCTGAAATTCTCTGACCCTCCGGCCTATTTCAGGAAATAGATAGCCTGCTTGTAATTTTAAATAATTTTCATTTATCTTCGCCATGTTTTTCAATGTTATGGCGCAAATATACTTAACAATATTTAATTAGCGGAATGATGAATTATATTTATGCAAAGGTAAGTACAGCCCTGAATTTTTTTGGAAAAACCAATCCCGTAAGCCTTATTGAAAAATATGGTTCTCCATTATATGTGCACAACGAAACCATTCTGAGGGAAAGATGCCGTGAATTGAAAAAGATGGTGGATTACAAATATTTTTTTGTCAATTACTCCCCAAAAGCAAACAGTAACCTTGAAGTCTTAAAAATTGTCAGGGACGAAGGCTTTTTGACTGATGCTATGTCTCCCGGTGAGATTTATTCTAACCTGAAAGCAGGATTTAAACCTGAACAGATCTTTTACATCAGCAACAACGTCAATGATGAAGAGTTTAATTATGCCATTCGTGCAGGCGTTAAAATAAGTGTGGATTCCATATCCCAGCTGGAGCGTTACGGCAGGCTCAATCCGGGAGGTGAAGTTGCCATCAGAATAAATCCCGGCATTGGAGCAGGGCATCATAAGAAGGTTGTAACAGGCGGGAAAAAAACAAAATTCGGGATCGAGATCAGGTTTCTGGATGAAGTGAAAAAAATACTGAAAAAATATAACCTGAAAATTACAGGGATCAATCAGCATATCGGTTCACTGTTCATGGACGGGGATTCCTTTATAGAGAGTGTTGATTCGATACTTACGGTAGCGAAAGAATTTAATGATCTTGAATTTATTGATCTGGGAGGCGGGTTCGGTATCCCTTACCACAAGTATGAAAATGAAGAAAGACTTGACCTGAGATCAATGGGCAGCAAACTGTCAAAGATTATATCAAGCTGGATTAAAGACTACGGTAAAGAGATTATTTTTAAGATTGAACCCGGGAGATACGTTGTAGCTGAAAGTGCCATATTGCTTGGGACTGTTCATGCAGTTAAGATGAATTACGATATTAAATATATCGGTACCGATCTGGGTTTCAATGTGCTGGTAAGACCTGTTATGTATGATTCATATCATGACATTGAAATCTACCGGAAGTCAGACAAACCTTCAGTTAAGAACGAGCAGGTACGCATTGTGGGCAACATTTGCGAAACAGGGGATATCATCGCAAAAGACAGGATTTTACCCGAGATATTTGAAGAAGATATTCTGGGTGTTCTCGATAGCGGTGCTTACGGCTATGCAATGAGTTCAAATTATAATAACCGCCTGCGCCCGGCTGAAGTGCTGATAGACCAGGATGGACATGACTGGTTGATCAGACGCAGGGAAACACTTGAAGATTTGTTAAAAACATTTGACACATTATTTTTATCCGGGTGCTGATATGGAAAATAATTTCTTCATTAAATCACATGGTTTAGGTAATGAATACATTATTCTTGACAGTCAGAAAATTGATTTCAAGCTGACCACGAATGCAATACGCCGGCTCTGTAATGTGCATTTTGGTATCGGATCGGACGGTATCCTGCTGAAGGCAGGTTCCGGCAATGCTGATTTCGGATTAAAAATCTTTAATCCTGACGGATCTGAAGCAGAAAAAAGCGGGAACGGATTGCGAATATTCTGCAAATTCCTTTATGACTATAAATATGTTAAAAAAAGAGAGTTCTTTGTTGAGACACCGGGAGGTATTGTGAAGGCAACCATCATTGAAGAAAAAAACGGGAGAGCCACCATGATCTCGGTCGATATGGGCAAAGCCATCTTCAGAAGCCGTGATATACCTGTTAATTCAGATAATCTGGAATTCATCGGGGAAAAAATCACTGCAGGAGACAGGGAATTTGAGGTTAACTGTGTTTCAGTAGGAAATCCGCACTGTGTTGTTATCAGGAACAGGCTTGATGTGAACGAGATTAAGAAATACGGGCCTTTGCTTGAAACCCACCCACTGTTTCCAAACAGGATAAATGTTCAATTTGCAAAGATTGTCAGCAGAAACGAAGCACAAATACTGATCTGGGAGCGTGGAGCCGGATACACTCTGGCATCCGGCAGCTCATCATGTGCCGTCGCATGTATACTGGTTAAGCGAAACCTGGCTGACCAAAACCTCAAAATCAATATGAAAGGCGGAACCCTGAGAATTGAAATCGATAAAGAATGGAATATAAGAATGACAGGTGAGGTGTCAGAAACAGCAAAGGGTATTCTCTCTCCTGAATTAATCGGGATGATTGACACCCCTCTTATTGAAGATTGATCTTTAATCCCTCAAAAAGCTTATCTGCAGGATCATTGACGTGTTTTAATCAGGGTTTGACCGGAAGTGTAAATGAAAATTCACTGCCAAGGCCAAATGTACTTTTAACTTCTATTTTTCCCTTGTTCTTTTGAACAAACTCCCTGCATAATATCAAACCCAGCCCGGTGCCTGTTTCATTTTCCGTGCCGGGAGTAGTGTAATCGGAATCAATCCTGAATAGTTTATCGAGGTCTTTTTTCTGAATACCGACACCATTATCCGAAACCATCAGTTTTACGAGGTCATTCTGTACCACTGAGGAAATCTTAACCTCCCCTCCCTTTGCAGTATATTTCAATGCATTGGTAAGAAGATTCCTGATAACCGTATTGATCATATTCAAATCAGCAAAAGCAGTCGTGCCTTCCCCGACTTCATTGATCATTTTAATATCCTTGTTATCAGCAGTGCCTTTCAGCAGGCCGAGATTTTCTTCAACCATTCCAAACAAATCAATACTTTCAGGCTTCAGATCGATCCGGCCTGTTTGAGAGCGCGACCAATCCAGTAAATTCTCGAGAAGCGAATAGGTTTTTTTTGAGGTGGAATGAATAAGATTGATAAATTCTTCGATCTGCGGCTTATCATATTCATCATAATTAATCAACACTAATTCAGATAATCCCATCAAAGTATTAAAAGGATTTTTCAGGTCATGAGCTATGATTGAAAAAAATTTATCTTTGGTAGCATTCAGCTCTTTCAGTTCTTCTGTCCTTTGTTCAACTTTAGCCTCAAGACCTGTGTTAAGTTCCTTAAGCTCTATATTTTGTTTCAATATGGTTTTCTCCTGTTCAAAACTTCTTAATGCCTCCCTGATGGTTAATATAAGATCATTCTTGTCCCATGGTTTTGATATAAATCTGTAAAGATTTGCTTTGTTAACAGCATTGCTCACACCCTGAAGGCTTGCCTGTCCGGTCAGCAGGATGCTTTTCGTATCAGGTCTTCTCTTAAAGATCTTTTCCAGCAGTACATCTCCCTTCATTCCCGGCATGATAAAATCCGCAATCACTACCGGTACATCGATTGATTTTTGGTTGTACTCTTCAAAAATCTCAATCGCTTCATCTCCGTTTTCAGCAACTTCGATGGTGTATTGTTCCCCAAATTCATTTTGAAGCTGTTCTGTTAAGGCATCGAGAACAATTTTCTCATCATCAATACAAATAATAGCCTGTCTATTCATTTTTATTTAAACCTGCATTAATAATATCAAATAGTTCAGTATCGGACCAGGGTTTATGTACAATAGCAAACAATGCAGCTTCCTCTTCTGCCCTTTTAATGGCATCTTCATTGGCATGCCCGGTTAATAACACCTTTACTATTGACGGAAACTTCTTGTGAACCCTGATCAGAAACTCATCTCCTTTAATACCGGGCATCAGCCAATCTGATACAATAATAAGAATTTTTATACCTTCAGATGTTAAATCTTCAATTATTTCAAATCCCTCCTTTGCATTTTCCGCAGTTTCATATAAATAACCATCTCCAAAATGCCTTTCAAGCTGTTCACGAAGACTATCCAGTATGATTGTCTCATCATCAACACATAAGATTACATTCTTCGTCATATATCAGTCTTTAACAGGTAGTTTTATAATAAATTCAGTACCATTGCCCAACTCACTTGTAAAGGTAACGGTCCCATTGTGTTTTTCTACAATCCGTTTTACAATATCGAGTCCCAGTCCGCTTCCTTCTCCCTGTTTTTTGGTTGTAAAAAACGGTTCATATATTTTGTCCCTGATATCAGGCTCTATTCCACATCCGGTATCAGCTATGCTCACCGAAACATATTCGCCCTCATTCCTGGCTGTTATGATAAGGGTCCCTTTCATATCCATTGCCTGTATTGAATTGTGTATAAGGTTCGTCCATACCTGGTTCAGATCATCCGGATAACCTCCGATTACAGGCAGTTCATCATATTTTCTGATAACCTTAACACCCTGCTTTAACAGATTATGATAAAGTGTTAAAACTGTTTCCAGGCCGTCGATGATATCAGTTGGAATTTTATCTTCAATAATATCATGATGTGCATATTTCTTTAACGCAAATACTACCTTTGCTGCCTTATCTGCCGCAAGGGTTATGGTATTTGAATTTCTGATGATGGACATAAAATTACGGGCTGCTCTCAGTATTTCAGCCGCTTCAGGCATTTTTAACAAAGAGTGCAATTCTTCAGCCTTGTCATGGAGATTCAGATAGACAAGAAGGTCTGCTATTGTGTCAGCCTCTTTAATACCGGTATCATCAAGGTTTTTAGTCAGCTCTTTGCGGATTAACCTTTTTTCGCGTGTGGTCAAATCATCTGTTTGATCAAATTGATACCCCAGGATTTTTACGAGAAATCGCATGGCATCAGAAGTCTGTTTCTCAAGCAGGACCGGCAGGGAAGATATGGCTTTCCCCAGCGAATCATTCAAATTACCTATTGAGGCTTTTATGGCTCCCAGGGGTGTATTGATCTCATGTGCAACTCCGGCAATTAACTGGCCAAGGGCAGCCATTTTTTCAGAGTGAACAAGTTGTTCCTGTGTCTGTGTCAGGTTGTCAACCAGCGCTTCAAGATTTTCTTTCTGGTTAACCAGTTCTTCATTATAATACCGGATCTCTTCTTCAACCAGCTTTCTTTCAGTTATGTCCCGGGCAATAGCTATACCGATATTCTTGTTCCTAAGCTTAAAAGTAAGACTGACAATCTCCACATGGATGACATCACCACTTTTCGTATACCATATCTGTTCATATTTTCTGTTCCCTTCAACCTCATTTATTTCAGATTCACCATCCGAAAATTCTTCGCTGGTAAGATCATGAAGACCCATATTCAACAATTCTTCTTTGGTATAACCAAGTCTGTTTACAGTATAATCGTTAACTTCAAGAAATTTACCCGGGACCGAATTCTTTTCCATCCTGTAAAAAAAGATGAAATCAGAAGCTTTATTAAATAACAATTTGTACTTTTCTTCTTTTTCCTGGATCAGGTCTTCTGCCCGGATCCCACTTGTAATATCCCTGGCTATTCCTTCAACCGATATGAATTCATTGTCTTCATTGAAAACGGGGAATTCTGTAATCTCCAGAACATGCGGCATCCCCGACTTATCAGAGAGTTCGACCAGGTATTTTGGCTGCTGGATCCCTTTCAGCGAAGCATTTCTATGTTCCCTGGCTTTTATGTTAATCGGATTATCGGTATATATTTTATCAAATACCCTGCGGAATTCATTTACTTCATAACCGAGAATATTTTTAACTGAAACCGAAACAAATAATAACTCACCGGAAGTGGACTGGGAAAAAAAGATATACTCTTCCTTCAGGTTATCAACAAGCTTTTCATAACGCAGCCTGGTTTCAACAAGAGCCTCAAACGCCGATTTGATTTCAAGATTTTGACGCTTTGCCTCTTTCTGTCTGGAAATTAATAACCGGTTTTGTTCTTCAATTTCATTACTATGCCTGAAGATACTCTGTTCAAGTTCCCTGGATTTTTTCTTAATCGCTGCCAGGGTTGAATCCAGATTTTCGATGACTGACCACATATCTTCTCCCTGCAGCGATTTAAATTCATCTTTATTGATTTTACCATTGATGTTCCTGGCAGTGATTAAAATCCTGAATAAATAATTCTTAAGCTTCTGACTCCGTCTGTACACATAAAAAGCAGATATGATCAAGATCAGCACTACTGCTCCCAATATTACGATATAGATTTTTTCAGACATTAATAACTAATTATTTTTCAGGTTATTGTAAGGAATCCGGTCATACAAACTGCAGTATAAATTAATTGATTCAATAGCAATACGATACTTAAAAGAATATTACCATCCGGCATGCTTCGAAAAAAATATGAATAAAGACAAAATATTATGCTATTTATTAAAATAATCAATACTCCGCAAATTTTAATATGGATAATTGGGACTTTACCAAAGATATTTAACGGCATACAATGGATAGGTGACACGATCCGTAATCTTCACTGAAGTTCCGGGCCGGTTACGGGTATTTTGTTTGATTGACCTGCTTTGTATGTTATTGATAATCTACATTTTAAATTTTATGTTGCTGGTTTTATGACTATTAGATTTTCATCCGGTTCATTTAAGAATTCATCAGAGGATGAAAGTCGTTAATGGAATAAAAAAGACCCTGGCTGTTAAAAATCGTATATGTTAATATAAAAATTTGGGCAACATGAAAACTTCTGAAAACAGAATCAACGATTTCACCTATGCTCAAATTGAACCCTTAAAAACTGCATCCCGTATTTTCAGATCCTTTGGAAAACATATTCTGATTTCCTTCACATTTATGGTTATGCTATTCCTGTCAACCAGTTATGTGAGTGAGGAAATCGCCACCAGTGATCTTCGAACAGAATATTATGCACCGGATATGTACCGGGGTTTGTCATCCAGGCTGGAACAGAATTCCTGCAAATTATTCACTTGTCATTCTTTTCTTAAAACATCTCATTTAGTGTATGATATGTATCAGAAATTCGGGTACAAACCTGTATGGACCATCAATCACAGGTTAAGCTCTTCTGCCACGGAAGTGATTCAATTATTAAACAATGCAGCATATTACGGACTGGATAAAAATCACTATCATGCCGATGAGCTGAACAGACTGTATGAGAATTTACGAAAGAACCCTCGTGCTGATAGTATGTTAATGATGCGCCAGGACCTGGAGTTACTGCTTACGGATGCATGTCTTAACTTTATGATTCATCTCAGGAGCGGGATTATTTCAACAGATTCATTGTATTCTTCAAACTTAAATAAAGAACTGGCAGATCACCTGTATAAAGGTATCAGGCATCATGATGTGACAGAAAGAATCCTTGCTCTTCAGCCAGATAACCTCTCTTACAGGAATCTTCAGAAAGCCCTCGAAAAATTTCTGAACAGCACTATCCTTGATGACCAGAGATATGAAATACCTGATCCTGAATATGATCATTTTAAAAGCTATGCTGCTGCAAAGTCGGTACTTGCCCGGCTTGGCTATCTGAAAGACAAAGCAGGTGAAAATGATACCTCTGTCATACATGCTATAAAAGAATTCCAGAGATATCACGGTCTCACACCAAATGGTATACTAAATAAAAATACACGCAAAGCCATGTCATTGTCAAACCGTGACCGGTATCTGAGAATTGCTTTAAATCTTGACAGGATCAGGAAAAGTGTGGATTATAAAAATGAATGTGTCTTTGTAAATATCCCGGCATACCAGTTGAGAGTCATCAAAGCAAACAAGGTTCAAAAGAGTTTTAATGTGGTTGTCGGTCGTCCGTATACTCCCACTCCTGAATTAACCAGTAAAATTGAAAGAATAACAACGGTTCCTGAATGGAATGTTCCTAAATCAATCACGCTGAATGAAATTCTGCCCAGGGTAAAAAAAGACTCGTCCTACCTTATTCGCAATAACTTCAAAGTGATAGACAGGCAACTTAATGAAGTCAGCCCTAAGAATATTGGATGGAAAGAGTTAACAAAAGAAAATTTTGATTACTATTTTGTTCAGAATTCAGGGCATTCGAATGCACTTGGTCTGTTAAAGTTCTCATTCAATAATCCTTACAGGATCTACATCCATGATACTCCTTCAAAAAGATTTTTCAATAGCGATATCAGGGCATATTCACACGGATGTATCAGGTTGCAGCATCCTGACCTCTTTGCCACATATCTTGTGGAAAACAACCTTCATTCAGAAAAAAAACCTGATATCAGCAAGCTTGTTTCCAGAAAGATCCATAAAGAGATCATCCTGTCAGAACCCATTGAAATCCAGATCAGATATCTGACCTGCGAAGCAGATGAGGATCTTAATTTATATTATTATCATGATATCTATAACAGGGATGGTGCCCTGATAAACACACTATTCAATTAAAGAAATATCCGGCTCAGCCCGTAACATCTGAAGCTCTTCATATTCCATTCCCGGTGAGAGATCTTGCCGGGAATTGTTTTAAATATTTTGAAACAGACAAATATTCGTTGTCAGGGTAATAAGCAAACAAGCATGTGTTATTCTTGATAAGATCAATGAGGTATTGATGACCTTCAACAGGCACTGCCGGACAACCATAACTCCTTCCCAGCCTTCCGTTTACTTTTATAAAATCTTCACTCACATAAACTGCCGCATGCATGACGATCGCCCTTTTAAAAGCATTATCATTGATCTCTTCTTCAAGACCTTTTAACCTCAGTGAATAACCATGCTTCCCGTAATAAGTATTACCGGTAATGAAAAAACCAAGGCTGCTTTCATATGAACGGATACGATTGGAGAAAGATTCGGCATGATTCAGTCCGGAGTTTTTCCCATGGGCGACATAAGATTTAAAAATAACTGCATTTTTTGTTAGATCAATAACGAAAAGTCTCTTTGCTGTTGAAGGTCTGGAATAATCAATAATTGTCAGCAGGTTTTTATTCAAATCCGGGTATTCTTCTATGATTTTTTCAAAACCAGCCATGGCAAGCTTCATCCCTTCGAAACTTAATTCGTTGTCATGAAGCTGATCGTATACTTTTAAATAATCAGATTCTCCTGCTGGTTCAAACGATGTATTGTTATTCTTAATTGAAGATTTCAGATCACCGGGTACAGTATAGAAAAGCATAATAACGGGAAGCAGGAATAGTCTGAGTTTCAGGTTCATCTTTGTTATTACAGCAGTTGGTTTGCAAAAGGTTCATGGCAAAAATAAAAAAATATGCAATTGATGCGTCGTATATTTGAAAAGTTTTAATAAGTTATGGCATAATAATTGTGCATGATAATCATCATTACAAATGAAGCGAAGCGAATAACTAATATTAAATATATGCGCACGAGAAAAATAATCCTTGTTGCATTTTTGTCATTTATCCTGATAAAATCTTTTGGATTCACCGGTAAAGAACCCATCAAATGGGGCAAGGTCAGTAAATCTGAATTTGAGATAAACTCCTTTCGTGGCGACTCCTCTCCTCCGGCCATCATTCTGTGCGATTATGGTAATATCAGAATTACCAACAGAACCATGTATTCCCATCATAAAAGAATCAAAATCAATCATCAGGAAGGACTGAAATTCAGCAGGATTGAAATTCCTTACAATGATAAAGAGAGCCATGATGACATCATGGTATTTAAAGCAAATGTTTATCAATATCAGAATGGCAGCATCATTAAAATGCAATATCACCTGAAAGATGCCAGGTCAATCTCCTCCGGCAACGATACGAAATTGCTGGTGCTCGACCTTCAGGATGTCATGCCCGGCTCCATCATTGAATATTATTATGAAATTGCTTCACTGGATTTTGTAAAACTGGACGACTGGTATTTTCAGTCCGAAATACCTACACTCTGGAGTGAGATCAGATTTGAAGTCCCTTCCCCATTTTTCTACCTGGTTACTTATCAGAGGGGAGAGTTTTTATCCGAAGATCAGCAACTAAAATATGCCAGGAATCTTCAGTGGTTGTATAATGCAAACAGAATTAAAAGAAGGGTTCAACTGTCAAAAAACGATCATCTGTTGTACCAGTCTTCATCCGGGAATTATAAAGTATTCGTTCTGAATGACATGAAGAAAAAAATTGTGATGAGAAATATCCCGGGCGTTTCAGATGTAGCAGGCTATGTGACGGTTAAAGACTATTATCCCAGATTGAGATTTGATTTGTTTGAATCGTCCGGTCATCTTCCATGGTTCTACCGGCCCCTGATCATGACAGCCATCGAGGATTATGAAACCAGATCAAGGAGGGAATGGCTGTCTTCAAACGAAAAGAGGGGTTATGTACAATACCGGCTGGACACATGGAGTGAATTCAATGAAAAACTTCTTGAGAATGAAAGGTTCGGAAGACAATTGATCAAATACTTATCCGCCGGCCCGGCCTTCCAGAAGATTCCGGCTTCTGATACAGGCAGTGTTTCCAAAATGGAAGCTATTTTCAAATACGTACAGAAATCTTTTACCTGGAACGGCCGGTATCAGATTTATGCCAATCGTGATTTAAACCGTATACCCGAAAATGATGAAGCATCAAGCGGAGAGATGAATCTGATTCTGATCAATCTTCTGAGAAGAGCCGGATTTGATGCTGATCCGGTGCTTATTCGGACCAGCAATCTGGGACAGCCGGAGACAATATATCCTGTTCAGCATCAGTTCAATCATGTGATTGCAGTGGTCTTCCTGAATGATGAAATGTTTCTGCTGGATGCCATTACAAAAAACAAGCCTTATCACGAACTGCCGGATAACGATTTGCATACGACAGGCTGGCGTGTTAATAAGGATGATTTCGGATGGATTGATATCAATCCCATATAGACATGTCTCCGTTGAATACAAGCCTGATTGCAGAATACCATTGCCCGTGATCCGCACAGTCTGAACGGTATCCCTGTTAAAGCTTCTCTCTCAGGAATCCGGCCGGTTCAGGAATAGAGGTCTGTGACCAGATTTTAATATTGTCTATTCTCCATTTGCCTGCACCTGATCCGAAACCAATATAGCCCATAATGAAGGTCCTGTCCTTTGTTTCCAGAAAAGGTCTGTTCATATCATCAAAGAAAATCCTTACCGAGGTATCAACAATATCTCTTTCTATCCTGACTTTATGCCATTTCCCCTGATCCCATCTTATATTCCCGTATCGGATGCAGGGTATCTTTAGTGGCCGGTCATCTTCTACAACGAATAAACCCTTGCTTTGCTGGTTATCTGTTGATGAAACATCCACACAGTAATATTTCAACGAATCTTTAATCCCGAAGAGGAACCAGAAATCTGATCCGTCTGTTGCAACTGGATTCATCAGATCAGCCTCAATGATAAAATCTCCGAAAATATAATCTTTAACCAGGCAAATATTTAAATGAGAATATTCTGTGGAATCAATACTATGACTGAATTCGAGGTATTTATTCCCGTTTCCCGAACCGATCTTCCACGGTTGAAAACTATCAGACCGGAAGTCATTGATGGGATTCTTTCCTGAAAAGTCCTGCTGATACTGAAGAATATATCCTTCAGGGATACGCTGGGAAAACACTGCAGCTGTCATAGCAGCGTTAAATATCAAAATAATAATCCTCTTCATGATATTTATCAGAAGAGGATAAAAATAGTAAAAAATCAGGTTAAAAATTAGAAAACTGCAACAGGTTAACGATCAGATGTATGCTGTATCTGCTTACCATCCGGGAATAAAATTGATTCCAAATGATGCATTTTTAAATCCTCCGTCCTGAAACGGAACGGCATAATATGGCTCGACAACCATATAACCAAAAAGATTTAACCTTAATGATAATCCAGCGCTGAACAGAGGTATCCTGTCATCTGAAGATGTTACCTGCCACTTCAGATCAGGGTGATGTTCCGGGTCCCAGACCAGTCCGCCGTCCAGAAAGAAGGCTAAATCCGTAAATAAATACCTTGATTTTATCAGCGAGAGTTTCCCGGGACCTGTCAGGGGTATCCTGATTTCTGCATTGGTTACCAGGAGCCTTGAACCTGTTAAATGGTTAACGGTTAATCCCGAAAGGTAGTCTTCTCTTACGGATGTGCCATCATAACCCCTTATCAGGTATGGATATCCGAGATAAAGAGGTGCAATCCTCCCGCTTTCGACATCCTGTCCAAACCTGTTATAATTATAAAACCTGAAAGCAAAGGTTACCGGCTTTACAAAAAAGTATTTCCGGTAATCCAGCAAGGTGGTAATATAGTTATAATCACCCATGGTTGCCAGAACCTGGTATCTTGATCTTGCTCCCTGCATGGGTGCGGTAACTCCAAAAAATGAGTTATCATAAACATATGCAACATCAGCTTGTATCAGATTAAAACCGTCAGGAGCGTCAAGTTTCTCACGGGTCTGACCAATACCAAATCCGGAATCATCGTAATAGGTATTAAACCGGTCTATCCTGTAACTGTATCTCGAAACGGATAATCCTGATTCAAAACGCCGTGTGATGGAAACCGGGTAATAGGCAAATACCGACAAGTTTGTTTCAATTAACCTGATAATGTCGGTAATATAGTTGTTAACCGGGGTCATCTCACCGTTAATATCCAGTGAATCCCTTACGAGTGAAATGTTGCCATACCGATACGGAATATGCGAGACAGCTGTCCCCCATTTGATACGTTTTTTTTCATTCAGAAAGGCAACCTGACCGCCAAAGTCATATATCTCTCCATTCAGCGCAAGGTTGGCATAAACCCGGTTATCACCTACCATATCACTGAAAATAGCACTTACGCTGCCGGCCATACCTGTCCCCAGCCTGCCTGCAGCAACCCCGACCGATGTATTTGAAATATAGTCAAGCTTTAATTTTGGCCGGTAAGGCACCGGTTTGAATTTTCCTTCTGTACTATTTACCAGCTCAGGCTGATGCAGCAGCATGTAATCAACAATATTCAAGCCCGCTCTTTTTGCAGGGGGCAGTGTTGCTGCTTCATAGTTCAGCAGGTAAGGATTCACCGGCTCCTCTTTAAAATCATCAAGGCTGGCAATATATAATCTGTATTTGTTGTCTGTATAATACGTATATACAAGCTGATCCTTGTCAGACAGACTAATTGCCTGCGAAAGCAGTGTGATACCAGTTATTCCTGTCAGATAACGGGTAAGCTGATAAACACTGTTCTCCTCAATGGAATATCTGTACAGATTCCTGTAACCATCCCGGTCGGAAAGGAAATAAACAGATTTACCGTCATTGGAAAACAATGGATTCAGGTTGCCGGCACCCGGGAAGACCTGGTAAGTTATAATTTCACCCGTCTTCAGGTGAAGGGTGGCCAAATCATATGCATGACTGACATACGTCTTTCTTCCTTCAAGGATATGTTTATCAGTTGAGAATAACAGGTATTCACCATCAGGCGACCATGAGGGATGTATGTATGCATATTTGTCAAATGTAAGCTGCCTGGATTCCTCCGTATGATAATTGTATAAATAAAGGTTACTAATACCGTTGCTGGTCCCTGTGAAAACAATATATTTCCCGTCAGGTGACCATGCAGGATTGCTTAAAGCTTTGACACCCGGAATGCTGATTTCATCAATTATTTTATCCTTTTTTACATCAATGATGACAAGCCTGTTCTCTCCCTTGATAAATGCCACATATACAAATTTCCTGCTATCGGGTGACCAGCTTCCGGAAGATTCGATAAAATTAAACCCGTCAATCTCGTCATTCCTTACTGTACTTGAAAGTTTTGAAATAATCCTGCCCTTCCCGACATCAGCAAGATATAGATCCATTGTGAAAACATCTTTTTCAGAAATAAAGGCCAGGTATTTGCCATCCGGACTTAGCACCGGAGATATGTTGTAATCACCGGTATTCCTTCCGGAAAATGCCCGTCTGCCTGTTAATACTTCCACCGTATCTTTCATCAGATTTTTAAGGTGTGTTTCTGTTGCGGCTTTCCACATTCCTGAAAAGGTTTTCACATCCACGCCCAGTATTGAATCGAATGCTGCCTTATAGCCCATTCTGGCACTTTCTTTCATCAGGGGTGCTATGACGGTATCACCCCAGGTACGTGCAGTAAACGTCCAGAAAGCCTGCCCGTATCTGTAAGGATTATACTGCGGTTTTTTATTGAGATCGTCAATTGAAGGGAATTCCTTGTGCAGAATATCATCACGCAGCCATATTGCAGTCTGGGGATCCACACTCCCGATTGACATGTATTCCGCTAGACCTTCTATCATCCACAATGGTACATTGCTGAAATCACGGAGTGAAATGGAGTCAGCTGAAATCATATTGAACTGGAAAGCATGAACCAGTTCGTGACCCAGTACATGGTTTGTCTGGCTGTATGTAAACGAAACCGGCATAACAATCCTGTTTTTCAGTCCTTCGGTAAAACCTCCCGTACCCACATCAATGATGTCGTCTGATACATTTGTCTGCTGGAAATCAGCATGATTCTCATATAACAGAAGCGGATTCCTGTTTCTAAGAGTGTCTGCAAATACCGTGGAATGCACTTTATACCAGTATTCACTCATCCTGGCTATTTCATCAACCAGTGTATCGTTCCTGAAATTATGGTAAATATCAAAATTCGGAGTGCGGAGGATATCATACCTGAAAACATGGTATCCCGGTTTATTTCTTCCAAAATATTGTGCTTCAGAATATAAACTCAATAAAATCCCCGAAGTAAAAAATGCCAGGGATTTTACCAGTCCGGCATATTTCACGGCCTGTAATAAAATTCTTGTTTTCATAACTGACATTTTTTAAGTTACAAATGTTATTGATCTACTATATAATACGATGCAAATTCTGTGCAAAAGTTGCTGCCGGTACCTGCGTTTTAACATTTTTTAAAAACTCAAATGATGAGGCAGAAGGCATAGGAACAATAATTTAACGTTCGTCAGACAAAAATATTTGGTAGGACAGAATCAACCTAAAAGGCAAGGTAAAACGCCCTGGTAAGTTCGATATACTGCTGTGTGTAATGATGCCTTTTACCTGATTCAATGGCAAGATGTTCTTCTTCAACAGCCTTCCTTTCTCTTCCTGCCTCCGCAAGAATCCTCTTTACCGGTCTTCCCGGGAAAGGCATTACATATAACATTCTTCTGATATGAAGCTTGTTTTGAAGCAACCAGCATCTGTATTTATCCAACATGTCAACAGGAAGAACAATCGAAATAATTCCTTCGGGTTTGAGTATCAGACAGGCATAAAACAATAAATCCTTCAATGATAATGCATCATCATGACGGGCCATTGCCCTTGATCTTTCAGGAGGACGGAACTGATTCCTGAAATAAGGCGGGTTAGACACAACCAGATCATAGGCTTTATCACATTTTGCCGAATAATCCTGAAACGATGATTTAATCAGTCTGATCCTCTGATGCCAGGGACATGCAGAAATATTTTCACCGGCCTGGTTAAATGCATTTTCATCTATTTCTACCGCGTCTATCTTAGCCCCGCATCTCTGGGCAAGCATGATGGCAATCAAACCCGTACCTGTTCCGACATCCAGGATGTCAGGTGCTTTATCAACATTTGCCCAGGCTCCCAGCAGCACTCCATCTGTGCCAACCTTCATGGCACACTTGTCATGGTATATGGTAAACTGTTTGAATTGAAAGTAAGTATTCGGCATATAATATTCAATGTTAAAAATCTTCAAAAATACCCAGGCCAAAAAGTGCAAAATCATATTTGACAGGATCCTCAGGATCAAATTCCCTGAGCCTGCAGGTTAGTTCTTCCACTGCCTGCCAGTCATTTTGTTTACGGATGAGCAATCCGAGCTTTCTTGCCACAGCGCCTGTATGGATATCAAGCGGGATAAAGAGGGCTGATGCAGGTATCTGATCCCAGATTCCAAAATCCACTCCCCTTTTGTCTTTTCTGACCATCCACCTGATAAAAAGATTAAGTCTTTTACCTGCAGCATTCTTTTCAATATCTGCAATGTGCTTTTGTGTTCTGCCAGGAATTGAGAGTCCGGTAAACACTTTCCTGAACCGGATAATGGTTTCTTTAACGCTGCCTGTTGAAAGGTAGTGATGCTCAAAAATCTCCTTCAATCCCCCGTAATTCGAATAGATATTCCTGAGTGACCTGGCAAAGTATATGGTATCTGAGCCATTGAAAGTACGGTGCTTAAATTCACTGAGATGATTAAAATCTGATTCATCTGCATTCAAGATAAATTCCATCGGCCTGTTTTCCATTAAATTCATCAGCAGATGTGCATTTTTGATAATAACAGCCCTTTGACCCCAGGCAATGGAAGCGGTTAGAAATGCAGCAATTTCAATATCGCATGGATCGGTAAACATGTGCGGGACCTGCAACGGATCAGCAGAAATAAAATCCGTATGATTATACTTCATATATTTTTCCTCCAGGAATTCCCTGAGAAATTGTTTATCCATGCATTACAATTTTTGCATTATTTGCAAAGCTATGGATCAAAAATGAAATTGTTTTGGTAATATCATAAAAAAGCCATTTATTTGACCATTAAACATCAAAAATGAGTCTGCTGGGTAACATTCTGTGGATTTTCCTGGGTGGCGGATTGTTTCTCTTTCTCGGGTATATCATTGGTGGTTTTGCCCTCTGCCTTACCATTATAGGCATTCCCTTTGGCATTGAAAAATTTAAGCTGGCCATACTTGCCCTTGCTCCCTTTGGCAGGATCGTCAGAAGTACAGAAAGATCTGCCGGCTGTCTTTATATATTTCTCAATGTTGTATGGCTGCTTTTCGGAGGTATCTGGATTGCATTAACCCATGTTGTTTTTGCATTTCTCTGCGCAATAACAATCATAGGAATACCTTTCGCATTACAGCATATGAAACTTGTGTCGCTTGCATTATCGCCTTTTGGAAAAGATTTGGTTTAGTCCTTCCGGCCATTCACATACCAGGATAGAAGGACTCTCAGAAAATGGTCGCCGGAGAGCCCTTCAGCCTGAATTCTTTCGGTACAGACTGTCAATGTTCTTTTTCATGTCAGTCAGCTCATTTTTTACTGACTTGCTGAAATCAGACCATGATGCCCTGGACTGGTTATGAATATCCTCCAGCCTGTCTTCAAGCTGCAAAACCTGCATTTCAATATCTATTATCCTGCCTTTTATCTCTTCATCAATATTTTGTCTGCTCTTCAATGCTTCAGTCTTTATCTGATAAGTTTTATTATTAAAATCTGCAATGACATACTCAACCTCATTTTTCAGTTCAGCCATTTCTTTAATAAAATCGTCCTGGACCGATTCAACAGACCGGTCCAGTTTTGATCTGATTGTGCCGGGATTCTTACTTTGTTTACATGAAATAATCATTCCTGAAGCCAGCAAAGCCATCAATCCCGTCTTTATAATTGTTTTTGTTTTCATGGTTTATATATTTTATAAATTGATTCCCTGTCTCTGAATAATAACCGTTAAATCTTTAAAGATCCTTATCTTTTTTTGAAGTTACGATTCCCCTTTCATGTAATATAACTCATCGCTTTTTTAATTATTGTATGCTCCCAAAGAATTACATGCCTTATCCAAACGAGCGCCGCAAATTACTATATTTAATATGATTATTTTACAGGTTCAAATATATTTTTAAAAAATATTTTGCGATATGATCGGATATTGTTTGTAAAAATTGGATATCATTCACCCTTCATTTTTTGCACTTTCTCCATATTGGAGTAATTTTAGAGAAATTAAAAACTGAAGACTTGGCCGGTTCTGAAAAATCAGTTGAAACTCCGCTTATGAAGCAATATTACAGCATCAAGGAAAAGCATCCTGATGCCATTTTACTTTTCAGGGTGGGAGATTTTTATGAAACCTTCGGGGAAGACGCGATCAAAGCTTCGGAAATCCTTGGGATTACGCTTACAAGAAGGGCAAATGGTTCAGCCTCTTTTGTGGAGCTGGCAGGATTCCCGTTTCATGCCATTGATACCTATCTTCCCAAACTGGTCAGGGCCGGACAGCGGGTGGCAATCTGCGAACAACTTGAGGATCCGAAACTGGCAAAAAAAATAGTCAGGCGGGGAATTACCGAACTGGTAACACCGGGGGTCACCTATAACGAGAATGTACTCGAACATAAGGAAAACAATTTCCTGGCATGCATTCATCTTGAAAACAAGGCAGGAGGAATCGCTTTCCTGGATATTTCAACAGGCGAATTTCTTACAGCTGAAGGCAGTTATGATTACATCGACAAGCTGCTGGGAAATTTCTCGCCCAAAGAAGTACTCTTTGAAAGAGGGAAGCAAAAGCTTTTCCAGGAGTTATTCGGAACAAAATTTTACACCTATAAACTCGACGACTGGATTTTCACCGAAGATGCAGCAAAGAATAAGTTGCTAAGACATTTCGAGACTGCATCGCTAAAGGGTTTTGGAGTCAGTGAACTCAGGCTGGGAATCATAGCCGCAGGAGCGGTCCTCCAGTATCTTGATCTGACCCAGCATCATAATCTGCAACATATCTCTTCTTTATCTAGGATTGAGGAGAATAATTATGTATGGCTGGATAAGTTTACGATCAGGAATCTGGAATTATTTCATTCCATCAACGAAGGAGCTAAAACCCTGGTGGAAGTTATGGATAAGACGCTCTCACCAATGGGTTCAAGAATGCTCAGAAGATGGATCTCTTTACCTCTTAAGGATGTTCAACTCATCAATGAAAGGCTCAATATTGTTGAGTATTACATGAAAAATCCTGATTTTAAGGATGAAACCGGGGAACAAATCTCCGTTATAGGTGACCTGGAAAGAATCATTTCAAGGGTTGCCCTGGGAAAAATAAATCCGCGTGAAGTCAGTCATCTTAAAAATGCCCTGGCAGCCATTGTACCGATTAAGGAATTATGCAGGAATTCATCCGAACCGGCGCTTTTAAAAATTGCAGAGCAACTGGATCCGTGCTCTGACGTCAGGGAAAAAATCGAACATACCCTTGTGGCAGATCCCCCTGTACAGGTTGGCAAGGGTAGTGTCATTGCAGAAGGAGTTTCAGGGGAGCTTGACGAGCTGAGAAAAATCCTGTATTCTGGGAAGGATTATCTTCTAAGCTTACAGCAGCGTGAAACAGAAAGGACAGGTATACCCTCCCTGAAGGTAAGCTTCAATAATGTATTCGGTTACTATATTGAAGTGAGAAACACCCACAAAGATAAAGTTCCTTCTGAATGGATCAGGAAACAGACACTGGTAAGTGCCGAGCGATACATTACTGAAGAATTAAAGGAATATGAAGCAAAAATCCTGGGTGCGGAAGAAAAGATACAGATGCTGGAGACCAATCTGTTCAACGATCTTGTTGCTGATCTGGCAGACTATATCTCTCCGATACAGTTAAACGGAAAGCTGTTGGCCAGGCTTGACTGTCTGTTATCATTTGCAAAGTGCGCCCTTGAAAATAAATATTTCAGACCTGAAATCAACGATTCGGAAATCATTGAAATCACCCGGGGACGTCATCCTGTAATAGAGCGCATGCTCCCTCCCGACGAGGAGTATGTGGACAATGATGTTTACCTTGACAATCAATCCCAGCAGATCATCATCATTACCGGTCCGAATATGTCCGGCAAATCGGCCCTTCTCAGGCAGACTGCATTGATTGTCCTGCTGGCCCAGACCGGCAGCTTTGTTCCTGCCGGATCGGCCAGAATCGGTTATGTTGACAAAATCTTTACAAGGGTTGGCGCATCTGATAACATTTCTCTGGGTGAATCGACCTTCATGGTAGAGATGAATGAAACAGCAAGCATCCTTAATAATCTTTCTCCGCGCAGCCTGATATTGCTAGATGAAATTGGCAGGGGCACCAGTACCTATGATGGTATTTCCATTGCATGGGCCATGGTTGAGTACATCCATGAGAATCCAAGGGCCAGGGCAAAGACCCTGTTTGCCACCCATTACCACGAAATGAATGAAATGGAAAAATCTTTTGATAGGGTTAAAAATTACCATATTTCTGTGAAAGAACTCCCTGATAAGGTTATTTTTCTGAGAAAATTTCAGCGGGGTGGCAGTGAACACAGCTTCGGGATACATGTTGCCCGAATGGCAGGAATGCCAAAAAGTGTTGTCGCCCGTGCCGATGAAGTTCTGGCGGAGCTCGAACAAGGTGATAATAAGAAGGTGCCTGCAAAACCTGTTTCAGGTATCGCCGAAAAACGTGAAGGATTCCAGTTAAGCATATTTCAGCTTGAAGATCCGATATTGAAAGGAATCCGGGATGAAATTGCCAATACCGATATCAACAACCTGACTCCTGTTGAAGCATTGAATAAGTTATACGAAATCAGGAAAATGATCGGACTGAAATAGAAATCATACCAGTTAAACGCAACCTTTCATCTGACCAGTTCATCTTTTCAGTCAGAAAAGAATCCAATTAAAATACAAAGCCTTATGAAACCAATGAGTCGAAAACCGGTTTTCGTTTTAACCATGTTAAAATCATTATTGTTTATACTGCTTCTCTCAGTGCCCTTACATATCAGCTCACAGGAATCCGTTACTGAAGACAAGACCACCTCTCCCTATTTTTTTGTCCAGAGTGAAGATACGACCGTGGATCAGCTCCCATTGAAAGCAACTTCCGCAGAGGTGAATATCAGCGGCATCATTGCGGAAGTCAGGGTAAAACAAACCTATCGCAATGAAGGAACAGAAGTTCTTGAGGCCATTTACGTATTTCCTGCCTCAACCAAAGCAGCCGTGCATTACATGCATATGGTCATCGGTGACCGCAGGATTGTTGCCAAAATCGAGGAAAAACAAAAAGCAAGGCAGGACTATGAAGAGGCAAAAGAAGAAGGCAAAACGGCAACATTGCTTGAACAGGATCGCCCCAATGTGTTCACTATGAACGTGGCAAATATCCTGCCCGGGGATACCATCGAGGTGGAAATGCATTATACCGAACTGATCACCCCGAACGAAGGGATATACCAGTTTGTTTATCCCACAGTTGTCGGCCCGAGATATTGCAGTCCCTCTGAAGACGGAGAGAAATGGACCGGAACACCTTACCTGCACGAAGGGGAAAAGCCGCCTTATACATTTGAAATAAAGGTCAATATCAATGCCGGATTGCCCGTCAGGGAATTGTCCTGCACATCTCATCCGGCTGCCATTCTGAGTTATTCAGGTAATAATACTGCCACCTGTGTGCTTGACAGTTCAGCAAGCGACGGTGGCAATAAGGATCTTATCCTTGATTACTGTCTTTCCGGCAATGAACCGGAATCGGGGCTGCTGCTGTACCAGGGAATAGATGAGAACTTTTTCCTGGCTATGATACAGCCCCAGAGAAATCCTATGGAATATGAGATACCTCCGCGTGAATATATCTTTATCATGGATGTCTCCGGTTCGATGCACGGCTTTCCGATTTCTGTCTCCAAAACATTACTGGTTAACCTGATTAGCAATCTCAGATTTTTTGACCAGTTCAATGTTCTCTTTTTTGCCGGAGGTAACCAGTTACTGTCTGAAGTTTCCCTGCCCGCAACTTCTGAGAATATACAAAAGGCCATTAACATGATTGAACAAATGCAGGGCGGCGGGGGTACCGAACTGCTTCCGGCACTTGAAAGGGCTTTGAACCTGCAATGTCCTGAAAATATGTCACGGACCTTTGTCATTGCGACCGACGGATATGTATATGTTGAAAAGGAAGCATTTGATTTAATCAGGAATAACTTATCCAATGCCAACTTTTTCCCGTTTGGTATCGGATCCTCTGTAAACCGTTACATCATTGAAGGTATGGCTCATGCAGGGATGAGCGAGCCTTTCGTCATTACCAACGAGGATGAAGCTTACGAGCAGGCAGAAAAATTCAGGCAATACATACAGTATCCTGTACTGACCAATGTTACAGCAGATATTACCGGATTTCAAGTGTATGATACCGAACCATTGGCCATTCCGGATGTTCTGGCTGAAAGGCCGGTCATCCTGTTTGGCAAATGGAAAGGAAATCCGGCCGGATCGATTCAGTTCAAAGGGCAGAGCGGTGATGCTCCTTATTCCAGAACACTGAATGTAAGTGACTACGTTCATTCAGAAAGAAACGCTGCCCTGAGATACCTGTGGGCACGTCACCGGATACAACTCCTTGATGATTACGGATCGGCTCGCGGATACTATGATAAGGACAGCACCCTGATAAAGGAGATCATCCGCCTCGGGATCAAATACAATCTTCTTACCAGCTACACCTCATTTATCGCAATTGATTCTCTTATTCGTCGTGACAGTGGTGATATCGTAACGGTTAAACAACCTCTGCCGCTACCCGAAGGAGTGAGCGATTATGCTTTAAGCGAAAACATGACAGGAGCGATAACAAACAGTTATGCCACCAGCCTTGGTTCATACGATTCCAAAGAAGCCAACGTGAGTACCATGTGCGACAGCTGTTCATTCCTTGAGAAAAATTCTCCCAATCCGTTTGCCGAATACACCATTTTACGTTTTCATATTGCTGAAAAGCATGCCGAAGAAAACAAACTGATCGAAATTTATGATTCCTTCGGCAGAAAAGTCATTCAACACGACGTATCTTCATATGGATCCGGCTGGCACAGTTACTACCTGCTGCTTCAGCATAAAAGCACTTCGCTGTCTCCAGGTATTTACTATTTAAAACTTAAAGTTGGGAATAAGTATGCCAACACTTTGACAATATCTAAATTGTAAACATCTTTCTTTACCGGGGAAGCCAAACACAAATAAAAACTGACAAGGATATATCAGAAGTCAATCTATACTCCGGAGGGCTGAATATTTGTAAATGCTCTCGCAGGGGGTACGGCTAAAATCAACAAAAAAGAGGCTGTTCTGTCCTTTTGACAGCCTTCTTTTAAAATCCGATAATTATGACTTTTTATTCAAGCATTATCCTTCCGGAGGACTGTCAGTTCATTTCATACAGGTTTGTATTACAGGTGCGAATCTTGTTTTCAGCAGTTAATGTTTTTAATGGATTTTTCATTGCTTCAGTCCTGCTTATGCATTAAACAGATTGAAAGAAATCACGTTAATTAACGGATTGCAGGCGATCCCTGGCAGGAAAATAATGGAAAGATTGTTTTGTGGTATAAAAAATTTCGATAAATTTGCACGCACCTGTTAAAAGTACATTTTGCCGGATCGACAAGTTCTTTAAAGATCAGCAATTCAATAAATTACAAGCGGAAATAGCTCAGTTGGTAGAGCACGACCTTGCCAAGGTCGGGGTCGCGGGTTCGAGTCCCGTTTTCCGCTCATTTTTATTTGAAAATCTGCCTGACGGCAGGTCAGCAGATAAAATCCGCCCGGATGGTGGAACTGGTAGACACGCAGGACTTAAAATCCTGTGGCCAGTAATGGCTGTGCGGGTTCAAGTCCCGCTCCGGGTACAGCTATTTATCAGATGAAAACCTCTTCAAATTAAAGAGGTTTTTTTCATGTAACCTTTGGTGCCCTGGAAAATATTGTCCAAAGTATTAGACAGAAGTTCTGTAACTTATAATCTGAAGTATCTTTGAACTGACTGGTTGTCAAACAGGGTATTATTATATTTGTTACATAATAAATATATTTTAGCTGTCATGGCTATATACTTCCCTGCCTGTACTGGTAAATTTGTTTTTCACACACTGCGATAACTAAAAATTAGTATTATCTTTGTTGACCTTTGATCTGCCTTGTTTAAACACCTTGGATTCCCGGTGCTAAAGGCAGAATCTGTCCCGGTTTACCGGGATTAAACCGGCTAAGATGAACTTAGTTCACTTTAGTGGTAGTTATTGATTGATATTTTTTTATGTGATCAGCGGTTCAATATCCTGAGATAAATTTTTGAACGAAGTGAGCAGGTATAATCCTTTACATCCATATGGAGATAAACAGGAACAGTTTGACAGACGTTATCTTGAGATGGCCGGGATATGGGCCCGGAACTCATATTGCAAACGTGCACAGGTAGGGGCTCTCATCGTAAAGGAAAAAATGATTATTTCCGATGGTTATAATGGTACCCCGGCCGGGTTTGAGAATGTTTGTGAAGACAAAGAGGGCAGAACCAAACCTTATGTATTGCATGCTGAGGCAAATGCCATTACAAAAGTTGCCAAATCAAACAACAGCAGTGAAGGGGCAACACTTTATATCACCACCTCTCCCTGCCTGGAATGTGCCAAACTGATTATCCAGTCAGGGATTAAAAGGGTTGTATACTCTGATAACTATCGCATAAAGGATGGTGTGGATCTGCTGAAGCGTGCAGGAATTGAAGTGATTTATCTGGAACGGTAATTTTCATTTTTATGGACAAAAGAGTGCGTTGGAGTTTATTATTTCCGGTGTTTCTTGCCCTGGCAATTATCACCGGTATATTTATCGGCAGATTTTACAAGGACCTTCATACTTCAGATACATTTTATATCTATCCGCGTGTCGATAAGCTTACCAATGCACTGAATTACATTGAAAGAGAATATGTAGATCCCATATCAAAAACCGAACTGATAGAGGAAGCCATACCAAAGATCCTTGAAGGACTTGATCCGCACTCACAATATATACCTGTCAGTGCCCTGCAAAGTGTAAATGAACCACTCGAAGGAAATTTTACCGGTATTGGCATACAGTTCAACATGCTGGATGATACCCTCATCGTTATTAATACCATTGCAAATGGGCCTTCTGAAAAAGTAGGTATTCTTGCCGGAGACAGAATACTTATTGTTGATGACGACACAGTTGCCGGAGTATCCATGCCCAGTGACAGTATTGTCAAAAAATTACGGGGCCCCAAAGGAACCAAAGTCACTGTTTTCATACAACGGAAAAACATAGCTGAACTAATCCCTTTTGAAATCATCAGGGACAATATCCCGCTTTATAGTGTTGATGTTGCCTATATGATTAAAGATGATGTCGGATATATCAAAATCAGTAAGTTTTCAAAAACCACCTTTGATGAATTTGCTCAGTCTTTTAAAGACTTGAAGAAACAGGGACTGGAGAAACTGATCCTCGATCTTCGGAATAACGGGGGAGGTTATATGACCTTTGCTGTCAATATTGCAGATCAGTTCTTACCCGGCAATGAACTTATTGTTTATACACAAGGCAATGCCAAAGGCAGAGAAGATTACAAATCAAATCCCGGCGGTTTTGCTACTGATATAAATGTAGCGGTACTGATTGACGAGGGTACTGCATCATCCAGTGAAATTCTTGCCGGTGCCCTGCAGGATAATGACCGTGGTATTATCATAGGAAGAAGATCTTTTGGAAAAGGTCTGGTTCAGGAGCAGCGTCAGTTTTCCGACGGTTCAGCTCTGCGCCTTACGATTGCCAGGTATTATACTCCAACTGGCAGATGTATTCAAAAACCTTATGACAACGGCATCGATGAATATTATAATGATTTGAATATCAGATACCTGAACGGTGAATTAGAGAATGAAGATTCCATTAAGTTCTCAGACACACTTAAGTATTATACTCCGGAAGGGAAAGTCGTATACGGCGGCGGAGGGATCATGCCTGATATCTTTGTTCCGTTTGATACTACCGGTGTCACAGAATATCTTGTTAATGTCAGGAACAAAGGACTGATCTATAAATATGCGCTGAATTATTCAGATGAGAACAGAACTAAACTTGAAAAGCTCACAGAGCCGGATGATTTTGTTAAATATTTGAAAGCCAAAAATATACTCTCAAAATTTGTTGCATTTGCGAAAAATGAAGGAGTTATTCCGGAACAACAGGAAATAGCAACTTCCGCAGAAATACTGGAGACCCAGCTTTATGCATATATTGCAAGGAATATTATTGATAACAAAGGATTTTATCCAATCATGCAGCATATTGATAACACTTTACAGAAGGCTATAGAAGTATTATCTGAAAATTAATTCCTGCTGCCAAACTGCATCAGGTAGGCTTTGATAAATTCGTTGATATCCCCGTCGAGAACTGCCTGAGCATTCCCTGTTTCAAAGTCGGTACGAAGATCTTTAATGAGCTTGTAAGGATGAAGAACATAACTGCGTATCTGGGATCCCCATTCAATCTTCTTTTTCTGACCTTCAATCTCGGCCTGTTTTTCCATCCGCTTTCTGAGTTCCAGCTCATATAGATGAGATCTGAGTATTCGCAGGGCATTTTCCTTGTTCTTCAACTGTGACCTCGTTTCGGTGTTCTCTACGGTAATTCCGGTCGGAAGATGCCTGACCCGTACACCTGTTTCGACCTTATTTACATTTTGCCCTCCGGCTCCGCTGGATCTGAATGTGTCCCATTCCAAATCAGCAGGATTGACGACAATTTCTATTTCATCATCAACAACAGGTGAAACAAAGACCGATGCAAATGAAGTATGCCTCCTGGCATTGGAATCAAAAGGGGATATCCTGACTAGCCGGTGAACACCATTCTCGCTTTTCAGATATCCGTACGCATATTCTCCTTCAAATTCCAGTGTAACCGATTTCACGCCTGCATCATCTCCGGCAAGATAACTCATTTCCTTTACCGAATAACCATTTCTTTCACCCCATCTTATATACATCCGCATCAGCATTTCGGTCCAATCCTGACTTTCAGTGCCTCCTGCCCCGGCATTTATCTTCAGTATTGCACCCAGGATATCCTCTTCCTTCCCGAGCATATTTCTGAATTCCAGATCTTCGATCAATTGCAGCGCTTTATCATACTGTATATCCACTTCAGATTCGGATGCTTCCCCATCGTTAAAAAATTCCATCAGCACCTGTAAATCATCCAGGTTTGTTTTCATCTGATCATAGGATTGTGTCCAGGATTTTAAAGCTGAGATGGACTTGAGTCTGCGTTCTGCCTGTTTTGGATCATTCCAGAAGTCAGGTGCATGTGTCTTTTCTTCCTCTTCTTTGATGGTCTGCTGTTTGCCGTCAATGTCAAAGATGCCTCCTCAGCGCCTGTTCGCGCTTTACAAGCTCTTTATATTGTTCATTTGTAATCATTCCGTATACATTTTTCCTGAAGTGCAAAGTTATGAAAAAAAAATTAGCATAAATTAGCCGGCTGATACGTCCTAAAAACATAAACATGAACATCTATACAATCATTATATCACTTGGCCTTTTGATTTTCTTTTCGCACGCCTTTAATGAACTTTTCAATAAAACCAAAATACCCAATGTATTGTTGCTTATGCTTATTGGTATCATTATTGGACCTATAGGCGGCATTGTAACCAAGGATTTTTTCGGACAGCTGGGAAACGTTTTTACCACCATCACCCTTATTGTCATTTTATTTGAAAGCGGATCCGGTTTGCGCTTCAGTGAAATCAAAAAAACAATCGGAGCTGCCTCCCTGATAACAATCATTAATTTTGTAATAACAGTTGCCCTGACCACATTCATCGCAAATCTTTTCACCCGCCTGGACTGGATAAACTCCATTTTTCTTGGTGCCATTGTTGGCGGTACATCTTCGGCCGTGGTCATTCCAATGGTAAAACAGCTGAAAATGAGTGAGAAAAGCTCTGCAATTCTTTTTCTTGAATCGGCTCTCAGTGATGTTCTGTGCCTGATAGTTGGTCTGGCCGTGCTGGAAGGAATTAAAATGGGAGCACTGAATGTCGGCATGGTATTTTCAAAAATGTGGAAAGCATTTCTTTTCGCAGCTCTGCTTGGTGTCGCCGGCGGATTTGTCTGGTCGCTGATCATCAAAGTGGTACGGAGCATTGAAAACTCAATGTTCACTACGCTGGCTTTTGTTTTTATACTTTATGGCATTGTTGAAATGCTCGGTTACAATGGCGGAATTGCAGCCCTCTCGTTTGGAATCATCCTGGGTAACTGCGATGTTATCAATTCCAGTAAGATATTCAGAAAGATATTTATTTTCGACACCTCAGGTTTCAATGATAATGAAAGAAAATTCTTTGCTGAAATTGTATTTATCATGCAGACCTATTTCTTTGTTTATGTAGGAATCAGCCTGCAATTCGGTAAATTATACCTTTACGGTATCGGATTGCTTATTGTTATCCTGATCATACTGATACGCCCCTTAACCATCAGACTTCTGGCAAAAAAAGATACATCAATAGGCGAAGTTGGTATCATGTCGGTTATGATGCCAAAAGGTCTTGTTCCGGCAGTACTTGCTTCAATACCCATGCAGCTGGGACTACCCTATGGCGATGTCATCATGGATCTTGGCTATTCCATCGTGTTGTTCAGCATTGTTATCTGTTCTGTTCTTGTCATTATCTTAAGCAAGGATCCCCTGGTTTTCAGAAGAATGGTTAAAAGAAAAAAGGATACGCCTCAGTCGGAACAGATTACTCAGCCGGGTAACGAATAACTCATTCCATCGGGATGAATTTCCCCCCGCCTGTTCTGATGTAACTTTTTATGAACGGATTCCCCCGGCAGTAAACATTTCCAAGGTTAGTTATTGTAATATCGATTGTATCAGTCACCCAGATAAAGGCATCATTGTAACTGTCAGACACCATTTTCAGGTGATTTATTTTCAGATCTCTTAAATTTAATAATCCCTGGGCTTTCGAATTGACTATCCCTTCGTTTACTTCGCCGCAAAGTATCGTCAGCCCGTTACCTGATACATGCTCAAGGTTCAGTTTCTCCGTGTTTAACTCCAGATTGATCTCACCTCTCGCACCATCCAGCCATATCAGGAAATCATTAAAAGACAGAAGATTTTCTGAAGTAATCCTTGCGCTGCCTGCAAAAGCAAGCTTTTTAATGTCATTAACATGTGCCTTTACAGTAATCTCTTTCTGATAAGACCGTGAGTACTTACATACATTATTGTTGCTTAAATACAGCATCCCATCCGATACTTCCGTGCAGATTTCCGGCAAAAGGTTTTCGCCTGCTTCGATTTGCAGGTACTGAACCGTATCACTCAGGATAACAAGGTTGATATCATCATCAATGGTAATTCCATCGAAAAAGCCGACATACCTTTCTTCCAGAATTACATCCCCGGTACCTTTAAAGCAGTCGCCTATATCGCTGCAGGATACCAGGCATGTAGCGGCGATAATCGTTGCCGCTAACAGATTATGTATCCTATACCCCATTCCAGATTATCTCCTTTAAAAAAGAAGTGTGATTTATGAGTGATGTTGATGAAATATCTTTCACTGATATGATATCTTAACCCAAAGCGGTTGAAAATTCTGCTTCTGCTGTCTATCCGGTCATCCAGGATATAATAACCGGCCTGGAAATGGATAACGACCGGGCAAAGATTAAATTCATAAATCATATACAAACCGGAAGTTACCTGACGGTATGGATTGCTTGTCTCATCTCCCTTTTCAATATCATTCTCATATAGTTGGCTGACAGAGTTGTCATAAAAGAGTGCAATGCCTCCCCCGATGTTTTGTATTCTTGTCAGGGTATAAAAATACTCTGCAGACAATGCTGCAGTATAGTATCTTCTGCTTTTTACCGGTGATAAATCTTTCCATCCGAATACGGGAATGATGCTTACATGTCCTTTTTTACGGAATTCTGAATTTTTTAGTGAGACAGAGATCATGTTGTTATGAAACTGATAACCCGCCGAAAAAAACACATTACCGATATTAATCCCGTCATTTGGAAGTGTTGTTTCGCCATTGGAATAGTGAAAGAAATCAAAACCGGCGGATGCAATAAAAGAGTTAAAAAGATAAAAAGAATTTTCCATCCCGAATCCAAAAGCGCCATTCAGATGTGATCCGAACATGGTGTTGCGGTAATTCTCGGTTCTGTGATATATCTTTTCTGCATATACCATGCCCATTGATGCATAAAGAGACAGCCTCCATGGTCTTCTGAACATGACAGGAACAGTGATGAAGGGCGCAAGTACCCATATACTGCCTAAGTTATCAGGATTCCTGAGGTTAATATGCTTGAGAGATATTCCTTTTTCTGCACCGGGTAACAGCATCTGCCAGCTATATCTTGCCGGAACAGGCTGCCTGAAAGAAATCTCAAGCGGAGTAATATGATTGTTTACAAGCAGGTGATTTCTGTTTTTCACATCAGCAATAAATCCGTAACATCCCTTGGCAGTGAAACAATAATAATGAGTATCAGATGACAGTCCCTGACCTGTAAGTATCCAACAGGGCAATAATGACAGGAGGATTAAACTTACAGTCTTTTTCACTTCCGGCCTTCTTCTTTTAAAATGGTGTATAGTGCCTGTTGAATCACACTGAATTCAAATCCTTTTGACTGGAGGAATTTTATCAGTTTTGCTTTAAGGATATTTTTGTTTCTGTCCTTTAATGTCTTTCTTTTCTTTTCCAGGAGCTTAATCACTGAAGAAATGTACTCTGTTTCATCAATTTCTGCAAGTGCATCCTGAATGATTCTTTCATCAATTTTTTTCTGACGCAACGTATAAGCCAGCCTGATTTTCCCCCATTCGTTAAATCTGAATTTATCCTTCACAAAACTCTTTGAATACCTTATTTCATCAATAAAGTTGTCATTCTTTAGTTTCTCAAGGATATGTGCTGCCTGATTGACCGGTATTTTCCAATCGGTCAGCTTCCTGTTGATATCAAACAGACATTTCTCCTGTTGACTGCAAATCTTCTGCAACCTTGATAATGCTTCATTTTCAGTCATGCCTGAAAAATTATATTCTATACCGGTTTTGCTTTTATCATCCTGTCTTTATTGTTGATGTCTTTTCTGAGCAGTATTTCAGAATAATGATAATCGTGGAGTAAAGCCATTACTTCCTTTCCCAAAGCCTCATTTATTTCAAAATAGATATGACCCCCTTTCATCAGACATCTCCTGCCAAAGTCAGCAATGGCCTCATAGTAAATCAACGGATCCTCATCATCCACGAATATGGCAGCATGCGGTTCAAAACCGGCTACATTGCGTCCGGCCATGTGTTTTTCGGATATGCGAACATAGGGCGGATTGCTGACAATAATATCATATCTGATATCATGCGGAAAATCTTCATCTCCCAGTATGTCATATTGCATAAAATTAACTTTGACACCATTCATAAAGGCATTTTTTTCGGCCACTTCAAGGGCCTGAACTGAAATATCCAGTGCATCTACCCTTGAATCTTCAATGAACCTGGCAAGTGTGACTGCAATGCAGCCACTCCCGGTCCCAATATCCAGTATTTTTAAATGACTGTATCCGTTTTCGTTTATGATCCATTGCACCAGCTCTTCCGTCTCCTGCCTTGGAATAAAAACATTCTGGTTCAAAAACATTCTTAATCCGTAAAACTCTGTTTCTCCTATAATATATTGTATTGGCTGAAAATCTTTTAGTTGTGAAGTGATTAAGCATGCCTGTTGAAAAATTTCATCTGAAACAGGCACATGCGCCTTAAGATGAATGTCAATTTTGCTGTAATTTAGCAGATGATTCAGAATAAGAAAAACAAATTGTTCAACTTCACCTTCGGGATAAAATCCTGAAAGGCTTTTTCGGATATTCTCAGACAAATCTGCAATGGTGTTGCTTTTGTTCTTCATATCATCAAATATAGCAAATACCGCGCAATGAGTTATATGAGACAACAGGAAATATATATTAACCGGTGTATCGAGCTTGCTAAACAGGCACTTGGATCTGTTGCGCCGAATCCCATGGTGGGTGCCCTTTTGGTTTATAAAGACAGCATTATCGGTGAAGGATTTCATAAAAGCTATGGCAGTGATCATGCAGAAGCAGCTGCTATCAAATCGGTCAGGCATAAATCACTGCTTAAAGACTCGGAATTATATGTTAACCTTGAACCTTGCTCTCATCAGGGTAAAACGCCCGCCTGTTCCGAGCTCATTGTAAAATCCGGAATTCCAAAAGTAATTATCGGTTCCCCCGATCCAAATCCGCTGGTGGCCGGTAAAGGTATCCGCTTCCTTGTAAAAAACGGGGTTGAAGTCCTGACAGGCATCAGTGAAGAATCATGTATCGAACTGAACAGAAGGTTCTTTATGTACCATATTCACAATCGTCCTTATGTTATTCTGAAGTGGGCACAGACAATGGATGGTTTTATTGATGTAATCAGAAAACCTGGCCAGCCGGTTGAACCAAACTGGATTTCAAATGAATTATCAAGAATTCTGGTCCATAAGTGGCGAAGTGAAGAACAGGCAATCATGGTAGGAACCAATACGGTTAAATATGATGATCCCATGCTGAATACAAGGGAATGGTGTGGCAATAATCCTGTTCGAATAATCCTGGATAAAAATCTGAGCCTGAAAAAAGATTACAAAATCTTTAATAGTGAAATTAAAACATTGATAATTAATGAAAAGAAATCATGCCAGGATAAGAATTTTGAATTTATCCGCCTAAATTTCACTGACAAGCTGATCCGGGATATCCTGCGTGAACTTTTCATAAGAAACATCCAGTCTGTTATTATAGAGGGTGGTAAAATGCTTATTGAAAGCTTCATCAGTGCCAATCTGTGGGACGAAGCACGGATATTCATCGGGAATAAAAAGTTTCATCAGGGCATTCATGCCCCTATAATAAACAATAAAAGAGATTCTGTCATCATGATTGAAAATGACCAGCTCATTATTCATAAGAATTCTGATAATTATATACCATCCATTGCCCGGTTTTTGCAGAAAATAAAAGGTAAATAACTAAACTTAATTCTTTTATAAACAAGCAGGTAACCAAAAGCTTTGTACTTTCGTAGAAACTATAAAATCACTGCTGATTGGTTATATTTTGCATAATGTTCATAATGAGAATATTATCTGATTTAAAATAACACTTTTTCACCAACTAAATTGAATAATTTTGTATATTTGATTCTGTTTTTACCCTGATCTGATTTTACAGACAAGGTCTAATATTATATGCATCAATTTTTCAAAAACCTAAACCCAGAGCCATGAAAAGGATAATACTTACCGCAGTTACGATATTCCTGTTGATTCCGGTTTTTTTATTCTCACAAAATGCCAGGCAATTTTATAAGGCCGGATTAAACTTTAAAGCATCCAATAACCACAAAGATGCCATAGAACAATTCTCAAAAGCCATTGAACTTAACCCGGATTATGTTGATGCGTATGTCGAAAGAGCATATTCCTATGAGATCAATGATCAGGTTAACCTGGCATTTGAAGATTACAAAAGGGCATTGGTATTTGAAACCAAATCAGAAGAGATCTATTACAATGCAGCCCGTGTATGTTATAATACCGGTAAATATAAACAAGCATTGGATTATGTTAATAAAGCCATTGATTTGCGAAAAAAGTACCTGGAAGCATATCAGCTTCAAACCAACATCTTCCTGAAGCTGGATAAGCTTGAAGATGCCCAGCTGGCATCACAAAAAGCCCTTGCTCTGAAAGATAATGATCTGAATCATTTTCTTGCAGGACAGGTGGCAGAACAAATGAATAATCTCAATCTGGCTGAAGAAGAATATGTCAAAGCCATAATAAAAAACAGAAAATACGTTGAAGCTTACGTTGCCCTTGCTGATTTAAGAATTAAGCTGAATAAGCTTGACCAGGCAATAAATGACTGCAATTCAGCCATCCGTCTTGACCAGAATTATACTGACGCATATCTGACACGCAGCAAGGCATATATTAAAAAACTCGATTACCCGCATGCCATAGATGATGTTTCCAGAACCATCCTGCTAAAACCAAATAATAAACAATTGTATTTCATACGTGGCAATTATTACCAGGAATTTACACAGCATCAGAATGCCATTAGTGACTATACCAAGGTTATCATGCTTGATGATAAGGCTTCCGAAGCATATTACAAAAGGGCCTTCTCTTATGAACAAACAGGTAATTTTAAAGCTGCAAAAAAGGATTATCAGACACTTACCAAACTGTCGGAATATGATGTTGTTGCAAAAAAATTAATGGATTCCGCGGATGAAAGATTGTTTGAGCTGAACCGTGAGGAGAGCAGTCCTGAAATCGCAATCACAGAGCCCCTGCCTTATGATTACGATGTTTTGAAGGTTCCCAGGAACAAGTCTGAAATAACTCTCAAGGGTAAAATATTTGATGAAAGTGATATTAAAGCTTTGAAAATTAATAATATAGCTACGCCATTTTTGAAAAATGACGATAAGTTTGAATTCTCTGCCGGTGTGGATGTTTCCAAAGTAGATTTGATATCCATCAGTGCTGTTGATGTGTATGATAATATGAAAAATGTTACATATGTCATAGAAAGAACTGAAATCGATCCTCCCAAAATAGCCATACTGGCACCATATGCTTCTGATAACGGAGAAATATACCTGGAAAACAACGATCCTACCGTTTATGTTGAAGGAAAAATTGCAGATGAAAGTCCGATCAAAAGCATTTTTATAAACGATGTATCTGCCAGTTTCAAACTGGATGAAACCAATCCCCTGTTTACAGCAACCATCAATGTTTCCAATAAAGATAAGTTTTCAGTCAGGGCAACCGATATTTACGGCAATGAAACTGAAAAGGATTTCATGCTCAACCGTGAAGGAATCTCGTTATTGGAAAACAATCCTATGGGAAAAACATGGGTGGTTTTTATCGAAAATTCTATTTACGAGTCGTTCCCGAGTCTTGATGGTCCTTCGAAAGATGTCACCCTTATGCGTTCCGCACTTGCCAGGTATGATATTCACAAAATTATCCATAAGAAAGATCTGACTAAAAAGGATATGGAAAGATTTTTCTCCATCGAGCTCAGGGATTTGATAAGAACCAACCGTGTTGAGGCTCTGCTTGTCTGGTATGCCGGACATGGTAAATTCATCAATGAAACCGGTTACTGGATTCCTGTTGACGCAAAACGTGATGACGAATTCACTTACTTTAATATCAGTGCTTTACGGGCCTCATTACAATCCTACTCAAATATTGTAACCCATGTTCTCGTTATCACCGATGCCTGTGAATCGGGCCCGACCTTTTACCAGGCTATGCGTGAAATACCAAAAGTAAGGGACTGTGCTGACTGGGAAGCAACCAGGCTGAAATCATCACAGGTCTTTTCTTCTGCCGGATATGAACTGGCAATAGATAACTCGCAATTTACCAGGACTTTTGCCAATACCCTGGCCAATAATCCCAATACCTGTATACCAATTGAATCAATTGTCTCAAAAGTAACTACCGCTGTAACTAAAAATAATCAGCAAAAGCCAAAATTCGGAAAAATAACAGGACTTGAAGATGAAGACGGTACATTTTTCTTTATCTCAAAAAACTAATATCCTGTAAATGATTTTTAATATCAGACCGCACAAAAGAATTATTCGTTCAAACGGACGAATAATTTTTTTGTTCACCGGATTAATCCTGTGCGGTATTATTTCCGGCCAGACTTACTTTTTTGATAACTACGGGCCTGAACAGGGTCTGATATCTTCAAAAGTTTATTCCATCATACAAGCCAGGGATGACTATATCTGGCTCGGGACAGTGGCAGGGGCAACCAGGTTTGACGGCACGAGTTTTATCAATTATAAAACAGAAGACGGTCTGGCCCCTAAGGGAGTAAGAACCATTTTTGAAGACAATTCGGGTAACATCTGGTTTGGGCATATTGGCGGAGCATTAACAAGATATAATGGTAAAATATTTGAATCCATATTCATTACAGATACATTACCGGACCTTGATGTTACTTCCATTATTCATGATAAGGATGGCTGTTTATGGATAAGTACCTCACTAGACGGAGTGTATAAGATTGAAAATCCTGACGGAAAAACAACCAGAATCAATTATGCTCATTTTAAAGGTGGCAGGTTAGGTGACAGGGTATTCAACAGCCTTCTGATGTCAGATGGTACGCTTTATTTTGTCACGGATTTAGGTATTAAAAAGTACATACCCGTGGAAAATACTTTCCAGACTTATTCACCTGAAGGTCTTGACACCTATTTTGCCATATCTGTTCTGTTTGAAGACAGCAAAAGGAATTTCTGGTTCGGTACCTATAACGGGGGATTGTATAAAATGGATTCCAAAAACGGGGAATTTACTTTCATTGATACCAAAAACGGACTTGCCGCCAACTGGATTACAAACATTATTGAAGATAAATCCGGAAATATATGGACAGGACACTGGGATAACAACTTTGATAAGGGTGGAATAACCAGGATCGATCCCAAAGGTGATGTTAAAGTGTTTGACAAATCAAACGGATTACAGGATCATAAAATTTACAGCCTTGTCTGTGACAAAGAAAACAATATCCTGATTGGTACTTATGAACACGGTTTTTCTATTTTTAAAGGAGAATTATTTACATCTTACACCACCCCGGATGTATTGATCAACGACCAGGTTTCAGCCATCACAGAAGATGCGGACGGCCGTATGTGGTTTGGCACAAATGGCGGAATAACCGTTTTTAACAAAGAAACAGGGGATACTATTCATTACAATCAAAGTAACAACCATATCAGCGATCAAATCAGGTTTTTGCGAAAGGATCCGGACGGCAACATCTGGATTGGTACTTCGGACCAGGGGATTATACGGTATGATTATCAGACCCGCTCTTTCGAATATGTCAATGACATTAATATGAGATTCCCCCGGACTCCCCAGGGTTATTCCCTTCAGTCTGTAAAGGCCCTTGAAACCGACAGGGATTACAATGTCTATGTAGGAACCCTGGATGGTTTGTTGTGGTATAATTCCAGAAATAACACAATCACTGACCGCAGAACGGTAGACGGACTGCCAAGCAATAATATAAGAGCACTGTATGTTGATTCTAAAAACACCTTGTGGGTTGGAGGTGAAATCAGCGGTCTTGCGAAAAAAGCCGGTGATACATTTGAAAGAATTGAAGCTGCCAAAGAAGTAACCCCTACATGCATATCAGAAGACAGTGATGGTAACCTATGGATCGGTACAGAAATACATGGTGTCTTATGCATCAGTGACAGCATCATTGCAAGATATACCGAGAATGAAGGTTTGCTTTCAGATATGATACATTTTATCAATGTTGATGATAATAACCAGGTTTATGTAGGAACTACTACCGGATTAAATAAAATCATTCCTCTCGAGAAGAAGGTAATCACTTATACAAAGAAAAGCGGATTTACAGGAATTGAGACCAAGAATAATGCTACATATAAAGATCTGGAAGGCAATCTGTGGTTCGGAACCGCCAATGGTGTCATGCGATACAATTCCAGACTTGATAAACATATCGGGATAGAACCGCTAACACACATCACCCGCATGACGGTAAACAATGTCGAGACACAGATGAATCGAAAGCTAAAGCTTTCACCCAACCAAAAGATAGTACAATTTTTTTATACCAGCATTTGTCTCACAGATCCGGATGCCGTCCGCTATAAAATCATGCTCGAAGGTTTCATACCTGAATGGAATGATGTTGGAACAGTTAACAATCAGATATATAACCTCTCACCCGGAAAATATACTTTTAAAGTGATAGCCAAGAACAATGAAGGGAACTGGAACAAGGAACCCAGAACATTCACTTTCAGGGTTTTGGCACCTGTATACCAGAGAGCCTGGTTTATCATTGCCTTTATCATATTATTGGGATTTGCCATTATCAGCTATATTAAAATCCGGGAAAGAAACCTGGTACGGGAAAAACGAAACCTTGAGATCAAAGTAAAGGAGCGCACTCTGGCACTTTCAAAAGCAAATGAAGAACTGGCAATAAGAAACAAAGATATCACCGACAGCATAAAATATGCAAAACGCATTCAATTTGCCATCCTGCCCCCTGAAATTCCTTTTAATGACACTTTTGTTCTCTTTAAACCGAAAGATATTGTAAGCGGTGATTTTTTCTGGCTAACCACCCATAAAGGAAAAGAATTTATTGCTGCAGTCGATTGTACAGGCCATGGTGTGCCCGGAGCCTTCATGTCCTTCATCGGATTTACTTCATTAAACAAAATTGTAATCGAACAAAGCATACATGAACCAGCTGAAATCCTGAACCACCTTAATGAAGAGGTTGCCTCCAACCTTCATCAGAAGGGTGAAGATATTGTAAACGATGGTATGGACATCGCACTGGTATGTTACGATCCGGAAAAAAGGCAGCTTCAATACTCAGGCGCCTTCAATCCGCTATGGCTGATCAGGAACAGCGAGATCCTGGAAATAAAAGCCAACAGGTTTGCCATTGGTCGGTCAACAGGAATTGAAAACCGCTTTACCAATCATGTCATTGAAATACAGGATAACGATATTATCTATTTATTTACAGACGGGTATAGTGACCAGTTCGGAGGTAAAGAAGGTAAAAAATTCAAAACCGGTAACTTTAAAGAACTGTTGATATCCATTCACGCAAATGTCGTGGATGAACAACGGGATATACTTGATAAAACCATCGAAGACTGGAGGGGAGATTTGGAACAAATCGATGATATGCTGATTATTGGAAGGAAATTTGTTTAGTTGATGTCTGCAGAATCCTGGGTTTTATCAAAGCTTTGACAACGTTATAAATCCCTTCTGAATCAAAACCACATTCCTTGTATAATTCCTTCTGGGAGCCCTGTTCAATGAATTTATCAGGTACACCCATTCTTTTTACATGGGCCTGATAACCGTGTTCACACATAAATTCAATAATTGCACTTCCAAATCCTCCGACCACAGTACCGTCTTCAACAGTAATGATATTCCTGAACCTTTTAAATACCCGATGCAGACATTCTTCATCCAGCGGTTTGATAAAACGCATATCATAGTGTGATAGACTGTAATTTTCAGCTTCAAGCCTGAGAATGGCTTCTGCAGCAAAATTACCGACATGTCCCACAGTCAGTATTGCCAGGTCAGAACCCTGATGCAGTTCTCTTGAACTGCCGACCGGAATTTCTTTGTAAGGCTTTTTCCAGTCTATCATAACTCCTCTGCCGCGAGGATACCGGATCGAAAATGGCCCTTGGTTACGAAGTTGTGCAGTATACATCATATTTCTAAGTTCTTCCTCATTCATCGGAGCTGCAATTATCATACCCGGAATATTACGCATATATGCCAGGTCAAACACTCCATGGTGTGTAGGTCCGTCTGACCCTACCAATCCACCCCGGTCAAGACAGAAAATAACCTGCAGTTTCTGAAGCGCCACATCATGAATCACCTGGTCATAGGCCCTTTGCATAAACGTGGAATAAACATTACAGAAAGGAATAAGACCCTGTGTAGCCAATCCGGCAGAAAAAGTGACAGCATGCTGTTCGGCAATACCAACATCAAAAGTCCGTTCCGGCATGGCATCCATCATTATTTTCAATGAACACCCCGATGGCATAGCAGGAGTGATGGCAACAATTTTATCATTTGTCCTTGCCAGATCCAAAATGGTATAGCCAAAAACATCCTGATATAGAGGAGCTTGAGGTGCCTCTGAATTTGTTTTAAGGATTTTTCCGGTTTTTCTGTCAAATTTTCCCGGAGAATGAAAAGCAGTCTGGTTCAATTCAGCCTGCTTAAAACCTTTTCCTTTCTTGGTTAACACATGCAGAAGTTTTGGCCCCTTGATACCTTTTAAATCATCGATGATTTTTGCCAGGTGAACAACATCGTGCCCGTCAACAGGACCAAAGTATCTGAATCTTAGTGCTTCAAAAAGGTTGCTCTGATGCAGAAGTATCGATTTAAGGCCATTTTCCAGCTTCACAGCATAATCACGGGCATGGGGTGCTATTTTATTTATTTTACCCAGCAAATGCCACATCTCACTTTTAAACTTATTATATGTTTTGGATGTAACAATATCTGTTAAATATTCCTTCAGGGCACCTGTATTCGGATCAATGGCAATACTGTTGTCATTCAGGATAACCAGCAGATCTGTGTTTTCCATTCCTGCATGATTCAGCCCTTCAAATGCCATACCCCCGGTCATTGCACCGTCTCCTATGACAGCAACAACATTCCTTTTAATCCCTTTCTGTTTGTCAGCAATGGCCAAACCCAGTGCAGCAGAAATAGATGTTGAAGAATGCCCGGTACCAAATGCATCGTATTCACTCTCACTTATTCTGGGGAATCCGCTTATTCCGCCTGATTTGCGGTTTGAATGAAATATCTTCTTCCTGCCGGTCAGTATCTTATGTCCATAGGCCTGGTGCCCTACATCCCAGATAATCTGATCAAGGGGTGTATCCAGCACATAGTGCAGGGCAACTGTCAATTCAATAACGCCCAGACTTGCTCCGAAATGTCCCGGATTGGCTGAGAGCTCATCAATAATGAATTGCCGGAGTTCTTTGCTAAGTTCAACCAGCTCCTCAACCTTCAGTTTTTTGATATCAGACGGATATTCAATTCTATCCAGCAGCCTGTAAATGCCTTTTCCCATCAGCAGGTTAAATTAAGCACTCAAAGTTAATAATTATTATTCACTTTATTTGAGCATTAAAAGCGTATGTTGTAATTTCAGGCTGTGTATTTTCGTTGATAATGAAAAGAATTACCGGAATTACATCAACCACTTAACTAAACGAATTGTTAAGGCCATGAAAAAAATGTTTATTATCAGTTTTTCGGTTCTGATTTCAGTTATGGCGTGCGTTCCAACCAGCCAGTTTAAAGAAATACAACTTGAAAACCAGGACTGCCAGGATGAGAGAGACTTATTGTTTTCCGGCAATGAAAAGCTTACGGTGGAAAACACTGAATTAAAATCCAATCTGGAAAAGAACAAAGATCTGTTAAACAAACTCTCATCTGATAGTCTGAAGAAACAGGAAGAATTGAATCATTTGAAAAAGCAATATAAACAATTGGATCAGCAATACAATGATCTGAAAAAAGCACAGGAAGAGATGATCAGTGGCAGTGCAACCGAGACCAGGAAATTACTGAACCAGCTTCAGGCAACACAAACTGATCTTCAGAAACGTGAAGACCAGCTGAACCAGATATCCAGGTCAGTTGATGAAAAGAAAAGAAACCTGGAAGAATTAAGAGCTGAACTGGAAAAAAGAAATCAGAGACTGACAGAGCTGGAGAGCATTCTATCACGAAAAGATTCTGCTGTTGCCGCACTGAAAAAGAAAGTATCTGAAGCACTCCTGGGATTTGAGAATCAGGGATTGACAGTCACCCAGAAGAATGGTAAGGTCTATGTTTCGCTTGAAGAAAAATTGCTCTTTAAAAGCGGAAGTACCACAGTTGATGCCAAAGGTGTTTCAGCACTTAAAAAACTGGCTGGAGTGCTCGAACAGAATCCTGATATCAATATCATGATCGAAGGTCATACCGATGATGTACCTGTAATCAAAGGTTCAGCATTTGTTGATAACTGGGATCTGAGTGTACAGCGTGCTACATCCATCGTCAGGATATTGCTTGACGGAACATCCATCAATCCGAAACGGCTTCTGGCTTCAGGTCGTGGAGAGTTTATGCCGGTTGATCCGGCCAAAACCAGTGAAGCCCGCCAAAAAAACCGCAGAACTGAAATCATTCTTACTCCCAAACTTGACGAGCTTTTCAGGATTCTTGAAACAAATTAAAATTTCATTCTCCGGAAGCAAAGCATGGTAAATGACTGGTGGAATTTTTTAAGAAAGCTGACTTTCAGAAAAATGGTCAACTACTTGATGCTGAAAGTAACATATCTTTTTTCTCTGATATCCCGCAAAACTCTTGTTTCTGGCAAACCTGCCTTCGTTACTGTGGAACCGACCAACAACTGCAACCTAAGGTGCACCGGATGCCCGGCAGGTAATGGTACAATGGAGAGAACCAGAGGAAACATTGATATATCATTATTCAAAAAGCTTATTGACGAACTGGCCCCCACCTTATCTTACCTGATGCTTTATTTTCAGGGGGAGCCGCTGCTTCATCCCAGACTGGCTGAATTTATCCGATATGCAGCCGATAAAAGAATTTATACCGCCGTTTCTACCAACGCCCATTATCTTAGCCGGCAATACTCAAAAAAAATTATTGAATCAGGTCTTGACAGAATCATCATATCACTTGATGGAACAGATCAGGAATCTTACAGCAAATACAGGCAGGGAGGTGATTTTAACAGAGTTCTCCAGGGAATTGTCAACCTTGTTCAGATAAAAAAAGAGATGAACTCACGCCAGCCCCTGATCATCCTGCAGTTCATTGTCATGCGTCACAATGAACATCAGGTTAAGGAAGTGAAAACACTTGGGAAGAAGCTCAATGTAAGCAGGACAGTCATCAAATCGCTCCAGGTATATGACCTGAAAAACAATCTGCACCTCCTGCCGGTAAATCCCGGATTCTCAAGATACAGATATAACAAAACCGGAGAACCTGTCATAAAAAACCGTTTGAGAAACAAATGCCAGAGATTATGGCACACCATGGTTATACTGCAGGATGGATCTATCGTACCCTGTTGCTTTGATAAAGACGCACAGCACATTGTCGGTAAATATCAGGATAGTGATCTTTCAAAGATCTGGAAGGGAAAACAATTATCAGACTTCAGGCAGAAAATACTGAATTCCCGGAAAAGTATCGGGATGTGCTGTAATTGCACCGAGGGAGGTTCGAGAACGTATATCAGGTAATACTTCTATACCGTCATGATATCTGTTTCTTTAGAGGCAATCAGATCATCCACCATTTTTGAATATTCATTGGTCATTTCCTGAACCTCATCTTCCGCATCCTTTTCAAGGTCTTCGGCCAACCCTTCCTTTTGAAGCCTCTTAAGTTCTTCGTTGGTTTCTCTTCTTGTATTGCGGATACTGATTTTGGTATTCTCTCCCATGTTCTTGATTTGTTTTACAAGGTCTCTTCTTCGTTCTTCAGTGAGCGGCGGAACGTTTATCCTGATAATCTCCCCGTTATTGAACGGATTAAGGCCAATATTCGCAGCTAAAATTGCTTTTTCGATGGTTTCGATCATGCTTTTTTCCCATGGCTGAACAGCTATTGTTTTCGCATCAGGAGTATTGATATTGGAAACCTGGTTCAAAGGAGATTTAACACCATAATAATCAACCTGAATTCCATCCAGAATATTCGGAGTGGCCTTTCCGGCCCTCACCCTAAGCAGTTCATCCTTGAGGTGCTCTACTGCCTTATTCATTTTATCTCTGGCATCTTCAAGATAAAGTTGGAGTTCTTCTTCCATGGCGGTTTATTTAAATTTTCCTTAACAAAAATAAAAAAAATAACTTATTTAAATGACTGCCCAGACGGATTGCTTTATGTTTTAATCAGTGTCCCTACTTTTTCTCCCTGTATGATCTTTACCAGGTTTCCTTCCTGGTTCATATCAAAAACGATGATGGGCATATTGTTTTCACTGCACATGGTAAATGCAGTCAGATCCATGATTTTCAATCCTTTTTCATAAGCCTCATCAAAGGTTAGTTCTGTAAACTTTACAGCTGTTCTATCCTTTTCAGGATCTGCTGTATATACTCCGTCAACCCGTGTACCTTTAAGAATGATATCTGCCTCCATTTCAATTCCCCGCAAGGCTGCTGTGGTATCAGTAGTAAAATACGGATTACCTGTTCCGAAAGTAAAAATGACGACTTCTCCTTTCGCCAGCGCATTCATTACTCTTCTCTTGCTGTACCTTTCAGCCACAGGTTCCATATTTATTGCGCTGATGAGCCTTGATCTTACTTTTTGTCTTTCAAGAGCAGACTGAATGGCAAGACCATTAATAACTGTCGCAAGCATACCCATATAGTCACCCCTTACCCTGTCAATTCCGGAATCAAGACCTGTAACACCCCTGAATATATTTCCTCCTCCAATAACTATGCCTGCCTGAGCCCCAAGTTCAACAGCTTTCTTTATCTGAGAGGCATATTCATTCAGACGAGTTTCATCAATGCCATTTTGTGCCTTGCCCATTAATGCTTCCCCGCTTAATTTGAGCAAGACTCTTTTATACTTGATCATAGATTCGCAGATATTATAAAAACTATAAAGCTAAGATTTTTTTTCCATCTGAAGAATGAACGTAAAAAAAAGAGAGCCTTGCAGGTTCTCTTTATTGCTGGACAATATGATGATACATAAAAGGGGGCAGGTTTCAGCAACACCCCGCTTAAACATAATGTTTTTCAATAATTACAGGTTCAGTGAATACCTCCTGAATGCCTTTACTTCCAAAGATTTATCAGATTCCTGGATATACTGTCTTATCGTTTTTTTATTGTCCCTGGTAAAATCCTGGTTAAGCAGTGTGCTTTCCTTGAAAAATTTCTGCAGCTTACCCTCAGCAATTCTATCCACAATATTTTCAGGTTTGCCTTCACGAAGTGCCTGTTCACGACCTATTTCCCTTTCTTTTTCAAGTACCTCCGCGGGAACATCATCTTTGTCAACAGCAACAGGATTCATTGCAGCAACCTGCATGGCTATATCTTTCCCGACCCGGGGATCACATTTTTTATTCATTGCAACAAGTGTAGCCAGCATATTACCAGGATGAATATAAGGGATAACCATTTCAGCCTCAAGTTTATCGTAATAGGCAAGTTCAATTTTTTCACCTATGATGCCAACCTGCTCAAGTATTTTTTCCGACACTGTCTTGCCTTCAAGCGATAATTCAGTTAATGCGTCCAGATCAGTTGGTTTTTCTTTCAGTGCAACATCTACTATTTTTTCAGCCAAACCAATGAAATTCTGATTTTTTGCAACAAAGTCTGTTTCACAATTCAATACAATCATCACTCCCAACGTCCCGTTGTCCGTAACTTTTGCCAGAACAACTCCCTGGCTGGCTTCGCGGTCTGCACGCTTATTTGCCACAGCCTGACCTTTTTTACGGATAATTTCAATTGCCTTGTTAAAATCACCACCGGATTCTTCAAGTGCATTCTTGCAGTCCATCATTCCTGCCCCTGTGGTTTTTCTTAATCTGGTTATTTCTTTTACACTAATCTGTGCCATATTTCTTTTCTGTTAAACTATTATATTCCTGTTATTCCTGCGGAAGTCATTCTTCATTCTCCTTTTTTGCCGGCGCTTTCCTGGCTAAAGATTTTTTTGCTTGTTTCTTCAGTTTGATTTCTTCTTCATCTTCTTCTTCACCTTCTTCTACAGGTTTTTCTTCCCTTTCACCTTCGCCTGCTTCTTCCACATCTTCTTCATCAGATTCATCTTCTTCCTTTTCTTCCGCTTTTGCTTTCTTACCTTCTTTTTCTTTTTGAGGTACTTCCTTTTCTTTTTCCAGTTTTCTTTCTTCAAGTCCTTCAGCAATTGCCCTGCATACAACAGCGACAATTAATGCTATTGATTTTGACGCATCGTCATTCGCAGGAATCGGAAAATCCACCTCATTCGGATCAGAGTTGGTATCCACAATGGCAAATACCGGAATATTCAACCTTTTGGCTTCTCTTACAGCAATGTTCTCTTTTGATATATCAACGATAAACATGGCAGCCGGCAAACGTGTCAGGTCTGCAATGCTGCCAAGGTTTTTCTCAAGTTTTGCCCTTTGCCTGCTTATCTGCAGTCTTTCTCTTTTTGACATATTGTCAAATGTACCATCGGTTGCCATCTTGTCAATGGTTGCCATTTTCTTAACTGCCTTTCTGATAGTGGGGAAATTAGTCAGCATACCACCAGGCCAGCGTTCTGTGACATAAGGCATATTCACCTCCCTCACACGATCGGCGATGATATCTTTAGCCTGTTTCTTGGTTGCAACAAAAAGAATTTTTCTCCCTGATTTGGCAATTTGTTTGAGAGCTGCGCTTGCTTCATCAATTTTTGCGATGGTCTTTTGAAGATCAATGATATGGATACCGTTCTTTTCCATGAAAATATACGGTGCCATATTAGGATTCCATTTCCTTTTCAGGTGACCAAAATGTACACCT